>CAYGTC010000014.1:0-78643 GCA_964352735.1 uncultured Alcanivoracaceae bacterium | reverse complement strand
TTTCATAATCCTCGCGATATTATGATGGACAAGTCAAAACATCATATCTAGGCAGTTTTTACCTTTCAGGCCTGATGTTATTACATGGTCTTGGCCTAGGGATTGGTCTGGGGCTCGGTCTGATTGAGTCGATTGTGCGAATAGATGACCGCATTGGGGTGACTTCCCATTGGCCAATGCCAAACAATCCTGCGCTGGTTCTTCTTTTGCCAGAACAGAAATTTTTCACACATTCGAGAAAGGATTCATTTTTTGTGATCCAAATGATACATTGAGCAGGCCCCTGATCAAAAGTCCAACCCACATGTGTGCCAACATTTCCGCCGTCATTATCGTTGTCTTTTGGATCCCAGCCCCATATATACTGGACATCTGGGTGTGATTGGTTCCAACCGTACTTGGCTTGCCCTGTTCGATCTGCGCCGCTGAATATGACTTCTTGAAAGGCATAAATTCTGGGCATACCGTCAGAGCCTAAATCTCCAATGTGGTCGCCAGTTGGCAAATTAATGGGTGATTGCCACATAGCAGGGTCGCTGAATGTTAATCCGCCTCCATCATACCATGTACCTGTCATTAGACCAGACCAGGCATCAAGGTCTGAATTACTTGTGTAACCATTGGAATACCACAGTGCATTTTGACAGACGCTTAGACTGATGGTCTCACCAATAAAGCTGGCATTGGTTTGAGTAGCCACTCCAGGTGTTTCATTATTGTGTTGATCAATCAGTTTTTGACACAATTCTGTGCGATTAGCATAACTGTTATCATAAGCTAAGTTAATTTTGTCTGATTGATATATCATGGTATATTTCTTGAACAAGATTTGAATAAGCAACATCGCCTGGATAGATATCCGCTTGAGCCAGATTGATCAGACTCAGGCAGCTTATTGCGGTCAGTGAAAGTGCATTTAAGCCCTGTATTTTTGTTATGTTTGACATGTTTTCCTCTTTGTTTTGTTAGTGTTGAATAGATATGACCTGATTTTAAATTCGTGACGCTCAGGTTCTCTATTATCAATTATAGACAGATAGAGTTTGATTTTTCGGTCTATTTAGCTTTATTGTTTTGAGTGAAAAAGAAGGTTTTTTAAAGGTAAGAAATTGAACGGCTGTGAACTAACCCGAATATTTCATCAACTCGGTAGATAAAATAAATTCGATTCTATGATGAAATATTTAAGCTATTGTACATTTATTGGCTTTGATCGCTTAAATTGTTACTCTTAGGATGAGCAAGTTGGTACAATAATTAACAGTTTAAACATCATTTGGAGTTTATCATGCGCATTTTTCTACTGCTAATTATGGCACTTGTTTCTTCACAAAGCCATTCGTATAGCGTTTATTTGGCCAGGCATGCAGAAAAACAGGTGGGTAATAACCCCTCATTGACAAAAGAAGGAAAAGACAGGGCCAAGCAGTTGGCATATTTACTTGAGCATGTAGATGTTGCATATGTTTATTCAACACAATATTTACGTACCGAAGAAACAGCACAACCGACCGCAGAACTACATTCGTTACCCATAAAAAGTTATGATCCGCGTCAATTGGCAGAGTTTGCAGAAAAACTAAAAACTCTTGATGGTCACGTTTTGGTGATTGGGCACAGCAATACAACACCGCAATTGGTGTCTTTGTTGACTGGTGAAAAATTAAAAGACCTATCTGAACATGACTATGGTGATGTTTTTCAGGTCAATCTCGATCGTGAAAATGTATCATATCAACATTTTCAGATTCCGCCACAGAGTAATAAAACTGGGCCAGTTAAAGAGCCTATAGAGGATGTGCTTAATTTTGTGAGGGTCAGTGAAAGAATTCACACTGCTGGCCAGCCATCAGAAAACGTACTGACTTTTCTTGCGGATGAAGACTATGATTTAGTGATTAACTTAGCACCAGCACAATCGCAAGGGTCTTTGTTGCATGAAGGTGGGCTTGTTTCGAAGGCAGGTGCATTGTATGTCAATATTCCTGTCAATTGGAAAAACCCAACAGAACAAGAGTTTGAATTATTCAGCAAGGTGCTTGGTAATGAACACAGTAAGAAAGCTCTGGTGCATTGTCAAATGAACATGAGGGCATCAGCATTTACTTTTCTATATCAAGTCATACATGAGAAAGTTGCTCCAAAAGAGGCGTTTCAAAGTTTGAAGAAGGTATGGGTGCCCAATGATCAATGGCTTGATTTTGTGCAAGGGATTTTGGATAAAAATAGCATCGATTTTAGTATTGAAGGACAAAAAGGATGAATTGTGTTTAATGCAGGTAAAACCAACAGGTGAGATGAGAGTAATATGGGGGCCAGTTAAAGGTCTGGTCCCCATTGTTTTAATGCTTTGAGGATTGATTACAACCTTTCTATGATGGCGTCAGCAAACTCTTGAGTTTTGCCAGAGCCGCCAAGATCTCCTGTGAGGCGATCTTTCTGGGTTAATACATCGCGAATGGCATTGCGTATTTTGCTGGCTTTGTCATGCATGTTCATATGTTCCAGCATCAAGGCTGCAGCCAAAATCAATGCTGTGGGATTTGCGATTTTTTTGCCTGCAATGTCTGGTGCAGAACCATGCACGGCTTCAAAAATGGCTGAGTCTTCGCCAATGTTGGCACCTGGCGCCATGCCCAGACCGCCGATAAGACCGGCACAAAGGTCAGAAATAATGTCACCAAATAAATTGGTTGTAACTATAATGTCGAATTGTTGTGGATTCATCACCAATTGCATGCAGGTGTTGTCAACAATCAAACTGTTGAATTCGATTTGTGGGTATTCTTTTGCAATTTCTTCCGCGACTTCAAGGAATAAACCAGATACGGTTTTCATGATGTTGGCTTTGTGAACCGCTGTGACTTTCTTACGGTCAGCTTTTACGGCAATATCAAATGCATAACGGATGATTTTTTCACAAGCTTGACGAGTAATGATAATCTCTGATGTTGCGGTGGTTCTCTCATCATTGATGGTTTGCCCTTCCTGTCTGTATGCACCTTCAGTGTTTTCTCTGACAGTAATGATGTCAATGTCATCATATCTGGCTTTTGTACCTGGGAAAGTGATGGCTGGTCTTAGGTTGGCATACAGTTTAAAGTGTTTACGCAAAGCGACATTGATGGAACTGAAGCCTTTGCCAATGGGAGTGGTTAATGGCCCTTTTAAGCAGATTTTATTTTTTGCGATGGTTTCAAGTGTGTCTTCGGGCAACAATTTCCCATGTTTTTCTAATGCCATTAAGCCAGCATCTACATGTTCGTACTCCAAACCAGCTCCAACGGCGTCCAGTACACGAATGGTTGCATCCATAATTTCCGGCCCAATGCCGTCACCATTAATAATTGTTATTTTATTCTTCATATATGTTTTGTCTTTTGTAAAATCGGTATATATTGTACTCTATTTGAGAATAATTATAAGTAAGCATGTGCAAAAAAATTGTGGCAATCACTTCATCAAGAGCAGATTACAGTCATTTGTTCTGGCCGTTAAAGTTATTGGATGAAAAAGAATCAATAGATTTGACAATCATATGTTTTGGGCCGCATTTGTCACCTGAGTATGGGGAAACATGGCAGCAAATAAAGCAAGATGGTTTCAATCAGGTCAAAACCCTTGAATGCCTGATAAGTTCTGATACCGATGTAGGGATGGCAAAATCTTTAGGGCTGGCAATTTTAGGCTTAACAGACATGCTGGCTGATATGCGCCCTGATATGCTGCTGATTATTGCAGATCGTTATGAAATGTTGGCTCCAGCCAATGTGGCTTTGACATTGAGGATTCCGATTGCTCACATTGAAGGTGGTGATGTTTCTGAGGGCGCAATTGATGATGCTGTGCGCAATGCCTTAACAAAAATGAGTCACATACATTTTACCCCCACCCAAAAAGCTCAACAAAGGGTATTGGCAATGGGAGAAGAGCCGTGGAGGGTTCATCTCAGCGGAGCACCTTCACTTGATCATTTGCGCAGAAGTCAAATCCCAAAAAGAGACGCCATTGAAAAGCAATTTCAGATACAGTCATCAAATCAGTTGATCGTTATTGCCTATCACCCCGTAACCATGTACAAAGATTCAGCAATTGAACAACATTCTCTATTTGCTGCGCTGGCTGACAGGAAGGAGCAATTAATATTTTGTTTTCCAAATGCAGATACAGGATCACATCAAATTATGGAAAAAGCACAACAATTTTGTCGTGAACGCTCACATGCGCAGATTTATGTAAATTTATCTGCTCAGGTTTATTGGGGTTTATTGAAACGAGCTGACCTCATGATGGGCAATTCATCCAGTGGCATTATGGAAACGCCATCACTGAAACTGCCTTGTATAAATATTGGCATTCGTCAACAAGGGCGAGAGCAGGCCAAAAATATCATAGATGTTAAGCCTGATGCAGGTGTGATAGCACAGACCATTGATAAAGGATTGTCTGCATCTTTTAAATCGACCATCAGTGATACATCTAATCCTTATGGAAAGGGGTTTGCAGCAGAGAAAATAGCAGATGTTTTGAGTACAGTTGAAATCAATGAAAACCTGCTATTTAAGAAAAATATGCTATGAAAAAGTATCCTCTTGCGCAGCCTCAGATAATTGATAAAGACATTGAAGCGGTGACTAAAGTGCTGAGATCACAGCATTTATCACGGGGGCCAGTTGTATCAAAATTTGAACAAAAATTTTGTCAGTTAACAGGCAACCATTACGCCTGTGCAGTCAGTTCTGGTACGGCAGGGTTGATTATTGCTCTACAAGCTTTGGGTGTAAAGCCTGGCGATGAAGTGATTACTGTATCATTTACTGTGCCAGCAACGGTTAACAGTATTGTTGCTGTTGGTGCTATACCTGTCATGGTTGATATAGTACATGAGTCTTATGGAATGGATGTCAATGATTTGCGCGCACATATTACAGAAAAATCAAAAGCCATTATTGTGGTCCATGCTTTTGGTAAAGCGGCTCCAATCAATGAGATTATGAAAGTTGCGCACAAGCATGAGTTAAAAGTCATAGAAGACGCTTGTGAGGCGATTGGAAACCGCTATCAACAAACCATGCTTGGTAAGTTTGCTGATGTGGGAGTGTTTGGTTTTTATCCTAACAAACAAATCACCACAGGCGAAGGCGGCATGATTGTGACTGATGATGAGAAGATTCATCATTCATGTGAGTTGCTACGCAACCATGGACGAAGTATGAATGGTGAGCTTTATGATCAACAACAGTTTGGCTGGAATGCACGCCTCAGTGATGTGAATGCAGCCTTAGGATTGTCTCAATTGGATAGATTGCAGGATATCATGCACAAACGTCGTATTATTGCTGAATATTATCATCAACAACTCAAACCCTATGAACATTCAATACTGTGTCCGAATTTTGATCAACATGAGCCCAACTCAGCATGGTTTGTTTATGTGGTACGTTTGTTGAATCATGACAGGGATTGTGTGTATGAGGCCATGAATAACGATGGTATTCAATGCGGGCGATATTTTGCGCCAGTCCATTTGCAGCCTTACTATCAGAGTCAATTAACTCAGGGAAAGTTAAAAAATACAGAGCTTATTGCCAGTCAATGTTTGGCTCTGCCATTTTATTTGCAAATAAATCAAGAAGATATTGTATATATTTGTGACAAATTGCTAAAAAATGCGGAGTTACGTTAATTCTTTGTTAAAATGCCAGTAATACAGCCACTTATAGCTCAAAATTATGATAAAAAAGAATAAAAAACTGGTCATTACATCCACGCTTGCCACTGCCATTATCAGTGTGGGAGGGGCATCTGCTCAGACTCAATCTGAAACTCAATCTCAGGCCCGAGAATTGAATCAAATCAATTATGCCTATTCAGGCGATCAAACGCGTTTGGGTATAGGCATCAATAATGAAGGCGAAATCATCGGTGACTTTTTAAAGTCATTTAATACCACTTACCGTTCTAATTGGATGGGTCAGGCATGGTTTTCAGATGGCGCAGGTGGTTTGGAGCTTGATTATCACTGGATTTCAGGCGCACAATCTGAACAAGATCTGATTGATAATGGGGACAGTTATAAAGTCAATAAATTGTTTTTTGCTTTAGATCAGAACAGTGAAAATGATAGAAAGTTCACTTTTGGTGGTGGAAGAGAAGTTAAAGACCGTTTTTGGAATGTCTATGGTAGCGTTGCTATTACAGATGAAAGATTGATCAGCAATACTTCGATTTTTGAAAATAACGTAATCACAGGAAACATTGGTGGCATTGATTTCATCCAGGACCAAACCATAGAAACCATTACACGTGTTTATGAGCACCCTTATGATTGGGGATTGGGTGGTAGACTTGGAAAATATTTTGATTCACACCTATTCAGATTAACCGGTGGTTTGGATTATGAGGTCGGTGATTTTGATTCTGATCAATTTACCCTCAGTCTTGACCTTGAAAAATACTTTTATAACACTGGACACTCTGTTGCGTTACACATTGAGCAAGTGGAAAAAAATGGTGATTTTGTAATTGACTCAAGTGATACAAGAGCCTACCTAATGTATCGCTATGATTTCGGTCAAACTTATCGCCCTACAGAACGTTTCGAAGAAGTTAAAGTGGTTGATGAAGAGGCCTTAGCGATACTGAAAGAGCAACGCAGAGTGGTTGTCCAAAATGAAATTGATTTGTCTTCAATGGCTTTCTTTAATCTAGACTCTTCAGTATTGAGAGAGGATACCATTAATACCCTTCAAGGCGTTGTACAACAAATTAAATCGCAAAAACTGGGTTCAAAAATTAATATTATTGGTCATACCTGCTCAATTGGTACTGATCAATACAATCAAAGCCTTTCAGAGAGAAGGGCTGCTGCAGCTGAAAACTTCTTTATTTCACAAGGCATAGATGCCAATTTGATCATTTCTTCAGGAAAAGGAGAAGCCGAACCTGCTTTTGATAATGATGGCCCTGAAATTGCCAAAAATAGACGGGTTGCAATCAGTTTCTTAACCATTGAAAGTGATTACAATGAAGAAACCATCATGCCAGATGAAGTGCCTGTAAAATGGGTTAAAAAGCCTGTTAAAGTGGCACCATCCTGGTTAGCTAGGGCTTTGAATAATCCCGCAAAACATAAGCGTACCGTTGATGTTTATCAATACCAGGAGCAAGAGCAAATTGAAACATTAGGCGATCGTGTTTTTCTCAATCAAGCACCGATGGCGGATAATGACAGCTTGACAGTATTACGTAATTCATCAGCAAACTTTATTGATATTTTGAATAATGATTCGGATCCAGATAATGACGATCTCACCATTGTAGATGTTATGCAACCAGCCAATGGTACTGTAGTAAACAATGGTACATCAGTGACTTATACACCAACTCAAGGTTTTATTGGTACGGACACTTTTACCTATGTGATTGATGATGGTAATGGTGATCAGGCATCAGCTGAGGTAACCGTTACTGTTGAAAACAGCGCTCCAGTGGCCGTTGACGATTCTGCTACAGTTGAAGGGTCAGAACTCTTAATCATTGATGTCATCAGTAATGACAGTGACAGTGATGGAGATGTGTTAGTTGTTAAAAATGTTTCTCAACCGCAAAATGGAACAGTATCAAATAATGAAGATGGAACCATAACTTATCAGGCCAATGAGAATTTTGAAGGGATTGATACCTTTACATACATTGTCTCTGATGAGGACGGTGAAGAAAGCACTGCAACTGTTACTGTTACTGTAGAAGCTGTTGAACCGCCTCCACCGCCACCGCCACCAGAAAATGAACCGCCTGTGGCCATAGACGATATGTATATGGTTATGATGAACACACCTCTGACATTTAATCCTTTGGAAAATGACAGTGACCCAGATGGCGATGCAATCAGTATTGTATCTGTTGATACTTCAAATTTAGCAGGCACTTTGACTGTCAATGAAGATGGTTCGATGACATATCAGCCGCCACAGTTTTACACGGGTAATACAGAGTTTTATTATACAATTACTGATGGTAATGGTGAAACTGCTCAAGCCAAAGTTGCATTATGGGTGGGAGATTAATGTTTGATCAATTTTTAGCCATAAAAAAAAGATACGTGGCTACTTTTGCACAAAAGCATAAAGATATAGAAGGTGCATGGCAAGCAAAAGACATCTTATCACTTGGGGCTATGTTACATAAATTAGCAGGATCAAGCGGCAGTTATGGCTTTGATGAAATCAACTTACTGTGTTATGAAGCAATGGATTTGTTAGAAGACTATGACAGTAGTAATGATGTTAGGATTGATGAATATATTGGCAAGATTTTAGTGTTATTGAATAATCCCGACTGAATTTTTTTGTCATTCTATAGAGCACAACATGAATCATTTCACTGATTTGTTGTGCTCTATGTACTGGATTTAAGATTTATTTCATCGCTTTCTTAATAAAGCCAACTATGGCCATGACAACGCCGCCGCCAACACCGCCAGCACCAATACTTTGAATGATGCCCATTAAGTCCATAGAACCGCCTCCACTCATACCTAACATGCCTAATAACTGACCACCAAGTCCGCCGCCTACGATTCCTGCCACGGAATTCAACAAAGTGCCAAGGTTAAGGTTTTTAAATAGTTTGCCAGCGACATTGCCGCCTACAGCTCCACTGATAAGATTAATGATTAACGGAATTAAATTCTCCATATTACTGCCCTCTTTTTAATTAAAAAATACACCAGAATACATTCTGGTATATAAATCATACCATATTTCACAGTTTGATAGGATGTAGATATATTTTTAAATATTTTGTTTTTATTGAAAAAAGCTTTCATGTTTGATGCAAAGACATGTCAATTATTGTTAATCATGAATATTTTTGCCTCACTTCTTTAGGCGATTCAGTTACAATGAATGTAATTAAAAAACGAGACGATTATGAAACATCAACTGATCATATCAACCCTTGTGGTTTTGTTATCGGCATGTGCAACTTCGCCAACAGGAAGAAAGCAGTTTATTTTAATTGATGATTCTAAAATGAATCAAATGGGAGTGGCCTCATTTCAAAAGATGAAGACATCGACAAAAGTATCCAAGGACCCAAAAGCCACCAGATATGTTAACTGTGTAGCCAATGCCATCATAAATGAACTGCCTGATCAATGGCGCAATGAAAATTGGGAAGTGGTTGTTTTTGATGATAACTCTGCCAATGCATTTGCATTACCTGGCGGTAAAATTGGTGTTCATACTGGATTATTAAAAGTAGCAGAAAATCAGGATCAATTGGCAACAGTTATGGGCCATGAAGTGGCTCATGTTTTAGCTAAACATGGCGCAGAACGGGTTTCACAACAAATGGGTTTACAGGTGGCGATGCAAGCAACAGATGCCATCAGTAAAAGCACCATGGCCAATCAGAATCAACAAAAGGTTTTAATGACAGCACTGGGAGTGGGATCGCAGTTTGGCATTCTTTTACCTTTCAGTCGTACCCATGAATCTGAAGCTGACGAATACGGTTTGGACTTGATGGCCAAAGCTGGATTTGATCCAAGAATGAGTGTTAATCTATGGAAAAATATGGCTGCGGCCAGTGGCAATGCGTCGCCAGAGTTTATGTCAACACACCCCAATCCAGAAAACAGAATTAAAAAACTCTCAGCATATATGCCTAAGGCTTTAACTTTATCATCGCAAGCTCATGCCAAAGGCAAGAAACCTCGCTGTGGTTGAGCCTTAAAAAGTGGTTGTTTTTGGTGTTGATTTAATCTTAAGTGGGTTTGATGACCATTAGACAATGATTAGGTATTTGATCAAACGCATATTGGTGGCATTGCCAACACTCTTGTTATTGATGACCATGACTTTTTTTATGGTAAGGATGGCCCCAGGTGGGCCATTTGACTCAGAAAGGCAATTGCCAGCCGTTATTGAAAAAAATTTGCGGGCAAAGTACCATCTGGATGAATCGTTGATAGAGCAATATTTTCGCTATTTGGGACAGCTATTACAAGGTGATTTAGGCCCATCATTTCAATACAAAGATTTCAGTGTTAATGAATTGATAATTAAAGGTTTTCCCATTTCATTGACCATAGGTGGTTTGGCTTTGATTTTTGCTGTTTTTTGTGGGGTTGTGATAGGAACATTTGCAGCGGTACGAAAAAACTCATGGGTAGATTATATGCTAATGTCTACTACAATGATGGGCATATCGCTGCCAAATTTCGTGATTGCACCATTGTTAATCTTATACTGTGCGGTCTATCATGATTTTTTACCTGCTGGGGGCTGGGGAGATGGGCAATGGCGTTATTTGGTATTGCCGGTGTTTGCTTTGTCATTAAGGTATATCGCAAATATAGCCAGATTGATGCGCAGTTCTATGATTGAAATATTGCACAGTGATTTTATTCGAACTGCCACAGCCAAGGGTTTGTCTTTCTCTCAAGTCGTTATTAGACATGCTTTGAAACCTTCCTTAATCCCAGTTATTTCATATTTAGGGCCGGCTGCAGCAGGAATTGTGACAGGTTCAGTGGTCATAGAGAAAATTTTTGCAGTTCCTGGGCTGGGAAGGTATTTTGTTTATGGGGCGTTAAATCGTGACTATACCCTGGTCATGGGTGTCATCTTGTTCATTGGCGTTTTAATTATTGTTTTTAACTTGATCGTTGATGTTCTTTATGCTGTTTTGGATCCAAGTATTCGGTTAGATAATTGATCATGAATACCTATAAAAATAAGATGATACAACAAGGACTCCAAATAAATCGGGACAATAAAGGCAAAAGTTTGTGGCATGATGTGTGGTCAAGATTCACAGCCCACCGTTTGGCACTCATTAGCCTGTTGTTATTATTGTTAATGGTTTTAGCAATAATCATTGGTCCATGGTTTTCTCCGTATGCGATTGATTTCATAGATTGGGAAAATATGTCTGTTGCACCTGATATGTCAAATGCCCATTATTTTGGGACAGATGCAATGGGAAGAGATTTATTTGTGCGTACATTATATGGCGGAAGAATTTCATTGTTGGTTGGTGTTATTGCGACAATTGTGAGTGTTTTTATAGGTGTCAGTTATGGTTCAATTGCAGGATACATCGGTGGTAAAACCGATGAATTGATGATGCGCTTAGTTGATGCGCTTTATGCGTTACCATTTATGTTTCTGATGATCATGTTGATGGTGGTTTTTGGCCAGAATTTATACATCTTATTTGCTGCAATTGGTTGTTATATGTGGCTTGATATGGCGCGGATTGTTCGTGGTCAGACTTTGAGCTTGAAAAACAAAGCCTTTGTTGAAGCCGCAGTAGCTGCAGGTGCCAGTACATCAAGGATAATTATTAAGCATATTGTGCCAAATTTGATGGGGGTTGTTGTGGTTTATGTCACTTTAACCATACCACAAGTTATTTTGATTGAATCATTTCTGAGTTTTTTGGGTTTGGGCATTCAAGAACCACACACATCATGGGGGGCTTTGGTTAATGAGGGGGCTCTTGACATGGAAATTGCGGCGTGGTCTTTATTGTTTCCAGCAGGTTTTCTGGCATTGGCGTTATTGTGTTTTAACTTCATTGGTGATGGGCTTCGTGATGCCATGGATCCAAGAAGTGGGTAAAATGTATCAGGTCATTGTGTGCATATTTTTGTATTCCTATCGATTTGATAAAATATTCGAGTTAGGTCTCATCTTAAAATGAACTTGCGTGCTTACGATAATTACATTATAGTTGTGCTTGGTCATGGTCCACATCGCATTCAATTGTTTGAATTGTTTTAGTAACACAGGAAAAATATGAACGACAAGCAAAACGATCCTTTATTAAGCATCCAAAATTTAACAGTTAAATTTCATACACAAGAAGAAATCATTACGGCAGTAAATAATGTTTCTTTTGATATTCCTCGAGGTAAAACCATAGGATTGGTTGGTGAATCTGGCTCTGGTAAAAGTGTTACTTCACTGGCGACCATGGGTTTAATTCCAATGCCTCCGGGTGAAATCAGTTCAGGTCGTATTCTTTTTCATGGGGATGATTTGCTGAATAAAAGTGAAAAATACATGCGTCAAATCCGTGGCAATCGTATTTCTATGATCTTTCAAGAGCCAATGACTGCCTTAAATCCTGTTTTTAGGATTGGTTCACAGGTCGCAGAAGTTTTAAGATTGCACAAAGGTATGACACGAAAACAAGCATGGAACTATGCCATTGACTTGTTAGATCAAGTGGGTATTCCTGACCCAAAAAATAAAATCAAAGCCTATCCACATGAAATGTCTGGCGGGCAAAAGCAACGTGTGATGATAGCCATGGCTATTGCATGTGAGCCAGACTTATTGATTGCTGATGAGCCAACAACAGCACTTGATGTGACAATCCAGAAACAAGTTTTGGAGCTGATGCTGGAATTACAACAAAAATATAATATGGGCATGTTATTCATCACTCATGACTTGGGTGTTATTGCCGATTTGGCAGATGATGTTGTGGTCATGTACCGTTCTGATATCGTAGAAAAGAATCATGTACACAATATTTTCAAACAGCCACAGCACCCATACACCAAAGGACTGATTGCCTGTAGACCGCTTTTAGAAGGCAATCCAAAAAGGTTATTAACCGTATCGGATTATATGCATGAAGACGGTCGAGAAAAGCACGTGCAAGCTGAAAAATTTGAGCCGATGGTTAAACCCGATAAATCTGATATAGACAGACATCCAGTATTATTAGAAGTCAATAATTTAAAAACATGGTTTCCTGTAAAAAGCGGCTTATTGGGCCGGGTTCGTAATCATGTTAAGGCCGTTGATGATGTCAGCTTTGTTGTACATAAAGGTGAGACATTGGGACTGGTGGGTGAATCTGGATGTGGAAAAACCACTTTGGGGCGGACCATATTGCGCCTACAAAAAGCCACTGATGGCCAAGTTATTTTTGATGGCATTGACGTGATGAGTCAGGATAAAGAGTCGATGCGCGCATTGCGATCACGCATGCAAATTATTTTTCAAGACCCTTATTCGTCTTTGAATCCTCGAATGACCATTGGAGATATCATCACCGAACCCATGACGATTCATGATTTTGGTGAGAATAAAAGAGACCGTTTAGAGCGTGCAGAACAACTTTTGTTGAAAGTTGGACTTAAATCACAACATTTGAACAGGTATCCTCACGAGTTTTCTGGAGGGCAAAGACAAAGAATATGTATAGCCAGAGCCATTGGTATTGAACCTGAATTCATCATTTGTGATGAGTCAGTATCAGCACTGGATGTTTCTGTCCAAGCTCAGGTGTTGAACCTTTTGCAGGATTTACAACAAGAATTGGGTCTTACTTATATTTTTATTTCACATGACTTATCTGTGGTGAATTATATTTCTGATAGAGTGGGCGTGATGAATAAGGGCAAAATAATCGAGCTGGATACCGCTAAAAATATATACGAGAATCCTCAACAAGCCTACACACAACGTTTGTTGGATGCCATACCTAAAGGAGTGCCTCAGGCTGCTGTTAAATGAAATAAAAAATGATTTTAACAATTGGGCTAGCTGAGATTAATTGGATCTAAATCAAGGCTCCAAATGATATTGCTGGTTGTTTTACTGCTTCTGATCTTTTCTGTAATGCTTTGCAAACAATGGTGCAATATTTGTCGATGATTGCCGTTAAATATCAGTTGCATGTGATATTGGCTCATTTTCTTATAAATGGGAGCTGGTATTGGGCCCATAATATTGACACTCTCATGTTCTGGTGCTGTCCTTAAGATTTCTTCACAGAACTCATTAACATCTTTTTCATTTTTTGACCGAGCACGGATGATCGCCATATAGCTGCCCGGCGGAAAACCAATTTCTTGACGTTGCTGCAGTTCATGCATGGCGTAATCTTGATAACTTTTACCCAGTAATAACTGGAAGAAGCTGTGTTCAGGACATTGGGTTTGAATGATGACTTGTCCTGTTTTGTGTTTTCTTCCCGCTCTGCCTGAAACTTGAATCATCAATTGTGATAAATGTTCTGTGGCCCTAAAGTCCAGTGAAAAGAAACTGTTATCAACATTGACGATAACCACCAATGTCAAATTAGGGAAGTCGTGTCCTTTTGACAACATCTGTGTACCTACCATCACACATGGTATACCTGTTTTGATATTATCAATGGTTTTTTGCCACTGATTAGCGGTTTTTACTGTATCGCGATCAACCCGAATAACAGTGGTGTTTTTTAATGCAGTTTCGAGTCCATGGTGTATTTTTTCAGTGCCTGTGCCCATGGTTTCAACTTTTTGAGAGCCGCAATCTGGGCAAAATTCTGGTAGACTATATAGACGTTCACAGTGGTGGCATCGCAGCCTGTTCATGTGTTTATGATAGGTTAAATATGTATCACACTCATCACATTGAGCGACCCAACCACAGTCTTGGCAATTGATTTTTGGGGACCAGCCGCGTCGATTTAAAAAAACCAGCACTTGATTATCTTTATTGATTTCTTCTTCAATTGATAACAAAACTTTTTTCGATAGGCCATGATGCATTTTATGCTGACGAACATCAAACACTCTGATTGCAGGAAGGGCCTGCTTATTGGTTCTTTGCCTGAGTTTGAGCCATTGGTATTTTTTGTTATTGGCATTATTGAAAGTTTCCAAAGATGGTGTTGCTGATCCTAATATGACCGGAATATTGAGCATTTTACCCCGCATTACAGCTAAATCTCTGGCTGAATATCTAAAGCCATCTTGTTGTTTAAAACTTAAATCATGTTCTTCATCAACAATGACAATGCCAAGGTTTGTGAACGGTGTAAATATTCCTGAACGTGTGGCAACTATGACATCAATTTCACCAGACTTGGCCTTTATCCATGCTCGGGCTCGGGCTGCTGCCGTCAACCCTGAATGAAATACTGATACACGCCCATGGATTCTTTTGGTAAATTCATGAAAAAGTTGTGGCGTTAAGCCAATTTCAGGGACAAGTATCAATGCTTGTTGTCCTGATTTTACAATTTCCTTCACCAGTCTTATGTAGACTTCTGTTTTACCAGAGCCTGTAATTCCATCCAGTAAGTAAGTGTTAAAACCTTGATTTTCTGCAATGTCATTATAGGCTTTTTGCTGGTCTTTGGTAAGTATAAAGTCTGGGTTTTTTGGTGGGTCTGCATCAACAAAGCACAACTCAGATTTGACCAATAAATCTTTTTTCAATAAGGCTCTGCATTGTGCTGATGCGCTGAGTTCAATATGTGTCATTGAACGGCTTTGCAATGGACCATTGTCCAGTAAATACCGATAGATATTGACTTGTTTTTTACTTTTAAGGCTTGCTAATGCTTTCTCATTATTAATTTGTGTGTTGATTTGCCACCATGTTTCTTGAGGGAGTGGTGGGTTGCTGCTGTTTTTATACCATTTGGGTACCGCAGTAAAAATAACTTCGCCAAGAGGTTGCAAATAATATCGATGTACCTGATAAAGGAATGCCATAAGGTTTTCAGGCAGAAATGGCGTGTCTTCATATACTGAGATAATTGGTTTTAAATTTTTTGAATAAATTTGTGATGGTTTATTTACGACTATCGCCACCAATTTTTTTTGCCTAAAAGGAACCAGTACACGCATACCAGTGATAAAAGGGTGTGAGTATAAATGTTTGGGAACCAGATAGGTAAGGCTATTAGCAAATGGTATTGGTAAAACGACCTGTATGGTTTTTACATCATTTTTTGACATATGGATATGCTGAATAATTGCTAAAATAATAACAGTTTTTATTTGTCAGTACAAGACAGTCATTTAGCATAATGTGTTTATTTCATTTCTTGAGAAAACATGATAACTTTTTGTAATTTAAGTCATTTTAAGTTATCCACATTTCCTGTGTATAACTGTTATTAATGGCTCTGAAATGCCTGTATTTAATGGAGGTTTCATCATTTTGATCACAATTTAACCATTTTAATAAAGCGCTTTAATATCAATAAGATAGGTAACTAGTGTTTTTATATGCATAATTTATTTTCAAATAAAAAATGAAAATAATTCTTGACACAAAAAAGGTGTGTATAAATCAATCATTTAGCAGTGATAAAATATTTTTATCTATAATTCTTGTTGACATAAGAGAGGATAGCTGTAAGAATTCTTTCTTATGTATCAAGTGAATCAGAAAATTTTACAAACGCCTGCTTCAGATAACCATATTTTATTGCTGGAACCTGAAACAGGATTATACTTTGAGTTGAATGAAACGTCAGTGGTTATTTTTCAGTCGATTGCAGACGGTCTTTTAAGGGCTGATATTATTGAAAAAATTACTGAAAACTTTATGGTTAATCATCTTGAGGCAGAAAAAGACGTTGATGAATTGATCAATGAACTTTTGAAACATAACATCATCAAATGTGATTAAGAAAACATAAAAAAACCAGCAAATTTGCTGGTTTTTTTGATCATCAATAACGGTAAATTATTCAGCTGCAGCTTTAATGCCGATCAATTCAACATCAAATATTAAAGTGCTATTAGGGCCGATTGGACTACCAGGACGAGCATCAGAACCATAGGCTAACTCAGGTGGAATATAAAAACGGTATTTAGAGCCAGTATTCATTAACTGAAGGCCTTCTGTCCAGCCTTTGATCACTTGATTCAATGCAAAAACTGCTGGTTCTCCGCGATCAAGAGAGCTATCAAATTTAGATCCATCAATCAAAGTACCTGTATAATGAACTTCAACTGTGGCATTAGCAGAAGCAGGCTTTGGACCATCGCCTTGTTTAACAACTTCATATAAAATACCTGACTCGGTTGATTTAACACCAGAATCTTTGGCTTTTTTTGCCATAAAAACTTTGCCAGCTTCTAAGTTTTTCACCTTATCAGCTTCTAACTTAGCCATCATTTCTTTGCGTTGTTCTTCTTGAGCGGCTCTTTGCTCATCTTGTAATTTTTTACGTAATTGACCAATAACCTCTGGAGATAGTTGAGAGTCTTTACCATTTGCAGCATCGTTAATGCCTTGCATAAAAGCATCGCTATCAAACTCTAAACCACTTTTTAGGATGTAATTACCAACATCTGAACCAATCATATAGTTGGTTTTTTGACTGTCGGTATCCAAATTGCCTGCAAAAGTTGTTGAGGTGGCCATGATTGTTCCCACCATTAAACCAGTAACAGTTCTTTTCATAAAATATTTCTCCAAGGAAATTAAAAAATAAGTATCTTCATTCGTACTTTATTTTCAACGAATGATAAATCAATCTTTAGTTAAGGCTTTCTATTTGTTTTTCAAGACCTTCACCAATATTATGGTGACATAAAACAGCATATCAGCACTGAATAGTTTAATTATAACAAAATGAAACCCTAATGGCTTTTATTTGTCCAATTTAATATTGATGTCTTGTTAAACAAGATATTAAACTATATTATTAATTAACGAATGATTAGTCATAATCTATATTAAAAAGTTCAAGAGTTATTAACCATGAGAAACAATTTATTCTTTTTTAGCCTGTTATTATTGTCCTTTTTTGGCCTAAATGCCAATGCTAAAACCACTGAAATCAGTTTGAAACCAGAGCCCTATCAAAAAGAAACCAGCCGATGGGTGGTGCGATTATTAGAACAGTTACATTATAAACCTGTGAAATTAGATGACAGTTTTTCAGCAAAAATATTAGATAATTATATTGATACTCTTGATGCCAACAAAGTGTATTTTTATAAACAAGACGTTGAAGAGTTTCAAGTGTATAGAACTGAAGTAGATGATGCCATTAAATCAGGTGATGTTGATATGGCATTCAGAATTTTTACTCTATACGTGAAAAGGATACAAGAGCGTACAGAATATGCTTTGAAATTGCTTGATAAAGATTTTGATTTTAGTGTTGATGAGGAATATATCTGGGATAGGGAAGAACTGGCTAGGGTTACAACAGAAGATCAAATGAATGACTTGTGGCGTAAAAGGGTTAAAAATGATTTTTTGAATCTTAAATTGGCAGGCAAAGAAGAGGATAAAATCAAAGAAACGTTATCTAAAAGATATAAAAGAATCGCAAAGCGCATTAGTGAATCAAACAATGAAGATGTTTTTCAGTATTTTATAAATGCTTATGCAACTTTAATAGAGCCTCATACTTCTTACTTAGCGCCCAGAATTTCAGAAAATTTCAAGATTAACATGAGTTTATCTTTACAAGGGATAGGCGCCTTATTGGGAGGGGCTGATGACTATGTTACCGTACAAAAAGTCATAAAAGGTGGCCCTGCTGAAAAAGAAGGCAACTTAAAGAAAGGCGATAGAATTGTTGCCGTTGGTCAAGGTGATGCTGGTTCTTTGATTGATGTGGTTGGGTGGCGTCAAGACGATGTAGTGGATAAAATACGTGGAGATAAAGGTACCGTGGTTCGTTTGGCTGTCATTGGAGAAAATGATTTACTAGACAGTAAGCCAAGAGTCATATCTATAGTAAGAGACAAAGTAAAATTAGAAGAACAAGCCGCGCAATATCAAATATTAGATGTCCAGTCTAATTTAGAAAACAAAAAAATGACAAAAGTGGGTGTGATTAATTTACCTGCATTTTACTTGGATTTTGATGCAAGATCCCGTGGTGAAAAAGATTTTCGCAGTACTACATCAGATGTCAGAAAAATTTTAAAAAAATTCCAAAAAGAAAATGTTGAAGCTTTGGTTATGGACTTAAGAAATAATGGCGGAGGTTCTTTGATAGAAGCCAGAGATTTAACAGGTTTATTCATTGATAAAGGCCCTATCGTACAAATAAAAAATTCACGTGGAAGTATATCTGTAGATAGAGATGCTGATAAGGGCGTTGCTTGGGAAAAGCCAATGGTGGTTCTGACTAACCGTGCATCAGCTTCTGCATCAGAAATTTTTGCAGCTGCATTACAAGATTACGGCAGAGCTGTAGTGGTTGGAGAACGCAGTTTTGGTAAAGGAACAGTTCAAAGTATGATTCCTTTAGATAATTATGCCAGTAGCAAAGAACATTCAATGGGTCAATTAAAATTAACCTTGTCTCAGTTCTTTAGAATCAATGGTGGTAGCACGCAAAATCGTGGTGTTATTCCAGATATCCAATTTCCAGATCGTGCAGGTACAGACAGTTATGGTGAGAGTGAGTATGAAAATGCTTTACCATGGAGCAGCATTAAGCGTTCGAACTATAATATGCAAGGTGACTTGACTAAAGAAATTCCACACCTTAGAGCCAATTATAATGCGCGTGAATCTGTAAATCCTGAATTTGCTTTTATCAAAGAAGATTATGAATATTACAATGAGATGAAAAATGATGTATCTGTATCATTGTCTGAAGCTGTCAGAAAAGCTGAAACAAAGAAACAGGAAGATCGAAAAATTGAAAGGAAAAATAAAAGAGCTGCCATCACCCAAGGAGAGCTTGATCCTTTAATTACAGCTGTCAATGTCGTATTTAACTCCGAAACTATCCAAGAAGACGAGGATGATTCAGATCTAGATGACGAGTTCAGTAACACAGAGAATGATTCGGAACCAGCTGGTGATTTCATCTTAATGGAAGCCGCTCGAATAGTAACGGATTTAATTGGTCTCAGACAAGAAAGGTTAATGGCTGATACACCTAAGGATTCTGTTCAGGAAATTGGTAAGAAATTATAATGAAAACTTTTATTGTCGTTGCTTTATTGTTTATTATGTATAATTTGGCGCTTGCCATGTATTACATGATCAGAGACAAAGGTCAGGGTAAAAATACGGTGCGTTTTTTAACGGTCAGAGTTGCAGCGAGTTTTGGTTTATTTATTATTATTTTTCTGGCATTGAAGATGGGCTGGTTAGAAGCCCATACATTGTTGCCACAGAAGTAGAGTTCTTAGTTTTCTTAACTCGAGATATAAAAAAGCCCCAATTTGGGGCTTTTTTATATCAATACACTTTCTTCATCTTAATATTGTCTATTTAATTGGATTACATTAAAGGCAATTATCGATTCATAGAACTATTCTGGTATAAAGTGTCATTTCTCCTAAATTCCATTCTATGATGTAATATCCAGTCTAGTTTTTAAAGGTTTCATTGTATTTCTCCGCATCGTGTCGATATGTTAACATACTAATATAATAGTACGAATATAAATATATATTAATTTATGAAATAACTTCTTGAATTATGATGGCTGTAACATCGATAGAATTGTAGGCTTAAGGGTAATTGTTTGAAGTGAGGAATGATAAAATTTAAAGCACAAAAAAACGCCTCATCACAAAAGATGAGGCGTTATCTATTACTTAATATGTCAGTTTGTGTGTTAGATTATATACACAAAAATAAACAAACCTAACCAAACTACATCAACAAAGTGCCAGTACCATGCTACTGCCTCGAATCCAAAGTGGCTTTCTGGCTTAAAGTGTCCTCTTATCATTCGAACGGTAATTACGGCTAACATGATTGCTCCTAAGGTAACATGCATGCCATGAAAACCGGTTAACATAAAGAATGTTGAACCATAAATACCAGATTCTAAAGTAAGATCTAGATGCTGATAAGCTTCAATGTACTCGTCAGCTTGGAAATATAGGAAGATTGCACCCAATGCAACGGTTGCAATTAGCCAACCTATCACTTTCTTCCTTGCGCCATCGACAAGAGCATGATGAGCTATTGTTAATGTGATTGAACTGGCCATCAGTAAGATTGTGTTTATCATTGGTAAGTGGTATGGATCTATTAATTGAAATTGACCCCCAACATCGCCTGGTCCATTGGTTGGCCAAACGCCCTCATATCCTGACCATAACTCAGAATTGGTGAATAGTCCTGTGCCTTCGCCGCCCAGCCATGGCACAGAAAGGTTGCGCACATACCAGAGCGCGCCAAAGAAACTGGCAAAAAACATGACTTCAGAAAATATAAACCAAATCATGCCCATTCTGAACGATGCATCTACTTGTGGGTTATACATGTTGCCTTCAGATTCTTTTATGACTTCTCCAAACCAGCCAAACATCATGAAGATGATGACAGCAAAGCCTAAGTACATAAGTACAGGTGTGGAGTCTGTTTCGCTGTTCATAAAAAGAGCTGCACCAACGGCTGCCAATGTCATGCCAATTGAGCCTACAATTGGCCAACGTGCAAGATGTGGAACATAGTATTGATCGTTACTTGTATTAGACATTTTACCCTCGTCTCGTTAATTTCTTTCTAATCATTTTTTTCAATTTAATACTGTTTAATGTGTTATGAGGCGTTGTAATAAGAAACTAGGCCTCAGAATTATAAAAAGTATAGGACAGTGTCATGATATTTGTGCCTTCTTCTAATTGAGAGTCAACTATAAAAGTGACTGGCATCAATACTTCTTCATTGGCTTGCAATACTTGTTCTGTGAAACAAAAGCATTCAGTTTTGTTAAAGTACAAGGATGCAAGACCAGGTGTAACACTGAAAGTTGCCCTGCCTGTTACAGGTTTTTGCGATAAATTTTTCGCATAAAATTCGGTTTTGTAGAGCTTCCCAGGAATGACTTCCATGGATAACTCTGTGGGTCTAAATTCCCAATTGAGTGCTGAGTTAACACTGGCATCAAATTGAACCGTAACTAAGCGATTCTCATCAATGACCTGAGTTTTGGTAATCTCTTCAGCCACTTGACCACTGGTTTTTCCATTAAGTCCTGTAATTTCACAAAATGTGTTATATAAAGGTATTAAGGCAAAAGCAAAGCCAAACATCATTACGGCAATTAAACTGGTTTTAAGTACGGTTTTATTCATGTTATGTCAGTGTATGTTTAATAGATAAAAAGCCGTAAAAATACCAATGGCAAAGACTAACAGCCCAATCGCGGTGCGACGGGCTGCTTTTCTTCTTTTTTCGATATCGTTCATGATCAATTAATGTGGTACGTGAGCCAATTGCTCATCTTTCACTGGTTCCCCATCTTGGAATGTATGATGTGGAGCTGGAGATGGAATAAACCATTCTAAACCTTTAGCACCTTCCCATACTCTGTCTGTTGCTTTGACAGTGCCTTTACCTTTAATCGTTCTATAGACAATGATGACAAAGAAAATTTGTGCAAGGCCAAAGGCAAATCCACCGATACTAGACCACATATTGAATTCAGCAAATTGTGTTGAATAATCTGGAATCCGTCTTGGCATACCGGCAAGCCCTAAGAAATGCTGCGGGAAGAACAAGACATTAACAGAAATGGTTGACCACCAAAAGTGTATTTTGCCCAAACGCTCTGAATACATATTGCCAGACCATTTCGGGATCCAGTAATACACACCACCAATGATGGCAAAAACTGCACCTGTGACCAATACATAATGGAAGTGAGCAACCACAAAATAGGTATCATGGTATTGAAAATCTGCTGGTGCAACGGCCAGCATCAAACCTGAGAATCCACCGATGGTGAATAATATAATGAATGCAATGGCCCATAACATTGGCGTTTCAAAGGTCATGGCGCCTTTCCACATGGTTGATACCCAGTTAAATACCTTAACGCCCGTAGGTATCGAAATAAGGAAGGTGGCATACATGAAATACAACTCACCGCCCAATGGCATACCGACAGAAAACATGTGATGTGCCCATACGATGAACGATAAGAAGGCAATACCAGCTGTAGCATAGACCATCGATACATAACCAAATAATGGTTTGCGCGAGAATGTTGGCAATATTTCTGAAACAATACCAAATGATGGCAAAATCATGATGTAAACTTCAGGATGGCCAAAGAACCAGAAAATGTGTTGGAATAAAACTGGATCACCACCACCTGCTGCATTAAAGAAGCTGGTGCCAAAGTAATGGTCAGTTAATAACATGGTTACTGCGCCGGCAAATACAGGCATAACAGCAATCAATAAAAACGCTGTGATCAGCCATGTCCAAACAAACAAAGGCATTTTTAAATAACCCATGTTAGGAGCTCTCATGTTCATGATGGTGGCAATGACATTAATTGCACCCATGATTGAAGAAATACCCAACATGTGGATTGAAAATACCGCAAAGGCTAAATTTTTACCGCCCTGAAGAACAAGAGGTGGGTATAAGGTCCAACCAGCCGCGGGTGCACCGCCATCCATAAAGAATGTAGAGACCAGCATGGTAAATGCAAAAGGTAAGATCCAGAAAGACCAGTTGTTCATACGTGGCAAAGCCATATCTGGTGCGCCAATCATAATCGGTATCATCCAGTTAGCAAAGCCCACAAATGCTGGCATGACTGCACCAAAAACCATGATCAATGCATGCATGGTGGTTAACTGATTAAAGAAGTCAGGTTGAACAAATTGTAAGCCAGGCTGGAATAATTCCAGTCTGATGATCATTGCCAGTGCACCACCTAAGATGAACATGGCCAATGAAAAAACAAGATATAGTGTGCCTATATCTTTGTGGTTGGTTGTCATCAACCAACGTTTCACAAATCCTTTGGGTTTGTGGTCATGATCGTGATGATCATGTGAAGCAACTGCTGCGTGACTCATTATTGTAACCTCAACTATTCTTTATTCTTTTAACATCTTTTGGCTGAACCAGATCTTTGGCTGTGTTTGACCACGCATTTCTGGTATATGTGATTGCTGCGGCAATTTCGCTTTCAGACAATGTATTACCAAAGCCTTTCATTGCAGTACCTTTCTTGCCAAATACCACTGTTTTGATCTGCTCTTCTATTGGTCCATTAACAACATCACTGCCATTTAATGCAGGGAATGTATTGGCCAAGCCTTGACCGGATGATTGGTGACATGAAATGCACTGTGCTTCATAAATGGTTTTACCTTTGTTGATTAAATCATTTTGTGCCCATAATTTGTCATTGTTTATTTCGTCGGCCATTTGAGCAGTTTTTTGTTCTTCAACCCATTGGGCATATTCTGCTTTTGTCTTAACAATGACAACAATTGGCATGAAACCATGGTCTTTTCCACAAAGTTCAGCACATTGGCCTCTGTAAGTACCAGGTTTTTTCACATTTGTCCAAGCTTCATTAACATATCCAGGAATGGCGTCTCTTTTCCATCCAAATTCCGGTACCCACCATGAATGAATAACATCATCGGCAGTTAGTAAAACCCTGATATTGGTATTGGCTGGGATGACCAAGGGTTTATCAACATCCAGTAAGTAGTTGTCAACTGTGTTTGGGTCAATGTTAGAACCAACTTGTCTGGCAATATTGCTCTTTGGATCTAAAGTGCTGAGAAAAGAAATGCCTTCATCTAAGTAATCGTATTTCCATTTCCATTGATAACCAGTTACTTTAATGGTCATCTCCATGGATATTTTTTCGTTGTTATCATTGGTGGGTGCTTCCATCTTTAGCAACGCTTCAGTTGATGGAAAGGCGATAACGATAAGAATAATGATTGGTACAACCGTCCAAATGATCTCTGCTTTAGTGCTATGAGAAAACTGTTCTGCTGTTACTCCTTTTGATTTTCTGTGGGCAAACATGGAGTATATCATGGCACCAAAAACCAGAATGGCTATTACCACACATACCCAAAAAACGGTCATGTGTAAACCATAAACCTCTTCACTGAATTGAGTGACACCTTTGGTTAAATTTAAACCATATTCTGCGTGGGCAGAATTGAAAGCGAATAGACTAAAAATAGCCAATAACAAGCTACTATGACTTAATTTATAAGTCTTCGTTGTTTTTTTCATTGATTTTATACCCTCAAAAAAATTCTTTGTTCAAGCTTGAATTTTCATTCATCAAAAAAGGGGCTTGATTCCCTTTGAGTGGGCCATGGACCAACTCATTGTTAATTTATTCAGGCTGAATCGCGCCATTTTATCATGAGCCGATTGCAATAGTCACATTGATTGGTGTTTTTTATGTTTTATTCATAGACTTTTGTTAAAAATCTTGGGCGATACATTTTGCAAGGATTGAGATCAATAAATTCATTTTTAGCTAATCAGAGCAGTTTTGACATGATGTCAGTAGGGTTCTCGCTGGTGTTAGTATATTGGTATTGATGTTATCTTGAATAATTTGATTCTTTATCAAATTTAACCCGCATCTTTCATTGTAGAATGGATTTTAGGGTGAAAATGGCAAAATAGGTTGTCGGAATATCACTTTTTAGCCTTATTCATGGCTTAAAGGTTATTTCCTTCAAGATATGCAGCCATTTTTGTCTTAAAACCATTCAGGTACAAAATGCACTTTTTTAAATTTCTTATAACCCCATGTTTTTCATTGGAAAAGTCGGCTTTTTACCGGTGTGATGAAATATTCGGGTTAAGTATTAAAAAGGAATTAAATATGATCTAGGACAAGTCAAAACATCATATCTGAAAACCATGATGCCACAGGAGGGCAAGTCATTGATTAATTATAGGATGCATCCTATAATTCATAAATTACGTTTTTAATTGGGTGTGGATATAGTGAATCAATTCTCTACAGAAAAAAATATACAAGCAACTGGGCTTTCGCAAAACTTTTTAATAGATGAAGATGTTTTAATCAATCAGTTGATTGAAGAGGCTGATGTTGGTGCAGTAATGCGAAAAGAGATCAAGCAATTGGCTGTTAGTTTGGTAAAAAGTGTCAGATCTAAAATTGACGAAATGGATGGCGTTGATGCATTTATGAAAGAGTATGATCTTTCTTCTAAAGAAGGAATAGTACTCATGTGTATGGCTGAGGCTCTGTTGCGCATACCAGATAAAAGCACAGCTGAAAAATTAATCAAGGACAAGCTTTTGGAGGCAGATTGGAAATCTCACATGGGCAAAAGTGATTCCATGTTTGTTAATGCTTCGACATGGGGTTTAATGTTAACAGGTAAGATCATTCATGTTGATGAGAATAAAAGGGGGTTTTCTAAAGTTCTTGATAAACTGATCAATAAAACAGGCGAGCCTGTTGTACGTACAGGTGTTTATCAAGCCATGAAGGTCATGGGCAGACAGTTTGTCATGGGTCAGACGATTAAAGACGCGTTGAAAAGGGCACAAACCAAGAAGCATCGATTTTATCGGTTCTCTTATGACATGCTTGGTGAGGCGGCCTTAACTCAAGCTGATGCTGATAGGTATCTGGCTGCTTATCTCCGGGCCATACAAGCCATTGCTAAAGCCAATGAAAAAAATAACATTGAAGATGCGGCTTCTATTTCTATCAAACTATCTGCTTTGCACCCACGCTATGAAATTGCCAATGTCAATCGCGTTATGGCTGAATTGGTTCCCAGCGTGCAAAAGATAGTTGACCTGGCCAGTTCTTTAAATGTTGCTGTGACCGTTGATGCTGAAGAAGCGGATAGGTTGGAATTGTCTTTGATGGTTTTTGAACAAATTTATAGTAAAAGTAATATTGCTGGTTATGAAGGATTTGGATTGGTGGTGCAAGCTTTTCAAAAGCGTGCTGTCTTTGTCATTGACTTCTTGACTGATTTAGTTGAGCAACACGGGCGAAAAATACCGTTGCGGTTGGTTAAAGGAGCCTATTGGGATACTGAGATTAAGCGTTCACAAGAGTTGGGATTACAGGATTATCCAGTTTTTACTCGTAAAGTTAATACGGATATTTCATATCTGGCATGTGCGAGAAAGTTGTTATCAAATCGAGATAAATTTTACCCACAATTTGCCACGCATAATGCCAATACGGTCGCTGCGGTACGGATTATGGCCAAAGATAATTTGGGTTATGAGTTTCAACGTTTGCACGGCATGGGACAAACATTACATGAACAAAGCATTAATCCAAAAGGGCTTAATGTGCCTTGTCGGGTATATGCACCGGTTGGTTCTCATGAGGATTTATTGCCCTATTTGGTCAGAAGGTTGTTAGAAAATGGTGCCAATACTTCTTTTGTGAATCGTTTGGTGGATTTAGAACTTGGCATTGATGACATCACACAAGATCCAATTGCAAAAGTGAGGTCACATGTGGATCATCATCGTCATCCCAGTATTCCCTTACCGCGCGACATTTTTCAACCTCAACGCCTTAATTCAGATGGTATTAATTTGGCAGATGTAGCAACACTTCAAAAACTTGAAGCAGAGTTACATCCATTAAAGCAAGAAAAGTTAACTGCCACACCATTGATACCCGGTTATAGCGGTGCGTCGAAAGCCAAGGATGTTTGTTCACCCGCAGATCTCGATTTTGTGGTTGGCCATAGTATTGTCGCCGATGCGAAAGATGCTGAATTGGCTTTGGAAAATGCACAAAAGGCTTTTATTGAATGGAACATCAAACCCGTCAGTGAGCGGGCAGCGATGATCAATAAAGTGGGCGATTTAATCCAGTCTCATCAAAACAGAATCATGCATCTATTGCGACATGAAGCGGGTAAAAGTTTGGATGACAGTGTTTCAGAAATTAAGGAAGCCATTGATTTTTGTCGTTATTATGCGCAACATGCTGAACAAAAAATGGCACAACCGATTAAAATGCCTGGGCCGACTGGAGAAAGTAACTTTTTAATGTTGCAAGGTAAAGGCATCTTCGTTTGTATCAGCCCTTGGAATTTTCCTGCTGCGATTTATGTCGGACAAATTGTCGCGGCTTTAGTGACTGGTAATTGTGTGATTGCCAAGCCTGCAGATCAAACTGCCATCATCGGTTATTATTTGGCAACATTGATTCATCAAGCTGGCGTGCCGCAGAGTGTATTTCAGTTTGTGCCAGGTCCTGGAAGTGTTATTGGAAATGCTTTGTGTCAATCGCCTTTGACAACAGGTGTGATTTTTACTGGATCAACACAAACTGCTCAGGTGATTAACAAAAATTTGGCCAATAGAGAAAACGCACCAATTGCCACTCTGGTGGCGGAGACTGGTGGGCAAAATTGCATGATCGCTGATTCATCTGCATTGCCTGAACAATTGGTAAAAGATGTTATTGCTTCGGCTTTTGTCAGTGCTGGACAAAGGTGTTCTGCATTAAGGGTATTGTATATACAGCAGGATATTGCTGATAATGTGTTAAAAATGCTGGCAGGGGCCATGGATCAAATGACCATTGCTCATCCAGAAAATTACGCTTCAGATGTTGGGCCATTGATCGATCAAGCTGCCTTGAATACATTGCAGGCACATGTACAATATGTGCAAGATCATGGTCGATTGATTAAAGCACTGCAAGTGCCAGAAGCGTGTCAAGGGTATTATTTTGCACCACACGCTTTTGAAATTGACTCATTGTCATTATTATCCAAAGAGGTCTTTGGGCCCTTTTTACATGTGATTAGGTACAAAGCAGAAGAATTGGATGCTGTCATTGATGAGATCAATAATACGGGCTTTGGCTTGACATTTGGGGTGCATTCACGAATCAATGATACCATTGAATACATTGCCACAAAAATACGTGTTGGCAACTGTTACATCAATCGCACAACCATTGGCGCTGTGGTTGGCGTACATCCCTTTGGTGGAATGGGCTTGTCAGGCACTGGCCCTAAGGCGGGTGGTCCCAATTATTTGGAAAGTTTTATTACCGAGAAAACCATCACCAACAATACCGCTGCTGTAGGTGGTAACACAGATTTATTAGAGATCAGCGAAGAATGAACCGATGAGGCCTCATTGGAGTGAGTTATTTCAATGAGGTCTTTAGCCTTTTTTTGCTTGTTTAAGCAACGCTAATTTTTCTTCACTGGCTGGTAACTGGTGATTATTTTTCCATTCTTGGTAAGTCATTTTATAAACCATTTTTCTGGCATCGTCTTTTGAAAGTTCTGTGTCCAGCTCTGCTGCAGCATCAACCATCCAGTTTGATAAGCAGTTTCTGCAGAAATCTGCCAGAATCATCAGGTCAATATTTTGTACATCTTTACGCTTATCTAGGTGGTTGATCAAACGATCAAATGCTTTGGCTTTAATGGCTATTTTGTTATTCATGATTGGCAAAGTTATGAAAACCCAACGGTTAATGTTAAAATGTCATGATAACATTAACCAAGAAATATGTGGTAAGAAAAAGATGACGGCACAAATATTAGACGGTAAATCGGTTGCCAATGAACTCAAAGAAAGCATTGCCAAAAAAATAGCCAAGCGCCTCGAAAAAGGTTTCCGTGCACCCAGCATTGCCGTTGTTTTAATGGGTGACGATCCTGCATCTGAGGTTTATGTCAGAAACAAAGAAATAGCCTGCGAAAAAGTGGGCATAACTTCTCATTCCTTTCGTTTAACCAGAAATACTTCAGCAGCTGAATTGTATCATTTGGTCGACGAGTTGAATGAAGATGATGCCATTGATGGTATTTTGGTGCAACTGCCATTACCACAACACATTGATGAAACAGAGGTCACCAACCGAATTCACCCCAACAAAGATGTTGATGGGTTTCACGCTGAAAATGTAGGACGTTTGGCGTTACGTCAACCAGGATTAAGGCCCTGTACGCCCAGGGGTATTATGACATTGTTGCATCATTATCAGATTTCATCAAAGGGCAAACACTGCGTCATAGTTGGTGCCTCTAACATAGTTGGTCGACCATTGATGTTAGAAATGCTATATGCTGGTGCGACTGTTACTTTATGTCATCGTTTCACCGAAAACTTGGCAGAACATGTGCGTTGTGCTGATATATTGTGTGTAGCAGTCGGGAAAATTGGTATCGTTAATGCAGACTGGATTCCTGAAAATTGTGTGGTGGTTGATGTGGCAATCAACCGTCAGGACAATGGCAAACTTTGTGGTGATGTAGATTTTGCCAATACTAAGGATAAAGTCAGCTGGATCTCTCCTGTTCCTGGTGGCGTTGGACCAATGACTGTTGCAACATTGATGCAAAATACTTATGAGGCGTCTTTGTTATGATCAGCTAAGATTCGCATCTGGCATCATGGTCTTTTAAGTAATATTTTGTTATAATGTTCGCGCTAAATTCTTAGTACAATAATATAAGAGGCTTTGGCTCGATCCGCAAAAGAAGAATAAGTATTAAGCGCATTCACCTATTAATGACTTGGTGTTGTTAAACGGACTTCATGGTATTTACACAATAGATTTTGTATCTTTTTCAATCAATTCGGATTGATTGCTGGCCTCTGGGCTTTCAATTAAACATTAAGGTTTAATCATATGACAAAAAAAATACAATCAGCCGGTGCATTATTCAGAGCGGCCGTCGAAAACAATAAACCACTGAGCGTGGTTGGAACAATCACAGCGTTAACAGCACTGATGGCAGAAAAAACCGGTCATCAAGCGATCTATTTATCAGGTGGTGGTGTTGCTGCCAATTCGCTTGGCATGCCAGATCTTGGCATCAGTTCACTGGAAGATGTATTAATAGATGTAAGAAGAATAACAGATGTCTGTTCTTTACCTTTATTGATTGATGTAGATACTTGTTGGGGTGGCGCTTTTAATATTGCTCGCACCACTCGCAGTGTTATAAAAGCTGGTGCTGCAGCCATGCATATGGAAGATCAAGTAGCAGAAAAACGCTGCGGACATCGTCCTAATAAAGAAGTCGTTTCTAAAGGTGAAATGGTGGATAGAGTAAAGGCTGCAGTCGATGCCAGAACAGATGATGATTTTGTGATTATGGCTCGAACTGATGCTTTGGCGATTGAAGGTCTGGATTCAGCCATTGAGCGAATGGTTGCTTATGTTGAAGCTGGGGCTGATATGATATTCCCAGAAGCAGTGCAATCTCTGGAACAATATAAGCAAATTAAAGCGGCTGTTAAAGTGCCAATTTTAGCGAACATTACTGAGTTTGGAAAAACTGAACTGTACTCTCAAAAAGAACTGGGAGATCACAATGTTGATATTGTTTTGTATTGTTGTGCGGCATATAGGGCGATGAATAAAGGTGCGCAAAATGTCTATGAAGCCATTTTGAGAGATGGGCATCAAAGAAATGTGATAGATATTATGCAGCCCAGAGAGGACATGTATGATTTTATCGGATATCACAAATATGAACAAAAATTAGATGAGCTTTTTTCAAAAAAATAAAAAGCCCAATTGCACAAAATAAATATAAAAACACAGAAGAGAATAACATGGCAGAAAATACAAAGAAAAAAGTAGGCGGAGCAGGGCTCCGTGGACAATCAGCTGGTGAAACCAAATTATGTACTGTTGGTAAGACAGGCTCTGGTTTAACCTATAATGGTTATGATGTCGCTGACTTGGCTGAAAACGCCAGTTTTTATGAAACAGCTTATTTGATTTTTCATGGCGAGTTACCTAACCAAGCGCAATTAGATGAATACAGTGCTAAGATCATGGCGAATCGAGCATTACCTGAAGCATTGAAAAAGACCTTAGAGATGATCCCTAAAGACACACATCCGATGGATGTGATGCGCACAGGGGCTTCAATGTTGGGTAATTTAGAGCCTGAAACAGATTTTTCACAACAACAAGATGCCGCAGATCGGTTACTTGGTGCTTTTCCTTCTATCATTTGTTACTGGTACAAATTCAGTCATGAAGGGGTTCGCATTGAAACGGCTCTGGATGACGATTCAATTGGTGGCCACTTTTTACACATGTTGCGTGGCGAAAAGCCCAATGAACTTCATGCCAAAGTCATGGATGTCTCTTTGATTTTGTATGCGGAACATGAATTCAATGCTTCAACATTTACCGGTCGCGTTGTGGCTTCAACTTTATCAGATATGTACTCATGTGTTACCGCATCGGTTGGCGCATTACGTGGTCCTTTGCACGGTGGTGCAAACGAAGCGGCGATGGCGATGTTACAACAATGGAAATCAGTAGATGAAGCGACAGCCGGCATCGATGAAATGTTGGCAACCAAACAACTGATCATGGGTTTTGGTCACGCGGTTTATACCACATCTGACCCACGTAATGCTTTGATCAAACGGTGGTCAAAAGAGTTATCAGAAGATGTTGGTGATGAGTGTTTATATGATGTCAGTTGCGCAGTTGAGAAAAAACTATGGGATGAAAAGAAAATTTTCCCTAATGCTGATTTTTTCCACGCATCGGCCTATCACTTTATGGATATTCCCACTCCATTGTTCACGCCAATATTTGTGATGTCTCGTATCACTGGTTGGGCGGCGCATGTCATGGAGCAACGTGCCAATAATAGGATTATTCGTCCGAATGCCGATTATGTTGGGGTTGGACCAAGAACGGTTACACCTATCGCCGAGAGATAACAGCTTTGTCTTATGTAGCATATGTGATGATTGCATATGCTACATAGATTGATTTCATTTATTGCTGACTGAATTGTGCAAATAGTTCTTCCCCAGTCATGTCTTTGGTCTTATTTGCAAACGAATAGTAGTGTGGTTTCTCATCTATAAACACCTGGTGATCAAAGTTGAAGTCTTTGTTATCCCCAAATAATCCCACAGGAATGATATATTGATCATTCTGTTTCAAGTGGTAAAACAAGTGTGTTCCACATTTATTGCAAAATCCGCGCTCTGCCCACTCTGATGAGTCAAAAACAGTGACGTTTTCTTTACCAGTAATCTTTACTTCGCTTTGACAATCAACAGCCAATAATGGCCCGCCTGACCATTTTCTACACATATTGCAGTGACAAGCACCGACATCTGTACTCATTGCCTGTGCTGATATGGTCACAGCTGCGCATAAGCATTGACCTGACGCTTTTACATTGTTACTCATGATTTCCTCCTCGTGATTATGTTCTGGCTATTTTATCAGATGGCTTATAGATTTCGGTGCTCTTTTACCGAATGATGCTTCTTAAGCAATATGCTACTGAGGGCAATCATCATTAAATTGGTTGTCACTGGGTTAAAAGCCTCAAACAGTAAGGTTGGCAGTATAATAGCGACATAAAACAATAATAAGCATAACACAGCAATATTTAGCCAGATCAGAGCCTTATTGCGATAAAAAATGAATAACATCAGCCCAAATATCATTTCACCAACACCGGCTGTTTTTGTGATGAGGTATGATAGTTCATAGCCAAAACCTAAACTGGCCGTCATGGCCTTTTCAATGGGCGCAATAGTTAAAATTTTTGGGAATAAGCCATGATAAATCCAGGCAAAACTCAAAGTGTATCTGGCTATTTGAATGGTTGACAATGACATGTGCTTTAAATCGTAAGGAATGACTATTTTAACATTAAACATATTGTGAACGAGCATTCATGTCATAATAAACGTTATAATCGATGTTAATTAAAAATTGATGAACTGATGAAATACTTACATACCATGGTCAGAGTGGCCAATCTTGATGAATCTTTGAAATTTTATTGTCAGCAATTAGGACTGGTCGAAATTTCTCGAAAGTCACATGAAGCCGGTCGGTTTACTTTGGTGTTTCTGGCCGCGCCTGATGATGAGGATAAAGACATTAATTCCCCATTGATTGAATTGACTTACAACTGGGATGAAGAACAATACACAGGTGGCAGAAACTTTGGTCACTTGGCCTTTGCTGTTGATGATATTTATGCGTTATGTGAGCGATTACAAAATGCAGGAATTGTGATTAACAGACCGCCAAGAGATGGCCGCATGGCCTTTGTGCGATCGCCAGATGGAATATCCATTGAATTATTGCAAAAGGGACAAGCGCAAGATTTACAAGAACCATGGCAATCGATGCCCAGTGTCGGTGAGTGGTAAACGTGTATTTCTGATTTTCTCTTTTAAAGAGGCTTTTGCTAAGCGCAGTTTTTTTAACTTATAGGCAAAAGTCTCTCATATTAATTTGATGGTTTATTGCGCCTTATCAAACGCCAGTTTTAACCAGCTGACTAACTCATCGTCGATTTCTTCTAATGTAGTGATTTGCACACGATGGGTACACATCGTGCCAAAAGGGCCTGATTTTTCTAATCTATCATTGATCTCAACTCCAGGCAGTTTCAGTCCTAAATCAATGCGTTTTTTAGTTGCTGGTTTAATTAAAGCAAACTGTTTTTTTCTTATTAAGCTCACTGCTGTTTTTTTAGGGCTGATTTTTATATCTTGTCCGAATGTGCAAACTTCATTAACGATCTTATCGTAAATGGGTTTTAGGTTCTCTTTGCCTTGATATTGGTTGGTGATCAAGTCATCTGGCGTGTCTTGTGACTCTTTGGATAAAGTAACAATGGTATTGGCGAATCCGTGAGTAACACCATGTTCTTTCTTAAGATAGTTGACTGCTTGCATGTGTTTCTGGAAGTTTTCATTCGCTAAAATGACTTTCCATTGTTCTAAAGATTTGCCAGTTTTTTCTGGCATATTGTCAATCATGGTTTGTAATGCTTTATCCATATTGATTTACCTCTGGTTAAATATTATGTTGAAGCCTCATATTATTGTAAATATCAAAAAGTGAGATTATTTTCTGCCCTTAATGGAATAAATAAGAGGGACTTGTTGATTCTTATGGAGCAATTGGTACCCTTTATTGGCTACTTTTTCTAATCCTTCAAAACAATTATAAGGGCTAAAGGGGTGCTCATATAAACTTTCTATTGTGATTCCATTGTTTACCAGTGCATTGATCACTTCACTTAAGAAGTGTGACCAAGTCACTACCGTTTTTTGTAGAAGTTTAAGTGCAAACTGTAAGATGGCACTTAAACTTCTACATTTAATATTTTTCAAATAGATCGATTCATTTAATGAAAGACGCGAAACTCTGCTTGACAACCATTTCTGACCCAAATGATGCCTCCTTCATAATTAACACCCCAATTGCCATCACTGCAATTGGATCTTTTTAATACCCTTTCGAGCTGAGCATCTTGAATGCGGCCTACATTACACGCATTGTATCTGTGTCCTTTAGATTTGCAGCGCACCAACTCAGATGAATTGGGGTTGTGGTAATCATCATCGTCGCCAGGGTAATTGTTACCATGTGATCTGTAAGGTTGAATTTTAAAAGTGGCGCTACAACCGTTTTTAACCCAAATCCCACCTTTTGAATATCCCCAATTACCTTGGCAACTGCTCAGTGGTGTGCTGCGTATTTGTTCAATTTGAACACCAGATAAATCTGGCACCTTACAGACCTCTGTGCGACGACTATTTGAATAACAATCTATATAATCTGATTGATTATCATCGTTGTCATCATACTGAATTGCTGTGACGAAGAAATCAGCTTTACATCCGTTTTTGACCCAAATACCAGAAGCATTGTGGCCCCAATTACCAGTACACGATGAATGGCTGAGTTGATGAATTAAACTAACCTCGGCATTTCTTAAGTTGGTTCTGCATGTTTTTCTTTTGTAGTTGTAAGACTCACACCGAATAATACCGTCGTTGTTGCCATAATGGTCCTCATAACGGTTTGTGGCAAATTCTGCACGACAACCATTAACGACCCAAACGCCATAATAATCATAGCCCCAATTGTTTAGACAAGAGCCCCTTTGATTACCATAGCCTCTACTGATTTGTCTTACCAGTCTTATGCCGCCTTCTGTGTTCGCATAACAATGATTCCTTTGATAATTTCTGGATTCGCAGACAAACACATCATTGTGACCATAATTCTTTTGAGTGTTGCCAGATTTGTTGAATGTATCGTATTCTTCTTCTGAAGAGTTAAAGCTGGGGTTTAATGATTTAAGTTCTTGATCATTGTTGGAATTTAATGGTTTAGGTTCTGGACTTTGGTTGGGCTTTAATGACTGCAATTCTTGCGCTACTTGTTGAGATTTGCTTTGTTGCGCAGTTACATTTAGGCACAACAATAACATCAGCCCGATTAGAGTACTCTTGATTTTCATGACTTTCTTCTCAATGTCTTATTTATAAAACATCATTATACTTACATTTATGTACAAGTTGTCAATCAAATAATGAAAGAGGCTTTTGTATCATTATGCAATCGAGTAAAAAGCGGTCAAATTCGTCAGTTTTTCTTTGTACTTGTCAACAGGCTGCTAATGTTAGTTTAAACGCTGCCTTCATTTTCTACCACAAGAATTCTGGCTTCACCGATTGGATGGGCAACATGTTCAGTGCCTATTGAAGCATAAAAGATGTCGCCTACATTTAACCTTATTGTGTGTTCTGCGCCATCTAGGCGATAATGCATGTCGACAATACCATCAAGTACAACGAATACTTCCTCTCCATCATTTGTATGCCATACATATGGTTCATCTGTCCAGTGCAGTCGCGTCGAAATGCCATTCATCACGGTGATGGTTTGTGAGCCCCAGGCTCGATCAGCTGTGAATTCTTTGCTTTTGATGACTTTCATTGAGCTTTAATTGGTTGAGATTTAAGGCTTGTTTTTAATACTAGAAAACCTAAAATACCAGAAGCCAAAGAGCCAATGATTATACCTAATCTTTCATCAAATAATAAATCCACGCCTGTTTCCTCAAAGGCTAATGAGCCAATGAATAAACTCATGGTGAAGCCAACGCCACACAGTGCGGCAGTGCCATAAAGACTGAAAAAATTCATGCCCGCAGGCAGTTTTGCAATTTTTAATTGAATGAAAAGCCAACATAAACCAAAAATCCCGATTTGTTTACCGAGAAAAAGGCCCAATGCAATGCCCATGGGCACTGGATGCGTCACTTGTTCAAGTCCAATACCACTGAGATTAATGCCAGCATTTGCAAATGCGAAAACAGGCAGTACAAAAAACGCAACTACTGAATGTAGGTCATGTTCCATGCTTTTTAATGGAGAAATATTGGGCTCTTTTTTGGACCGTAATGGTATAAACATGGCCAGAACCACTCCGGCTAGTGTGGCGTGAACGCCTGATTTAAGTGTGGCAACCCACATGATGAGGCCAATTAAAATATATGGGCTTTTGGAAGTGATGTCCATTTTATTAAAAAGATATAAAACAGGAATACACAGACTGACAATGATCAATGCTGTGACAGAAATATTGGCTGTATAAAATACCGCGATAATAATGATCGCACCGATGTCATCAAAAATGGCCAATGAAGTTAAGAAAATTTTGATTGAAATTGGAACACGAGAACCCAGTAAACTCAAGATACCCAGAGCAAAGGCAATGTCAGTGGCGGCAGGAATGGCCCAGCCTTTACTGGCAATATTGTCATTCTGATTAAAATAGAGATACACCAAGGCAGGTACTAACATACCGCCGATTGCGCCAATGCCTGGTAAAATGATATTGCGTTTATCTGAGAGTTCGCCTTCTAATAACTCACGCTTCAATTCCAGACCGACTAAAAAGAAAAACACTGCCATCAATCCATCATTGATCCACAATAACAAAGGCTTGGCAATAGACAGTTGGCCTATTTGTACTGCCACAGGCGTAGATATAAATAGTTGATAATAGCGCTCTAAAGGCGTGTTTGCCAGAATGATGGCAGAAAGTGCGGCAATCATTAATAGGATGCCACCAGCGGATTCAAGTCTTAAAAACTGCTTAAAAAAATATAATTTGTTATTTTGCATTTTTATTGTTTATTGTTATTAACTAATGTTGATCATATGAATGATTAATAACCATATGATCAACATTAACCAATAACAGATATATTGTGGCAAAAAAACAAATTTCAATACATTTCAGTACAATAAATACACAGTTTAATGTACAAAAATATCGATGATTTACGATGTTTGATCAGGTATGTGTACGTATCCATCCATCAGTACTCTAGCACTGCGGCTCATGATCACTTTATCGGCATTCCATTCTTTACCATTTTGGCTGACTTCAGCCCCAACAGTTAAAGTTCCTGAGGGGTGTCCAAAAGTCAGTGATTGTCGTTTGCCACCACCTGCAGCTTCATTCAATAATGTACCTGGGATTGCAGAAGCGGTAGCAATGGCCACAGCTGCTGTCCCCATCATGGCATGATGCAACAGTCCCATTGATAGGGCTCGAACATTCAACTCAATGTCTGAGTTATTGACGATTTTACCACTGGAGGCGGTATATGATTGAGGTTTGGCAATGAATGCCACTTTGGGTGTGTGTTGGCGTTTGACTGCTTGGTTGATGTCATCGATTAAACCCATTTTCACAGCACCATAAGCACGAATGGTTTCAAACATTTCCAAGGCTTTTGAATCTCCGTTGATGTCAGTTTGTAATTCTGTGCCGTTATAGCCAAGGTCTTTGGCATTGAGAAAGATGGTTGGGATACCAGCATTAATCATGGTGGCTTTGAAAGTGCCTACACCAGGCACGTCCAGGTCATCAACCACATTGCCAGTAGGAAACATGGCGGCATCACCTGCTGATGGGTCAATAAATTCAATCTTGACTTCAGCAGCAGGAAAAGTGACGCCATCCAATTCAAAGTCACCAGTTTCCTGAACACGACCATTGGTAATGGGCACATGTGCAATGATGGTTTTCTTGATATTGGCTTGCCAAATGCGGACCACTGCTATGCCGTTCTCAGGTATTCTAGAGGGGTCTACCAATCCATTGGTGATTGCAAATGAACCGACTGCTGCGGTCAAATTACCACAATTGCCACTGAAATCAACGAAGGGTTTATCAATCGCTACCTGTCCAAAAAGATAATCAACATCATGATTGGCTTGTTGGCTTTTTGATAAAATTACTGTTTTGCTGGTGCTTGAGGTTGCCCCGCCCATGCCATCAGTTTGTTTTCCATAAGGGTCAGGGCTGCCAATGACGCGCAGTAATAAGTCATCGCGAGCTTGACCTGCTTCTTGTGCTGCTTTTGGTAAATCTGTCAGTTTAAAAAAAACGCCTTTGGATGTACCGCCACGCATATAAGTGGCGGGTATTTTGATTTGTGGTGTGAATGTAGTCATTTTTATAATTTTAATTTTTATAAGATATCAAGCACTGGCCTGTAAAAAATCGTCAGCAAAGCGTTGTAATACACCACCGGCTTCATAAATCAACACTTCTTCTGCGGTGTCTAAACGACACTTCACTGGTATGGTGACTTGCTCACCATTTTTTCGGTGCATTATAACGCTTAATGAAGAACCTGGTGCCACTTCACCTTGCACATCGTAGGTCTCGGTGCCGTCGATATTGTAGGTCTTTCTGGTTTCTTTGTTGGTGAATTCCAGTGGTAAAACACCCATGCCCAATAGATTGGTGCGGTGGATTCTTTCAAATCCTTCGGCGACAATGACTTCAACACCAGCCAAACGTACGCCTTTAGCGGCCCAGTCTCGTGAAGAACCTTGGCCATAATCAGCACCAGCAATGATGATCAATGGTTGTGAGCGTTCCATATAGGTTTCAATGGTTTCCCACATACGCATTTGGGTACCATCTGGTTCTAAACGTGCCAGTGAGCCTTGTTTAATTTCGCCATGCTCGTCACGAACCATTTCATTCAATAGTTTAGGGTTGGCAAAAGTGGCCCTTTGCGCGGTTAAGTGATCCCCACGGTGAGTCGCATAAGAGTTGAAGTCAACCTCAGGTAATCCCATTTTATCCAGATAAGAGCCAGCAGCACTGGACAATTGAATGGCATTTGAAGGTGATAAATGATCAGTAGTGATGTTGTCTCCTAAAACGGCCAATGGGCGCATGCCTTTCATGGTGCGTTCTGCCGCCAGTGCGCCTTCCCAATAGGGTGGGCGACGAATGTATGTACTCATTTTACGCCAATCATACAATGGATTGGTTTGTGTTTCTTCTTGAACATTGAGTTTAAACATGGGTTCATAAACTTGGGTAAAGTGTTCAGGTTTTACACTCTTGTTGATCACAGCATTGATTTCTTCATCAGTAGGCCAGATATCTTTTAAGGTAATTGGATTGCCGTTGTGATCTAAGCCCAATGGATCTTTCTCGATATCGAAACGAATTGATCCAGCAATGGCATAAGCAACAACCAGTGGCGGCGATGCCAAAAATGCTTGGTCAGCATGCGGATGAATACGCCCATCAAAATTCCGATTGCCAGAAAGCACCGCTGTTGAATACAAGTCACGATCGACAATTTCTTGTTTAATTTTAGGATCCAGTGCACCGCTCATGCCATTACATGATGTACAGGCATAACCAACAACACCAAAACCCAATTGTTCGAGTTCAGGTAATAAATTCGATTCTTGTAAATATAAGGTGACGGCTTTTGAACCAGGCGCCAATGATGTTTTGACCCATGGTTTACGTGTCAGTCCGAGTTTGTTGGCATTGCGAGCGATTAAACCTGCTGCAATCATGTTGCGGGGATTACTGGTATTGGTACAACTTGTGATGGCAGCAATAATACAGGCGCCATCAGGCATCAAACCATCATGTGATTGATAATCTCCGGTGATGCCTTTACTGGCCAAATCGCTGACTGCAACACGTGCATGTGGGTTGGATGGCCCAGCAATATTGCGTCCAACAGACGATAAGTCAAAGCGTAAAACGCGTTCATATTCAGCTTCTTTGAGTTCATCAGCCCACAGGCCTGTTTGTTTGGCATATTGTTCAACCAATTTAACTTGGTCATCGTCTCGACCAGTGAGTGTCAAGTAATCAATGGTTTGTTGATCAATGTAAAACATGGCGGCTGTAGCGCCAAATTCAGGCGTCATATTGGAAATAGTGGCTCTATCACCCAATGTCAATGCAGAAGCGCCTTCTCCATAAAATTCCAAATAACTTGAAACCACTTTTTCTTGACGTAAGAATTCCGTAATGGCCAATACTATATCAGTACTGGTGATGCCCGCTTGTGGGCGTCCAGCCAGTTCAACGCCAATGATATCTGGCAGTCGCATATACGATGCACGGCCCAGCATAACACTTTCTGCTTCCAAGCCGCCAACACCCACGGCGATAACACCCAAGGCATCAACCATAGGTGTATGACTGTCTGTACCGACCAATGTGTCAGGAAAAGCAATACCGGCTCTGGCTTGTATGACAGGGGACATGCGCTCCAGGTTGATTTGATGCATGATGCCATTGCCTGGTGGAACCACATTGACATTTTTGAAGGCAGTTTTACACCAGTCTATGAAGTGGAAGCGATCTTCGTTGCGGTGATCTTCAATGGCTCGATTTTTTTCAAAAGCGTCTTTTTCATAACCAGCATGCTCAACTGCCAGAGAGTGATCAACAATCAATTGTGTTGGAACCACTGGATTAATTTGTGCTGGATCTCCTCCTTTCTCCGCTATTGCATCACGCAGTCCTGCCAAGTCTACAAATGCCGTTTGTCCCAAGATATCATGACAAACAACACGCGCAGGAAACCAGGGAAAATCAAGATCTCTTTTGCGTTCAATGATCTGCTTTAATGAATCAGTCAGGTTTTCAGGCGCACATCTGCGTACTAAATTTTCAGCCAGTACTTTCGAAGTGTATGGCAACTTGGCATAGGCACCTTTTTCAATCATCTCAACAGCTTCTTGCGTATCAAAGTAATCTAATTTTGTACCCGTTAAATTTTTACGGTGTTTGGTATTCATATTTTACAATTGTGGTTTCTGATCAGGGTTAAGATTATACAACTAACTGACATGACAAAGTACTAATTTTGGTTTAATGTTTTTTTATCGACACCATTTTATTGGCTTGGTTTCACCTGTGTTTTTTGAAGAAATTTTAAAAGATTATTTAAAGTGCAGTTGAATCAATCAAAATTCTGGACTGTTTCATATAAATTTCAAGAATATTTCAGGGTTTTTTCAGACCTAAAAAATACAGTGCTGATAAAGTAGAGTGATGTAATTTTAGGGGTTAATCATGTCATTGTGGACTGAATGTTGTTTTCATTTACCTAAGCTGAATCTCAATAAAAACATTATGGTCATGTGTTTGTTGGTGTTTTTTTCTCAAATAGCCTGTGCAAATGGTACTTTAAGTTCATTGTTAACGATGAAAAAAACTGTTATCAATGGGTTGCTGGACGAAGGATTAATATCAAAAAAACAACACAACATTAGATTACAAGCCTTACCGGAGTCAACCATTCGATTTGCCCGTGTACATAATACATTAGTGAACAGTGGTACAACTGGCAGTATCAGTGGGCGCATTGTTGATGAAAATGCTGATCCATTAAATCAACATACCGTTACCTTATATAATGCATTGGTTTTAAATAACCCTGTTGGGTCTTTGCAGACAGATGGCAATGGCGTGTATCAATTTGATGGCTTGCAAGCGGGTGACTATGTGCTTTTCACAGGCACTAATGGCGATGGCTATTTGCATTATGTTTGGCAAAATATGGCCTCAGGAGGGCCACGATTGTGCCATCAATGCAACAGTGGTGTTACCGATGATAGCTTCATCAGTGTTGGTGCTGGCGAAGCAATCATGGACATCAATGTCAGTACGCAGTTGGGAGGTGTGATCAGGGGTTTTTTGAAAGATGCGACAACATTAATAGCGGTTGAGACGGTTTCTGCTCATGCTGTGAATATTACAGACAATTCTTACAATTTGAAATTTCAGTTTTCCTATGTTGATCAATCAACTGGAGCCTATCAAATCACGGGTATTCCAAACGGAAGTTATAAATTGTTTCTTGAAGGAAATTTTAATGTCGGAAATGAGTACATTCCTCAGCTTTATGGAGGGCCTGAATGTAATGCTTGTGTGGATTTGGCATTTGACAATCAGGGAACTGATGTATTAATTGATAACCTCAATACCGTTGATGATATCAATTTTGATTTGAACAAAGGGGCCTCGATTTCGGGCAAGATTGTTGATGCGGATACTGGTCTTGCGTTGGCTGGTCCAGCTTTGTTTTTGATTTTTGATGAATTGAATAACTTGATAACCAATCACTTTATTTTAGGGACAGATGCTGATGTCACGGCAACGGGTGATTATTTTATCGGCGGATTATTGCCAGGCAGTTATTATTTACAAGGAGGTGATTTGGGATTGGCTTTTTATCAAAGAGAGGTCTATGACAATAAGTCTTGTTATTGGTCGGGTTGTGATAGGTCTATGGGAGATCCTTTGGTGCTATCAGCATTACAGGCACAAACCGAGGTAGATTTTTTGCTGGAGAAGGGTGGAAAGATTTCAGGAAACATTGTCAATGAAATGACAGGCATGCCGATTAATGATGCCAATGTTCAAGTACAATTTATTGATAACAATAATACCGTTGTTGGCGGTGCGAGAGCGAGAAATGATGGGTCGTACGTTGCAGCCAGAGCAATGCCGTCAGAACAGGAAATATGTTTGCAGGTGTCTTGACAGGGCATTATGTCAATGAAAAATATAATGATATAGCCTGTCCTGGATTGGCTTGTGATTTAACCACCGCAGATGTTAATGTGGCAGTTGATGAGACCACTTCAGGCATAGATTTTGCCTTAACTTCTGGATTGGGGTTTTCTGGAACCATTAGAGATGTTGCCACAACAAATCCCATACCGAATGTTCATGTTTTAGTCTATAAAGACATGGGTGATGGCACTGTTAAGTTTGCTGATTGGGCTACGACAAGTGATGGAAGCAATGATCCTATTGGTAGTTTCTTAGTCAGTGGTTTACCAGCGGGGACTTATTTTGCCGTTACCAACAATGGTTCAAATTTACCTTTTGCAGGCTTTAGGCCCATCATTGGACAGGGTTGGCTAGATATTTTGTATGATGGTATGTTATGCCCAGCAGCAGGTTGTGACATTTTATCCGGTACGCCCATAGTATTATCTGAAACCAATGTTATCGATCCTCTTTTGGATATTTCAATGTCTCAAGGAGCAAGTATCAGTGGTAAAGTTACTGACCAGATACTGGGTTCTCCGATCAGTGATGTGTTGATTAACGTTTATAATCAAGACAGCGATTATTTGGGCAGTTTCACCACAAATGACAGTGGTCAATACCACACATCTGGGCTGGCAGCTGGTACCTATTATTTAACGACAAGTAGTTTTGATGTTTTAATCGACTCTACTTATGCAGGAGACCCTTGTTATTCTGGTATTTGTGATCCTTTTGATGCGCAACCAATCCAATTAACTGAGCAGGAAAGCAGAGAGGGTATTGATTTCAGCTTGTTTCCCTTGGTCTCTGACTTTATATTCGTCAACGGTTTTGAATAACCGGGTATCTTGAAAAGATTCCTCCCATTGTCATTTGACACTCAAAATGACAATGGGATAGAGTGTGGTTTTTTCGTTATTGTTTATAGATGGTGCCAGCTTTCATTACAAAATTAACCGATTTTAATGTTTTGAGGTTTTGTATTGGATCCGCATCAACCGCAATAATATCTGCCAAATGACCAACTTTTATTTCGCCAAGGTTGTCCATGCCCAGAAGTTCGGCAGGATTAATGGTGGCAGCTTGTAAAGCTTGAACATTGTTCATGCCTCTGTCCACCATGGCAAACAGTTCATCGGCATTTTGTCCATGAGGTATCAATGGTGAGTCTGTGCCCAGAGCTATTTTGACACCTGATTTAATGACTTTGGTCAGGTTTTTTTGCGCCAATGGTAAAACATATTGCGCTTTTTTGACGGTTTTGGGATGCATTTTATCTGTGCTTGATAGCACGTTGTCTACTAATCCTGATGTTGGTACAAGAAAAACGTTTTTCTGTTTCATCAGTTTCATTGCTTTTTCATCGATTAATGAGCCGTGTTCAATAGAGTTCACACCTGCATTAATCGCAGCGATGATGCCCTGTGTACCATGGGCATGTGCTGCCACACGAATATCATGTCTCGCTGCCTCTTGAACTATGGTGCGCATTTCTTCATCACTGAGTTGTTGGGCACCGACAGAGTTTTCTAATGACAATACACCTGCAGTGGCATGAATTTTGATGACTTTCGCGCCGTGTTTGATTTGATATCTGGTCGCAGCCAAAGCTTCCATAGGGCCATTAACAATCCCCAGTTCTGGACCAACGTCGATTAACTCTTCAGAAAATCCCAATGTCAGGTCTCCGTGACCGCCAGTAATGCTGATCATATGGCCAGCAGCAATAATTCTTGGGGCTTTAATCCAACCTTCTTCAGAAGCTTCCGCTACTGCAACATTTACCAAATCTGTTGTAATGTGTCCTTGACCAACATTTCTGATGGTGGTGAACCCTGCCATGAGGGTTTTTTCGGCATTCATTGTGGCCCTTATGGCACCTTTGCTGGCGTTTTCTTTGGTTATGATTTCATCAAAACCTCCATCAAAGTCCAAATCGATGTGGGTATGCATATCCATTAACCCAGGCAGGATGATTTTTTGTTGCAAATCAATGGTGGTGTATTGCTCAGGCAAAACATCTGGGTTGATCGCTGTGATGATGCCTTGGTTTATAACAATATTGGCTGGTTTGACCAATTTTCCTTTTCTGACATCCACATAGGCAGCAGCCTTAATGACTTGTGTCTTGGCAAATGTGAGAGGTGAAGAAAATAAAGTGCACATTAATGATAAAGCAAATATTGATTTCATGATTCAATTTTTTGTTTTGAAGTAGTCAAAATTATATCACTGAAACCATTGTGATTCATGAATATGTGAACTGATTCACTTTAATCTTAAAGTCTTTTCTATTATGGCTTTAAAGTGATAGTTTCGTGATAGTTGTATGATTATCCTGTGAGGTCGATATGTTTTAATGACTGCCACTTTAATGAAGAGAGGAAGAAATGAAGAACTCTAATATATTCAAAAAACTACTTTTACCAGCAGCAATGGCAGCAACTTTTTCGTCGCAGGCCACAGAGGTTAAAGTGCAAATTGATTTGGTTACCCCTGAAGGTGGTGTTTTTGTCACGCCAGTTTGGGTTGGCTTCCATGATGGAAGTTTTAACAGTTATGACAATGGCACACCTGCATCGGTGGGTATTGAAAGAATCGCTGAAGATGGCAACACCGCTGACTTGAGTGCACTTTTCGCACAAGCCACCCAAAGTGGTCAAGATGCAACCATCGCAAATCCCGATGGCCCTGCACCGGTTTTTGAACCTGGTAGTTCTTCAAGCATGGTTTTTGATTTAGATGAAACCACACAAAAATACTTCAGTTATGCGACCATGGTCATTCCATCAAACGATGCGTTCATTGCCAATGGCAATCCAGTAGCACATCCAATATTTGATGAAAATGGTGAATTTGTTGGACCATTTTCATTCACGGTTTATGGTACGCAGGTTCGTGATGCAGGAACAGAAGAAAACACAGAATCAGATGCCGCTTTTCTGAACCAAACTGCTCCTGATACAGGCGTTATGACATCAGATGTGATCAGCAATCACCCTGGTTTTAATGGTTCATTTGCCAATCCTGAAGGAGCGCCTGTTAATATTCTGGGGGGCACTGTTGCCACAGGTGATGTGATTGATGCGGTTAATGGTGATTTTTCTAGAGGAACATATCCTATCATGCGTGTAACGATTTCTAAAAATACCACGCCGGTAAGAGTAACCATTAAAAACAGTGCTGCTGAGAATGGTACTTTCTTAACACCTTTCTGGGCGGCTTTCCATGATGGTGAGTTTGACATTTATGACTCGGGTTCTCCTGCTTCACCTGGTTTAGAAGCCTTAGCTGAAGACGGTAACAATGCTGTAATTAGTGAAGAATTTGCTGCCGTTGGTGGTGCTGGTTTTGATACGGTAATTACTAATCCAGAAGGTTTTGCTGGTGCACCGTTATTTGATCCAGGTTTGGCGACACAATCGGTATTTGAGTTAGATCCTGCAGCCAATCAGTATTTCTCATACGCAACCATGATCTTGCCATCTAATGATGCATTCGTGGCCAATGCTGATCCAAAAGCGCATAAGTTATTCTATGACAATGGCAACTTTGCAGGGCCTGTATCATTTACCATTTATGGTTCTCAAGTCAGAGATGCCGGTACTGAAGAAAACACAGAATCAGATGCCGCATTCTTTAACCAATCTGCTCCAAATACAGGTGTAACCACACAAGACAATATTGCGGTACATCCTGGTTTCAATGGTTCTGAAGGCAATCCTGATGGAACTCCACAAGTATTCTTAGGTGGTACAAACCCTCCAGGCTTCAGTTTTGATGAAAATGCTGATTTCACCAGATCAGGGTTTAAAGTTGCTGAAGTTGAGATTTCGCGCTTAGTCGATGGTTCATTCAGCGGTACATGGTTCAACAGCGAAAGAAATGGTGAGGGTTTCTTGGTTGAAGTGACAGGCGATGGCGAAGGTGGAACCAGAGGTGTTGTTACATGGTATACCTATGATGCAACGGGATCAGCCACACAAAGATGGTTGGTTGGTACTGGCCCAGTTGTTGGTGATACCATATTGGCTGATATGAGCATTACAGATGGCGCAAGCTTTGGTTCGGCATTTGATTCAGATGATGTGGTCGTTACACCTTGGGGTCAAGTCAGTGTCAAGTTCACCAGCTGTACCACAGCGACAATAAGCTTCAACTCTATTGATGGTAACTTTGGATCAGGTTCATATGATGTTCAAAGATTAACAACAGGTCCAGTTGACTTTAAAGGAGCATGCCAATTATAAAATATATGAGTTAAATTTTTTATAAATGGTTAATAAGGCCTGACTGAGTGATGCTTCCCCATATGTTATCACCTCAGTCAGGTCTTTTTTATTTTATGGTGTCATTAAATTTTTGTGGTATTTTTCGTTTCTTGAAATAAACAAAGTAAAAAACACAAAAATAAAACGTATTAGCCGTAGTAAGACTGCCAACTAAATCAGTAAATTAAGGTCAAGTATAAGTATAGGTTGTTACTTGAAGAACGCTAAAATTTAAATCAATAAACATTTAAGAGAAGATTGTTTTAATTCACATAACGACTCGCACAGTCTTTTTGCATAGCACATGTAAAATCAAAACAAAACCTATGAAAAAAAGTAATACCTTATGGTGATATCTTAATCAATTGGAATGAACTTAAAATGGTCTGTTACCCTAATATTTCAACCCTAATGATATTTGTGGTACCAGCTTGACCAAAAGGAACACCAGCGGTGATAACATATCTGTCACCAGTATTTGCAGCTTGACATTGACTGACTGTTGATTCTGCAATACACACCATGTCTTCAATGCTTTCTGGATCAGGTGATAAAATTGGATGAATGCCCCAACTGATGGTCAGCTGATGGCAGGATTCGATATTGGGGGAGATGGCGATAACATTGGTTTGTATTCGATTGCGAGCCACCCTTAAAGCCGTTGCTCCTGAACTACTGAAACAACACATGACTTTGGCCGAGATATTTGAAGCAATATCGCAAGCCGCAGCTGCCACTGCATCGGGAGTATCTTCTTCAGTTGGCATGTGTCTGGCTATCATGCGCGATATGTACTCAGGGTCTTTCTCAACAGTATTGGCGATGGTTCTCATGGTGGTTACGGCTTCAACTGGAAATTTCCCAACAGCGGTTTCTGCAGAAAGCATGATGGCATCAGTACCATCAAATATGGCATTAGCGACGTCATTGGCCTCAGCTCTGGTTGGCACAGGGCAATCGGTCATGGTTTCTAGCATTTGAGTCGCAGTAACAACAGGTTTGCCCACTTGACGGGATTTTCGAATCAAACGTTTCTGTAACATGGGGACTTCTTGCGGAGACAACTCGACACCCAAGTCTCCACGGGCAATCATGATGCCATCGGCTGTTGCTATGATGTCATTAATGTTTTTAACAGCGCCAGGTTTTTCGATTTTGGCCATTAATTTAGCATGTGAATTGTGTAATTTGAGGTAGTGTCTTGCCAGTAATAAATCTTCATGTGTTCTGACAAAACTCAAAGCCACCCAGTCAACACCTAGACTGGCACCAAAAGCCAGGTCGGCAATGTCTTTTTTTGTCATGGCAGCTACAGAGAGATTGGCTGTTGGAATATTGATGCCTTTGTTGTTACTGAGTATGCCGCCTCTGACTACTGTGGTTTTTATATTTTTGCCACGGACTTCTTTAACAGTGACTTTGAGTTTGCCGTCATCGAATAATAAAGTATCACCTTTCTTGACGTCTTTATAGAGGTCTTTATAGCTGACACTGACTTTTTCTTGAGTACCAAGGGCTTCATCTTGTTCACACGATAAACAGAATATTTGGCCTTCGGTTAAGGTAATGGCTTGTTTATCAAATTTTCCGACTCTGATTTTGGGACCCTGTAAATCCAATAATATGCCAATAACTTTCCCCATGTCTTTGGCTGCGGTTCTGATGTTTTCATAAGTGATCTGGTGTTGTTCGTGGCTGCCATGTGAAAAATTGAGCCTGAAAACATTGACTCCCGCTTCTATTAATTGGCGGATGATTTGTGGTGAATGGCTAGCTGGACCAAGTGTGGCGACGATTTTTGTTTTATGATCTTTCACTTCTTTAGATTTCTTGTATTATTTGCCAGATAGTTTACCCATTTTATGAGGGAATTGTTAAACTATTATGAAATAAAATTGATTTGGTAATTTACTATGGCGTTGATGACTTGCCCTTCATGTCAAAAAAAGATTTCTGATAAATTGTCGACTTGTAGCAATTGTGAATACTCCTTTGATCAAGGTGAAAATGAACTTGAAAGACTGAGAATCAAACAATTTAGGGCTTACCGGGATCGAAATTATCGGTTAAAAATGCTCAGTTATGTGGCCATAGCCATTGCTTTGTTCGGCGTGGTGCCGATGATATGGGATTATTTAAAAGCCATGGATTATGGTTTTCAGGTCAACTTAATCAATCATTGGGGGATCAACCCTGTCATGTTGGGTTTTGCTTTATATGTTGTTGTGAGAATTTTGATGTTACAAAATAAACGGAAATATAAGTCGCAAAAAAATAACAGTTAAAATTAACTTGTTTCATGACAATATTGTAACGATTGAGTGATTTATTGGTAATATTTTTGCTTCAATCGCTAGTTTTATTAAGCTAAATCGGTTTAATAATGGATGTTGGTGTAGAATAATGTCACTCCTGCTTCCAATCACAGTAATCAAAACCAGCGCAATTATTATCATGTTATATAAAAAAATCATTCCGTTTATTATTCTTAGTTTTCCTATTGTTGTTGCTTCACAAGAAATGTGGATCAATGAATTTCACTACGATAACGCAAGTGCAGATCAAAATGAGTTTGTTGAAGTTGTTGTTGAAGATACTTTTACTGGATCATTGGCTGATATTGAAGTGCTTTTTTACAATGGCAGTTCTTCATCAGGTAATGTTTATAACACAAATAACATCAAAACATTGGACACTTTCGATGTGGGTGAATCACAAGGTGGTTTTACCGTTTATTCCAAACTAACCCCCAGTATGCAAAATGGAGCACCAGATGGAATTGCATTGACCAATAACGGCGTTGTTGTCGAATTCATTTCTTATGAAGGCAGTTTTACAGCTGCTGGCGGGCCAGCTGCTGGTATGACCAGTATTGATATTGGTGTATCTGAATCATCCGGCACTACAGCAGATCAGTCTTTGCAATTATCAGGCACAGGCTCTAATGCGGCCAGTTTTACTTGGCAAACACCTGCGTTGGCAACCATGGGTATGGTTAATACAGGGCAAATGTTAGTGGATGAAGCGCCCAAAGTGAATCAGGTTTTTCCTGGCGATGGCAGTGTTGCGGTTGGGTTGAATACTATGATTACGGTTGAATTTTCTGAGTCTGTTAATGCTGATGTCTCTTCATTTGCTATTGTTTGTAATGGTCTGATCCAAACATTTACATTATCCAAAGATTCAGGGCCTACTGTGTATAAAATCACTCCAGATAATCCCTGGCCAGCGTCAAATATGTGTCAAGTGACATTGCTTGCAGCAAACATTACAGACCTCGGTATGATGAGTCAACAGTTGGATGGCAATGGCGATGGTATGGCAGGCGATGACTTTCAATTTTCTTTTACAGTGGCCAGTGATCAATTAGCAGAAATATCCACAACCACCCCAGCTGATGATGCGGTGCTGGTACCACAGGATTTTACCATTGACTTGAATTTCACAGAAAATGTTAATTTGACTGCCAGTGCACTCAGTATTGATTGTGATGGTGCGGTTGCAATTGCCTCAGGTTTACCGGCTAATGATGTGGCTTCCGTTACCATTACACCAGCCAATACAGTGGCGCAAGGTACGGTTTGTAATGTTACTGTCATAGGTGATCAAGTCACCGACATAGATGGTGATGCAGATTTGCTCGATGGTGATCAAAATGGTATCGCAGGTGGTGATTATAATTTTTCATTTACGATAATCGAACCAGTATCTGAAATTTTCGAAATTCAGGGCAACGGCTTATTGTCACCGATGGAAAATACTTTTGTACGATTACAAGACAATGTGGTAACAGCGGTCGCTGATTCAGGTTTCTTCATACAAACACCTGATGCAAGAGATGATGGTGACATCAATACATCCAATGGTATTTTTGTATTTACAGGTGAAGCAGACTCAGCAGAACAGGGCGATTTGGTTGATTTAAGAGCTTTTGTTGTGGAGTTTTTTGATTTTACCGAATTGACCTCAGTTTCAGGTTTGACCGTTACAGCGCAGGGGCAGCCCATGCCAACAATTGTTGAATTTGATGAAAATACACCTTCTCAAGACTCTTTGATGCCGTCTTGTACCCATGAATTTGAATGTTATGAGGGCATGTTGATTCATGTTGCCAATGGCGTTGCCAACAGTGGATCGCAATCATTTAATGGGGATGAAAATGCGGAGGCGATTGTTACGGCTACAGGTCAAAAGGCCATACGTGAACCAGGTGTTGAATTGAGCTTTATTAATGAGGCAGGGTTATTTGATGATCCGAATTATATGCCTGATATTTTTGATGAAAATCCAGAAATTTTTGAATTGGATGTTGATGCATTGGGTTTGCCACCATTTGAAATCAACGGTGGTTCAACTTTTACTGCGACAGGCGTACTGGCTTACCAGTTTAATGATTATGAATTATGGCCATTTCAATTTTCTATGAATCTACAAGCAATAGAACCTATTGTCGAGCCATTTTCATCTGAGTTGACCATAGCTACACAAAATATGTTCCGATTTTTTGATGATGTCGATGATCCTGATATTGATGATTTTCAAGAAGACAGTACCACAACAGAAACTTTCAATGCGCGTGTTGGACAGGCATCGCTTTATATTCGGGAATCTATGAAAAGCCCAGATATTTTGGTGTTGACTGAAATAGAGAACCTGAATGCAGTACAAGCCATCGCTGATCGCATTAATGTGGATAATAGCAATCTTCAATATACGGCTCATTTGGTTGAGGGCAATGATTTTGGCGGCATTGACATTGGTATTTTGGCAAAACAAACCGTCAGTGATATTACCATTACACAATTGGGCGCAGACGAAACCTTGCAATTTGGTGGTACCAATGCAAAATTACATGACAGGCCGCCATTGTGGATTAATGCCACAGTATCTTTTGGTTCACTGGTTCAAGAAGTCAATGTTATAGGCGTGCATTTGCGTTCTCGCAGTGGTATCACTGGTTCGGATCGTGAGCGCATACGCAACAAGCATTTTGAACAATCCTTGTCTGTCGCACAAATGGTGCAAGATATCCAAAGTGCGGCACCAGATGTGCCTTTGGCTGTTATTGGTGACTTTAACGACTTTGAGTTTTCTGATGGTTATGCTGATATGATTGGTGAAATATCAGGCATCATTGAACCGGAGAAAAATTTGTTGCACAGCGATGGTGTAACCATCATTAACCCAGTCGATCCACCGTTGACCAATGCAGTCACACTATTGGATCCAGAACAAAGGTATTCCTTCATTTTCAGGGGTATTATTCAGGCATTAGATCATGTTTTGATAAATGATGCTGCCTTGAATTTATTATCAGAGACCGCTTTTGTCAGAGGCAATGTCGATGCACCGCGAAAATTTGCTGGTGATTTTACACAGCCATTGGCGATGAGTGATCATGATGGTTTGATGATTAAATTAGAGTTAATTGATGCCAGTGATTTGATTTTTCGCAATGGTTTTGATTGACATTTCACCAATGATGATATTTAATACGACGAAATTTAATGAATACTACGAACAGAATATAAACATGAAAAACCTAAATTTACAAATACACAACGCATATCACTGGGGCAGTGATAGGGGCGTTTGTGTCTAGGTTTTGTTGAATACATTGTGTTTAATTGATAAAACCTGGACTCAAATCCAGGTTTTTTTTTGCCCGGTTAAATGATTGATTGGGTTGACTTTACCAAGGAGAATATTATGAGAAACTATGAAGTTTATAATGCCGAAAAAGGCTTTATCAAAGCGTGGACCAAAGGGGTGCCTGTTGAGCCTGAGGCCATTAAACAATTGCAAAATACTGCATCTCTGCCATTTATCTTTAAACACATAGCAGCGATGCCAGATGTGCACTTTGGACTGGGTGCAACTGTGGGTTCTGTGGTGGCGACCAAAGGCGCTGTGATTCCAGCTGCGGTTGGCGTGGATATTGGATGTGGAATGATGGCGATGAAATTGTCACTTAACGCCAATGATTTGCCTGACAGCTTATCGGCCATTCGGACTGAAATTGAAAAATCTGTACCTGTAGGCTTTGCACAGCATAAAACAAGCGCGGTGATAGATTGGCAACAAAAAGTATGGCAAAAAGACATCAAAGACTTGATTGATCAGCACGCTGATATTGGAAAAATGGCCAAAGATCCGCAAGATAAAGTGATGAAGCAATGTGGTACATTGGGTGGTGGAAACCACTTTATTGAATTGTGTCTGGATGAAAATAATGATGTTTGGGCGATGTTACATTCGGGTTCTCGTGGTATCGGTAACATTATTGGTCGATATTTTATTGAAAAAGCCAAACAAGACATGCGTATCCATCACATCAATTTGACTGATAGCAACCTGTCTTACTTGAGTGAAGGGACACAGCATTTTGATCAATATGTTGAATGGGTAGAATGGGCGCAAAATTACGCTGCGCAAAATCGTCAGTTGATGATGGAGTTGGTATTGGGTGCTTTGCAAAAGCATTTGCCAGCATTTTCAGTGGAAAAAAAGGCCATCAATTGTCACCACAATTATATTTCCAGAGAAAACCACTTTGGATCCAATGTGATTGTGACTCGTAAAGGTGCGGTAAGAGCCCGTTTGGATGATTACGGTATCATTCCGGGTTCAATGGGGGCCAGGTCTTTCATTGTACGTGGATTGGGTAATGAAGATTCGTTTTGTTCGTGTTCACATGGCGCAGGTCGTGTGATGAGCCGTACCAAAGCGAAAAAAATCTTTACTTTGCAAGACCACATCGATGCCACCCAAGGCGTAGAGTGTCGAAAAGATAAAGACGTGATTGACGAAACGCCCAAAGCGTACAAAAACATTGATGATGTCATGAAAGCTCAAGCAGACCTTGTTGAAATTGTTCACACATTAAAGCAAGTGGTGTGTGTGAAAGGTTGATACCTATAATATCAATGGGGTCGTATGAATGTTTATGACCCCATTGATTTTGGTCATTTGAAGTGATAAAGGGTGGGTGGTTTTATCGCAAATCGCCAGGTTCAAACCCTTCGTGTATTATGCCGCCATTATTGAAACATGCATCCCAAGCGTTCGAATAGCTCTGAGAGTCATTAGCTGGAAAAGTGGTTGCCCATGATTCAAAATGCGGATTTTCTGTGTTTGAGTTGTGTTCACAATAGATGACATATGCTTGGCTATCAAACGACAATGTCGATGCGAACAATACTGTTAATATTAATTTTTTCATGATTTACTCCTAATGTTTAAGTGCTAAAAGTTAATTAAATGTTTATGTGATGAAATAGTATCTATATTATCTGTAAGTTATTAAGTCGCCTTCTCCAAGATATGCCATACCGCCGTTATCCATACATGCCTGTTCAGCAGCCCAAGAGCTATCCATATCACCATCAGGAAAACTGGTATGCCAAGATTCATAGTGTGGATTTCCTGTGCCTGAGTTATGGACACAAATAACAAAGTCTGCTTTGCTATCAAACGACAATGTAGAGGCAAATAATGTTGCAAATATTAATTTTTTCATGTTTTTTCCTAATTAATTGAAGTGTTTCCATTATAAAAATGATAATAAATAACTTAAGTCTTTTTTAGGGAAGATTAGGGAAGAGCAGGGAAGATTAGGGAAGATTTTATGGTAATTAAGGCTTAAAATCCGATTTTATGGTTTATTTGGCTATAGGTAAGCCCTCTGTTTTATTGGCATATTGTTTTTTTATTGATAATTGGGAAGCCAGTTTTGCTTAGCAACTGACTGGTCAAATGATTTTGGCGACGTTCTTGGGTTTAATTCTGTCCATAATGTAAAAAGCCAATGAATTGTTATATTCACTGGCTTTGATTTGGGGTTGAGATTGATTAAATCAGATTAACCATTCAATCGCGCTTTGGCTTGTGCTTGTTTGTTTCGTTCAATGGTGTGACCAGGGCGGCTCCATTTGGGCTTCTCACCCAGTTCTGTGAATTGTGAATCTTGTGCTTCAACAGTTTGTGGGTGTACGTGTTTCAAAAACGGTTTTTGTGGCTTGAGTCCCAATGCCTCAAACAATTGAGCGTCTTCATCAACTGATGGGTTCTCTGTGGTCAACAGTTTGTCACCAGCAAAAATGGAGTTGGCACCTACATAAAAGCACATGGCTTGGCCTTCTTTGCTCATTTGTTTTCTACCAGCAGACAAGCGCACTTGTGTGTGTGGCATGACAATCCTTGTGGTGGCTACCATGCGGACCATGTCCCAGACATCAACTGGCTCTTGATCTTCCAGTGGTGTACCTTCAACGGCTACTAAAGCATTGATGGGTACAGATTCGGGTTGGGGATCTAAAGTACTTAAAGCCACTAGCATACCCGCTCTGTCTTTTGTTGATTCACCCATACCAATGATGCCGCCTGAGCAGACTGTTACGTTGGTTTTACGAACATTCTCAATGGTTTGCAAACGGTCTTCAAAACCTCTGGTAGAAATGACTTCTTCGTAATATTCTTTCGAACTGTCAATATTGTGATTATAAGCATATAAACCAGCTTCTGCCAGACGTTGTGCCTGGTTTTCAGTGATCATGCCCAATGTGCAACAAACTTCCATTTCCATTTTATTGATGGTTCTGACCATTTCCAATACTTGATCAAACTCTGGTCCATCTTTGACGTTTCGCCATGCGGCACCCATACAAACTCGTGAGCTGCCAGCAGCCTTGGCTTGTTCGGCTTTTTGTTTAACGGCTTCGACAGCCATCAAGGCATTGCCCTCCAAGTTGGTGTGGTATCTGGCCGCTTGTGGGCAGTAACCGCAGTCTTCCGGACAGCCGCCAGTTTTGATGGATACCAATGTTGAGACTTGGACCACATTGGGGTCGTGTTGTGCTCTGTGCACTTGTGCGGCTTTGTGCATTAAATCCATCAACGGCAATTGATAGATGTCCATTATTTCCTGGGTTGTCCAGTTGTGTCTGATTTCATTCATAAGTGTATTCTTGTGTCGTTATTCATGTGCTGTACGTAATAATATACTGGCAGCATTGCCCCCAAATCCCACTGCATTCACCAAGATATATTTCAACCGTTGTGGTTGTTTTTGATGCGTGATAAATGGCACTGGGATAAATTTTTGATGTTTGTACATCAAAAGTGCTAATTCTATACTGAGCATACCACTGGTGGCTAGGGTATGTCCAAGTTTCCATTTATTTGTTGTAATTGCCGGGGTATTTTGGCCAAATATGTGCTTTATCGCAGTAATTTCTGCCTGGTCACCCTTGATTGTCCCGGGCGTATGGGTAATGATCACATCAATGTCGTTCAGATCATGTTGGTCTACAGCCATTAACATGGATTGTTGAAGGCATTGGGCATTACTGGATATGGATGTATTGTGCTGTAAAATTTCTGTTGCATAACCAATGCCTTCAATATAAGCCAGTGCATCAGTATCGGCTGCTTCAAGATCAAGACAGGCGATGGCTGCACCTTCTCCTAAAATCATACCATTGTGTTGTTTGTCCAAATCAAGCGCTTTGCATGGGTATTTTTGCTTGTGTTCATTATTTGCATAGACACCCAGTGCCTGCATTTGAGCTACAGTGAAAGGCGTTAATGGTGCTTCACTGCCGCCAACCATAAATTGACGACACATGCCTGATTGTAACCAGGCACAGGCATTAATGATGGCGTGTAGTGCAGAAGAGCAGGTAATAGAATGACTGATCACAGGCCCTATGGTGCTTTTTTGTGTTTGTAAATCATGAGCAATCCATGAGGAAATGTTACCCAATGTCGTGGTTGGTGAACTTAATGCACTGAGTTTTTTTTCAGCAATAAAGTCGCTGTGGTATTTTTCAAATAAACCAGTTGCGCCCCGAGATGAACCAATGTTGATGCCAAAAGCTTGTTTGCTCTGCCATTTGGCTTGTTGATAAGCTTTTCTAGCGGCATAAAGTGCATAAAGTACTGATTGATCAAGAGATTTATATTTCTTGTTATTGAACGCCAATTGTTGAATTTGCTGTTTGTCTTGTTGCGGAATTTGGCACACCAATTGCTTAAACTCAGAGACACTGACATGATGCTCAGGGTTAAGATAATGTTGCCAAATATCATTTTCATTGCTGCCTAATGCTGATAAAGAAGCACAGGCAGTGATGGCAATAGGCTGTGTTATCATGAGCGTGAAATATCCGTTAACAGTTCAATAATGGCCTTGTATATTTTTTGTAATTGGTCATCTGTAATGACAAAAGGTGGCACCAGATAAATGGTATTGCCCAATGGTCTTAAACAAATGCCTTTATCCATGAAAAAGTCATAGATCTTTTGACGTTGGTTGCCATATCTGTTCATGCTGATTTTCAAATCCAGTGCATAGATGATTCCCAATTGTCGTGTATTGACAACTGTGCTTTCAAAATATGGCAAGTCTCTAATGGTTTTATCAAAGGCTTGGTGTGCATTTACGATGCGTTTGATACTGTGTTGTATTTCATCGCCTTTCAATAAGTCCAATCCTGCTGATGCGGCTTTGCATGCAATGGGGTTGGCTGTATAGGTGTGTGCATGAAAAAAGGCTTGCTCAACAGACTCTGATAAAAAGGCATCGTAAATTTTTTGCGTACAACTGGTTATGGCCATCGGTACCAAACCCGCAGTCAGGGCTTTTGATAAACAGAGCATGTCTGGTTGGGTTGGTATCCAGTCTGAGGCAAAGTTTTTTCCGGTTTTGCCAAATCCAGTCATCACTTCATCAGCAATGTTGATGATGTGATGTTGTTGGCAAATTTTTAAGATTTCATCAAGGTATTGGCCATCATACATGTGCATGGCATTGGCACCTTGTACCAATGGCTCATAGATAAATGCGGCCACATCATTGTTTTTTATTATGGATTGTAGTTGTTGTAGTACTTGATGGAAGTTGTCTTTATTGGGCACAGCAATGCGTTTGACATCAATAAAGAACTCAGTAAATGGGCCATTATAAACAGATAATCCAGAGGCAGACATGGCGCCAAATGTATCACCATGAAAAGCATTTTCAAAGGCAATAATGGTATTGGCTTTTTTGCCATGATTGTGGTGATACTGAATGGCCATTTTGATCGCCACTTCATTGGCGGTTGAACCGTTATCAGAGAAAAAAACCTTTTGTTGATTCTCGGGTAATATTTCCATCAGTTGTTCTGAAAGCTCGATCGCGGGCTGATGGGTAAATCCGGCAAAAACCACTTGGTCCAGCTGCTGCATTTGCTCGCTGACCTTTTTAATTATGGTATCGTTACAATGACCATACATACATGTATACCAAGATGCAATGCCATCAATATATGATTGGCCCTGCTCATCATAAAGCACGGCCCCTTTGGCTTTAACGATGGGCATGAAACCATTTGTGGTTTGATGCTGTGTTAATGGATGCCACAAATGTTTTTGATCTCTTTGGCTTAAATTTGTCATTGAGATAAGGCCTCATGAAAGATTGAAGCATAATGATTGACCATTTTTTTATCAACACATGAATGTTCATCAATGCGTCCAATGACATTGACGTTGGTCATTTTTTTAATCACGGTCTCTGTGGCCGGATTTTCTTCTCCATTAAAAATGAGCGACACTCGCAACTGTGCTTGTTGGAGCAACCCGATGGTCATAAGACTGTGATTGATGCTGCCCAGATAGTGTCTTGAAACCACGATGACATGATCATCTGGTTCGATCAAATCCATAATGGTTTCTTTTTCATTGATAGGGACCAAAAGACCTCCAGCACCTTCAATGACTAAGTGATTATTGGTTGTGGGTCGTTTGATCAGATCAGCCGATATCTGAACTTTATCAATTTCAGCAGCAGCATGGGGGCTCATTGGTGAGTTGAGGGCAAATTGATTTGGGTGAATAAAACAGTGTGAATTGCTGATTAATGAGGCGACCTCATGTTTATCACCATGGTCAAGGTCGCCTGCCTGGATTGGTTTCCAATAATCGGCACCCAAAGACTGGCAAACGATGGCCGAGACAAGTGTTTTACCAACTGATGTACCTATGCCTGTGATGAAAATTTTTTTTGTCATGTTCATATTGGTATCAGAGTTGTTTTTTTAATATCGTTAATACTTGCTCAATGTCTGATTGTGTATTGAAGCTGTGCAGACAAAAACGCAACCGTTCTTGACCCTGTGGAACAGTTGGTGCCAAGATGGCCTTGACATCATAATTATGTTGTCGTAAATGTTCTGATAGTAATTTTACCTGTTTATTTTCAGAAATAACACAACTTTGAATCGCAGAGTGGCTATCAATGAAATGCGCAGTCAAACCCAGTTTTTTATACGTGTCACGGAACAGTTTAATGTTGTCATGAAGTTTGGTGCTTTGTGTTTCATCTATGATTTTTTGCAAGTGTTGATAGGCAGATAAAATGGTACTCAAGCTGTGTGGTGGCAGCGCTGTGGTGTAGATGAATGATCGTGAGTAGTTGGTTAAATATTGTATCAGTGACTGACTGCCCAATATGGCTGCACCGTGACAACCGAGACCTTTGCCAAAAGTCATGATTCGGGCAAAAATACGTTGATGAATGTTTTGTTCTTGTGCCAAGCCCCAATCGAATACACCCAATGCATGGGCTTCATCAAGGATTAATTTGGCGCCATATCGCTCACACATATTGAGCATCTCTTTTAAGTCTGGAGCATCACCATCCATGGAAAAAATACTTTCAGTGACGACATAAACTTCTTTTTTTTCAGTCTTATGACAATGTTTTGTGAGTTTTTTTTGTAAATGGTGCAAATCATTGTGTTTAAAAGAAAAGGATTTTGCCTGAGATAATTGTAAAGCATCGCGAATGGAGGCATGGCTCAATTGGTCATAAAGGATCACATCATCTCGTGTGGCAATACAGCTGAGAAAACCCACATTGGCATCATATCCAGAGTTGTAAATCAGTGCAGCTGGCGATTGATGAATGCTTTTTAATGTCTTTTCTACAAGGCCATAAAGGTCATGGTTACCAGATAAAAGTCTTGAGCCGGTTGAGCCATTTTCCAATAAGTTATTTTCCAATAAATACTGGTGAGCATCATTGAAAATACTAGATGATCTTGCCAATCCCAAATAGTCATTGGAAGAGAAATCAACCAGAGAAATTCGAGTGGGCAAGTTTCTTAAACTTTTTGTGTTGATCCTTTCATCTAGTTTTTTTTGTAGTTTATCTGGAAAGCGCATAAATGGTGTCGAGGCAATTGACTGATCGCAAAGATGGTAAAAGATCTGCGTTATTAATCAGGTTAGAAAGTACTGTAAAAAGCTGTCTCATATTTACTCACTGATGAGTCATCAGCATCTGCTTATGGTTTTTCATATGATCCTGATGTGCGCTATTCTATAGCAGGGTTATTATTTTGTACAGGTGAGTGAGTTGAGTTATATAAATATCGTGTTATTTTAGTAAAAATGGCGATTGAGGTGTGTTAAATTTTTCAAAAAAATAGAGTTCATGAACAGATTACAGTATATTGATGCCTATGATTACTGAAGACAAGGCCTGTGTTAAAATTTAAATCCAAAAAGAGGTATCATATACCTCATTTTTCCATTGCAATATGGTTGATCACGTTGTTGGCATTGGTGATGGCGATATATTTTAAACACCTCATTAATATCAACCACCTATTGGCCATTATCCCATCTCAAGCCATGAACAGCATCCAACAGTCTTGGTGGATGGTATACAAATTGATCAGTGCGCTTTTTATACATGGTAATTGGCAACATTGGGCCGGTAATATGATTTTATTTTTAATCATTGCTCTGCCTTTGGAAAGGCGTGTCGGGGGTTTGTGGTTTTTATTGATTTATATTGGTACAGGCTTTGTAGCCAATATGTTCAGCATTTATCAATTAAACACTTCAAGTCATTATTTATTGGGTGCAAGTGGAGCAGTTTCAGGGTTGTTAGGTGCATGGTTGCTGTTATTTCCTCGGCAAAAAATCAGCGTCATTATCCCCATTGGTTTGTATTTGCAGAAGGCAAAAATCCCCATAATTCTGTTGGCATTGACTTGGTTGATTATTCAAATATTACTGCAAATTATCAGTAAAAGTGACTACTCTATCGTTTGGGGCGCACATATTGTTGGTTTTATGGCTGGCTTATGTGTGGCAATATTGTATCGGATTTCAGATTCATCAACTTAAAAAAACAACCTCAGGCTGAATTTGTTGTATTATCTGGCAGGGTTGATAAATATTACAGTAAGGCAATTTTTGTCATAAAATCATTCAAGTACAAAGTATCATTTTTTCCAACACAACTTAAGTCATTATTATTTATCGACAAAATTTATTTTTTTAATGATTTGATGAAATATTCGAGCTAGATAGCGAGTTTTCTTTAAAGCACTGGTCACTTGGGAGTACAATATAATAATGAATGATATTGTCCTGTATAAAGTAATTTTTATAAATCAATCCAAAGTCTATGAACTTTATGCCAGAGAAGTTTTTTCCAGCGAGATTTATGGTTTTATTTATGTCGCGGAATTGGTTTTTGATCAAAACAAAACCATTGTAATTGACCCAGCTGAGGAAAAAATCAGAGATGAATTTGAAAACGTTAATGTTCTGCATTTACCTGTCCAAAGTGTCATCAGGATTGAGGAAGTCAAAAAAAAGCAACTGTGTAAGATAAGAGACATAAAAAGTGGAGAAAATGTCTCATTGTTTCCATCAATGCCGAATCGACCAAAATGAGCCAAGAACACATATTAATCGTTGATGATGAACCCGATATCAGAAATCTCATTTCGGATATATTGGCCGATGAAGGTTATTCTGTTGCAACCGCAGCTAATGGTGAGGAAGCCTATAAACAATTAAGACTTAAAAAGCCACAGTTGATCTTGTTAGACATTTGGATGCCTGATATTGACGGTTTGAGTTTGATGAAAAATTGGCGCGAAGAAAAACTGATATCTGCCCCCATTGTGATGATGTCAGGTCATGGAACTGTCGAAACAGCAGTAGAGGCAACGAGGCTTGGCGCCAAAGACTTTATTGAAAAACCATTGTCATTGGCGAAGTTGTTACAAACAGTGACTGACACTTTAATGCAGTCTGATTCTTTAGGAGAAGATTCGCATGTAGAAAGTTCTGTAGCGATTGTGGAACCCATTGGTAACTCAGTGGCCATCAATACAGTCAAAGATGCCCTTGAAAAAATCTACAGGACCAAAAATCATATTCTTATCGAAGGGGAAAGTGGTACAGGTAAGTATTCGACTGCGATGTTGATTCATCAAAAAAGGCACGCCTCTGATGAACCTTATGTGATCATTGATGCGCAAACTCAAGATCATGAATTTGAACAAAAATTGATGCATACCAATGGTTATTTTATTCGATCAGGCTCTGGCACTTTGATCATTAATAACATAGACTGTCTGAATGGTGAGCATCAACGCGTATTGTTATCTGCTTTAAAACATAATCAATTCACTGTTTCAGGGCACAATACCGTATCACCAATTAACTGTCAGATTGTAGCCATCAGTAAAATTTCATTATATCAACGTGCGCTACAAGGACAATTTCTGTTAGACCTCTATCAGTTGATTGCTGAAGTCAAATTAGAGTTGCCTAATTTAAAACAACGTCAGGATGATATTCCTGAATTGATCAACTATTTTATCAACACGCTACCGGATACAGAGCAAACGCCTTACCGAAAAATGTCTTTTGCGGCTCAGAATCATCTGCGCAATCAGCACTGGAAAAACAACATTCAAGAGTTGAAAAATACGGTCAGGCAATTACAATTATTAAGTGGCGAGGGAGAAATCTCTCCGCAAGAAGTGGAAGAACTTTTACAGCATTCAGATGATTGTGCTGAAAGTCAACACAATAATTGGTATGAACTGCCATTAAGAGAGGCACGCGAAGCATTTGAACGTGATTATTTAATTTATCAATTAAAAGCGGTAGACGGACGAGTTGGCGAGTTGGCTAAAATTGCTGGCATGGAAAGAACCCATTTATACAGAAAACTGCGTGCACTTAACATCAATCCAAAAGACATCATTAAGCCATGAAAATACTTGTGCTGGGAGCTGGTCAAGTAGGCTCATCTATTGCTGAACACCTCTCCAAAGAGAACAATGACATCACCGTTGTTGATACGGATTTGGAGAAATTAACTGACATGCAAAACCGCTTGGATTTGCGCTCTGTTCATGGCAATGCCTCTCATCCCGGTGTGTTAACCAGAGCGGGTGCTGAAGATGCAGATATGGTGGTGGCTTTAACCAACAGTGATGAAATCAATATGGTGGCTTGTCAGGTTTGTCACAGTATATTTCACACACCGTTAAAAATTGCCAGAGTGAGACAATCAGAGTATTTGGATTATCCAGATTTGTTTAATTCAGATCATATGCCCATTGACGTTTTCATCAGCCCAGAACGCTTGGTTACCGAACACATCAGACGTTTGATTGATTATCCCGGAGCATTACAAGTGATGGATTTTGCTTCAGGATTGGCTCAATTGGTGGCCATTGTTGCTGATGAAGAAGGGCCATTGATTGGTCACCAATTAAGAGAAATTCATAATTATATGCCTGAGGGCGTGGATGCACGAGTGGCAGCAATCTTCAGGAATAACAAATCAATTTCGCCAGATGGCGATACGGTCATTAAAATCAATGACATGGTTTTTTTCTTTGCTGCTAAAAAAGACATTAAAACGGTCATGAAAACATTACGTCATACCGATAAACCCGTCAAAAAAGTAATACTTGCTGGTGGTGGTAATATCGGTTTTAATTTAGCAAAAATGCTAGAGCAGAACCATTCCATTAAAGTAATAGAGGCGACAAAGAAAAGAGCGCGTTTTATAGCTGAAGAATTAACCAAGGCACTGGTCATTAAAGGGGATTGTACATCAGAGGAAATCTTGTTTGAAGAAAACATAGATCAATGTGATATTTTTTGTGCCATCACCAATGATGATCAAACCAACTTGCTGTCAGCATTAATGGCTAAAAAAATGGGCGCTGATAAAGTATTGACCCTTATCAATCGACACAACTATGCACAATTATTAGAACGCGATCAAATTGATATTGCCATTTCGCCTCAACACATCACTATTGGTGGATTGTTGGTCCATGTCCGAAAAGGGAATATGGCAAGAATCCATTCATTGCGCAACGGTGCAGCTGAAGCGATCGAAGTCGTGGTACATGGTGATGCCCATTCATCTAAAGTCATTGGCAAAAGATTACAAGACATTAATTTACCACCAGGTACCACCATTGGTGGTATCATCAGGGGCACAAAAGTCATTATTGCACACCGTGATCTTATCGTTGAAAACGAAGATCATATGATATTATTTGTGGCCGATAAAAGGAACATCAATGATGTTGAAAGGCTGTTTCATGTCAGCCCAACGTTCATGTAAAATAAAGGGATTCATAACATCAAGTTTTTGTCATGGCTTGTCTTTGTCTGGTGGCTTCAAACAGTGTGATGCCGGTTGCAACAGAAACATTTAAACTTTGTACTGTGCCGAACATGGGGATATGAATCAAAAAATCACAATGTTTTTTAACCAATGGCCTTATGCCCTTGCCTTCATTGCCTACAACAATCACCAATGGTCCATTCAAATCAGCTTGATAAAGGTTTTTAGAGTGCTCTTCACAATCTGTACCAGTAACCCACATGCCATTGTCTTTTAACATAATCAGTGTATTGGCTATATTGGTCACTTGATAAATATTGAGGCTGTCAGCCGCGCCAGCTGCAGTTTTTCTTGCCACCGGCGTTATACCAGCAGATTTGTGCTTTGGTATGATCACCGCATTAACTCCAGCTGCATCGGCAGATCGAAGGCAAGCGCCCAAATTTCTGGGGTCTTCTATGTTATCTAAAACCAAAACAAATGGATTATCCCACTTATTGATGTGTTGTTTCAAATCATTTTCATCTGGCAAACGTGGTACTTTAATTAAAGCGATGATGCCTTGGTGGCGATCTTTACAATGTTTATTAAGATAGGCCAATGATTCATGGGACACTTTTAACCCAAGATTTTTAGCCAGATCAATGATGCCATCAAGACGCTGATTTTTAGTGTTTTTAGCGATGACAATGTCTATGATGAATTCAGGGTGCTTTTGCAGAGCACTGTCAACGGCATGAATGCCGAAAATCCATTGTGTTTGAGATTTATTCATGTATGCATTATACGTAAGACTTTTACTTGATTCATGAATATAGTTGAAAAGTTTTAAAACTCATCACCTCACATCAAAAATATGTCAATTATTGTCAGTGTTAATATTTATGCCTTTTAGCCCGAATATTTCATCATAGAATGGATTTTAGGGTAAAAATGGCAAAGTAGATTGGATAAATATCATTTAACTCCATGTTTTTCATGGATAAAATCAATTTTTTTATCGTTTTGATGAAATATTCGGGTTAGGGCAATATTGTTGGCAAATTTCTTCATTAATCATTTCAATTCATTTGGAGATTCGTGGTATTATTTAATTTTAATTTCATTGAGATTGGGTAGTATGAAAAATCATCACATAAATAGGGTGGTGACCTACATTTTGTGGGTCATGTGTCTATTGAGTATAAGCTCTCATGCTTTGGCAAACTTGGGGATAGCGAAAAGCGCTGCAAACAGTGGTCGACAAGTAACTTTGAATTTTTATCTGGAAAATTTATCAACGACAACAGCCGCAACAGGCATAACATTTTCTGATGATTTGGACACTACATTTGGCGCAGGGAATTACTCAATCATTTCAGCACCTCAACAAACATCTGGGCCTGTCACCCTTACCCTTAATGCCTTATTTGATGGTTCAATGCAAACAGGAGTGATTACCGGCGGAAGCTTACAGCCAGGTGAACGGGCTGTCATTTCCACAATGGTTGAATTGAGTAACATCGTTGATTTGGGTTCGGGTCTTGGTATTTACAGTAATCAAGTAACCATCAACAGCAATGAATTCGCCTCAGATCTTTCCGATGCGGGTAATGACCCCGATCCCAATGGCAATGGAGATCCAGGTGATGCTGGTGAAGATGATCCAACCATCATCAATGTGATCAGTGCACCAAGAGTGGGTTTGGCCAAAGCTGTTATGATCAATGGTACCGATCTAACCTTTATTTTAACTCTAGAGAATTTGGGCAATATCGCATTGCAAAATTTTAATCTGCAAGATGATTTGGATGCGGTTTTCGGAGCGGGCAATTTTGCCGTGATCAGTGCTCCTGCATTCATTGATGATCCAGGTACATTGACATTAAACGCCGGTTTTGATGGTTCTGCTAATAATGGTTTGATTTCATCGGGCACTTTAGCCATTAACGATACGGCTCAAATAGAATTTGTTGTTGATGTCACTACTGTTTCAGATCAAGGATCAGGTTTTGGCGTTTACAGTAACCAAGCAGCCATCAATGCGCAAAGTCCGACTGCCCAGATGGCCAGTGATTTATCCGATCAAGGTTTATTTATTGACGCCAATAATAATGGCAATGCCAATGAAGCTGGTGAAAATGATCCAACAGTCATTGTGATAGGTGAAGAACCCTTGGTTGGACTGGCAAAAAATGCCAGTGTCAATGAAAGCAATGTGACGATTGATTTTTATCTGGAAAACTTTGGAAATTCAACATTATCGTCTTTATCACTGATAGACGACCTCAACGCTGTTTTTGGTTTAGGTAATTATTTTATCAGTTCTGCTCCAGTATTCATTGATGATCCCGGTACAATAACGCTCAATAACAATTATGATGGCAACTTTGACAGAGAATTATTGAATCAAGAAAGCAGCACATTGGCTGTTGGCGATACCGCTCAAATTCAAATGCAAGTGCGTGTCTTACAAATATCAGACCAGGGCATGGGAATAGGAGTTTATTCTAATCAGGCGCTGGTATCTGCAGATTCACCAAATGGTGTGATGACTTTAGATTTCTCAGATGATGGCACTGATCCTGATCCTAATGGCAATGGTAACCCAGATGAAGCCGGTGAAAATGATGCAACACTCATCAATGTAGCACGAATTGGTCGCATTGGCATAGCCAAAGAGTATGTCAATGTTGGTAATGCTGGAGGCAACGTTACAGTCGAATTGCTCTTTACCATCACCAATTATGGCAATGAAATGCTTTCCAATATTTCTGTCACTGATGATCTGAATGCAGTTTATGGAGCCAGCAATTTTTTGCATACTTTGGATCCCGAATTGGTGGCTGGCAACAATACGCTGACCTATAATTCAGCATTCAATGGCAGTACCAATACCACAATGGTAACAAACGGTGCGATTGCACCAGGTGAATCGGTGGTTTTTCGCATCAGACATTTGGTGGTCAATTTGACTGATCAAGGTTTTGGACTTGGTATTTATCAGAATCAGGTGACGGTAATAGCTACAGATTCTCTTGCTAATCCTGTCAGTGATGTATCACATGAAGGCGATGATCCAGATGCCAATGGTGACGGTAACCCTGCTGAAATGGACCCAACAGTCATAGATGTCAATGGGACAGCTGCCATTGGTATGGCAATAGATGCTTCTGTAGTTGCCAACAATGTCACTTTGGACTTTTATTTTGAAAACCTTGGAGACATCATTGTTAATGAATTGGCAACAATCGTTAATTTAGATGATGTGTTTGGCGAAGGCAACTATACCATACTGACCCCCCCATCATTCATTGATGACCCAGGAACGGTGACCATCAATCCATCATACGATGGTTCTGGTGAAAAAGACTTTCTGGATTTATTAAGCAGTTCACTGGCTGCAGGGGATACGGCACAGGTTCAAATGGTTGTCACTGTGGCCAATGTCACCGATAGCCAAGGTTTGGGCATTGGTAATTATTCCATACAAAGTACATTAGATGGAAAGGGTGCTCAAGGCCAGTTAATCAGCGATGTCAGTGATTTTGCTACGGACCCTGATACCAACGGAAATAATAATGCAAATGAAGCTGGTGAGAATGATGTGACTACCTTATCCATAGTTGCTGATACATTATTGGGGGTTGCGTTGGATGATACAGTCGCTGGTAATGTGATCACTTATGATGTTTATTTGGAAAGTTTTGGTCCCAGTACGTTGAGTAACTTAAGCCTCGAACAATCCTTGGATACAGCATTTGGGGCGGGTAATTATCAAATCACTGCAGTACCTTCATTAATAGTAGATCCTGGTACTTTGACATTCAATGGTGCTTTTGATGGTTCCAGCGATACAGAAATTCTGGATCCTAGCAGTACTTTAGCTTCTGGTGCTACAGCACAAATTCAATTTCAAGTGCAGATAGACAATGAATCAGACCAAGGCAATGGCTTTGGTATTTACAACAATCAGTTAACAACCTCAGGAACATTACCAACAGGGGTGAGAGTCACAGATGTCTCTGATGATGGGATTGTCCCAGACTCAAATGGCAACAATAACCCCAGCGATTCAGATGAAAATGATCCGACAACCTCTGTCGTTGCTGGTAATCCTGCTATTGGCTTAGCCCTCAGAGCAACAGTAACTGGCACACTGGTTACAATGGAATTCACCATTGAAAACTTAGGTGACAGCACATTAACAAACATATTCATGGAAAATCCGTTGAATCCAGTTTTTGGTGCCAATAATTACAGCGTTGTAAGCCAGCCATCGCGTATTTCAGGCGCAGATACACTCACGTTAGTATTTCAATTTTTTGGCTTCAGTGTATTTGATGTGCTTGTTGGCGGAGGTTTTATAAGACCAGGTGAATCCGAAACCTTCAGAGTACAGGTCAATATCACCAATGTTGTAGATGTTGGCAATGGACTTGGTGTTTATCTTAATGGTTTGACTATTTCTGCAACAGGTCCTGATGGAACTATGGTTACAGATACTTCTGATGAAGGTACTGATCCAGACACCAATGGTAATGGTAATGCCAATGAAGCTGGTGAAAATGACCAAACAACAATCACCATTGGTGATGAGGCCAATATTGGCCTGGCTACAGATGTCAGCGTTATTGGACAAACCGTAACCATGGATTTCTATTTGGAAAACTTTGGAGCTTCACTGTTAAACAACGTTGATTTGCCCGTTGACCTTGATGCCATTTTTGGCGCTGGTAACTACAGCATCAATACTGCTGCAAGTTTTGTTGATGATCCCGGTACCATTGTATTAAATGGTGGTTATAATGGCAGTGCAAGTACAGGGTTAATCACTTCAGGAACTTCAACTTTGGCAAGCATGGATACTGCACAAATTCGCCTTGTCATTGATGTGACCAATGTATCAGATGTGGGTTTGGGTTTTGGCCAATACAGTCTTAATCCAACAGTAGTTGCAGCTGCCCCTCTTGGAACAGTAGCCACTGATGTTACTGATGATGGTACTGACCCTGATCCCAACAGTAATGGATTTGCCAATGATGAAGGTGAATCAGATCCTTCATTGTTCTCTGTTGGTTTCAGCAGTGTTGGTTTGGCCAAATCTGTAACCCTTGATCCTATGGATGCGACCAATAGAACCTTCATCATCAGTTTATTGGTTGAAAACCTTGGTTTTGTGACGGTCAATGGCATTCAAGTGAGAGATGATTTAGACAGTGTATTTGGCGCAGGTAATTACGCCTTAACCAGCGCTCCAGATTTTTCTGGTGATGGTCGTGACTTGGCTGTCAATGGTAATTATGATGGTTCAAATGATACAAATATTTTCGATCCAAACAACCTCGGCTCGTTACCTGCGGGTGTGCAGATCATCGTAAATTTCAGTGTCAGAGTTGATATAGCCATTGATGGTGGCAGCGGCCTGGGAGTCTACAGTAATCAAGCACTCTTAACCGCCAACTCTCCAGTATTGTCAGATCTATCTGATGATGGCACCAATCCTGATTCCGATAATGACAATTTATCTGATGGAGTTGATGAAGATGATCCATCAATTTTCATGCTTCCAGCTCCGATGCCTCCTGGATTTTCCATGAGCTTTGTTCCATCGTCTATCCCTTTAACCAATGGCGTTTCACAGTTGACTTATACCATTGATAACAGTGATTCGGCATTCGATGTCAACTCATTGGCATTCACCAATAATTTACCTGCTGGTTTGGAGGTAGCAACACCATCAAATCTGAGTAATACTTGTAATGGTACTGTGACTGCAGTGGAAGGATCATCGACTGTTACTTTGACCGGTGGTATGGTATTGGTTGATGACAGTTGTATCATTAGGCTTAATGTTTCACCTACCGCGGCTGGTAACCTGATGAATCTCACTGGAGATTTAACTTCTTCAGCAGGTAACAGTGGTACTGCCAGTGCAACATTGTTTGTTGATGGTCTAGCTATCATTACTCCACCAGCCAATGTAACACAGGAAGCCACCGGCCCGCTGACCGCAGTGAGCTTGGGTACTGCTACGGTTGTGGACGATGTTGATGTGGGTTTGGTGGCAACACCTGATAATACCGGGCCTTTCCCGGTTGGTGACACTACCGTAACTTGGAGTGTAATGGATAGCGTTGGCAACATGAGTACCGCAATGCAAACAGTCACCATTACAGATAATACCGCTCCTGTGATCACATTGAATGGACCTGCTATCATCAATCTTGATGCGGGTGATCTTTATGTTGAACAAGGGGCGATGGCAACAGATTTGGTTGATGATGATATGGTATTAACAGGCAATATCGTTATATCTGGTACGGTTGATACCACTATGGATGGTACTTACATGCTTGATTATGATGTAATGGACAGTGCCATGAACAGCGCCATGACAGTCACACGAACAGTAATAGTGACCGATAATGCTCCAATGGTAACAGCACCTGGCGATATCATGACAGAGGCAACGGGACCATTAACTGTTGTCAATATTGGTAATGCATCTGTTACAGATGATTTGGATATGGGATTGATGGCAACACCAGATAATCCTGGCCCTTATCCGCTTGGTATGACCACTGTGACCTGGAATGTGACTGACAGTGCCATGAATATGGCTTCAGATACACAAACCATTACTGTTGTTGACACCACTCCACCCGTGATTACCCTAAATGGGGGTAACATCAATTTGGATATCGGTGATATTTATATGGAGTTGGGAGCCACAGCCACAGATTTGGTCGATGATGATATGATTGTAACTGCGAATATCAGTATAACAGGCACCGTAGATACCAGCATAGCAGGCACCAATATGGTTAACTATGATGTGATGGATGCAACCGGTAATATGGCCATGACAGTAACCCGACTGGTGATTGTGGCTGATAATCCACCAGTGGTCACCGCTCCTATTGACGTGACTATGGAAGCCACTGGTCCATTAACAGCAGTGACATTGGGCACTGCGACAGTGGTAGATGACTTGGATGTGGGTTTGGTGGCGACACCTGACAATCCAGGGCCATTCCCTGTGGGTATGACTGTTGTGAACTGGAATGTGACTGACAGTGCCATGAACATGGCATCAGACCAACAAACCGTCACCATTACAGATACCACTATGCCCGTATTGACATTAATTGGTGCAGGTACCATAAATCTCGATGCTGGTGATGTTTACAATGAGTTGGGTGCAATGGCAACTGACTTAGTGGATGATGACGTAGCATTGACAGCCAATATTGTCATCACGGGTAATGTTGATACTGGAGTCGCCAATACCTACATTGTCAATTACGATGTTATGGATACTGCCGGCAACAGTGCTATGCAAATCACGCGATTGGTAGTTGTGACTGATAATGCGCCTGTGATTACGCCTCCTGCCAATATCACTACAGAAGCGACGGCACCGTTAACACCAGTGGCCTTAGGTACAGCGACAGTGGTCGATGATCTGGATGTAGGATTGGTTGCCACTGCAGATAATCTCGGCCCATACCCAGTTGGCTTGACAACCATTACCTGGAGTGTCACCGACAGCGCCAGTAATATGGCAACAGCCCAACAAACGGTCACTGTTACAGACAATACAGCGCCAGTGATCAGCTTGGTTGGAGCTGGTATGGTCAACTTATTGGTTGGGGACACATACAATGAAGAGGGTGCAACAGCCACAGATTTGGTCGATGATGACGCAACGTTAACAGCAGCAATTGTTATTTCGGGTACTGTTGATACAAGCACAGAAGGCACATATACTGTGTCTTATGATGTCACTGATACAGCTGGTAATAATGCTGTTACTGTAGAAAGAACAGTAATCGTTTCGTTGGTGCCAGAATTCAGTATTGGTGGACAACTCAATGGTTTATTGGCTGGTAACAGCATCATATTGCAGAATAATGCTTTAGAACAATTGAGCATATCAGCTGATGGAGCCTTTACTTTTGTTACATTGATTGAAGACGGCAATACTTATGATGTAACCATATTGACTCAACCTGAAAATCAATTCTGTACAGTGATCAATGGCCAAGGCACAGTAAATGGAGGGCCAGTAAGCGATGTTATGGTTGATTGTACTAACATCAATCTGATACTGGACATCAGTGACGTTAATTTTGGTAATGTATTCATTGCATCAAATAACACAGAAACCATTACCTTAACCAACAGCGCAACAGCAGGTGCGGGAGTCAATGGCAATAACAGCAGTACTGACGTGATCATTTCTGCGATCAATAACCCTGTTGCACCATTCTCAATTGAAGGTGGTAGTTGTACAGCTGTACCAGTAACTTTAGCTTCTGGTGAAAGTTGTACGCTTGAAGTTGGCTTTAATCCAATACAACCTGGTAATTTCAATAGTTCACTCACCATTGTCAGTAATGCAATCTCAAGTCCTGATGTCATTAACTTGGCAGGAATGGCAGGTGTTGTATTAATTCCAACACTGAATGTTATGGGATTAGTGTTCTTGATTGCCTTATTTATGTTGTCTTTCTACTTTATGAACGCAAGAAGACAACGCCAATAAGTTTTTAGATCAAACCCAGTCATCAACTGTTAGTCTGATGACTGGGTTTATCATTAATTTATGGTTTTTTTTACTTTTGATGTGAATAGTATTTGGTTCTTCGCATGAAAAAAATCAATGTCATTGGTACCAGTGGCAGTGGTAAATCTACTTTTTCAAAAAAATTGGCCTGTGTGCTTGATTATCCATGTATTGAAATGGATCAAGTCTACTGGGGTAAGAACTGGGCAGAGCCAGATGACAACACTTTTTTTAACAAACTTGAATCTCGTTTGAAATCTGAATGCTGGGTACTTGATGGTAACTATTCTAGAACCAATCATATAAAATGGCGAGAGGCGGATACCATCATCTGGATTGATTTTAGTTTCAGCCGAACACTTTTTCAAGCGATTAAAAGAGCGATCAAAAGAATCATCAGCCAACAAGAATTGTGGCCCGGCACAGGAAACAAAGAAACTTTGGGAAAATTGTTTTCAGGTGATTCAATAGTGCTGTGGACATTGAAGTGTTATCATAATAATAAAATTAGATACAGTAAATTACCACAATTGCCAGATTTAAAACACATCTCAATCATTCGATTAAAAACCCCTCAAGCTTGTGAAGACTATTTACGTAAGCTATCAAACAGATAAAACTGGTACAGTGAGTCAAAGCCAAGGGTTATAATTAAATCTCATTTTTTTAACTTGTTGATATATATCAAAATATTTTTGGGTAAAAATAAATTTTCCCTGGTTTTTTTAAATTAGTATTATTTACTCTGTTATGATTAAACAGGTTTTGATAAAAGTGCTTATCATAAACTGTAGAATACTTCCATTAATCTAATAATGAGGCAATATATGAATAAAACACCCGCAACACAATACTGTAAAACATTCATGTTCATGAGCTTGTAACTGTTAATTCACTGCTTTTCTGTAAACGCTGGTGTTGATGAAGGTGACATAAATCTGACAAATTCGACGGAAATAAATGATAATCTTCAACAACGATTAAAAAGCTTAGAAATGTTAACACAATCAATGCAACAAACCATTCAGGCCCAAAAAGACAGAATTGTTAGAATGGAAAGGAGCTTAACACATGTCAGAAACAATTCGGTATTATCTCTGGATGGTTTTTTAAGGCTAAACAGAGATAATAATGGTTACCCGATGGCAGAGTTTACCTCAATCAATGTCATGATCAATGATGGTTCAGGCGATACCGATGGTGAAGTTAATGGACTGGGTAATTTAACCATTGGTTATAATGAGAGTACAATTGACAGTCGGTATTTTTGTTCTGATCCTGAATATAATAATCAACTAGATTGCACCAATAATTCAGGGATTTGGGACCGTAATGTTCGCCGTGGCTCACACAACGTAATTTTGGGTATGAACAATTCATATGATGACTATGCTTCATTTGTCTCTGGTGAGCAAAACACCTCAAATGCACCATTTGCCAGCATTCATTCAGGTTCTAATAATTGGGTTTCTGCTGAATATGCAAGTATTCTGGGTGGCAAATTTAATACTGCTGATGGAGATTATTCCAGTGTTGTTGGTGGCGATAGTAATTTTGCTTCCGGTGACTACTCTGCAACAATTGGAGGCTCATCTAATGCAGCCTATGGTTATTTAGCTGTGGTAAGTGGGGGAAGAGATAATAAAGCTGGTGGTTTTAATGCCTATATCGCTGCTGGAATTGATAATGTAGCTTTGGGGGAATACTCAAGTATTTTGGGAGGAAATTCTAATGAAACACAGGGTTATTCTTCAAGTGTTTTTGGTGGTGGTCCAAACGTAGTAATTGGTAATAATTCGAATATATTTGGAGGTATTGCTAATATTGTACACAGTCAGTATTCAAATATTACTGGTGGTGTTCGCAATGATGTATACGGTGACTATTCAAGTATTTCAGGTGGTTTTGAAAATGTTGTCTATGGTATGGGTGCCAGTATTTCAGGAGGAATGAGTAATATTGCCAGAGGTGATTATTCAAGTGTCAGTGGCGGCCTTAAGCGTGAAGCCACAGGTGAGCATGATTGGGTAGCAGGTTCTTTGTTAGAGGATCAATAAATGACTTGATATGATTTGGCTCTTCTAGACTATTCTTTTAAGGCTTTTACTTTTAATCATCTAATAAACCGCTTTGTACCATAAGCGGTTTTTGTGTGTAAGTTCTTAATAGTAATGTTTAAAGAAAAAAGTTTATACAATTTAAGATTAACGGTAAAATAATACAGTAGAAATAACCTAGAATGATTGATTCCATGAATATTTTATGTTTTTTTTAGCCAATCAGATACAAACTGCTCCATCGAATCGAGAAGAATCTACACTATGGTGATTTCGGTGGTTTTTTTCGCTCTGCTTGCTTACCTGGTTGTGATTGACGAAATTGCAATTTATGTCTTGTGGTTTTATGCTGTTATCAGTTTATTAACACTGTTGGTCTATGCATGGGATAAATCAGCAGCCAGAAAGAACAGGTGGCGAGTAAGAGAAAGGACTTTACATTTTATGTCCATGATTGGTGGGTGGCCTGGGGCGTTGATTGGCCAACAACAATTGCGGCATAAATCACGTAAGTGGTCATTTCTTTGGGTGTTTTATTTAACAGTGGTGATCAATATTGCCATCGTGGTCTGGTTTTTACATTCTGAAACAGGCGCTTTAATCAGGTCATGGGTTAATCAATAATAGCGTTTATTTTTCATCATGGTGCTGTGTAATTGTCCGCTCCAGATTCATATCATTGTAAACTTTTTCGATGCCATTGACTCGGGCAAAATGCTCAGCGAGTTGCTCATTCTTAAATGTCAGTGATACAAAGTGCGAAAAAGAATTGAACAATAATGGTGCTGCATAAATTTTACCATGAGCATATATTGCAGCGGTTATTAAACCAATCGCAACGGCAGTATAAACGGCCCAGTGCAATTGATCAAAACCTTGCCAAAAGAAGAAGAACACAACCATTGCCATGAGTATACACAACAAAAAAATTGTACCAGAGATGAGTCTGCCCATTTGGATTCGATTTTTATGATGGGAACACACAGGAACGTTAAGGCGCCATTTCTTATTGAACTTCTCAGTTATGGGTTGATTAACTGGCATGTACGTTCGTATGTTGATTGTGTCATCAGGTTGATCACCACCACAAACTGGGCAGATATGAGGAAATTTTATCTTTGGAAAGTCTGTTTTAAGGACATCAACGCGAGTACTCATTGTAATTCAATTATTTCAGAAGTTGTATTAAAGTAAAGCCACCAACCAGAGGTTTTATTGTCTGTGAAAAGATCGCGATCATCATTAATTGAGCAATTTCCTGACCCTCCAGGTAATAAAGAGGCCAAATTTTGACCCCCAATGACAGGAATATCAACTGGGAAAACGACATTTTCTGCATCTGTTTCAGAAATGAAGGCTTTATTTAAACCCTGATCTGCATTCAGGCCGAGTTGGTAACGGCTAGCGGTTTGAAAAGCTTTTACGTTAACCTCCAATCCAGCAAGAGACAGCACAGTATCTATGGCTTCAGTTGCATAGCATGGTGCTTCTGTTGTATTAGGAGCGGGGGTATAATTGCCAGTGGAACCAGCTTCTACTGCTAAACAATTTCCTGATTCAGCAGGTAGGGTCATGATGTCGTCTTGTAAGGTATCAATGATTGTGCACGCCTCACTGTGCAAGGGGGAAGCACATTGGGCATTGATCGATTGTGCAATCAATGGTTGTGAAGTCAAATAATCAATTTGATCTGTTGAGAATTGAATGACATTACTCAAATCTAAAAAACCATCATCATCTGCATCGGTATCTATGGTGGTTTGAATTTGTGAATTGACCTGATTGGTGATGTCTATGCAAGCGATGCCGGCCACTAATGTGAATATATGCGGATCGACAATAGATAACTCAGATGTTCTTAAAGCGATGTTTTGTTCAAATTCATTGGTGAAAATTTCTTCAGCGATTGAACTGGGCAAGTAGGATAGTATGGCCAGGAATATCAATGATGTGGCAGTTGTATTTTTTCTTATCTGTAAGTTTTTCATGGTCATTTAAGCGTTTGTAATAGTCATCATATGAGGTAATTTTTATGGCAGGATTATGCTCAAATCATATGATCAGTCTGAGTTATTTGCCACAGCATATTCTGATTATATCTACATATGAAATAATTGCAATGATTTAAATGGTTGCCATATTTGATCAGAATTGCGCCATCGGTTGGCCTTGTTTATCGCTTAATATGGCTGCTCACTCATCAAAGTACATATGAATATGAACGTTGCAGAACAGGTAAAAATGAAAGTTTCTCACAGTATTTCATTTAAATTGGCCGTAATTTTTTTGTTGGTATTGATCATACAATTGCCACTGTCTTATGTCAGAGATCTGATCTATGAAAGGCAAAGCTTACAACAACAAGCCAAAAATGAAATTGCTAAAAGGTGGGGAGGTCATCAGTACATTGGTGCACCCATGGTCAGTATTGAAGCCGTGAGGGAAAAACGTGTGGCCAATGATAAATTAAATCATGTCAGTGTCAAAGAGCATTATCATAAGATTTTTCAGACCAAAAAAATGCAAGCAGACATTGAACTCGATGCAGAAAAAAGGTATTTAGGCATTTATGAAGCGGTGGTTTTTCAATCGAAAATGGTGTTATCTGGTTCAATAGAAATTGATCAACCATCAGATATTGGCAATGGAGATTGGTCGCTTTTTGTGCCCATTAGACAGCTTAGAGGCGTCAAAAAAGTAGAAAAAATCATACTCAATGGCCAGCGCATGACCGAAGAACCAGTGCAAAAAACACTCAACAATATGTCCGGTTTTGATATTGGCTTGAATGATTTTAAAGGCAACAATAGCGTAGAATATGAAATAGAGTTGGCATTGGCTGGTTCAGAAATTTTTGAAATTGTTCCTATGGCCAGAGAAACGGTGGTCAATATGCAATCCAATTGGGCATCACCTTCTTTTATTGGCGACTACTTGCCCGATGAGCGGAGCATTTCAGATGTGGGTTTTACGGCACAGTGGCGTGTGAACAGAATGCTCAAAGATGTGCAAGATCATGATCAACTTTTGAATAATGGTCAGTATTCATATACACATAACACCCAAGTTAATAACAATACATGGCTCTGCACAAGAGTCCTGTTTCATAATCTAGATTCTCAATATTTGA
>CAYGTC010000013.1:0-79158 GCA_964352735.1 uncultured Alcanivoracaceae bacterium | reverse complement strand
GAAATATAGGGATGTATTTCATAAAACATGAGAATGGAATAAATATAAATAGACTCAGCTGGTCGCGTAGCGATGAAATATAGGGATGTATTTCATAATTATTGAGAATGGCTCAGCTTTTATTATTTTTTTGTTATTTTATTTGTGATCACTGTAAAAAAATGATGGCAAAGAGTACATTGGTTTTTTATTTTATTGAGCGTGTCTTATGAGCTGGTATGAAGACGATGAATTGTGGCAAAAGTTTTATGATTGTATGTTTGATGATGACAGTTTCGCCTTAGCACAAGAGCAAATTCCTTTACTGTTATCTTTGGTTAATCATCCAGTGCAATCGGTACTTGATTTGGGGTGTGGTCCAGGGCGCCATTGTCTGGCACTGGCAAAAATGGGATTTGAAGTGTGTGGCGTTGATACCAGTGATTTTTTGTTGGATAAAGCCAAACAAAAAGCACAGCAATTGGCGCTTAATATTCAATTTAAACAAGCCAACATGCTTGATTATGATGCTCAAAGCCAATACGATTTGATTATTAATATGTTTAATTCTTTTGGCTATTTTGATACCCCGGAACAGAATCAATCAGTCCTTAATTATGCTTTTGCAAATTTAAAAGACACTGGTACATTGATCATTGATACGGTAGGTAAAGAAACGCTGGCTCGCACCATTGAACCAGTACATTTAAGTGAGTATGATAATGGCGATTTACGCATTGAAAGACCTTTGTTGATTGATGATATGCAGATTTTTGCCAATGAGTGGATTCTTATTCGGGGTGATGAAGCTTTTAGGCGCAGTTATCAACATTATGTCTATACGCCAGTTGAACTAAAAAGTATGTGCCAAAAAGCAGGTTTTGGTCAAGTCGATGTTTATGGTTCGTTGATGATGGATGAATATGATTTTGATGCGGACAGGTTGGTTGTGGTAGCGCACAAATCGTAACGCTACCATATTTTTTCTATTGTGGAATGAGAGGGTTTTAGACCAATTCTTTGAGCATTTGCGCATCGTATTCAACCAATGCTTGATTTGCAGTAATTTTTTGTATGAAATCTGGATTGGCTATTAGAGGTCGACCAATGGCCACTAGATCAGATTTTTGCTCAGCAATGGCTTGTTCGGCTGTATCCACATCATAACTTCCACAGGTCACAAAGTTACCTTTATAATGCTTTCTTATGTATTCACTGGCTTTACCACCATTGAGGTAATCAAAGGTATATTCGTCACTGAAAGCACCTAGATGTACATAGCAAATGTTGCGTTTGTTGAGTTTTTTCAATAATTTTTTATAAGACTTCTCATCGCCTTTTGTATGGTTAATGTGTGCATAGGCTTGTGGGGATAAACGGATGGCAGTTTTGTCTGCGCCGATTGCATTGCTGATACCATCTACAATTTTTAAGGCAAAACGTATGCGTTTTTTGCTGCTGCCGCCAAATTGATCCTTTCTGTTGTTGGTTTCTTGTCGCATGAACTGATCAATTAAATAGCCATTGGCTCCATGTATTTCAACACCATCAAAGCCAGCCTTGATGGCATTTTTAGCACCTTTGATGTATTTCTTGAGGGTTTGTTTGACTTCTTTTGTGCTCAAGGCCTTTGGAATCTCATAATCTAAGTCATTGGTTCTTGGTACTCGACCATGCCAGGAAGCTGTTGATGGGGCCAGCGGTTTTTGTCCAGTATATATTGAGTGCGCTACTCGACCACAATGCCACAGTTGACAAAATATTTTACCGCCTTTGTCATGCACTGCTGATGTGACTTTTTGCCAAGCCTTAATTTGCGCTTCATTATATATCCCTGGTGTATTTGGATAACCTTGTGCTAAGGGTTCTATCAAGGTTGCCTCTGATACAATCAGACCAACATCTGCACGCTTGGCATAATAATCTGCCATCTGTTGCGTTGGAACCAATTGATCATCAGCAAAGCAGCGCGTCAATGGTGCCATGATGACTCGATTATTAAGGGTGATTTTGTCGTTCAATTTAAGGGGTTGTAGCAATTGTGATGTCATAGGGCTGTATTTTGTAGAGTGGATGATTTAATAATGTATTCAGTTTTATGCGGTATAATATTGTTATGGTTTTGCTGTTTTCAATTGCAAATATGCAGTTTTTACTTTTTTTTAGGTTATTTCAATTGTTCAAAACTGGTTCAAAAATAATTAAACATATGCATCATTGCTGTTGCTTTTGTTTTGTGTTTTCTGAATGCACTTGAAACTTCACTGAAAACTGTACACCAATCGGTTCATTGGTATTTTTAGCGCTGACCTCGGCATCATGATAACGAGCAATTAATCTGACCAAATATAAGCCCAATCCCAAATGTGTAGAATGGGTGGTTTTTTCTTGACGTACTGATACCAGTGAATCAAAAATATTGTGTTTATCATTTTCAGGCAATTGAGAACCACTGTTAAATACTGATAACACCACGAAGTTATTGTGTTGAGAAATGTTGAGTTTTATCCGCCCATCATCAGGTGTAAAACTTTTAGCGTTATCAACAAGTTTATCAACCATTTGCGCAAGCAACTCAGCTGATCCATGAATCATGAGTGGTTGTTCTAGCAGATTCACACTGAGATTTGTCACAACGCTTTGATAAGCTGCAGATAATTGTTTAATAAAATCAGTCATATCCAAAGGTTCCTTAGGCGTTTGTTCTAATGCATATTTCAATCGGCTTAATTCACTGAGTTGGTTGAGGATAAACCTCAGTCTTTTGGTGCCTTGTTGAGCCCTTTGTAAAAATTCGCCATCATTTTCAAAGGCCATGTTATCTAATGATGACTGTACCACGGCCAATGGCGTTTTCATTTCATGAGATAATCGAGATCCAAAATCTTTGAGGTATTGGGTATACTCTGACATTTCTGTAAGCATCGATTCTATTCCACGTGAGAGTTGCCCGATTTCATCCGCTGCCGAATGTGATGGCATGGTTATTTTGAGCTTTCCTGAATCATCCAGCACTGTGTGCATGGCATTGTTCAGTTTTTTGATTCTCCACGCCAAAAATACCGCATACAATAAATATGCCAACATTAAAAATATCACCACACTGATCATCATGACACCTGTTTTAAGTAGGGTTTGTATCATGTTTTGTTGCCCTTTTGGCAACATGCTTTTGAGGGTAAAAGAAATATTGCCATCTTGCAATGCCTGTTTGACACCTGCCATTCCATCTTCACGCTGAAACCATTGTTGATTTGAGGTATCTACGGCAAATAACCATTGATAAATGGGGGTAATAATCCATTGCCATGCGGTTGCATCTTGCTCTGCAGGCAGTTTATTGCTTTCATAAATAATCCTTTTTTGTTGATCTTGAATAATAAAGTGATGGTCAGGTGGTGTGATATTATCAATGATTTTCTGAAATTTTTGGTCTTTCACCAACAAAGGTTCAAGCTTAATGGTCTGGGTTGAATTGGTTTGCAAAGTACCTGTCACTTTATCTGGCTGCTCAACATCAACCATGACCCATCCAATATGATGAAAATCTGCCCTGTCAAATAGTATTTCAATGGTGTAGCCTTGTGATTTTTCATGCCAATAGGCCGAAAAACCAGGTTTATTCTGCGAATCTCTGTTGGGCAATAATGACCCTTCTGCTTGCCTGTTAAGTTGGTATTGATATAAGCCTCTTTCATTGGCAACTGCAATGATGATGTAATCATTGTTGTCATTACCTAGACGTTGAATATCTGCTGTCGCATCTGTGGCTTCAATATACATGGCTAATTGACCTTTCACTAGGGCTAATTTGACCAATAGCTGTTGTTTGCCATTGTGAAATTGATAAGCTGTGATTGCTTCCCACTCAGTTTCATCGCCATCCAACAACCAATCTTTGATCGGCACTGGTATAAAGCCATTAAGTGCATTGTTATTATTTTCCAATAACTCTTGTACAGATGATTTGAGGGAGATCAACGTGTTTTTTGAGGCTTGCTCAATGCTGATACGAAACTCGTGGTCTACGCTTTTTAATGCAATCCAGCCGGTCACAGGGAATAAGGCACTCAGCAAAGCCAATAAAAGCAGTTGATGTTTGAGCTTCATTTAAAAATCAATCTAGTTTTTCCAGCGATAGCCCATACCATGGACAGTATCAATACAATGGAAATCTGGATCAATTGCCATGAATTTTTTTCGTATTCTTTTGATGTGTGAAGTGATGGTAGATTCGTCCACATAGACATTGGCATCGGTCATTAATTGCTCTCTGGTTTTGACATGTCCTTGATGTTTCGCCAATGAAACAATCATCCAAAACTCAGTGACTGTTAAATCTATGACTTGATCTTTCCAACTGATTTGTAAATTATCAGTCAAAATTTTCAATTCGCCTCTGACCATGCTGTTATCATCATTATGTGTTTGTGAAGCCTCTTGTCTACGGAATAATGCAGCCACACGAGCCAATAAATGTGGTAAAGAGATGTCTTTACTCAAATAATCATCGGCACCCAATCGCAAACCTGAAACCATATCAAACTCATCATCTCTGGCTGTTAAAAACAGAATGGGTAATGTTTGTGATTGCATGCGCAGAAATTGACAGAGCTCAAAGCCTCCATCAGGTTCATCTCCCAATCCAACATCTATAATGACAAGATCAGGTAATGATTGACTCAAGGCTTTTTTGGCTTGTTGCAGTTGTGTATATCCATGGGTTGAATACCCCTGACGTTGCAATGCTGCCTGATAATTAGCCATGATACTGGGTTCGTCTTCTACAATGACTATGTGTTTTTTTGGCATGATAATTGATTTCTTTAGAACTTTTTCCTTTCAGGGCAAATTATCGCAGTGACAATGACACTAAGTCAAATGATATATCCGCCGGGAGATGGTTTACCCTGTTTTCTTTTGACACGTGATGATTTGCATTGTATTACTGTGGCACCAATACGACCTGTATATTAATGTCTTTAACTGTGTGCTGAATATACTCAATTGATTCCACAACCTATTTATGTGAATGGTTGTTAATGCAAAATACTGGTAACTCAATATGAACCGTCATATGACCCTGCTTGCTGTAGCCAGCTGTGATCATATCCGGCTCTTTACTTAAGTATTATTTTGAGAAGGAGTTTTTTTCTCAATTTTTTGCAGATGATAGATCCACTCTGCCCTTGATTAACGATTCAACCACAGCTGGTTCTGCCAGTGTTGAGGTATCCCCCAAATTATTCATATCACCTACTGAAATTTTACGTAAAATCCTGCGCATGATTTTACCTGAACGTGTTTTAGGCAAAACTTGTGTGAATTGAATCGCATCAGGCGTTGCTATTGGTCCGATAATGGTCCTGACTATAGCAATCAGCGCTTGTCTTAAAGATTCACTCGGCTGTTGACCTGATATGAGCGTAACAAATGCATAAATGCCTTGCCCTTTTATTTCATGAGGTATGCCAACAACCGCGGCCTCTGTCACAGCCTCATGTTCAACCAGAGCACTTTCCACTTCTGCCGTACCCAATCGATGACCTGAAACATTGATCACATCATCTACTCGCCCGGTGATCCAATAATAGCCGTCTTCATCTCTTCTGGCACCATCACCTGTGAAGTAATAACCTGAGTATTGCGAATAATAGGTTTCGATCAGTCTTTCATGGTTGCCATATAAACTGCGTGCTTGTCCAGGCCAAGAATCTTTGATCACCAAATAACCGCTCTGATCATTTCCCTGTAATTCATTACCATCGGCATCAAGCAATGCCAATTGCACGCCAAAAAAGGGCATACTCGCCGCACCAGGTTTTAAATCGGTAACGCCAGGTAACGGTGTAATCATTATGCCACCTGTTTCTGTCTGCCACCACGTATCAACAATTGGGCAACGCGCTTCACCCACCACATGATAATACCACTCCCATGCTTCAGGGTTAATGGGTTCTCCAACGGTGCCCAGTATTCTCAGACTTGAACGATTTGTTTTGTTAACAGGGTCGTCACCTTCTCGCATTAAGGCTCTGATCGCTGTTGGTGCTGTATAACAGATGTTAACCTGATGCTTATCACAGACTTGCCAAATTCGACTGGCATCTGGATAATTGGGAACGCCTTCAAACATTAAAGTCGTTGCACCGTTGGCCAAGGGGCCGTAAACAACATAACTGTGGCCGGTGATCCAGCCCACATCAGCTGTACACCAATATATTTCTCCATCTTGATAGTCAAAAACCATTTCATGAGTCAAACTGGCATACACCAAATATCCGCCCGTGGTATGCAAAACACCTTTGGGTTTTCCAGTTGAGCCTGATGTATATAATATAAACAGAGGATCCTCAGCTGACATGGGTTCAACAGCACAAGTTTTTGGATAATCTTGTTGGCATTTTAAATAGTCAATGTCTCTGCTGTCATGCCAATCTAAATCTGCATTGGTATATTTGATCACAATCGTATGTTTAATGACAGTGCTGGCCAATGTAACGGCTTGGTCAACAGTCTGTTTCAGTGGTATTTTTTTACCGCCGCGAACACCCTCATCTGCTGTGATGATAAATTCTGATGCACAATCATCGATTCGTCCGGCCAGTGCTTCGGCTGAAAACCCTCCAAATACAACTGAGTGTACCGCACCGATTCGCGCACAAGCTAACATGGCGTAAGCGGCTTGAGGAATCATAGGCATATATAAAGTAACTCGATCACCTTTTTTGACACCCAAGGATTTGAGGCAATTGGCAAACTGGCACACTTCATCATGTAACTGTTGGTATGTGATGTGTTGACTGTCATTGGGGTTATCACCTTCCCAAATAATTGCTGTCTGTTGAGACTTTGTGACTAAATGTCTGTCTATACAATTCTCGCTGACATTAATCACTCCATCTTTATACCATTTTATATCTACTGATTGATCACTCCAATGAACATCCTTGATGTGTATAAAAGGCTTAATCCAATTTAATCGCATGGCTTGACTGCGCCAAAAATCACAATTAGAGGTTTCTGATTCAATTGATTGTTGATAGTTGTGTTGGTAAGTCTCTGCTCGAATATGGGCTTGTTCAGCAATCTTTTGTGAAACCGGGTAAATTTTGTCAGTCATATCACTTCTCTATTTTTTCATAAGATTATAAAAGATCTGTTTTTTTTGTCAAATAGTGAAGTGGTCTGTTTTTATCAGGTCGTCATTTAATGATTATGACTGTAGCTTTTGAAAATCTTGTTTTTTCTAAAATAATTTAGAAAAATACCAAATTAGTATCATTTAGCGTTGACAAAATCATTATTTAACGCTAATATTTCTTCAAATTCTAAATATTTTTAGAAAAAAATTAAAAAAACATTAAAACAATGGATATTAGAGAAAAATTAACCGAATTATTAATAAGGGTTTTCAAACCGCTGGTCAGGATACTATTAAGACATGGCATCTCCTACAAAGCTTGTGCTGAAGTTCTCAAGTGGTGCTATGTTGATATCGCTCATAAAGAGTTTGGCATCAAAGGGAAAAAAGCCAATAAGTCACGAGTTGCCGTTATCACAGGCTTAACTTGGATTGATGTCAAAAACCTGATCGATAATGATGTTGCATTAATGGATGCAAAACCAGAACAATTTCATCGCGCTTCACGGGTACTAACTGGCTGGCTTTCAGACGAACAATACCAAGAAAACGGTCAAACCAAGATTATCCCCATATACTCAAATGATAATAAAACTGAAGCTACTTTTGAAAAATTAGTTGAGAACTACAGTGGTGGTGCCACCATTCGTTCAATACTTGATGATTTAATCGAGCATAAAGCTGTTGAAAAAACATCAAATGATGAAGTAAAACTATTAAGAACCCACTATATAAGCAGTACCAATAAATCTGAAGAGCAAGCCATTGATATTATGGCCATGAGTGTCAGTGATTTGATCAAGACCATAAATCATAATATTGTTGCACAAGACGATGATTTATATTTTCAGAGGATAGTACAACAAAGAGAGGTGTCAATAAAAAACTTACCACTAATTAAAACATTTATACGAGAGAGGTCTCAAAATTTGGCAGATGAAGTCGACAATTTTATAGGTGTTTTGTCGCATCAAGAGTCAAGCAGTAATGAAGAGAAGCTGGATAGGCTGGGTTTGGGAATTTATTATTACCAAGATTCAGCACAAACAAAAAAAGAAAATAAGTGAGAAATAATATGAAAAAAAATAATGTAATATCGTTTTTGATATGCTTTTTTATTTTATCATGCAATGTTCATGCTAATGGTTTAGCAGATACAGTTGTCATTGATAACATAAGAAACTTGCAGATCAATGAAGCCACAACTCTAACCATTGACAGAAGGTCGATACCAACTGTCAATGCATCAGAACAATTTGGAACAGGTTTCTTCTCAAGAACCCTGCCAGGCTTCAAAGCTCAAATGAATTATACAGATGACGGTTCTGGAACCAATGGTTCACTCTCAGAAATCAACTTGGTAAATTCTGTAGTTGGACCGGTAACCGCTAACGATGAAAATAGTTTTAGTGTTTTAACATTAAATCTAGTAGTCAACGCTGACACTGTCATAGAAGGGGTTGATGAACTATCTGAAATTGCTACAGGAGATATCGTTGCAGCCAGTGGTATCGAAAATGAAGACGGAACAGTGAAAGCAACCAGAATTGAAGTTTTCGAAACAACACCCCCTTATTGGTTAGCTACTGGAGACATTTCAAACCTAACCAATGATAGCTTTGACATCGATACACTTAACATATTATTATTCAGCAACAATATGGAAACACTTATCATTTGTAATGGTGAAATAGAAAATGGTACAAAAGTCATTGTTGAATTAGTTCCACAGCCTGATTATGTTCAAGGTAATGCAGTTGATGCAATGGCAGTCATTTGTTATGAAGATTTTGATACTCCTGTAGATCCGCCCAATGGCGTTTTCTTCAACGGAGATATCGAAGAGATCAACAACAATGGATCTGTAATAGTAGTTGATGGAAACGTTGTAAATATCACTGTTGAAACACAAATTATTTCTGAGTCAGGCGACACAACACTAGAAGTGGGTATGAATGTCAGCATCAACGGTTTTGAAGATGAAAACACCAATGAAGTCACTGCAGAATTCATCATCATAACAGGTGATTTTCCTATACCTCCTCCTGGACCAACAGTACTTTTTGGTCATGTCAGTGATGTTAATGGTGATACATTCATGTTAAAAGGTGAAACTGTTCAAGTCACTGATTCAACACAATACTTCAATGGTACAGCAACAGATTTGGTAGATGGTGCCTTCGTTCAAGTACTAACCAGATCTGAAGAGCCATCTGGTAACGAGCCTCCTGGTTCTGTTTTGATTGCTGAACAAGTTACTTTTATTGATAATTTCCCAATCGGTGACTTTGTAACATTACAAGGCGAAGTTTCTAATCTAAATAACGACTTCAGCCAATTTAACATTGATACTGAAGTGGTCAACGTTGGTCCTGAAACTCAAATATTCGGTGGTTCACTACAAGATCTGGCAAATGGTTTAAATGTCATTGTTGAGGGCCTTAGAGATGAAACTTCAGGTGAGGTCAATGCTGGATTTATTCTATTAGATAATGGCAACCCTATTGACCCTCCTGCGCACGTTTGTGTTGCTGGTAGCATCACATCAGTTAATGCTGATCAAACTCAATTTGAGTTAGATAATGGTGCCATCATAAATGTTACGGCTGACACTGACTTCTTTCAAGGATCACAAGCCGACTTAGTAGTTGGCGCTGATGTTGAAATCGGAGGCATCCCTTCTGATGACTCAAATGAAATAACAGCTGAAGTGATCTTCTTCACCCCAGAACCAGGTCCAGAAAATGTTTTCTTCATCGGTTTCATTACTGCTATTGCTGATGACAACTCACAAATCACTGTAGGAGATCAAATTGTTAATATAACTGAAAACACAGTTATTAATGGCAGTGTTGATGCTCTGGCTATTGGTATAGAAGTGTTGGTTGTTGGATTGTTTAACCCTGCTAACAATGAAATTGATGCAGAATCAATCACCATCCCTAATAGCATTGTATTGGCATCTGCTCCAGTAAGACCAGAAGATGTAACATTAAGTACCGAAGGTAATGCCAATGGCTCACTTGTGATCATGGGCTTAGAAGTAGAACAAACTGAATTGACAGCTGATCCTATGGGTTTGTTCAGCAACGGTTTAACAGAAGAAAGTAATGTATTATTATATGGTATACAAGACAGTGAGGGTGGTATAACAGCAAATCTTGTCCTCATTTCATCTGGAGATAATGGCGGTCCATTTACCCGAATTCTACTACAAGGTAAAGTATCAGCAGTCGATAGTGATGCTGTTTCACTGAGTGTATTAGGTGTTAACATTGGCAATCTTGACAATGCAACGTATGTCGATGAAGATGGGCAATCTACAACTGCAGCTGAGTTTTTAGCAGACTTGAATGCTGGAGATGTTGTAACTGTCGCTGATGCTGAGTCATATGACCCTACTACTAATACATTAAATGCTGGCACGATTCTTAAAGGTCATGGTGGCGAAGGTGGCAATTTGCCTACACCAAATAACAGGGCCGTTGGTGATTCAATCAGCGGTAGTGGAATTGTCACAAGGGTAATTGAAGATAGGATTTTTGCAAACTCTTTCTGATCCCCTTGCCTCTGAGGCAAAACAGATGATGGAATGTCCTCTCCTAATCATCTAAAAAAAGAGCGGAATTAAAATCCGCTCTTTTTTTATGCCTGATCACAAAGCAATTTTCATAAGCAATATAATACTTGCCTATCAATTCAATGTTATTTTATTTTATATAATATTGAATTTCCAAACAGATCATTAAATAAGGCTTATTTGATTGATAGTACAAGAAATGATTAGGTTAAGTTCTGTAATTTACACCGCAGAACATTTGGATCTATTATGGTATATTGTTATATAAAGATGACAGTTATATCTATTTAAATGTTTCTAAAATTAAAACTTTACTTTTGATATGATGATTAACTCAAGTTATTTTAATCTAGCACTTAAAATCCGCCGAATGGTGGTTTTTTTCGCCAATATTGTATCAAGAGAAAGCCACTGATGGCACCGCCAAGATGAGCAAAATGGGCGATTCCGTCATTTCTTTGAGCGGCTATATTGAATAACAGTAAAGCGCCATAACCCATCACTAAATATTTCGCCTTAATAGGTATAGGGGGAATTAATAAAAGAATCGTTCTATTTGGAAACATCATGCCATAAGCCAACAACAAACCAAATACCAAACCAGAAATACCAATCACATTGTAATTGACAAACATCAAATGTGTAAGACCAGCGCCAACAACACAAACGATGGCAAATGTTAAGTATCTTTTCTCACCCCAGTAATCTTCAATTTGCGAACCAAACATCCAAATGGCCAATCCATTAAAAAACAAGTGTGCAAAGTCGCCATGTAAAAAAGCATAAGTGACCAGTTGTATGGGATTAAATCCGTTAGAAAAACCCTGTAAAACTAAAGGATAAAGATTGATGAACTGTTGCAGTATGAAAACCACCAACATCGCAATTAATATATACCTTGTGATTTTTGGTATTTGTCTCAAATAGTATTGGAATTTATTCATTCTGATAAAAGTCGTTTAGTGTAGCAGGATAAGTGATGCCATCTGATTGAAATTCAAGACTAATGAATGCACAATTTGCTGGTTTCATATAAATATTATGACCACACCAATATTGGAGCATCTGACTGAATGTAGGATTATGGCCAACAATAACTAGGTTATCTGTAGGAATATGCTGTATTTTTTCAAGCCAATGACTGACTGTTGTGGCATAAAGACTTTGATGGTAATCAATATGAGTAATGTCATTGACCTGACAGATAATTTCTGCTGTTTGCCTGGTTCTCAATGCAGCGGAACTTAAACACATTAATGTTTGTATGTTTTTTTCTGAAGAAATTTGCTTAATATAGGAAGCAGTTTTTTGAGCACAAAATATGCCTTTATCACTCAATGCCCGATCATAATCCTTATTGCTTTGAAAAACGGCATGTCCATGACGAACAATAAAAATATTCTTGACAAGTGATGACTGATTCACAATTTTGTACTGACATACGATTGATAATGATCAACTATTTCCTCATCTGGCATGTCTTCATCTAATTCTTCTATCAGGCAACAAATCTTTTCTATCTTATTGGCATTTTCAATTTTACCTTGAGCAAAGGCTATTTGACCTATTTTTGAGTTGAATTTTTGCAATCTGAAAAAATACTGCTGTTGCTGACAACCAAAAAAATGCCTGGCTGAAATTTCTTTATCTGAATCATTTTTGATCTCATTATAAACATTAATACTTGATTCAGAGTAGACTTTTAGATCCATTGCCACATTTGCAGTATCTATATCACAAGCCAAATAAGCCAGTTCTTTATCTATGTCCTCAAAGTATTCTACATCGTTGAGGATGTGTTCAACTAAATTCCCTTTGTAAACATTTCCTGAAATGTCTTGTTCAGCCCTAAAGGTACTGCCATGAATCATTAATTTCAATAATTCTTTATGTTCCTGACGTACAGCTCCTTTGGCATCAATTCGATTGATTAAACGCAATATTTCCTGAAAACTCGCTTGTTCATTATAACCAATTGGTCCATCATTGTTGGCCAATTCATCTTGACGCAAATCATGGCTACTCATAAATAAAGACAGCAATCCCCAACCATATTTGGGTATACATCGAGTTTCTGGTAATTCTGATATATCAATGAGTCTTAAGATCAATTCATCGATGTGTTTTTCATTGTGATAATTTCTGGAATGAAGACTTAGTGTGCCGTTTCTCAATGACATTCGAGCATAACAAATGACGAATGCGTCAACGATAACGCTTTGCATGGCTGAACCATTGGTTTTTTTCATGTACCATTGGTGCCATTTCTGATAAATTTTATCAAATTGCGGCAATTGATTTTTGAGTATTTTCCACGCAGATTTTGTGTCTTTGATTCGTTCTTCTATAAGATCTGGTGGAAAATTCATACGTGATTAGCGTTATGTAAGTTTAAAATATCCTTTTTATTTTACCCTTTGATAATTATTATGCAAGCTAAACAATATCTTAGAGTCACTTCTCAACGCTATTTACATAAATAAAACCCTGACATTTCACAAAATTGTCAAATTTTTAAAAATTTCTATTAGAGACCATTACCGCTTCCATGCATGGAATTTCACAGTCTCTATTTAAGAAAACATCAGGGCTAATTCAGACCAATCAACCAAATATTGCTTTTAATATAAAGAAGAAAATGATCGACAATATGGCGCCAGCAGGAATTGTGATGACCCATGAGGCAAAGATGCCCCTTACAACATTCAAGTTAATGGCACTCAAACCTTTGGCCATACCTACACCAAGCACTGCACCAACCAATGTATGCGTTGTTGATATAGGCATACCCGTTGAGGAAGCCACAACAATGGTCATCGAAGCCCCTAATTCTGCTGCGAACCCTCTTGACGGTGTCAAGTGTGTGATTTTCTTTCCAACTGTTGCAATAACTTTACGACCGTAAGTGGCAAGACCTATAACTATACCAATACCACCAACCAATAAGATCCATGAATCTAGAGCAGACTTACCTGTAATCATTCCGGATTTAGCTGTTGATACCACTGCCGCCAAAGGGCCGACTGCATTAGCAACATCATTTGAACCATGAGCAAATGCCAAACCACTGGCTGTGATCACCATCAATACGGCAAATACTTTTTCTACCGTATGAAAATGAAACTCTGCCTCTTTCCTCGGATCTGGTTTGATTTTGGAAATGAAAATGGCGCCAATAATGGCAATAATGACACCAGCAATGAATGCATACAAATAAGCTTCCTGAGAAGTAAAACTCAAATCAGATACATGCTTCAGTCCTTTCTTTATGGTCACTAAAGTCATAAAGAAGGCCGTAAGGAAAATATAAAATGGTACGTATAGTTTGGCTTTTTTCAATGGGTCATCTGCTCTCAATATGAGCACTTGAACACTTTGAAACAATAAGAAAGCAATGATACCCGAGGTTAAAGGTGATACCACCCAACTCATCACAATACTTCCAACTTTACTCCAATTAACAGCGTCCATACCGATACCAATCGCAGCAAAACCAACAACAGCACCGACAATAGAGTGTGTTGTTGAAACTGGCCAGCCTTTTCTTGAAGCCAAAAGCAACCAAATACCAGCTGCCAATAATGATGCCAACATTCCAAAAATCAATAATTCTGGAGATCCCTCAAGGACAGCTGGATCAACTATGCCTTTTCTGATGGTTGAGGTGACTTCACCACCTGCCAATATGGCTCCACTGAACTCAAAGATTGCAGCAATAATAATTGCTGTTTTAATAGTAATGGCTTTTGATCCGACCGATGTAGCCATGGCATTGGCCACGTCATTTGCGCCGATACCCCATGCCATAAACAAGCCAAAAACGCCTGCTAAAGTTATGTAAATAGTTTGATATTCCACTGTTAATTCCTCTGATTCATCAAATTTTTATTTTGCTAATAGTAATTCTAAACGACGCCCAACTTTTTCAGACATGTCTGCAATACCACCAACCTTTTCAAAAAGTTTGTACAAAAACATGACGTCAATTGGTGGCAATTGTTTTTCAATTTTGAATAACTCTTGTTCAATTAAATCCTGTTTTGCATCTGTTTTGGTTTCAATATCATCTAATCTATTAATGAGTTCTTGTACCAATTTGACTTCAGCACCACGAAAACCTGTTTCATAAAGTTCGTCTAACTCATGAACGCTTTTTTTGGCAAAATTTGCAGCATCAAGACACAATTGCAAAAAGTCCATAAACTGTTCGCCAATTTCAGAAGGAATTTGGATTTTTCGTTGTTTAATCATGCCTGCTATGCCTTTTGCGAGGTTAGCAATTTTATCTTGAACCAAAACCAGTTCTAACAAATCTTGTCTCGGTACTGGCATGAATAAACTCTTTGGTAAATTAGAGCGAATTTTTAATTTTTGATTGTCTGCATCATTTTCCAAAGTTCGGATGTCTTCATTGATTTCACTGACTTTTTCCCAATCATTTAAACTGGCAGCTTCAAATAATGATGGTAAATGTGAGGCGCATTCACATGCAATATCTATGTGTTTTTGAATCGGATGAACAGGCGACTTCCCCAGCATCTCTGATATAATGTTTTTAACCATGACTTACTTCGAATAAATAAAAATGATATTGTAGCCTAATATGCTAATTTATTTAGATTCCAACAAAGTATATTAAAAATTTTAGCGAGATATTTAAAAAAGTCATGAATTTGTCATCTAACTGTCATATATGTTTTTTTATTAAAACGCTACAAGCAAGGCTTGAGCAGAGCTAAAGTGTCGAGTAAAAAATAAAATTATACTCATCAACTCTTTGTTTGAAATCTGACCAATAACACGCTATTACCTGCAATTTCCACCTCAATTTAGCAAGTATGATGCGTATCATTCATCATACTTACTGCTTTGCGGCTTACGTGAAAATATGTTCTATAAAAAATTTTCTCTATTTTTTCTTTCGCCATCTGGTTATGCTGAGGCCTCATACGTTAAACAAACCAATGTTTATCAAGTTTAGGAGGCTGATAATTCATCAGATATTGAAATGCATCTTCGACATTTTCACTGATATGATAAAGCTGTTTGTATTCTTTTTTAGCAAATCCTTGACCATATATGTGCTCAAACATTTCAAGTAGTGGATCAAAATAGCCCATAATATTTAAAAAAATGATTGGCTTTTCATGCTCCCCTAACTGTTTAAGCGTCATTATTTCAAACATTTCTTCAAGTGTTCCAAACCCACCTGGCAATCCAATGAAGGCATCGGCATGTTTAACCATCAATGTCTTGCGTTCGCTCATGCTCTCAGTAATGATCAATTCATCATCTATTTCACTGACCACATTATCGAGATTTAATGACTCCGGCGATATACCAAGTGTTTTGCCTCTATGATTTTTGACACTGTGAGCAACCGCCCCCATCAAGCCAATATCACTGCCTCCATAGACTAAACCAAAACCTCTTAAGGCCATCAGTTTTCCCAATTGCTGGGCCTCTGTAAAATACCTTTCATCTATGTCATCACTGGAAGAACAAAAAACGGCAATGGCTTTCATCAGTTTACTACCTATACATGTTAAATTTGTGTATTGTTTTCATTTGTTATCAACAACACCAGAATCAGTGTTCGATTATAACAACATTCTTTTTAATATCACTTGAACTCCAGCATTTTGCCCTCAATATTGTTATTGACTTAACTCACATTTGGACTTATGAGATATTTTATAGCGTTGCTGTTTGTATTATTGCCTGTTCTAATTCAAGCGAAAGATTTAAAAAATGTACCCGTTACAGAGCAGAATAATGCACAATTTTTACGCATAAAAAATGATAAGGATGATAACCCTGTCGCACTCCAACTAGCCAATGCTCGCTATGTGCCTAACAGCGGTATACCTAATGACATGTATGTTGATTTAATCAGCGCAGTTCACATCGCTGATAAAACCTATTACCAACAACTGAATGAGCTATTCAAGACCTATGACGTGGTCTTGTATGAATTAGTTGCTGAACAAGGCACAACAGTTGATGACAACAGTGCAAATGAAAGCAAAAGCCTGTTATCTGCTTTTCAAGTGGGCATGAAGAATGTACTTGGATTGACTTTTCAGTTGGAGGAAGTTGATTACTCACCGAAAAATTTTGTTCATGCAGACATTTCTCCCACTGACTTTCAAAAAAGCATGAATGATAAAGGTGAGTCTTTTCTCTCTATGTTTTTGCGCATGTGGCTGGTTGGATTACAGCAACAAGCAACTAACCCCAATGCGGTCAATGATATGGATTTGATCATGGCATTGATGTCACCACAAAGAGAAAGAGATTTAAAAATCATTGCCGCCAAACAATTCATGCATATGGATCCTGTTATGGATGTATTAGAAGGCGAAGAAGGCTCAACCATTATCAGTACTCGCAATCTCAAAGCCCTCAAAGTTCTCAGAGAACAAATAGAAAAAGGCCACAAGAAATTTGCCATATTTTATGGCGCTGCACATATGCCTGAAATGGCCAGGGTTATGATGAAGGAATTTAAACTTAAACCAGATCAAGTGAACTGGATCGATGCCTGGGATTTGTCGAAATAATCACATTATTAGCAGACACCTCCAATGCTGAGAGTATTGCCTAATGTTGGCTCCGACAATAACAGTATTATTATTGAGATGGAGACAGTTTAGCTGATGGGCAAGAATATCTTCTTGCCGGCATTCCTTTTAGTGATCCACTTATCTATAAGACCTTTGCTTGATTCTGGGTGATTGAAAAAAAAGAATTAAAAATGTGTCAGTCAAGACGCAAAACTCAGAAGGACGCTTTTTTAAACTTTTTATCTTCATTCACGAATCGAGCCAAGGTCTCTTAAATACACTAGTTAAATAAGCCAGTCATCAAACTCCCATGATGGATGGCTTATTCATTGCTACTTACCACAATTATCCAATATCATAACTGATATCCATGGCTTGTAAATAACGTACTTCGGACTGCAAATCAGCATCAGTTAATGGGTGATGATTTAACCAGTTATCACCAAACTTCAATACCACCTGATTTTTGTCAATACTCAATTTTTTTAACTGTGGATGTTTGTCAATTCTTTGCCTGTTAAATAACACACCCAAACGTAAAATAATAATCAAAGGCAAGAGCTTTTTATACTGAGTAGGCGACAGTTTTTGTAGCCATTCTTTCTTAATCTTTCTTCTTTGCAAAGCCACTAATACAGCTAACTTTAATTGTTCATGATTGGAAAAACCTGGCATATCAGCATTGGTTAAAATATATGCCGCATGTTTTTCAAAATGCGAATGAGCGATGTTTAAACCCAACTCATGTAATTGCGCTGACCACATTAATAAATTGTCTTGCATTTCTGTTAAACGAAGATTGCTGACTTTAACCAATGCATCTACACTGTTCTTGACCCGAAGACTTTGGGCCTGATCAATCATAAACTGTTTTGAAAGCTTCTCTATGGTTCTCTTGCGTACATCATTATGATGCAAGCGACCGCTCAGATAATACACAATCCCTTCACGCAAGGCACCTGTACTGCTGATGACATCTTGCAGTAATAACGAATCAAATAGGGCTTTAATAATGGCAAGACCCCCAATAAAAACAGGCTGTCTGCGTGTACTCAATCCATTAATGAGATTTAATTTTTCAATCGCCCCCAATGATAAACATCTATTGATTAATTCATTTAAACTTTTATCATTGATGCCATAGACAGAATAACCACAAGCAATGATCACTTTAGCCGTTGAACGCATACTGCCTGAAGCACCAATCACCACATCCCAACCTTGATTGCTGTACCTTGAAACAATCGGCATCAGTTGTCTTCTGGCATTCAATACCGCTTGGTTCCAATTTTGTTCTGAAATTTTGCCATCTGCAAAAAATTTCTTTGTATAGCTGACACAGCCCATGTGCAAACTTTCTCGCAATAATGGCGTAAATTCTTCACCAATAATTAATTCTGTTGATCCACCGCCAATATCAATGACCAAACGTTTGCCCTGTTTGTTTGGTAAGGAGTGTGCAACACCTAAATACAGTATCCTGGCTTCTTCTCGCCCAGAAATGATATCAATGGGTTTATCCAGAGCTTGCGACGCTCTATCCATAAAGTCATGGGCATTTTTGGCTTTTCTTAAAGTATTGGTGCCCACAACCCTTAAGTTTTTTTTAGGAATGTGGGCAATTCTTTGAGCAATCTTTTCTAAAGATAAAATCGCCTGATCCATTTTTTCTTTAGACAGATAACCTTTTTTATCTAGTCCATTGGCTAAACGTACCATATCTTTATGGCAATCAATCACATGCAGTTGATTGTCAATGATTTCAGCAACGATCATATGAAATGAGTTTGAGCCCAAATCTACCGCAGCATACAGTTCACTTTTTTCTGTCATGGATCACCTTGACTGATGAGTAATTAAATGACATCACTTACAACTTTTTAACACCCATGTTGTAAAGAGTAAAAGCAAAAATGTCCGCATATTGTTCTATGGTTTTTGACACAGGCGTACCAGCACCATGGCCTGCATCAGTTTCAATTCTGATCAATAAAGGGTGTGTTTTTGCTCCTTTGGCTTGTAGTTCGGCAGCAAACTTGAAAGAATGCGCCGGAACCACTCGGTCATCATGATCGCCTGTGGTCACCAATGTTGCTGGATACACCACATCGTTTTTAACATTATGCACTGGCGAATATGCCAATAAATATTCAAACATGTCTTGGCTTTGTTCAGAGGTACCATAGTCATAAGCCCAACCAGCCCCTGATGTAAAAGTATGATAACGCAACATATCCAAAACACCTACTGCAGGCAAGGCTACTCTGGCCAAATCGGGGCGCTGTGTCATTACAGCCCCAACCAACAATCCGCCGTTTGACCCCCCTCTAATGGCCAAATGACTATTGGTGGTATAGTTTTCATCAATTAAGTACTCAGCAGCAGCGATAAAGTCATCAAACACATTCTGTTTTTGCATCTGAGTGCCTGCAACATGCCATTTTTTACCATATTCACCACCACCGCGAAGGTTTGCGACAGCATAAACGCCACCCATATCCAACCAAGCGGCGTTGGTAACACTGAATCGTGGTGTTAAACTGACATTAAAACCACCATATCCGTAAAGTATGGTTGGGTTCTTACCATTCAATTTAAGGCCTTTTTTATGTGTGATAATCATCGGTACTTTGGTTCCGTCTTTAGAACGGTAGAAGGCTTGTTGTGATTGGTAATCATCTGGGTTAAATGCGATTTTGGATTGGCGATAAGTTTGAGAACGACCAGATTGAGCATCAAATGAATAAATGGTGCCTGGAGTATAATAGTTGGTGAATGAAAAATAGAGATTTTTATCTTCTTTTTTACCTTTCAAACCTTCAATACTTCCTAAACCAGGTAATTTTAATTCGCGAATAAATTTACCTTTATAGTCATATTGTTTAACTTGTGAAATGGCATCAATCATGTATTCCACAAAAAAATAACCTGAACCAATACTTGGCTCCATGGTGTATTCTGTTTCAGCAATAAAATCTTTCCAGTTCTTTGGTGTCGGATTGCTCGCATTAACAGTTACAATTTTTTTATTCGGCGCATTGAAATCTGTCACCAAATACAAAGTTGAATCCAAGTTATCAATGACATAAGTATCTGAATTGGATTCGTCTAAAATCGTGATTAAGGCTTTATCTTGTGAACTGAGATTTTGTAGATATAATTTATTCCCATAGGTTGCATTGGCTGCTGAAATTACTAAATAACGATCATCTTCTGTTACATTTCCGCCCACATACCGACTCTTTTGTTCTTGAGTGGCACCAAATACCACTTGATCATCAGACTGTTTTGTGCCCAGTTTATGAAAATACAGTTTGTGTTGATCGGTTTTTGCAGACAATTCACTGCCTTGTGGTTTATCGTAACTTGAATAATAAAAACCTTTGTTTGATAACCATGAAATGCTACTGAATTTGATGTCTACCAATGTGTCTTCAATTTGTTGTTTTGACTCGACATCAAGCACAATGATCTTGCGCCAATCACTGCCACCCTCTGAGATACTGTAAGCCACATATTGACTGTCTTTTGAGAAACTGACTTGACCCAAGGAAGTGGTGCCATCTTTACTGAACGTATTTGGATCAAGAAAAACCTCACTTGGGCCATCGCCTTTTTTACGGTAAAGTACGTACTGGTTTTGTAACCCATCATTTTTATAATAGTATGTGTATGCGCCCTCTGTAAAAGGTGCTGTGATTTTTTCATAATTCCACATTTGCGTCAGTTTATCTTTGATCTGTTGACGATATGGAATGTTTTTGAGATATGCATTGGTGACTTTATTTTGAGATTCAACCCATTGTTCAGTCTCTTGAGAACGATCATCTTCCAACCAACGGTATGGATCTTTGACATTTTTACCAAAATAATTATCTACAACATTGACTGCTTTTGTTTGTGGGTACGCTATCTGTTCTTTTTGATTGACATTGAGTCTCTTATCGCTTGTTCCACAACCTGCCATTAAGGTGACAGTTGCCAATATCAATAGTAATTTTTTGCACATGGTTTTATCTCGCTTTGTAATTTGCGAATTTATTATACTAAAAGCCTCAGAATATTGTAAGATGGTTTTTTTTACAGATCACATCATAAAATGGCACAATATATTTATACGATGAACCGGGTCAGCAAGACGGTTCCACCCAATAAGGTCATCATTAAAGACATATCTTTGAGTTTTTTTCCTGGTGCAAAAATTGGCGTTTTAGGACTCAATGGAGCAGGTAAATCAACCGTACTGCGTATCATGGCAGGTATCGATAAAGATTATAATGGTGAAGCCAGGCCACAACCTGGCATAAATATTGGTTACTTATCTCAAGAACCTGAACTTGATGAAGAAAAAACCGTTAAGCAGAATGTCGAGTTGGGTATCAGCGCGGTCAAATCCTTGCTAGATGAATTTGATGAAATTTCAATGAAATTTGGCGAAGACATGAGCGATGATGAAATGAATAATCTCTTGGCCAAACAAGCTGAACTTCAGGATAAAATTGAATCTGTCAATGGTTGGGACTTGGACAGGACATTGGAAAAAGCTGCCGATGCGCTGCGTTTACCAGATTGGGACAAACAAGTTAAGGTCTTATCAGGCGGAGAGAAACGTCGGGTTGCTTTATGCAAACTATTATTATCAGCACCCGACATGTTATTGTTGGATGAACCAACCAATCACCTAGATGCTGAAACTGTAGCATGGCTAGAAAGATTTTTGGCAGATTTCAAAGGCACCATTGTTGCTGTGACCCATGATCGGTATTTTCTTGATAATGTTGCGGAGTGGATTCTTGAATTAGACAGAGGACATGGCATCCCTTATGAAGGCAATTACAGTGAGTGGTTGCAACAAAAGGAACAACGCTTAATCCAAGAAAAACGACAAGAAGCCTCTCACATGAAAACCATTCAGCATGAACTCGAATGGGTCCGATCAAATGCCAAAGGCAAAAGAACCAAATCAAAGGCGCGTTTAAAACGTTTTGAAGAGTTACAATCCAAAGAATTTCAATCACGCAATGAAACCAATCAAATTTTCATCCCTCAAGGGCCTCGGCTCGGTGAAAAAGTCATTGAATTCAATAATGTTTCTAAAGCCTTTGGTGACAAATTCCTCATTGATGATCTGAGCTTTAAAGTCCCTCAAGGTGCTATTGTTGGTATCATTGGCCCAAATGGTGCGGGTAAATCCACTTTATTTAATATGATTGAAGGATCTGAACAACCCGACAATGGAGCAGTTGAAGTTGGACCAACTGTAGAACTGGCTTTTGTCAAACAAAGCAGAGAGGATCTGGATAACAGCAAACAACTTTGGGAAGATGTCGGTGATGGTGATGAGGTGCTTAAAATTGGCCAATACACAATTCCTGCCAGAGCCTGGTTAAGCCGATTCAATTTCAAAGGAGCGGACCAGCAAAAACTGGTGAAGAACCTCTCTGGCGGTGAACGAAACCGATTGCAATTGGCTAAAGTCTTAAAATCAGGTGGCAATGTATTACTACTTGATGAACCAACCAATGATCTGGACGTTGAAACACTTCGAGCTCTAGAGGAAGCGGTGCTTAATTTTGCCGGTTCTGTTATGGTCATTTCTCATGACCGTTGGTTCTTGGACAGAATTGCAACACATATTTTGGCATTTGAAGACAATTCTCATGTTGAGTACTTCGAAGGCAATTATACCGAGTATGAACAGGATTATAAGCGTCGTTTTGGCGACATACCGCAACCACATCGCATTAAATACAAAAAGATCACTTAACCCGAATATTTCATCATAGAATGGATTTTAGGGTAAAAGTGGCAAAGTAGACTGGAGAAATATTGGGTTAATGAGACCCCTGCATAACTACAATGCTGAAGCCTCTAATTTGAAACTTCAATTTATAATCGAATTAACCAACCTGTTATTGACTGAATAAACAACAGATTGGTTAATTCCTCATTTTATTGATCAGTTTAATCACAAGATATGAAAAAAAAGAACAATGCTTATGAAAATATAGCTCAGCACCTTTTTTCTTCATTCGGTCCACTGCTGGGTTAGTACGGGATGATGTACCTTGGTGGTGTATCACTGAGGTATCTGGGTCAAAAACAATCTGATGGCCATCATCAATGATTCTTTTGAACAGATCAAGGTCTTCGAAGTGTAATGGATAACATTCATCAAAGCCTTTTAATTTCAAAAAAACAGACATACGCATCATCATCAATGCGCCAGATATGGCCTCAACAGTACAGGGTGTTTTGGGCAACGGTAAATGATTTAAATTGACTCCCGAAAAAAAATGACTCTTTATAGCCCATTTTTCTATACCACTGAATGTTTTAATTGCTCTGAAAAAGGTAGGCAACCTTCTTCTGGCAGCTCGCTGCTCTGATCCATCTGGATTCTTAACCATGCAACCTACCATGACTACAGCATTATCTTTAAAGTGCTTAAGCAGCTGTATTGTAGTATCAACTTCTATTAAACAATCTGGATTTAAAAACATTACATAATCGCTTTCAACATATTGAGCACCATAATTGCAGCTACTGGCAAATCCATAATTAGACTCACGCAGGTATTTTTTTACTCGCGCATGCTCAACAAGCAATGACATGCTGTTATCGTTCGATGCATTATCCACAACAATGATTTTATCAACACAGGTATTTTTAAGTGCATTTTCTACAACACACTTTAATATATCTCCTGTGTTATAGTTTACAATGACAATACTGCATGTATTCATTTATTGGTTTGGCAGAATGTCCAAATATCTGGCCACAACTGCAATCCTTTTGCTACATCAGTTAATTCTTTTCTGGCTAATTCAACGCATTGCTCATTGGTTAAGTCTTCTGGCCAATCACCCAATATCGGCGGGCCATTTTGTAATATCGCCTTACCATTGGCTTCTATAATCTCCCTGACATCTGCTTGCCAATAAACCGGTGCATCTGGTGATTTCTCCAATTGAGTTTGCATGGTCAATACCATATCCGAATGCACTTGTGACAAGTATTCTTTTAATCGATTGTGTATGTTTTTATCACTAGAATCTGCTAAGCCCATGACATAATTTGATAGGGTTTTTAAACGCAACTGAGGATCTTTTGCATCTGTGGTTTGCATGATGGTTAAAGCATAATCAGCTATGAATTGATTGATATTGGGCCTTTTTGCAATGTGATTGGTACTTGCACGATCTCTTTTGGTGGTTTGTATATGACCCATCATAAATGGATAATGCAACGACACTTGATCCGGATAACAATAAAGTGATACTGCATTGAAGAAATGGTCTTCAACTCGATTCATAGGAGATGCAAACGGTGTCATGGCTGAATTATCAATTGATGATGGTGCGAACTTTGTCAAAGATAAAAACTCATGTTCATCTGAATAGTGCATCAAGTTTGACACTTCAATATTATCCAAGTAAACTTCTCGAGATTTCCAAAACTCCTGTTTATGTTGACCTTCAAGTGAATACAGCCATGAGTTACTGTTTGAACGCGGGCTCCCCCAAGTACCATTACCTGTTGTTTTAATGACCGAATCGGCATTAATTCTCTGTAATTCCAATAAATTCAAGTGTTTAACAGATGAAAAAGAAATACCTGATTGCGATAACCAATTACCAATACGTTGTCCGCAACTTTCAAGCATTTCTGACAAGACATCGTGTTCATAGACCGACGATGATTCTCTGATGTCATTCAGACTCAATGAGAAACCAACACTTAAATCGGGTTTGTCATTAAAATTAAGATTTCTGTTATACTCGCTTAACACTCTTGGCTCAAATATAAAATCATCATCGAAGAAAAGAAACTTTTTTCCTGCATTATTTAACAGTGCAAAATTCCAGACTCTTCCCCCAGTAAAGATGCCCTCTTTAAACTCCAATAACCAATCTATGACGTCATGGCTATCTGTAAATTCCGTTTTAAGCATGGTAATGAATTGATCTTGCCAGCTGCGGCCATAATAATTAATGCTCAATTCTGTTTTAAATTCTAAACAAACTTCTTCAATGGCTTTTTCTTGTTTTTCACTGGTCGAATCATCATAAATTTGTACTGGAAAAATGGTGTTGAACTTTCTTTGATATTTTACCAATGATTGCAGGAGCCTTCTTAATTGATCAGGCCTATCACATGACCTGATGACCATACCTGAGGACTTAATATCTTCTTGTTCTTTATTAGATTTCAAGTTATTTTTCCAAGCATTTTCTTCAATGAGCAAGTCATTTTTAATCAAAAATTGAGTCACTTGTTCTATTGCTTGAACTTGATTTGATAACTCGGGCATACTCTGGTTAATGGTGTACACGTGCTCATCGAGTGGTTTAAAGTGTTGACATAAGCTTAAGGCTTGTAACACTTGATGAGTCATGACATGGTTTTTACCTGTTTCTTTGTTTAAAAAAACCAATTCCTCTTTTGAAAGCTGTAATGCCACACCGGCAACTGATGCATAGACGGCTTCGTTCTTTTTGATGCCTTGTGCCAGCGTTTGTTGACCGAAATTAAATTCAAACTCCATTATTTGCCTCTTTCTAAAAATTTAATTATTCTACTTAGGATTGGATGCGATAACCATTTTTCATGCTTCTGTTTCATCGCCATGTATTTTTCTGCTACAGAAATATAGTCCCTTATGGTTTGATTGTAATGTTCATAAACTGATTGTTGTTTATCTGCAAATAAATGCAATGCAGGCACTTTTGGCAAATAGCGTTTCTTTTTACTGGCTATGACCACATAGTACATTGACTTAAGCATATTTTCATCAGATAACAAAGAATGTTCCTGTAAGATATCTGTTGCGTAATTCATTTCTGGAGCATCGATTTTTTCCATTATTGAATGAAAAGCCAAGGATTGTGAATACCACACTTGGTAATTCCAGTGATGATCAAGCAGGGCTTTAAATTCATGTTTATACAACTCTTTAACGTGGTATTCATTCTGAAATCCTGTAGCATCTGAATAATGTTTTTTATCAGGGGTTGATATGATCAAAATTCCATCTTTTTTTAAAACCCTATTAAATTCATTTAACATTTGTGATTGCTCAGCTAAGTGTTCTAATGTTTCGAATGAGATGACCACATCAAAGGTACTGTCTTCAAAAGGCAGATCAGTGCATGAGCCTTGTCTAAATTGTAAATTTTCTCTTTTATATCGAGATTGCGAATGTTTGATGGTTTCTGTATCTATATCGATACCATAGGCCTGTTTGGCATGTTGTGCCAGCATATCTGTACCATATCCTTCACCACATGCTGCATCTAAAACGGTTTTATTGTTTACAATCCTTTGTGCATAAGCATATCGGTGATAATGTTCATACCAAATTTCCCTGACACATTCTGGCGTGAATCGTTCTCCAGTAAAATCTAATTTTTTTGTTTCCATTTGTTGTTTCTCTGTTGTATTTTCTCGATCAGTTTTAAGGGTTTGGTAAAGGACATTATCGTGTTTTTTTATGATATTGAGGATTTTTTTTCTTAATTCTGCTAATGGATCTTGCTTTATATAAGCTTGTATCATTGTTAAATATTGCGGGTGTTTACTCAATAATCTTTGCATTGAATGCTGATCTGGTTGCAATCCAAGATCTGCGAATGATTCATTACCCACATGCACTACATACGCATTATCACAGATAACATTAAGCAAGCCTAGTTCTGTAGCCCTGAGCGAATAATCATTTTCTTCACCATAACCATGACCAAAGTGTTGTTCATCAAAGTAACCCACACTTTGCTTGGCCAATTCAGTAATTAACATACAAAAACCAACCGCAGTCGGAATAACCGGATATTGTGGCTGGTGATTTTCATACAATATTTCTGATAATTTATCGATATTTTCTGGTGCAGTGTTATTGGTTAAAAACTGTGGAAATGAACAAATCTCTGCATTATTTGACCATGCTGTTGCTGTTGCCAAACGATCGTTGGCTATGATGGCCTGTTTAAACGCAGATATCCAATTTTTACTGACTATGGTGTCAGAGTTCAACAAAATTGTATGGTTTTTAGTGCACATCATCCCTTCATTTGCCGTTTTTACAAACCCCAGGTTTTTTTCATGTTGGATATATTGCCAGTGATTTTTTTTAATCACTTGCTCCAATAATGGCACAATCCTTTCATCTGTTGATGCATCATTAATTAAAATGATATTTTCAGCCCCATGCTGATGCCTTTCTAAACTTTTCAAACAATTTATTAATGCATCATAGGCGTTATATATTGGTACAACAATATCAACTTTCATATCAATTCCATTCCGTTTTTAATCTTACCACACCCATTTCTTGAGTTTCTGCATATATTCTTAAGTCTTTTTCATATGTGTCAATTAACCTTAAGCATTCAGGGTCCATTGCATGTGCTTTAATGGTGTAATCTGCAGGTAACAATTGATTATTTGGTAATTTTATTTGGTATTGATAAGTATGATCTGCTGTCTTTTTTGGTGTTGCTTGATGTAAATCTGAGATCGTTCCATATACCGGTATATCTGATTTCATAATACCCAATGCCAGACCTGGCATTCTATTGTCTGGTGAATGTATCTCAACTTGAATAATAATGTCTTGAAATGTTTTTGATTCTGTAATGTGATGGCCGTCTTCATTCAAAATTTGTAATTTTTTTATGTGATAATTTGTGTTATCTTTTAAATGCTGTGTTTTATCCTCAGATTGTTTTTGATAAAAACTTTCGTATTGCTGTGAAACGACAAATGAGTCTCCATATTTTTTAATTTTTCCTTTTTCTAACCATATGGCATTTTTACACAACTTTTGGACATGGTATAGACTGTGTGACACCAATAATAATGTACCGCCTTCTGAAAGGTATTGATCTATCCAGGCAATACATTTTCTTTGAAAGTCAGTATCTCCAACAGCCAATACTTCATCTGTGATCAAAAGATCTGGTTGTGTGACTGTAATCACAGAAAAACCCAAACGCACAACCATACCAGATGAATAATTTTTTACTGGCTGATCAATGTATTCGCCTATGTCTGCGAAATCAATCATTTGATCGATTTTTTCCCCTAAGTTTTTTTCACCAATCCCTGAAAGTGCAGCTGACATTTTTAAATTCTCTCTGCCTGTATATTCCTGGTGAAACCCAGAACCCAACTCTAACAAAGCTCCGATTGTTCCATTAACGCTGACTTCACCGTGAGTAGGCTTTATTACACCACTGATAATTTTTAATAATGTGCTTTTACCAGCTCCATTTTTTCCTATTATTGCTAAGGATTCACCTCTTTTAATCTCTAAATTAATATCCTCAAGTACTTCTGTACTATCAACGATTTCTCTATTCAACAATAAGGATATCAATGATTTAAATCTATTACCCGCTGTATTAATATTAGGATATGATTTGGCAATTTGTGTGGCTTTTATGATGATTGTCAATTTATTTTTCGTGTGTTTCTTTGATTTTGAATTATATTACATACCATCTTTATTATCGGTGTTAGCCATAAATAAATTGCTAATTATTATTTATCTTTGCTTATTTTATGTTTTTTTAACCTTTTTTTATTCAAGCCAACTTTTTTACCCATAAATATAGACGCTATTTAAAATATATTTTAATAAATTGAACCTATATCCAGTAAAATACTCAAATACAAAAATTAATTGGATTAATCAATGTCTACAAAATCTCAAAAAAATATTTTAATGATGGTTCTTCTTTCAAGTGTTGCTATATTTGTTGCTGCCATTATTTGGAAGAATAACCAGCCAACTAACGAAGAAGTCGTTAATGTTGTAAAAAAACAGCCCATTAAAAAGAAAGCCAAAAAGAAAAAGGATTTATCTTTTCTTGAAGATGAGTTCGCTCAAAATGATTTAGAACAACAAAAAGTACCGCGAGCCAGTGATGCACACCGCAAAAAACTTACCAGTAAAATGAACATGTCAATTATGTATAAAACACCTGAACAAGTAATGGAAACCTTGGTTTATTATCAAGAAAAAGGTCAGGATGAAAAAGTTGATGAATTACTGGCCTTTCTTTTAGAGCGTTTTCCTGATTATGAAGTTCCTGAAAACTTCTGATCTATTATTAATAATGCCTTTTTAAAAAGCTTTATTTATATGCTTTATAAGCCATGGCCTCTGATTTCAGATCCATGGCTTTTTTGATTCACAGAAAATCTTCAAAATGCGGGGATAACTTTTTAAACATTTTATTGGCCACATACAATAAGACAATAAACCCAATTGATAAGTATAGCATTTCAATCCATGGCAAGTTCTTATCAGTTAACATTGCATCATGAATGAATTTTACTGGATAGTATAGCGGATTATATTGCATGTAACTGCGAATTGATTCTGGCATAATTGACTCAGAATATATAATTGGCGTCGAAAAAAACCACAATGTTATCAATGTACTCATTAAATGTAGTGTGTCTCTGACAAATACTTGTAGTGACGATAATATTAATGCCAATGACAATGAAAATATATATAACTGAAGTATTGGGAGTATTAATAAGGGTACGTACATGTAATTAAAAGATTTACCCACAATCATTAAAATAATTAACACCAATGCATAGCCAATTAAATTAATAATGAATACTGAAGTAACTGTTGCAAATACTACTTGCCTTAAATCTATTCTTACTTTGCCTATTAAATCTTTTTTACTTGTTATTGTGGTAATTGATTTTAATATTGATTCAGAGAAAGCTATCCAAGGCCAAAATGCTAAAGCAAGATAAACAATAAAACCCACATTTTCTGCTTCTGGAATTCTTGCTTTAAATATTTTTTCAAAGACAACAGTATAAATAATCAAGGTTAATACTGGTTGAATAATAACCCAAGAGAAGCCAGTTAAATTGCCTAAATAGTTTTCTTTAATTTCCCTTTTTAAAAAATATTTAAACAATATTAATTCTCTTTATTTAAATATCGTGATTTCAATGATGGCAATATGTCTTTATTCACTTCAATTTCGTCTTTTGTCAAAGATATCATTAATGAATTAAACTTTCTATCGGCATATTCCTTTTTTATGCTTTTAATAATTTCTTGTTTTACATCTTCAAAAGGTTTTATTTTTTCCTCTTGTATATTTGTAATTTGAGCAATAAAAAAGCGATTGTTATAGTTTATAATCTCTGGAAGCACGCCAATACTGTCTATGGCATAAACTTTATCTGAATATTCTTTATTTCTTATATTGTATTGAAACTTTATGTCTTTATGAATCTCAATATTCACTTCTTTATTTTCGTTAAAACCTTGTTTTAATTCTTTAAATTTTTCAACACTTCCATTAATGTCATTATGTAACTTTTGTGCTAATTTTGCTTGTGCTAATTTATTGTTTTCATTGTAGATAATTGCAATGAAATCTAAAGTTCGTTCATCATGGATTTTATATGAGTTTTTATTTGCTATGTATTTTTCTTCTGCTAATTCTAACAAATCATCTTTATTTAACGGGGTCGTTATTTTTTTTTGAATTTGTTTATAAGCTTCTTCTTTCTTTAGAAAGTTTTTCAGCAAAATTATTTTATTTTCCTCTTGCATACTAAAAGCTTTATCTGAATGTGGAAAATATTCAAATATCCTTTCATTCACAGTAATATCAACCTCGGTTTCATTCACTAAACCTTGTTCTTTTCCATATCTAACAATGTGCTTCATATTCATGATTGAATAAAGCGACTTCTCTAGCCTTTGTATAGAATTAAAATAATCTCCTCTGTGCTCGATTGGTATCTTATATGCATAACCATCAAGATCTTTAATGGTTACATCTATATTGCCTTGTTTTAAGATAAAAGAATTTGCTAATGCAAGATTAACAAAAATGCAGCTAATTATTATAATTGTAAATTTTGTTTTCATATGTATATAAATAAATAAAGCTAAATAATCATGTAAGATGATTATTTAGCTTAGTTAGTTCAATTTTTTATAGGATTACTTCAATATTTATTGATTGTTGAAAATAATACCACAATATCCTTCAGTACTATTACAACTGGTAGTAGAAAAGTTATTTCCTGTTGAATTTGAATGCACTATATTAAAATAATAAGTTGTATTTTTTTCTAATTTACAAATTAGATTTGGGTTTTCATTAGGATCTAATGACCACCTCAAACTTGGCGAACCTCCACCCACTGTTCTACATACATTTGTCATAGAAAAATCACCTGGGCATTCACTTAATGACATGGTAATGCCTCCTGAGCCGGGACCTTGACCATTACTTGGTGCAACCATATTGATTTTACCTTCTTCATTTACATTACTGGTAGTAAACTGCATGGCAATATATTGGCCAGATGTCAATGTTGCAAATGACTGTCCACCTGTTTCACCAGGCCAATCACCTCCTCCATTAACGATTTCTGTATAAAGGCCATTATATGACGCAGGATTTTGTGGCACGCCTGGTCCATTAAATGGGGCACCTGGTATTAATCTAATTGTTCTGTCTTCGTTGCCGTTTAAAATAGGTGGTCTATTAGTACATGCTGGATTACCAGCTATATTGACATTTGCTGTTGCAATTGGTGAAGTTCCAAAGTTATTAGTACAACTGATACCGAATGAACTATTGCTGGTTATATTCGCAATATCAAGAAAGTGTGAACCATTTGAGACCAATCCACCTGTTATTTCTCCACTCCAATCGCCAGTTCTTGTACAACTGGTAGCATTATTACCTACATTCCATGTTAAACGCGTAGTGCCACCTGAGTTAACAACTGTAGGGCTCGCTACTAATGATACAGTAGGTTCATCACCAACTTCTTGGCAACTGAGGGCTCCATTTAGACTGGTAATTCTGATATCTCCAGTCGCAGAATCAATACTCATAGGAGTTGACTGGTTAAGTGGTATCGTTTGTCCATCGAGTATTAAGTTTTGTGTTAATCCCGAAAAACTGAACATTATCATGCTTGAAATGATAAGTTTTTTCATAATTTATCTCTATTTTTACAATTCTTACAATTATACAGTAGTAAGTGTTAATTTTTTCTTAAATGACTTCAATATCAGCAATCATATTTATATTGAAAGGGTATTAATTTAACCTAATTAATAGTTTTATGCCCTACTCCCAAAAAACATTTTAATTTATATACAATTTTTACAAAAACAAATGAGTTATATTTAAATATTTTTATAATTTTTAATCAGCTAAAACTATTCTTTATTACTTATTTACAAACACCATTAAAAATTTAAATGAAATAATCAGGTTTATAAATTGTTTCCATAAAAAAAGTGAGCGATAAATCGCTCACTTTTTTTAAAACTAAATTATTAATCTTTATTATATTATAAAGAAGTAATAACTTTAAGTCCTCTTTGTGGGAACAAACCGCCATACTGAGCCAACATACCAGGCTGAGCATTTGAGTTAGTATATTTTTGCAATGCAAAACCAGTCACAGGAAGACCGTTATACTGTTGTTGTACACTACCTGGGTTTGAGAAACCATTATCAGTAAACTGACTTGGAGTGAACATAAGGTTCAACCAACCATTAGCATAAGGTGTAGCAAAGTTAGTTGTATTATCTGAACCTAAAATAGCAGATGCGCCAACTACAGCTGCACCAGCATCAAACTCAAGAACATTAGCTTCCCAACAGAATACAGGTATATTAGGATTAATGCCTGGTGGTACTGGAGAAGGAGGTGGTGGTGTATTACCAGCAGTCGGAGTTGTTTCTTCACGATCATAAATACCAGCAATTGCATACTGTTCACAAGCACCGATACCATATTGTGGAGAAGCAGGGTTTTTATCAATGATAGTTGTGAATGGCTCAAAAGGTACAGGACCAATAGAGTTCAAATCATCAACATAGAAAGATTTAGTAGGGAAAGTTACAACCCACTCAGTTCTTGCATTAATACCTTCATCTAGAGCATACTCACCATAAATATTTTGGTGCATATAAGAAGCACTTACCGCTTCAACAGAAGATGTAACCCAATCAGTAGTTACAGCTACACCGTTATTGAAAACGATACTTTGCTGAATATTACCAGTAGCAATACTTGGGAATAAATCACCAGGGAAAGAATGCTGTTCTAAAGTAGAATAAGCTTGGAAAGCATCTGCATTGTATGCAAAATCAACACCTTCAGCAACATCAACCAAAGATGCAGAACCGAATAAACCACCAGAACCATCTGGATCAACGATATTAACAGATGAATCAATAATCCATTGACCAGTAGGAGCTGTCCAGTTGTTAACTAATTGTTGACAATCTTGTGGCTCACGTGGATCAGCACCATTAATGTGTGTTGCAGCAACTGCATCATCACCAATGACTTCGCCCATTTCGATCATTTCGAAGTGACCTTCAGTTGAACGAGACAAATCTTGGATGATACCATCATTAAATGCACCTGAGAATGCAAATGGTAAGAACTCTTGACCATTGATTGCAGGAACAGTACATGAAGTATCAGTTGTTAGCAATTTAACTGTGTTTTGACCTTCCCAACCTGGAGTTGTAGAAACAGCAGCAACAAGACCAGCTGTCCATACGTCAAAAGGAGACATATACAAGTTGAAATCGAGTACCTCACGGCTGTTTTTGCCTTCAAGGAAACGTACTTTAATTGCTTTAACTTGATCAGTAGTGTTAACTACTGAAATCAAAGTGTTTAAACCATTATTAACTGTGTAATAAGGATAAATAAGAACCTGACCAACACCGTCAGAATTCAAGTTAACTGCATTTGATACGCTTGCAATACCAGCTAAACCAGTAATACCTGCTAGTACCGCAGTTGTCAAATTATTTCTTTTCATTTTTTAGAACTCCTAAAATAAATACAGGGCTATATTTTCTCCTCAGGCACCATGCATGAAGATATTTATATTATAGCTGATAGCATATTACGATATTTTATTTTAAATCGCAAGTAAATATTATTTTTGACCCATTTTTTTCTGTAACGGTAAATGGAACCATATTTTATCTTTTAAAATCCATGTTTCTTTTACTGCACTTTCAATTTGCATTTTTTGACTTCCAGATGTATGAAATTTATATTCATATTTTATGGACATGGTCACTACACATAAATCAGGTTGCGAACACTCTTTTTTTACCATTTTTGCTTCTTTCCAGTTGGCTTTACTGATAAGCATTCTTTGTTTAAAGGCTTCTAAGGTATCTGTTTTTCTCCATCCCGGGCTTAAATACTCATAGGCTTCTTTAAATTCTTTATTGATTTTATAGTCCCAAAATTGTTGTGCTCGATTATCCAATTTATTTTTTTCTTGATCAATACATGCTGTCATCAACATACTTGACACAATTAAAATAACCAGCTTACTATACTTATTCATCTTCATTACTCTCTAACTCTTCTTCTTTGTCATTATTCTTTTTACTGAATGGTTTCAACCCTTTGAACTGGTTTGCGTACTCTTTAGTTAGCTGTTTTGCCTGCTCTGGATTTTGGATCACAGTAGGGGTAATAAGCACCAACAATTCTGTTCTTTCAACCTGATTACTTCTATTACTGAACAAGTTGCCCAACAAAGGAATCCTTCCGAGCACTGGAACACCTGAGTAACCTTTAGTTCTGTTTTCTTCGATCAAACCACCCATAACAATTGTTTGTCCACTTTGAATCGCAATTTCTGTATTAATTTCACGATTTTGAATGGGTCTATTTTGCGAAATGGCTTCAGGCTCTCCGGGGGTACTGACCTGCTGATTGATTTCCAAATAAACCAAGCCGCCTGGATTGATACGAGGCTTGACTTCAAGTGTAATACCCGTTTGTCTAAAACTGACCGAATTACTACCAATATTTCCTCCATTACCATTACCAATACCACTAAAACTATTGGTCACAACAGGGATTTCGTTACCGACATTTATTGTGGCTTCTTTATTATTAAGCACCAATAATGAAGGCGTTGACAATACGGTTACATTTCCATCTGAGTCTAAGGCTGATATTGCAGTAGTGACATCAACACCTGTCAATACATAACTCAAGCTGTTTGGCCTACCTTCACTTACACCACCTAAAAATGCCGATTGCGTATCCCTGAATCCGCCAAAATTATTACCTCTATTATTTGGTCTTGCACCTTGAGGGTTCGTCGTTTCTCCACCATCGCTGTCAGTTTCTCCTCGTGCATCGCCAAAAGCCCATTGAACACCAAACCTTGTTTCCTCATTTAATGAGACCTCTATGATTTTGGCTTCAATTAAGACCTGCAATGGCTCTATATCCAACCTATTGACTGCCGCCATTATAGACTCATATTGCTGAGCATTGGCATTGATCAATAATTGATTGTTTTCTTCAATTGGTGTGATACTGATGCCTTCAGTATTTGGGCCTCTATTTTGATTTCTATTATTACTGCTTCTGGCATTTGTAATATTACTTGATGCACTGCCTGTTGAACCTATTTCGCGACCTGTTGCACCAGGTGCAACTGAACCTGAATTTTGCCTTCTTGTACTACTGGAACTACCGCCGCCACCGAATACATCATTAAGATAGCCTGCTAAATCGTCGGCTTTAATATTTTTGACATTATATACATAAAGGTTAATTGAAGTTTCAGAATCAGCTCGATCTAAACGCATGATCCACTCTTTGGCTTTATTTAAGTATTTTTTTTGTGGTGTAATGACCATAATGGCATTGAGCCTTTCAAGCGGCATGAATCGAAACATACCAGCAAGCGGATTTTCTGCGCCTTCGCCAAATATGGCCTCCAATTCCCCTACAACTGTGGCTGCTTCAACTTTTTCTAACGTAAAAACACCAGTTGACATGCCTTCAAGCCAGTCAACATCAAAAATACTGATGGTGTCCATATATGTAGAAAGCTCTCTTTTAGTACCAGCAAGAAAAATTAAATTGCGCGCATTATCGACTTTAACTATAGCGCCTTCTTTTGCGTAAGGTTGCAAAACCTTTTCCATTTCTGTTGGTGCTATGTATTCTAATGGAACCACCATAACGGTATAACCTGTTCTTGCATCAATTTTACCAAACTCAGGCGTTAAATTACCTTTAACAGCTTGCGCACTTGGCATGATGTGATAACGGTCTTCAATGAGTACAAGAGCAGCCCCGTTCCAACTCAACAACATCTCTAATATGGGTAATACTTGATTTTTATTGATTGGTTTGACTGTTGCAAAAGTAACAGAGCCAGCAATACCTGGAGCAATCACATAGTTTTCTTTCAACACTTCGCCTAACAACAAATTGATGACACCTTGTAATGGATCCCCTTCAAAATTGAGGGTTATTTCACCTTCCTCACTGACTGCAGGTTTATTGACTTTTGCCGCCTCTAAATTAAAAAACTCCCCTGTCCCAGGATAAAATTCGAACTGTTCCCGTTTGACTGGTTTTTCTGTGGTATTCTTGTCACCAAAAATTGCACCAGAGTATTTATTATTATCAAGCCCTTCAAGGTAATCATGACCATCTAACTCTTTAGATAAATCCAATTGCGTTGATGCACACGACATCAACCCAATGGTTATAACGATGGTAACTAAGCTTTTAATCACTCACATATCTCCTATTTCTTCTCAGCTGCTTCAGCACGCATTTGAGCACGTCTTTCTGCTATTTTTTTACGGATATCATCCGCGTTCTTTTTCTTATCTTTTCGACTCAGCCGTTCAGGTTGCCCTGAACTTTTAGCAGGGTTATTACTCTTAGCTTTAGCGCCACCGGCTTTTAAGCTCTCGCTGTATACAGCCAATTCTAATTCTTCAGACTTTTCATCGTCTGAAATAAATACGACTTTCCGTTGATGAATTTCAGTTAATGTCCAGCCACCTTGTTCACCTTGCAAAGGCATTCCAATTTTATAGGTCTCACGCTCATTAGTGAGATTATCTAAAATCATGGCATAACTTTGTTCAGGAGTGATGACTACTCCGGTTAATTGCGCGCTTAATGAAGTAATCTCAACGGCTTCTGGTTCAACATTCCCTTCAATAGGTTCATCTTCAGGCTCTGGTACAAAAGGCAACCTTGTATCACTGAATATTGGTCTTGTTGTGATGTTACTCACCAACTGCTTACTGTTTTGCGATGCATCTTGTCCTTCGGTTTCCGTAAGGGTTGGTAACGCAGGGATATTCATTTGATTTTCTTCATCAATTTCCACGTTTTTTAGGCCTTGGCCGACACCAAACATTTGCAAACTGCCTATCAATAAAAACAATACCAATAAAGCAATGAGGATTTGCCCCAATAAATTATTTTTTATCATCGTTTTTCACCTTGATTGGCTTATTCATATAAGCATATAAATCAAACTTAACTTCTAAAACGGGATGTGTTTTTTTGACATTTCTTCTTGAACTTCCAACCACTCTTTGTTCGAGTTGTATGTTATCAATAAAAAGAAATGGCACATGGTTTTCAACATCCAGCATGACATCAATCATCTTTTCATATTGACAACGCATTCTTACTTGCAGTATTATTTTTTCAAACTGGTCAGGGTCTCTGTCTTTACTCGGTGTATTACTGACCGTTTGGCACTCTGTTGTTTCTGCGGTATTATCAGCAACAATTCTCTTCAGTATACGGGTCAGTTCTGCGGTACCCAGGTTATAGGAGTCCGCTGTAAGAAAACTGGTATTATCACCAACTTTCTCTTTAACCAATTCGATTCGAGATTGTAATTCAGGAATCATTTCTGATAATTCCGTATGTTCTTGTCTATTTTGTTCTAAATCAACAATTTCTTCATTCAACAAAGCATGTTTATTGACAAAACCTTGGAAAAACATGAAATAAATCAAAAACAAGAAAACCATCAATACCATAAGCGCATACCATCGGCTCATTTCATTTTTATTAGGAATTTCCATCTTCAACCTCTTCTTGCGGTTCTTGCAGTGCTGCTCTTATGGTAAATTTTTCTTTATTGGTTCTAGGATCCTTTCTCACCCCACCAATAATCTCAGGAAGAAAAAGATTACTTGATTCATCTAAGGCTGGCACAAGGTAATTGGCATTTCCTGAATTACCTGTCAATTCAAAGCTTTCTTGATCAACTTTTAATCGTGTAATATAAGTATGGTCTGGCAAACGAGTGGTCACATCAGAAAGTATCAAAACCAACGGCGCATTGGTATTTTTTTTATTTTTAAGAAACTTACTTGAAACGATAACATCTTTCAGTTCTTTTCTTAGCAACTTGGCTGTTCTGGCTTGCTTCTGTAACTCTGCATTAATTTCTGTCAATCTGTCAATCTTATCTTGTTTGTTATTTAAAGATGTGTGCATCACAAAATATATCATTCCTATTAAGAGCACACTTAGAACCACATTGAGTTTCACATTAAAATAATTACGAGACTTGCGTTTTTCTGCTGGTAACAGATTGACCCCCAAAGCTTGTGGTTTCTCACCAAATTCAGATAAATTAACATCTATCTCATCTATATGCACTGAGGTTTCACTACAAATATTTAACACATCTGTGATTTGTTCTTTAGGAATTACGGCTAAATCCAGAAGGATTTTCTCCTTGTTGAGGCTATTTTTGTCAATTTTGTAACTCAACTGAACTTGATCAGCATTGAAAGGTACGTATTTATCCAGTTCAAAGCCTATTACTTCGTCTAAGTTTTCTCTAGCTGCCTGTGGTAGTGCAATCTTTCTAACCAACGCCTCGTTATCGGGCAGCAAGTAACCAATTAGGACTTGCCTTCCATCTGCGTTATTTATAATGTATTGTACTTTATGCCACCATTGTTCTTTTTCAACATTATCTGTTGCAGTATCATTTTGCATTGTGAATGAACCAGTATCATTACTCCATACACTCACTTCATTATCTTGACCTTCAGTCAAATAAATTCTTATAGGCTGTGGAAATAATAAATCTTGATACTTTTGTGGCACAAAAGTTTTCAACTCAGCCTTCCACCAACTCATGAATCGGCTGATCGAAGATGATTCATACCATTGGTTCAGATCATTTTGTATTTTTTCTATCGTATTCATTATTTCAATTTATTTTCTTAAATGTGCTCATTGTCTCGCCAGCGAACAATCCTAAATGGTCTGCCGTTGACCGTACCACCCAATCTTATTGTGGCATCTAAATCTGCCCAGTGCCCATTACCCAATGTTGCTTTTGCTCTTATACTAAATGACACGCCTCCACCACTAGCTGAACTGACTTGACCATTAGGCAGTGTTGGCATTTCGGCTCCTACGCCTTCAACCTGTTCTCTGTCTTCAACAAATTGTTGAACATCTTCACTTTCCACACCATCTAGTGCCACAAGTGCCTCAGGAGGTGCAAAAGCAATATTGATATCCCGACTGCCAGAATACACTGTAATCGCTGGCTCTAGTCGTCTATACATCTCATAATCAATGCCCATGACTTGTTGTAACTCCGGAACTGTATCAAACAATGCGTCTTTGGCGCCATATTTATAGCCTTCTGCTTCATAATCTTCATCTTCAGCCCCATTAAGGCCAGCAACATTGTCATTATCTCGCCAATCGACTACTCTTTCTGTTAACATGGTGGCATCTTCTTCGCTCATGCCCAATGAGGCAAACAAGCCAATTAAAAGTTCATTACTTGCTAAATTAATATCAATTTTCCCAGTTTCATCAATGATTGAAATTTCAATCTTAGCACCGGCAAATTCCATATAATAAGTTCTGCCATCTGCTACCCATCGGGCATCTGGATCTGGGTTACGCAATTCATAAACAGCTCTGTGTAAACCAGCTTCAGCTAAGTATCGTGCTTTAGTGGTATCAAAAACCATTTTTGCCTGTGTCCCTTCAACACGTGCAGACAGAGAGAAACTTCCTGCAATCACGGTTAACAATACTGTTACCCACAATACTAGAATTAAAGCCACACCTTTTTGTTTTTTCATCTCACATCACCCGCATTTCTGTCTTGGCCTTGCAATAGCAAGTGGTCACTGACACGTCTATTGGTTGCTGTTGAGTCGAGCATTAAGGCAACTTGCATCATTGGCCATGTCATGATTGCACCTTCATTCATTTCTATATCTAACTTAACCATCAATGGTGTATTTTCTGGCTCTTCCCAGTCACTTTCCCAGTCTCCGACTTCTCCTTCTTCATTCAATTTAACAAAACTGAACTCAGCAAAATCAATGTTTTGTAACAACACAACTGGCTCTTGTTCAGAGTCTTCAAAGGAGTCTCCATCAAGAGAGTCATTTAGCAACCAATGAGAAAACTGCAGGATTTTACCACCTTTTTCATTAACAATCTCAATTAATTGTACATGAGGGCCCCCATTTCCTAAATACCCAGGCATTGGTGAAACATACATGATATGGTCTTCATCTCCCTCAAATATAACAAATTCTCCATCTTGCTCTTTAAATGCCATCGGCAATATTCGTGAGATCTGTCGACGAATCAATTCTTGAACCATTCGAATTTCGTTGGTTGCATTAATTCTATCTGTGCCTTTTGCTGCCATCTTTCGGCTGGTATGAATACCACCATATATCATTGCCATGATCACCGATAGTAGGGTGATAGCGACTATAATTTCCATCAAGGAAAAGCCTGATTGATATTTTCGTTGAGAACTGTTCATCTTCTTGAGGAGCTAAAGTCGGGCGTAACCGCCCGTAAAGTATTGAATTCCGTCACTTTTTGACGCCCACCTTTCTCTGAAATTACTATTAGTCTAACTTCCATTAATTCCACCGCAGAAAATTCTTGATTAAAATCACCTTCATAAGGAACATCAAAGGGAATCACTTCCATTTGCCAACTGGTGTTGTCATCAAAATAACCACTCGTACTGCCTTCTTCCAACTTTTCCAACAAACCAAGTTCGTCTAATTTACTTTGTGTCAGCATCGCAATTTTGGTGTTTTGGGACGCTTTCACGGTATTCCGAGCAGAACCAGCTATGATTTGCATCACGGTTGCAAAAGTAACTGCCAGCATGGTAAATGCCACCAACACTTCAAGTAATGTAAACCCTTTCTGTTTTATCATATTCATGAACTGGCCCCTTCTTCCATGGTAATTTCGCCTGTCAACCAATTGACATTGATTTTCCAGATTTTTTCACCATAAACCAGTTTTGCCCAGCCACCAGTAGAACTGCCATCTGAGAAAAACCGAATCGAACCTTCTGATTCATTGGCTATATCAGACTCAACAGTGTAAATAAAAAGCTCCATTTCTTCAGGAATCTGAACAGTTTTCTTTCTTGGCGCCTTATAAGTTTTGTCTTTGACATTAAACTTTATGGTTTTTTGTTCATGCTTAACAATGGCCTGACCTCTGGTATACCTAAGTGCTGAAACCAGATTTTTACTCACTGCCCTGATTTTAGTTTTTTTCAGGCTTTTGGTCATACTACTTGAAATGAATCCAGCAATCACGGCAATAAAAACCATGACCACTAACACTTCAAGTAAGCTGAATCCTTTTTGTGAATTTTTCAAGCGCACGTTGATTCTGCTTTATATGTCCCAGCTATTGATGTCTTTATCAAACTTAGTCCCGCCTGGCGCCTTATCATTTCCATAAGAAACAATACTGAACTCTTCATCTTGTTGACCTGGGCTACTGTAGTTGAATTCTTCATTCCATGGATCTTTCAGTTCTTTCTTTTTAGCATATGGCCCCAACCAATTGCCATCACCATTGTCTTCGACCAAAGCATTCAAGCTTCTGGGGTAATAGCCTAAATCTGTGTTAAAACTTTCTACAGACATTTTTAATTTAGAAATCATAATCTCAGCTTCTTTAAGTTTTGCTTTCTTTTTGTTGTTACCAATACTATTGGCAACAATACCCATAATGGTGGCCATGATGACCATCACAACGAGAATTTCTATTAAGCTAAAACCTTTTTGTTTTTTGTTCTTTTGTATTTTTCTTTGATTTTTCATGATGTTTTATCCTACCAAATCGTTCATATTTAACATTGCCATCAAGATGGCAAAAATTATAAAAAATATCAATGCTGCTAGTGTCAATACTACCACTGGCACCAATAATGAGATCATTCTGTCAATCGCAGTTTTAACCTCAATATCATATGTATCAGCTGTTTTTAGCAACATTTCATTCAATTTACCTGTTTCTTCTCCTACACTGATTAATTGTTGTGCCAACCGAGGAAACTCTTCAGCTTTTTCCAACCCATTGGCCAATGGCTCACCATGCTTGACTTTATCTGATGCCTCAGCAATAATTTCATGCAATAGGGTGTTATTGATTACCTTTTTAGCAATATTCAAGCCTGCCAATAATGGTACACCACTATCAACTAAAGTGCCCAATGTACGAGAAAAACGTGCTATATCAATACGCGTAAATAGATCGCCAAATAAAGGAAGACTGAGCATTTTTTTATCCCATGCCAATCTAAAATCTTTTTCTTTAAGTTTTTGTTTGATCAGTACACCAATAAGTACCATAACCACTATGATGACCCACCAATAACTTTGTACCAGCTCTGCAATATTCAATACCAATTGTGTAACACCAGGTAGCTCAACACCAGCATCTTCAAACATCGGTTTAAAGGATGGCACCACCTTACCCAGCAAAACAAACAGTGAAGCACCAGACAATAAAAAAAGAATGATCGGATAAATCATCGCTGAGATCACACTGTCTTTCAGTTCTTTAGCCCGAGCCATATAATCTGCCAATCTAACCAAGGTCACTTCTAATGTACCACCCAGTTCACCGGCTCTGACCATATTGGTGTACATATTAGTGAACACATGTTGCTCTTCCAATGCATCAGATAAAGTACCACCACTGCGAACTTTATCTCTAACTTGCTCCACCATTACCCTTAATCGCTCGTCTGCTATTAAGTCAATCATTACACTTAAAGATCTTTCCAGCGGCATCCCTGAACTTAATAGTGTGGATAATTGGTCGGTGAATTCTCCAATTTGTTTTTGTGAAATTTTATTGCGCGATGCCAACAAACTTTCCAAGGAGAACCCTGTTCCTAACTCTTTTGCGACCACAGGAATATTTCCTGCGGCCTGAATTTTATTGATCACCTCTTCTCGAGAAGCAGCAGCCATTTGCCCTTCTAACTGCTCTCCAGCAGGTGTTAGTGCCTTATAAACAAATTGCGCCATTTCAATTATCCATCCTGACTGACACGTAAAACTTCTTCATAACTGGTTTTACCATCCAAACACTTAATTAAGCCATCTTCATAAATGGTTGTCATGCCTTCCTTACAAGCTTGTTTTTGGATTTCTCCGGCTGTGCCATGTTTCATGATCAACCTTCTGATTGGATCTGACATCTCTAGAAACTCCAAAATTGACATTCTACCGCTATATCCAGTTAAATTGGTTGGGCTCGGTACTGGTTTATAAAATGCATATTCATCCCTTTTAGACAATTTATCCAAACCCATACTCCTAATCACATCATCAGTTAACATTTCTTTTCTACTGGTTTCAGTATTAAGCTTTCTGACCAAGCGCTGAGCTAAAATTCCATTCACAGTTGAAGTTAAAAGATAATCTTCAACACCCATATCCAAGAGTCGAATAACACCACCTGATGCATCGTTGGTGTGTATTGTTGATAATACTAAATGGCCTGTTAAGGCAGATTGAATGGCTATTTTTGCTGTTTCCAAATCACGCATTTCACCAATCATTATCACATCTGGATCTTGTCGAACAATGGCTCTTAATGCTGAGGTAAAGTCCAACCCAATGGATGATTGAACTTGTATTTGATTGATGCCTGTTAATTGATATTCAACTGGATCTTCAACAGTGATGATTTTACGTTCTTCGGTATTTAATTGGCCCAATGCTGTATATAATGTTGTAGTTTTACCAGAACCTGTTGGACCTGTTACCAACATAATACCATGCGGCAACTCTAGTACTTTTTTGAATGGATCAAGCAATCGATCAGTGAACCCCAATTGTTTAAAGTCAAAAACAATGTTCTCTCGATCCAAGATTCTCATTACAACGCTTTCACCATAGGATGTTGGTACTGTTGAAACACGCAGATCTAATTCTTTGCCTTGCACCCTCAACATGATCCTTCCGTCTTGTGGCAATCTCCTTTCTGCAATATTAAGTTTTGCCATGATTTTAATCCGAGAGATCACAGCTGCAGTAGATCGTGCTGGTGGTGATTCAACTTCTTGTAGCACGCCATCAATTCTATATCTGACCTTAAGTCGATTTTCAAAAGGCTCAACGTGAATATCCGATGCTCTGGCTTCAACCGCCCTTTGCATGATGATATTTACCAATCTAATGACAGGGGCTTCACTGGCCAAATCTCTTAAGTGATCAACATCTTCCTCATCACCAGCATTCTCATCAGTAAGGCCTTCGACAATTTGACCCATTGCTGATCGCCCAGCACCAAACAACCGTTCAATGGCATTTTCTACTTCTGACGGCAAACCTATTAAAATATGCAAGTCTTTTTGTGATGCCATTTTGATTGATTTGGTGGTAAATTCATCACTCGGATATACCATAATAACGTTGATTTTGTCAGCGTCTTCTGCAACTGGTACAAAAAGATTCTCTCTCATGAAACGGATTGGAAAATCAGTTTCTATGGTAACAGATTCAGGGTAGTCTTTTTCTTTAACAACATCAATTTCCATCAATTCACTCAATGATTCTGCCACATCACGTTCTGATGCCAGGCCCAATCTGACTAACAATGGAACCAATGAAGTGCTCAATGTTTCTGCGTATAGACGCTCACCACGAAGTAAGTCCTCTTCTTTGAGCCTTCCGTTTTCTATCATATACCAACACAATTTTTCCTCAAATGTTTGTTTCGGGGAATCTGTTGTATTATCCATTTCGTTGATTGCTTGTGTTTCTGTCATAGTTATTTTTCTGTGCTTTGTTGATCAGACATTTGATTCTCATCAAAGTTTCTCGCGCCATGATTTTTCAAACCGGTGATTTCGCCGATAAAATCATTATTCATTATAATCCAATAGGAAACCGGAACTACTGCAGGCACAATTAAGTAAGACATTTGATACATTAAAGCAATGAAATTTGGTGCTAAACCTGTATCTAATATGGCTTGTTGTGCATCTGGTCCAGCTTCAAAAATTAAATGCTTTATGGTTTCCCAAAATGAGCCGAATGTTTGTACAAGAATGACAAGACAATACCCCAGCACTATTTGTAAAATTCTTTTTGATGCTTTTAATTCTGGTATTGAAATCACCAAACCTGCAATGACAGCAATCCCGTAACCATACAACATCGGATTAACCACGACATCTAGTACCGCTAATTTCTCACCCTGGCCCGCAAATGTTGTATTGGGGAATATTAATGTTTCTACATTTAACAAATATTGATTTTGGCTTACTGCATTGAACAAATCTGGTTGCCATAATGCCAGAATACCTTGTAATAAATACTTCACAGGTATGACTAACAAACTTGAAGCATAAAACCATAAAAAGAAACACAGCGGCAAAAACAATGCGGTACTGAGTAACAAGTGTTTAATAATGCTTTTTGGATAGGTTGGTTTATCAGTTTTATCATTTGTCATTTTACAAATCTCCTGGCATTGTAAAACATGCGCATCCATGGTGAGTTTTCACCCCAACTCTTTGGACTCCATGACATTTGCACTGTTCTAAACACCCGTTCAGGATGTGGCATCATAATCATCACATTGCCTTGCTTATTTGCTACACCAGCAATGGCTTGTTCTGAACCGTTGGGGTTCAATGGATATTGTTGTGTTCTATTGCCATTATTATCAACATAGGATGCCACCACATTAGTTGATTGTGCAGCATCCGCACCTTTAAAGACTGCACGACCTTCTCCATGGGCTATTGCCACTGGTATTTCAGCGCCTTGCATGTCCGTAAAAAACATACTGTTGGTTTTTTCAATTTTTAAAGATGAAAAACGTGCTTCAAACTGTTGGCTTTGATTGCGCAGAAATTGTGGCCATGTTTCCGTGCCTGGAATTATTGATTTTAGCGAAGACAACATTTGACAACCATTACAGACACCTAATGTAAATTTATTCTTATCTGCGAAATAATTCAAAAACTGCTGTTTTAATGATTCATGGAATAAAATAGTGTTGGCCCACCCTTTACCTGCGCCCAAAACATCTCCGTATGAAAAGCCTCCGCAAGCTGCCAAGCCTTGGAAGTCCTTCAAATTGAATGTGCCATTCATCAAATCCTGCATGTGCACATCATAACTATCAAATCCAGATTTATGAAAGGCCATGGCCATTTCTTTTTGGCCATTGACACCTTGCTCCCTTAGAATTGCGACTTTAGGCTTATTCAAATTGAGATATGGCGCTATAATTAATTCATCAAAATCAAAAGCCACTTTTGGTGACAAGCCTGATTTTTCTTTGCCTATTAAATCATATTCTTGTTCACAGGCTTTTTCATTATCTCGCAAACTCGCCATTAAATGACTGGTTTGGCTCCATTGTCTCTGCACATCACTGACGTTATTTTGATAGACGGTATTTCCATTATGATTGAATTGAATATTAGCTGCTTCATCAATTGAATGCGGATTTGATTCGCCAATTTTATGTATATGTGCTGACAAAGGATATTTGGCGATCAACTCATTAAAATCTCTAGATTGATTTTTTTCTACAGCGATGACTGCACCCAACTCTTCACTGAACATCACTGCAGCAGTAGCATGATCACTGTAATCCAAAGATATAACAGCACCAATTTGACTGGCGATAAGCATTTCTGTTATTGCCACAAATAAACCACCATCTGAAATGTCATGATAGGCCGACACTTTATTTTGCGCGATCATTTCCTGCATCAATGCCCAAAATTGCTTGATCGCATTAACATCGACAACATCCGGGACCACATTACCCAATTCACTATAAACCTGCGACAAAGATGAAGCCCCTAACCTTTTTTCACCCAAAGCCAAATCTATATAATATATCTCTTGCTCAGTCTGTCTGTCAAAATATGGCGTTATACTCTTTTTAATGTCTTCAATGTTGGCAAAAGCTGAAATCATCAATGTCATTGGAGACATGACCTGTTTTTTGCCTTCTTCCCATTGTGTATTCATCGATAAGGAGTCTTTTCCGACGGGTATCCCGATACCAAGTTGCGGACACAATTCTTGACCGATGGCTTTTACTGCATCAAACAGCACCTCATCTTCTCGCCCTTTACCAGATGCCGCCATCCAATTTGCCGATAATTTAATGTTCTCCATTGGTCCAATATTGTTTGCAGCGATATTGGTGAGTGCTTCACACACCGCCATTCTAGCTGATGCTGCTCCATCTATTAACGCCAAAGGTGCTTTTTCGCCTATGCCCATAACTTCACCGGCATGAGAAAAATAATCTCTGATGGTCACACCACAATCTGCCACAGGAACCTGCCATGGACCAACCATCTGATCTCTATGAACCAAACCAGAAACTGTTCTGTCGCCTATTGTAATCAAATATTTTTTGCTGGCTACTGTTGGAAAATTCAATATTTTTTCTACAGCGTCTTGTATATTTATGCTTGAAGTGTCAAATGTTGATAATTGAGGCTGTGTTCTATTGATGTTTTTAAAAGTTTTTGGTGTATTGCCAAATAATAAATCCATGGGTATATCTACGGGATTATTATTAAAATAATCATCTCTCACAATTAATTGTTTTTCTTTTGTCGCTGTTCCCAAAACAACATATGGACACCTTTCTCTTTCACATATCTTTTTAAAATCAGTTAACTTCTCTGGTTTAATTGATAAAACATATCTTTCCTGAGATTCATTACACCAAATTTCCATTGGGGTCATCGATTCAGTATCAATGTTTAAATTTCTTAAATCAAAGACACCACCCAAACCTGCATCATCCAATAGTTCCGGCATGGCATTTGATAAACCACCAGCTCCAACATCATGAATTGATCTGATTGGACTTTGTGATTCTTGAGCCCAACATGCATCAATGACTTCTTGACAGCGCCTTTCCATTTCAGGGTTACCTCTTTGCACAGATGCAAAATCAAGGTCTTCACAACTGGTTCCACTGGTCATTGAAGAAGCCGCACCGCCTCCTAAGCCTATCAGCATAGCCGGACCGCCCAATACAATTAATTTATCACCTGCCTGAGTATCGTTTTTTACTGCCAGGGCCCTATTAACTGTCCCCATTCCTCCAGCTAACATTATTGGCTTATGATAACCTCGCCAACCTTGATCAACACTATTGATTTCTAGGCTCCTAAAATAACCACATATATTGGGCCTACCAAATTCATTGTTAAATGCGGCGCTGCCAATTGGTGCTTCCAACATAATCTCCAATGATGATGATATTCTATCGGGCTTTCCAATTGTTTCAGCTTCCCACGGTTGATTATGACCTGGAATTTTAAGATGACTGACTGAAAAGCCGCATAACCCTGCCTTCGGTCGAGCTCCTTGACCTGTTGCTGCCTCGTCCCTTATTTCTCCACCAGAGCCAGTAGCAGCTCCAGGGAATGGAGATATTGCAGTCGGATGATTATGTGTTTCAACTTTGATTAAAATATCAGCAATATTTTTTGTGGCCTGGTATAAATTATTATCATCGATCAACCATCTAACCGTTTCACCACCGTGAAATACTGCCGAATTATCTTTGTATGCTGAAATCGCTGGCCTTGGTGTTTTTGCCTCAGTATTTCTTATCATAGAAAATAACGATTTTTGTTGTTGGACATCATCTATTGTCCATTGAGCATTAAAAATTTTGTGCCTACAATGCTCAGAGTTTGCTTGTGCAAACATCATCAATTCTGTGATTGTTGGTTCTTTATTTATTTTTTGATAACTGTTAAGCAGATATTCTTTCTCTGTATCTGATATGGCCAAACCAAGTTTTTGATCTATTTCCACCAATGCTTTTGGTTGATTTAAAATGGACAGCAAATCATCTTGTTCTGGTTTATTTTCTGAAAACAATGACATCAATCCACCATAGCTATCATAAATGCCTTCAATCATTTTATCATACCAATTTTGCCCCAAATCACTGAGCTTAACTGGCAGTTCATTAAAGTATATCAACTGTGCTTTTTCAATGCGTTTAACAGTTTGAAACCCACAGTTTTGTAATATATCTGTTGCTTTACTTGACCAAGGAGAAATTGTTCCTATTCGTGGAGCAACGAATAATTGATTTTTTGATAATTCTGCCGAAATTGTTTTAGCATTTAACAATTGCTGAAGCTGATTAATATCTAATGAAGATGAATCTACTGTTTTAATCAAGTAAACGGGAGCTATCGCTGCTATATGGCAATTTGAATTTTTTATGTTATCATTTAGATTATTAAGAACAAATGAATCACTCAGAGAATCGCCTTGTAATATTACGATGTTATCTAGCATTTTGAATCAATCAGAAATCGCGGAGTTGAAAGGCTGAATGATAGCACTTTTGATGATTCTTTGCACTATGTTAACATTCAATTTCATCAATGCTGATAGTGTATTGAGCATTATTTATTGCTCATTAACAAAGAAACCGACTCATGAGTCGGTTTCTTTGTTAATTTTCTTGTTTTTTTATTTTGATTGCAATAATTTCAATCTTTCTAATAATTGCTCTGGCGGCAAATACCCAGGCATCAATTTACCATTATCTAGTACCATCGCTGGAGTCCCTGTAACGCCTGCAGCTTGCCCTGCCATATATTGATCTTTAATTGGGTTGTCGCAACTCTTATTATCCAATTTAACACCAGATTTTGCATTTGTCATTGCGCCTTGTTGATCACTAGAACACCAAACTGTTACAGCTTTATCAAAAGACTCTGATTTTAAGCCAGCTCTAGGAAAGAACAAATATGAAATGCCTATCCCCAATTTATTGTATTCATCCATTTCATTATGAAGTTTTCTACAATACCCACAATCAATGTCAGTAAATACAGTTAAGTGATGCTTCATATCATCAGGAAAAAAATCTATTCTTTCTTGCTCACCAAATTTTTTAACCACTTCTTTTCTGATGCCAGATTTTTTGTTTTCAGTTAAATCTTGGCGAGTAGTGGTATCAATCATATTACCATTCAGCAGATATTTACCATCATTTGAAATGTAGTAAACTTCTCCACCCCTACCAGTTTCAATGACAATTTCTGCAACACCATTAATTGGCGTTTCTTCCATCGATGAAACTTTAGCAGTTGGCGCTAAATTTTGTACTCCTGATAAAATTTCTTTTGTCGGTTCTTTTGCATTGACAGCTGAGACACTGAAAATCGTGGCCGCAACCAACAACGATGAAGGTATTTTATACATATTTTTTTCCAATTTTTTAATTTCGTTTTAGACACATCAACAATGATTTTAGTTCCAATTTATTCAGATATCAACTGAAAATTATTATTCTTAAGCCCTTGGGTGATGCTTTGCATGAATTTTCTTAAGTTTTTCTTTCGAAACCAAGGTATATATCTGTGTGGTTGATACATTTGTATGCCCCAACAACATTTGTACAGCTCTTAAATCCGCTCCATGATTCAATAAATGTGTTGCAAATGAATGTCGTAACATATGAGGCGATGGCAATGGATCTATCTGACATATTTTTGCATATTTTTTGACCCGATACCAAAATGCCTGCCTGGTCATTTTATCACCTCTATTACTCAAAAACACATATTGGGAGGTTTGTGCTTTTGACATTATTTTTCTATACATTTCAATATAAATTTTCAAATAATCATTGGCATATTCTCCAATTGGTATTATGCGTTGCTTTTGCCCTTTACCGGTAACCCTAATAACACCTTGATTAAGATTAAGCTCCATTAATTTAAGAGTTACCAACTCCGAAACCCTCAATCCGGTAGCATACATCAATTCCAACATTGTCTTATCTCTATACCCCATCTTATCAACTTCATCAGGACAGTTTAACAACCGTATAATCTGATTTTCAGTCAATGGCTTTGGAATTGATTTTTTAGTTTTGGGCTGGCTGATTGCTTTGAAAGGGTTTTGTTTGATTATTTTTTTCTTTAACAAAAACAAATAAAACTGCTTTATAGAAGAGACTTTTCTTGCAATACTCTTATCCGAAATCGAGGTATCTTTCAATTTTTTCAAGAATTTTAAAATGATTTCATCTGTCACAAAAAGAAAATCAACATTACTTTCTGTTAGATATTTTATGAATTGATTTACATCTATACTATAGCTAGAGACGGTGTTTTCTGAAAGTCCTTTTTCTAATCTGAGAAAATAAAAAAAAGCAGTAACATGTTCTACATTACTGCCTTTTATTTTCATTTAAATTCTATACAGTTATTTTGCAATTTCATCATCTGCGTCTTGTGCCAACATTTCTTCTCTTTCAGCTTTTTCTTTCGCTTTTTTGGCTTCTTTTTCTAAATGATTAATCCACTGTACTGCACTGCTTCTTGAGGATTTATAATTGGTTGCACTTCTTAACGACTTGATTGCAGCATTACGTTGACCCATTTGATCTTGAGCCATACCCATAAGCAACCATGCATTACCTTGCTCTTTATCATTCAAACCACCTTTTTCAACGGCAGCTGATAAAGCCTCTACTACTTTTGACCAGTTTTCTCTATCAAAGTAAATATATGCTCTTTGAAAATCTATTTTTCCATCTGTCGAAAGTTTACTTGCTTCGTTATAAGCATTGAGCGCATTATCCATCTCAGCAGCTGTATACCAAATTTTACCAAGGTCGTCCCACTTTTTGAAACTCGGCTTTATGACACCACTTTTCAACCCATCTTCGAGAACTTTACCGGCTTTGTATGGGACACCTAAAAACGCATACATTTTAAACAAGTGCATTATGTCTTTTTCATCCACAATCAGGCCATTTTTATCTGCAATTACCAGAACTGCCAAGGCTTGGTCATCTTTTTTCAAACTAAAATAAACAGAAGACAATCTCTTCCAATAGTCTTTCTTGTTTGGATTAATTTCAATTAATGTTTCTAATACACCTGCCGCCTCATTGAATTGCGAAAGCTCCATATGCAGTGTATACAACAGATAATACCATTTTTCTTTTGGTTCATCCGCCAACGATATGGCTTTCTTTAATGTGGTAATGGCTTTGCGATATTGCTTGAGTTGTGATAATGCATGAGCTTCCATCGCAAAAGTTGCATCTTTAATTTCATCAACAATCTTATAATATGACTGCAATGAATCTATACCGTCTTGATACTTTTCACCAGCAATATACATTTGGGCCATTTGTAAAATCATGCCAAAATGCGCTTGATTTGGTAATGAATCAGAATCAATGGCCTTTTGAAATCTTTTCGCTGCAGCAACATAGTCACCTTCAGCAGAGTCAACCCATCCAATGTATTGATTCACATTGGCAATTTCAAAGCTATTCAGTCTTTTGGATGTTAATTCAACCAAACCTGCACGGGCTTCTGAATAACGTTCATCAGCAATCATTTCTTGAAGCTTTACAAATTTTTTGTATACAGATTCTGTAAATGCTTCACTGCTACTTCTTTTTCTCTCAGGATTACCAGTTTTAAGTGCTCCAGCAAAAACCGAGCATGAAAACACGGCAGCAATAATAGCTGTGGTTAGTTTAGTTTTTTTAAACATGATTTAATCTCCTGATAACTTAAATTCAATTTTCTGAGTAGCCTCTTGTGTGACGGCAACACCATTTTCAACTTTCGGCTTGAATTTATATTTAAGTATTGCTCTTAATGCTTCTCTATCGAAAATTCGTATCGGCTTTGATGCAATAACTTTAGGATTAATCACTGTACCAGCTTCAGTAATGGTAAATGACATCTCAACCCAACCTTCAATCTTAGCAATGGCAGCTTTTCTTGGATAATTAGGTGCAATTGTTACGACAGGAATAATACCTCCATCTTGGCCCAAATCAATACCTTGTTGCATACCACCTAAAAATGGACCATCACCACCAACACCCAAGTCCAATGAAGGAATATTTGGAGTTGGCATGTTATTAACCACTTGCTGGTTGGCCTGAACGTTCAGTTTTGGCGGCGGTGGCGGCTCTTTTGGTGGCGGTGGTTTTTTTGGAATACGCCTTTGTTTTTGATTAACATCCTCATCCACTTTTACTGGAGAAAAGTCAATACTAATTTGATCGTCATCACCAGGTTTATCATGGTCAGAACTATTAACCAACCAATGCATGCCCACAAAAAGAAAAAAAGTAATCACAACCGCAGGCATTGCGGATGTAAAACCTCTGAAAATATTAGTCATAACACACCTCTATTAATTGGCTTGTGTTGCAGCAATAGATATCTTTTCAACATTCGCTGCTTTTATTTGATCCATAACAGTAACTAGGTCACCGGTTCTTGAACCTTTATCAGCAATAATCACAGCCGAACCTTCTGGACTCTCTGCGTGCATTTTCTCTACAACAGCACGGACAGCTCTTAAATCAACTTCGCGTTTGTTAATCCAGATTTTTCCAGTATCTTTAATGGCAATTAAAATATTGCCATTTTTCACTTTTGTTGCTGCTTGTGCAGAAGGACGATTAATGGGCACACCTGTTTCTTTCACAAATGACGTGGTTACAATAAAAAATATAAGCATGATGAATACCACATCTAACATCGGTGTGATGTTAATTTCAGCTTCATCTTCATGAAAATGTCTACGTCTCATTTTAGACCTCTAAAGTTGTTTTGTGTATCGCTATTAATCTTGACAATAGCTTTTATATATTAGTTCAATACAATGATTAATGCTGTTGCATTGAGTCTTCTAGTTTTTCGGTTTCTGTTGATGCTTTCTGCTTAAAATATGTTGTAAAGAAAACACCTGAAAGTGCAGCAATCATACCAGCCATGGTTGGAACTGTCGCCTTAGCAACACCTCCTGCCATTGCTCTTGCGTTTGAGGTGCCCTCAATAGCCATGATGTCAAATACGTTTAACATACCATATACAGTACCAAACAAACCCAACAATGGGCTGATTGCCACTAACGCATCTAGAAAACCAATACCAGCTCTCAAATCAACATTTGCTTCTGATACATGTTGTTCACGAATCCTCTTAGCATACCAACTTGAGGCATCGTCTCTTTCATCCCACATTTTCAGGATTCTTTTTTTCATTCTTGGATAGCTAATCATATAAAACCATAATCGCTCAATAATCATTAACCACATGAAAAACAAGACAACCATGATGGCCCAAAGTACTGAGCCACCCATGTCAATAAAGCTAAGAATATTGTACCAGGCTTCTTCTAACTGGTACATCATGTTACTTCTCCGCCATTCTGGCTATGATACCAGCACTTTGTTCTTCTAGAATTTGTGTTTGTTTTCTAGCCATAGACTGAAGTAGTGAATGCAATACTGTTAAAGGAATCGCTACTACCAGACCCAATACCGTAGTAACCAACGCCTGTGAAATACCACCCGCCATTGATTTAGCGTCTGCATTACCAAATAAAGTAATCATTTGGAAAGTTGCAATCATACCAACAACTGTACCCAAAAGACCCAATAATGGAGCGATGACGTACATAACTTTAATAAATGATAAACCGCCCTCAAGTGGAGCCGTTTCTCTTAAAATGGCTTCATCCATTTTAAGTTCCATTGTTTCAATATCAGAATCTGGGTTTTCTGTATAAACATGCATAATTCGACCCAAAGCATTGCTGCTCTTTGGTGTTTTGTTTTTCAATTGTCTCTTGATTTTTGATCCACTGATGAACAAACTGATGTATTTCCAAATCGCCAATAACAATCCAAACACACCCAAACCGATGATCACATAACCTACTGCACCACCTTGCTTAATCTTATCATTAATATTTGGAGTTTGGACTACCAATTGTAAAATAGTACCTTTGGTGAAATCTATTGGGGCATTGACCATTGTTCCAGGAGCAGAGTTTACAAATGAACTAGCTAATGCCTTGTATTTTCCAGTAGGCTGCTTTGGCAATCTGTAAAGAATGCCTTTGTCTGATAAACTTTCTGATGACCAAGTTAAGAAATTACCATCCATATCATAGGCGTTAAAAGCACCCAATCTAATCACGTCAACATTTTCTTCAATTTCCCCTTCACCATTCAAAACTGGTGCGGTAAATTTAACAATCTCTGACTGTTGTGAAATCTCATGCATGATTTCAAACCACAATTGCTCTAACTCAGGAATGGTTGGCAATTCTTTTTGAGAAGCCAACTCAGTAAAGAAAGTCGATCTATCTGGAAATTGTGCGCTGGTTAATGAATTATCAACCCTGCTTCTTAAGTCTCCAGAAAGAATTTTAACGGTACCTTGCATCTCACCTAAGTTACCAGATCTTTCTGCTAATACGGTATCAAGATTGATCAATGTTTTTTCGTTATCATCGAATTCTTGTTTGAGCTCATCAGTTCTTTTTTCTAAGGCAGCCAAAGTATTTCTGGCTTGAGTCAACAATGATTGTTGCTGATCACGTGAACGTTTAAATTCAGCCACTCGCTTTCTATTTTCAGCAGAGCTTTCTTGAGCTGATTTCTTTACTGCATTAACCAGTTCAGGCAAAGTCATTGCGGATGCCATTTGTGAAACAAACAAAGTGATTGCTAAAATTATTATAGATTTTTTCATTTTCAAGCCTTTCATATTATTTACTACCTGCTGCTTTGGCACTTATGACAGGCAAACCTGCCAAGTTAACGGAAGCCTGTTTCTTTGCAATACGAATAGCTTCTTTGACTTCATCATTATAAACTCTGTCTAAAACTTCGAATTTATTATCGCCAGGTAAAGTAGGATTCCACCAACCAGAAACTTCTTGGTTGAGTGTTTGATATATAAGGGTTGTTCTACCGACTCTCAAAAAGTCAACTTTTTTTCCACTCGGCAAAGAACCTGAGTATGCATCAACAGTTGAACCGTAATCCAATTCAATTCCATATGCCTCTGTAACTTTTCTGTATTTTTCAGCAGTAGTTACGTCAGACCTACTCATCATATCTTCAAGGCCAACAACTCTATTTCTTCTCTCGTCCATTTTGAATGGCAAGTCACCTTCTACGATTTGATTTAAACCATCAACCATTTTAATGATCAAAGGCACGACACCTCTATTGGTTTGTTCCAATGTTGTCATTTGACTGTTCATTGAAGAGATTTGATCTCTTTGGTCATTTACCACTGTTTCTAACTGCTTGTTATAAGCTCTTAAACTTTCGATCTCATTTAAAACAGTTCTATATTGTCCGGTTAAATCATCAGTTTGATCATTTAACTTGTCTATTCTTACTTGGGCCTGTGCCGAAGCTTTATTTGTATCAACAGCGACTTGTACTGCTGTTTTTAATTGTTGCGCATTGATACCACTCATGAATAACATCAACACAACACTCGTTGTCACTTTATTAAGAATTTTACTACTTTTACTGTGATTTAACATACTGTGATTTCACTCTAATTCTGATTCAGGAAAATCAGATGCCACCGCCATTTTTTATGGAAAAAATGCAATCGTACACCTGCACTCAACTTTAAGTTCCCCTAGAATACAGTTCTTTAGATGAAAAGAAAAGTATTTATTCAATGATTTTTTGATTTTTTTTCCTTTTTTACACTTGATTTTTTACGAATTATTACAGTGGAAAGTTATAATGTACTAAAATTTTACTAGAGAGAAACATGCTTAACACTCCTGTCTGGAAACACTTCGCTGCTTTTGTTTATGACATCTTCCCTTTGGTCGGTGTTTTCATTGTTACATCGCTGATAGTTATGCTCTTAAGAGGAGGAGCAATAGTTGAGCCTGGCAATGTATGGTTTAGTTTGTTGTTATTATTTGAAGTGGTTTTTTATTATGTTTATTCTTGGAAAAAAGGCGGACAAACATTAGGGATGAGGGCATGGAAAATGAAAATTATTCCTCACAACAAAAACCAGAAAAATTTATCCTGGAAGCAATCCATTTTAAGGTTTATTGTCGGTTTTATTTCTACATTTTGCCTCGGCCTGGGTTTAATATGGAAAATACTATCCAATTCAAAAAGCTCTTGGATGGACTTGGTCAGTCACTCTGAAGTTATGATATTGGAAAAGTAAGTATTTTCTTCAAGTATTCTTTTGCATATTCAACTGCCACAGCACCAAAAACATTATAATAATTGATGGCACAGCAGTAACTATAACAGGATGTACATGATAAACCTCTCCTACATTTAACAGGGTTCGATTAATTAAATATAAGACAATACCAATCATCACACCAATCAATAACCGTTGTCCGAATCCTCCTGAACGCAGCAGACCAAATAAAAATGGCAAACCCGTCATGGCTGTTGCAATGACCAGTAAGGGGTATGAAAATTTTGACCACAATGCGATATCATATTTAATTGGAATATTGGCCTTATCAATTTGAAAAGCTTTGTATTTGATGATATCTCTTATACTGAGGTATTTTGGCCTAGAATCAGCTATACTCAATATTTCAGGCTCAATTCTTGATGGCCATGTCATTTTTTCAATAATTTCCGTTATAACACCTGATGGTACGAAACTGGTAACCTCTAAATTAAACAAATCCCAGCTACTGCCTTTGTGAACAGCTCGTTCAGCCTTGGAAACTTTTATTACTTCCAACTTATCATCTAATTCATACACAGTCACATCATTCATAATGATATTATTTTTGCGTTTATCGTATTCATTGCCCATGGGAACAGCATTAAAAATCACGTTGCCGTCTCTGATCCACACACCTGTATTGACCCCTAAGCCAACATTTTTATTAAGTTTGGTACTTCGGTATGACTCTGCCATCAATTTAGCTGGCGGCACAACGAATTCACCAATTATCGACATCGGCATCAACCAAATCAGCAATGTCATGACTGTAATTCTTGCTATGTTAAGACGGCTGATACCGGCCGATTGTATGACCACCAATTCCGAGCTTGCCGCCAGCGCCCCAAGACCGATCATGACGCCAACAACGCAACTAACAGGAAAGTTATCGAAAATCCGATTTGGCACAGTCAAAATGGTATAATATAAAGCACTTCCAATGGTAAAATCACCTTTGCCAACAGCGCCGATTTGTTGAATAAAACCTAGCAATAAATCTAACGTCAAAAACATTAAAACCGCCAAAGTGATACCAAAACTGATAGAGCGAAATAAATACAGACTTATGGTTGAAAACATCATAAATTGCCTAAGATTTTTTTGTGAAATTATCTGCTTTATAAATGCGCCAGAAACCATATGCAATAAAAAGTGCATGAACCCACCATGTACCAATCCACGGCGGCACCTTTCCTTGCTTGATCAACGACAAAGCTATTGTTAACAAGTTGAGGTAAACAATATAAATAAGCAATCCCAAAATTAAACTGCCATATTTACCATCTCTCGGTGACGTTTTGGAAATTGACAAGCCCAATAAAACCAAAACGACAACAACCATTGCAGGAGCTAATCTTTCATGTAGCTCCGCTTTGTCGACCAATCTATTGGATTGTAATAACTGCGCAAGACTCAACCCTTTTTCATCAACATCAACTGATTTACCTTTGAGTTTTGGTAGTTTAATATCATTTCGCTCAAAGCGCATGAGCTGATATTTTTTGGTACCAGGTATCCCTTCATTTCGGAAACCATTAAACAGAGATATGTAACGTTGTTTATTTATAGCGTCTTCATATTGATAACCGAATTCTGCTGTGAGCGTATCGATGCGATCTTCATGTGTAATATTGATGAAAATATTTTCTAAACGGTTCTCTTCTATATTAATTTTTCGTACAAAAATTACTGAGTTGCTACCGGACAACTCTTGAAAAACACCTTCCTTCAACCCCATCAGAGAAACATCTTTGCTGGCCTCCAAAGTCATTTGTTCTGATGTTCTTGATGCTAAAGGCACTATAAAAAGAGAAAGCAACAGTAAAAGAAAGAAAAAAAACATCATCAACGGAAAATACATTCTCAGTATCTGCCTACTACTGAGGCCCAAAGAGTGAAACATGACCATTTCCTGATTTCTATACATTTGAGCTAATTTAGATAATACACCTAAATACAACGCCAAAGGGACTAATATCGAGAACACATCAATGGTCCGCAATCCCAGTTCAACATACAGCATGGAAGCAGGTAATACACCTCTGGCAACAGCCCTTAATGTTTCAGCAAATAAGGTACCGACACTGACCAAAAACAATACCATTAAAATGGCCATAAAGGCTTTTACTGTCTCTTTTCTTAAGTATTGACCTAATATTTGCAAAGTTTTTCTCTAAAAGGGCTCATTTAACACTGGCACAACTCATCAGAGTTGTTTAAAATGCTCGACTGGTTAGGAAATAGCATAAAATTTAAAATACTATAAAAACTAAAAAGCGAATCTTAACATACACTAACAAAATATAATGGAGAATCGCATGAAAATCACATCATCATTGATGACCCCAAATAAATCTAAATCCGACGCATTGATCATTGGCTTCTTTTCAGATGTTAGTTTTGATGACATTGCAAAAGAAGCAGATAAATTATTAAACAACCAAATCACCCAACTCACTGACAGTGCTGATTTTACAGGTAAAGCGGGTCAAACATTAACATTATTCACCGATAAAGGACAAAGAGTCGTCTTAACTGGATTGGGAAAACATGCAAAATGCGACCTAGGCACTCTTCAAATAGCCAGCAAAAATGCCATTAAAACGCTTGTCAAAACACCTGCAAATACAGTCAGTAATTATCTAACTGCATGCAAGTATGCTGATATTGACTCGGCTACAGCTTGTAAGATCATTTCAATTGCATCAAGTCATGCGAGTTATCGTTATGAAACGACCAAAAACTACGATGAAGATGATACTTATGGCTTAAAGTCTATGGCAATTTATGCTGAAAAAAGTTTAGCAAAAACCGTTAAAAATGCTTCATCCATTGCCATTGGAGTTGAGGCCACTAGAGAATTAGGCAATTTGCCACCAAACATTTGTAATCCCAAATATTTGGCCAAATTCGCCACTAAAATCGCTAAAAAATATGACAATTGTTCACTGGACATTCTTGATCATAAGAAAATGGAAAAACTCAAGATGAATGCCCTTTTGGCAGTTGGCAAAGGATCAAGAAATTCGCCAAAAATGATTGTACTCAAATACAATGGCGCAAAAAAATCGCAAAAACCACATATTCTTGTCGGCAAAGGAATCACTTTTGATACTGGTGGCATTTCATTAAAACCAGGTGCCAATATGGATGAAATGAAATATGACATGTGTGGTGCTGCATCAGTCATTGGAACATTCATTGCTGTGGCTGAAATGCAACTGTCAATCAACCTCATTGTCATCGTCCCAGCAGTAGAAAACATGCCTGATGGTGATGCTTATAGACCAGGGGATGTCATTACCAGTTATTCAGGAAAAACCATTGAAGTACTGAACACGGATGCTGAAGGTCGAATGATCTTATGTGACGCCCTGACTTATGCACAAGAATTTGAACCACAAGTTCTAATTGATTTGGCCACATTAACTGGCGCTTGCGTTATTGCATTGGGGCATGTTGCATCCGCTGTTATGAGTAAAGAAACACAACTTCCACAAGACATTTTGAATGCAGGCGTTGAAATTCATGATCGTGCATGGCAATTACCATTATGGGACGATTACCAAAAGCAGATTGACACACCTTTTGCTGATATGCAAAACATTGGTGGGTTTCCAGCAGGATCAATCACCGCTGGTTGTTTTTTAGCTCGATTTACAGAAGAAGCCAATTGGGCACACATTGATATTGCAGGTACTGCCTGGAATAACAAAAAAGAAGGCGCAACTGGCCGACCTGTAGCTATGATGGCTCAATATTTAATTAACGAAAGCAACAAATAACACACAAGACAGATGATAGAAAAGTATAATCCTAAAGAGATTGAAAATCGCTGGTATCAAAAATGGGAACAGGCGGGTTATTTTTCACCAAGTGAAAACGGAAAGAAAGCTGATGAAACCTTTTGTATAATGCTACCACCACCCAATGTGACTGGTTCTTTGCACATGGGGCATGCTTTTCAGAATACCATCATGGATACTCTGATACGCTATCATCGTATGCAAGGTAAGAAAACATTATGGCAATGCGGTACAGATCATGCTGGCATTGCCACACAAATGGTTGTTGAGCGGCAGTTGTTGGCCGATGGTATTAAAAGAACGGATTTGGGTCGAGAAAAATTCCTCGATAAAATATGGCAATGGAAAGAACATTCCAGCGGCACCATACAAAACCAGATTCGTCGACTGGGCGCTTCTGTAGATTGGGATACAGAAAGATTTACCATGGATGAAGGGTTGTCAGAAGCCGTTACCAAAGAATTCATTGATTTATATAATCAAGGACTCATATACCGAGGCAAACGTTTAACCAACTGGGATCCGGTATTGCAAACTGCTTTGTCAGATCTAGAGGTGGAATCAAAAGAAGAAAATGGTTTTCTGTGGCACCTCAAATACCCTCGCAAGGATGGAAAAGGACACATTATTGTTGCCACAACACGCCCTGAAACCATGCTTGGCGATTCTGCTGTTGCTGTTCATCCAGATGATGAGCGTTACCAAGATTTGATCGGTCAAGAAGTTGAACTGCCTTTAACTGGCAGAAGCATACCAGTGATTGCTGATGATTATGTAGATATGGAGTTTGGAACAGGTTGCGTAAAAATCACCCCAGCTCATGATTTCAATGATGCTGACATGGGCAAAAGACACAATCTGGCAATTATTAACGTACTAACAGATGATGCTAAAATCAACGATGATATGCCTGAAAAATATCGAGGCATGGACAGGTTCGATGCCCGTAAGCAAATCGTGGCAGACTTTGAAGCACTAGAACTCCTAGAAAAAGTTGAACCTCATACACTCATGGTTCCTCGCGGAGACCGTTCAAATACTGTTGTTGAACCTTATCTTACTGATCAATGGTATGTTAAAGTCGAATCGATTGCCAAAAGCGCATTGGATGTTGTCAAAAGCGGAGAACTTAAGTTTGTCCCTGAGAATTGGGATAAAACATATTATCAATGGATGGAAAATATTGAAGACTGGTGTATTTCCCGTCAACTGTGGTGGGGACATCGCATACCAGCATGGTACGATGAAGAAGGAAAAGTTTATGTTGGAGAAAACGAAGCTGAAATTCGTTCCAAACACAACCTATCTGATGATCACCAACTTTCACAAGATGAAGACGTTTTTGATACGTGGTTCTCTTCAGCTTTGTGGCCTTTTTCAACATTAGGCTGGCCACAAGACACCAAGCGTTTACAAGAATTTTACCCAACCCAGGTTTTAGTAACGGGTTTTGATATTATTTTTTTCTGGGTGGCCCGTATGATCATGATGGGCATAAAATTCATGGATAAAATACCTTTTGAAAAGGTTTATATCCATGGCTTAATCAATGATGCTCAAGGTCAAAAAATGTCTAAATCAAAAGGCAATGTTCTTGACCCACTTGATATCATTGATGGCATTGATCTTGAAAGCCTGGTCACCAAAAGAACCACAGGACTAATGCAGCCACAAATGGCAGCCAAAATTGAAAAGTCCACGCGCAAAGAATTCCCTGACGGTATTAGCCCCAATGGTTGTGATGCTTTACGATTCACTTTTGCTTCCATTGCCACCAATGGAAGACATTTGCGTTTTGACATGAAACGTTTAGAGAGTTACCGAAATTTTGCCAATAAAATTTTTAATGCGTCTCGCTTTGTCTTCATGAACACTGAAACATTTAAATTGAACACTGAGACATGGCAACCCCAGTCAACTGCTGAATTGTGGATATTATCACAATTACAAGAAAGTATTGCAGACTACAGAAGACACCTTGATAATTTCAGGCTTGATCTGGCATCACAATGTATTTATGATTTCATCTGGAATGAATATTGCGATTGGTTTGTTGAACTGGCAAAACCGTTACTTAAACAAGATGGAAAAACCCAGTACAATGTCCAATACACTTTATTGTATGTGTTAGATCAAGCACTGAGATTATTGCATCCTATCATGCCTTTTATTACTGAAGAAATCTGGCAAGAACTGAAACCTAAGCTTGAATTACCAGCCGAAAGCATCATGATAGCTGATTTTCCTGAGTTCCAACAAAGCTTAGTCAACAAAGAGGCTTTTCAAGACATGCAATGGTTACAATCGGCGGTACTGGGCATTCGTCAAATTCGTGGAGAGATGAATATCCCACCTCGAAAACCTTTATCTGCACTTCTGGAAAACGCCTCAGATAATGATCAAAAAATCTTATCTAAGAACAGTCAATTACTTAAAACCATGGCACAACTTGAAGAAATCAGTATTTTAACAGATGGGCAGCAGGCACCAGAATCCGCTGTGGCTCTTGTTGGAGAGATGAAAGTCAACATTCCATTAGCTGGATTGATTGATGTCGCAGCAGAAATTGCCAGAATCAACAAGTTGATCGATACAGCCAATAAGGAAATAGCTCGCAGCTCAGGAAAATTGAACAATGACAAGTTTGTCAATTCAGCACCTGAAGCTGTAGTCAATAAAGAACGCAATACTCTGACAACAAATGAGCATAAATTGAAAGAGCTACAAGATCAATTGACCAAGCTGCAAAACATGTAAATAAATAAAGGGCAGCAAAAGTTTCGGCTGCCCTTTTAGATCCTGCTTTTGTTGTCACTTTTCAATTGGCAAGCAAGGAACATCAAAATCAACATGATAATGTTCATCATGCCTAACCCATACGCGTTTTTTTGAAAACGGCACATTTTCCATGAGGGCTTTTCCTGCTTGGGTTTTATGTAGGTGCTTTTGAAGTACCGGGTCAAAAATAACTTTTTTGATGCCATATCCAATGCTTTTTGCTGCTTTATCCAATGCAATGATGTGGACAGCCATGGCCTTAAAATCAATCTGATAATCTTGATATTTGCCATCATTATTAAACTCCACTGCATAACCATATTTGTTGGATAAGACAGTAGGAAAATAGATTGACTCTCCTTGATCATTTTTTACTGGCACCATAAAGTCTACTGACAATCCATTTTGGTGGGTTTTATGGGGTTTAAAAATGCCTCCAATTGAAAAACCAGTTTCTGCATATTTATAACGCAATGAAGGATGCGACTGAGCTACCAACTCATAAGATTTCAAAACAATAGTTTTAACAGTAGAATGGACATATGTCCTGCCTAACAGATGACCCATATGAGCATAACTTGTAAAATTTTTACCATTCAATGGCAACTGGACCCCATTACTTAAACGACCATTTGACACCGAACCGTAACATTGACTTTTTTGCGCAAAAGACCCATGAGAGATCAGCAATATAACCATTAAGCAGCATATTTTAATCAAAACCATCTACGACTTTATTCCATGTGAGTTTGGGACAACTGTTCCAATCGTTTTTGCGCTTTGATTGTTCGATCATGCTCAGCACCAAATGTTGCCAGTATTTTGTTGTAACTACTATTTAATAACGGTTCAGCTTCAGTATACTTCTGCATTTTTAATAACAACTCTCCATAATTGCCAATAAAAATTGCATAGTACACATGATCCTTACTGATGGTTGATTCTACATTATCTAATAATCTTAAAAACATATCTTGTGATTCTGAATACTTTTTTTGTTTCATTAATAACATCGCTGTATTACTCTGCAATACCAATAACTCCTCACCACTATTTTTACCAATCTTTTGGTAATTAGCCAAAGTTTCTTTGTACAAAACCTCTGCTTCATCTAATTTACCGAGGTCTTCCAGTAAATAAGCTCTGATATTATTAACCACTAATGTATAACGGTTTAACGGTCCTATGTGTTTGGTCATTTCTGACAATAAAGTTTTTGAATACTCATCGGCCTTTTCTGTTTCACCATGTTTGACATAAAAGGACAGTAAATTAGTTTTTGAAATAAGTGTGCTCAAATGCGCATCACCTAGCACAGCTTGTTTACCATTGATGACTTCAATAATAATCTCTTGTGCTCGTATGGAATTACCCAGATTATCTTCAACAGCTGACTGATTATTCAGTGCTGACAATGTTCTCGGGTGATTTTTACCATAATACTCTTTTCTGATAGCAATCACTTCTTCGTTTATTTTTTTTGCCGCCTCAAACTGACCCATCTTATCAAGAATCATGCCTTTAAGACTCCTGGAAAATAACAAGTCTGCATCAGAAGGTTTCAAATTAGGGTTTGCCTTTATGGCCTCATTTATTATGTGCATTGACTCATCTAGTTGCCCTAACATTAAATAAGCTTGTGCTAATTGCGACTTCAACTGCAAATGATGCTGATTCCTGAAGCGCTTATCTGATAACTGTTGTTTAATAAATTCAGCAATTTCTGCGTACTGATTGTTATATAAACCGATGCTGGCCTTAACTTTTGCATGCTCATATTGCAAAGTTGTTAACTGCTCTTGCTCTGTAATATTCGAAAATAATTCAGTCACTTCGTCCAATTGTTTTTGTGCCAATTCATGCTGCCCAATACCCACATACACAGCACCAATTGTTAATCTGATTTTTGATTCAACAATGTATTCTTCATTCAATTGACCGATCAATGCCCTGTCAGCATTATTGATTACTTGTAAAAGCGTTAATTTTTCACCATATAAATTTTCTGGATCTGCTGAGGCAAAAATTTCATTGATGAATTGAACGGTCTTTTCATTGGTTTTTGCATTGGCCTCTGCTATTTCACGAGCTTGTTGTTCTTTTAATGCAAACGATATGGCAAAAACCAATCCAGTAATCAATCCAATAACCGCCAACAATGAACCCGTAACCAGGGCTTTATGCTTTTTACTGATATGGCGAATGGTCCTCCATAACGTGTTATCCTTGACACTAATGGACTCGCCATTCAACCAATTTAGTAAATCACTTTTGATATCTCTTGGCGACTGGTATCGTTGATCAGAATTTTTCTCTATGGCATGATGAACAATCGCGGCCAAGTCAGCATCAATGGTTTGATTGTGGGTATTGATTCTTGCAGGAAGCTCTTCTATGATCTGGCTGATGGCTAAAAATATTTGATTGGCATTAAGTTGATGGGGTAATGCGCCAGAAAGTAACTGATACAATACCACACCCAATGAATAAACATCTGTCCTTGTATCCATATTACTTTGACCACTGACCTGTTCTGGGCTCATATAAGCCAAAGTACCAACAATTTCACCTGTCTTGGTCAGTTGCGTTAATTGTTGAGTGCTGTCTTGAGTTGTCAAAGCAATGCCAAAGTCCAATAATTTTATTTGACCACTTTGATCGACCATTATATTCTCTGGCTTGATGTCGCGATGAACCACACCCCGATTATGAGCATATTGAACAGCATCTAGCACTTGAACGAATAAATTGATGATCTGCTTAAAATCCAATTGGTTCTGCCGGCAATATTGCAGGATATTTTGCCCATCTACATGCTCCATAACCAAATACGGCAAGCTTTGCTCATGCATAACACCGGAATCAATCAATTGCGCAATATTTTGATGTGACAAACCTGCCAATAATTGGCTTTCATGCTGAAACCTATGCAACTGATCTATGGATAAATGTTCCAACGCCACTTTAACTGCAACTTTTTGATCGTTTTCATTCTGTGCCAAAAATACTCGCCCACTGGCTCCGCTACCCAAGGGTTTGATTAATTTCAAATTCGGAATCTGTGGCAAGTGCTCAGCAAAGCTGAGCTGTTCATTTCCGTCTTCATCAAACACACCAAGCCAGTGTAGATGCTCTGGAAAGTTCTGTTTAAATTGTTCGATTAATGATTGTTGTTCTGTAACCGCTGCTTCGCTGATGCGTTGAAGCGCTTCAATGACTGCTTTATTCATATGCTATTTGTCCTCACCCATTAACTTAATGATAGCACTTTAAGCACTTGGGTAACAATAAACTTTTATGAAAAAAAACTCATTCTGCACCGTAATCAATTAAGCCCATCTTGCTGGCAGCAAGTGTCGCTTGAGCGCGAGAATTGATATCAAGCTTCGTATATATTTCCTTGACATATCCGTAACAAGTGGAATTTTTAATGCCCAATAAATCAGCAACTTTGGGCACTTTAAAGCCTTTGGCAATTAAAGTAAGCACTTCTTTCTCTCGATTGGTCAAATCATTTTCCGGCATTTGAGGGTTAAAAAAATGCAAAAGCTTATTGGCAATTGCCGCAGAAATTGGAAAATAACCCAACTCAATATCTGCGAGCATTTGCGCCAGCTTTTCTTTATCTTGATCTTTGAGAATATAACCTTTTGCACCTTTTCTCAAGGCACTGAACACATGATGGTCATCATCAAAAATGGTTGTGACCACGACAATGGTCCTCAATCGATCAATATTAATATGCGATGTTATATGATCAATAACATCCAAACCACTGCCATCTGGCAAACCTATATCAGCTAAAACAAGATCAAAATGTTGATTTTTCACTGCCTCAAATGCTTCCTGTAAATTTTCAGCAGATGAGATATTTGCATCATCAAATGCCAATTGAACAGAGTGCTTCAACCATTGCATGGCAGGGGCCAGATCTTCGATAACTAACACATGTTTAATGCTCATAATGGATAACTCAATTGAAATATACTGCCTTTGCCTTGTTCAGTATGCCATTGCACTTGCGCAGCAATGGATTCTGCCCTTTTTTTTATGGTTTTCAATCCTTTGCCCTCACAAGTGATGTCTTGAAAACCCTGTCCATTGTCTTGGACAACCACATTGAAATGTGTTTCGGTACTTTTGATTGATAAATTTACTTGTGTTGTCTTTGCATGTTTGATCACATTACTTATCACTTCTCTGATGATTCTACAAATAACATTGGGAGCAATTAATGTCAGCTTTTGACGTTTATCGTGAATGTTTGATTCCAGTATTACTTCAATCTTCGCTGCCTGTAATCTGTATTGGGTCTCATTTATGATATCTTCGGTCAGTTGTTCAGCATCAAGTTGAATATTTTGTGTGCTGGCAACGGCCTTTCTCATTTCGTTCAGAATACTTTTGGCAATATTACGACTCTCTTCATCTTTGGCAGAGTAAATCAATTGCAATAACTGTGCTCCTACATCATCATGTAAATTAGCATATATTCTCGAACGTTCTTGTTCTTGAGCACGCAACTGTAGTAATTGCAAGGCGTCAGCTTGCATATTTTGATTGACAGAATTCGTATGCATTGGAGCAGTTAAGCCTTTCAAATGGTGATAAAAAATCAGCAACAAGCAACACAATATGATCACTTCATCATATGGCATAAAACCTAAAACTTTTAATAATAACAAAGCAATCAATGTTACAAGCAAAAAGATTGTAGTAATTTTAACTTTTTTCTGTCCAAAAAAAGCCCATAACATTACAAATATGATTGACATGCACACAATCACATTAAATAACTGTAAAAGCCTTAGTATTAACTCTTCATTCATAAATTTTCAATCTATTATCGAGACAATTTTTTTAATCTTATCATCCCCCCAGTTTTAGGGGTGGGCAAAATATATCTTATTTCTATAATTGTACCATCCAATATTATTAAAGAGAGACCGTTATGAAAATTTTATTTATTCTGCTGGCGTTAATGACACTGAATGTCAGCATCTCACAAGAATGGCAATTTGTTGAAGATTTGGCACCAGTAGAGTCCAATGAAAGCGATTTTGGCACGAACATGGTTTTTGCTGGAGATAAACTGGTCATTTCTTGGCCTAGAATATTTACCCGAGGTAATTCGGCAGATAATTGTGGTGAAGTCATCACTTATGAGAAAGTCAATGGTAATTTCCAAGAAGTTGCAAGGTTAACAGCACAAGATTTAGTTGGCTCCTGTGTTGATGGTGATGGTTTTGGTTTTGGTTTAGCGTATGACAATGGAAGGCTAGCGATTGGTATGCCAGCAGGCGCTCGGGCAGGAATTGGTACCGATGGTGGTGCTACTGATGCAGATTCACGAGTTTTTCTCACCACTTTTGAAAATGGCAACTGGGCATTACAAGAAACCTTAATCGCCAGCGACCTGAACAACGGTAGTGGCATGGGTCTTCAATTGGTACTTGAAGGTGACGTATTACTCATTCATGCTCATGAATATGATTCAATATTTGGTTTTTCATTTATTATAAGTACTGGAGTCTATGTATTTGAGGACAGTGGATCAGGCTTTTCAGAAGTGCAAAAGCTTGAAGAAAATTTTCATTTATTTGGTCAAGATTTTGATTATGAAAATGATCAAATTATTGTCGGTGCCTGGGGTGAACAAGCCATTAACCAACCAGGCAGAATATACATCTATGAAAAAATGGGTGTAAACTGGCAGAATATACAAACCATCAATGACAATAGAAATGCAAATTTAGGTAATCAGATTGCCATAGTCGGCAATACGATGGCCGCGGGCAATGTGCAGGCTGGCGGCGTTGGCGCTGCTACAATTTTCAGCAAAGACAACAATGGTCAGTGGTCTGAAATTCAATTCATACAAGCCAGTGACAGTGCATTTAACGATCAATTTGGTATTGGATTAATGATGTCCGAAAATGAGTTAATTGTTGGTGCAACAGCAGGCCAAGATCAAGTCCAAACATTGGGCGCAGTATATACTTATACCAAAGGTGCCGATGGTCAATTTATTGAACAACAAAAGTTGGTCGCTACTAACCCAACTGACCTTTATGATCGTTTTGGTGGCAATATGATCTTTAATGGTACAGATTTATTAATCAATTCAGCCAGCGGCGGTTTTGCTAATGCTGATGTTACAACATTTCATCATTTCTCAAGAGAGTCTAACGGTGGAGAAACAAGCTATCCAGTAGACAGTAAAATCTCTGGCGTTTGGAGTGCTGGTCAAGATTCAAATCAAAAAATTAGCATTGAACTGTTAGATAACAACCGCGCTGTTATGTTTGCCGGCCTCAATAACAACAATCAAAGCTTTTGGCTACTTGGTGTTGGTAATGTACAAAACAACACGATAGACTTTACTGAGTTATTCACAACAAACGGTGGACGCTTTGGTCTGGACTTTGATCCGACAGAGGTAATCAATGAAAATATAGGTCAAGCCATGATAAGTTTCAATCGATGCAATCAAGCCACATTAACTTATGATTTACCATCAATTGAAAGCAGCGAAGTAAATCTATCAAAAGACATAGAAATACCCGGCAATGAATGTGATGCAGCCAACAAGGATTTACCCAATGGCGTATCAGGGGCTTGGTTTAACAGCAATAGAAATGGAGAAGGGTTGACCAATTATGTATTTGACAGTAACGGCATACAAATGGCCACTCTCACTTGGTATACCTATGATAACAATGGCCAACAAATGTGGTTAACTGGAACTGGTACCATCACAGATCAAACCCTCAATATCAGTGAAATGAAAAAGTTTATGGGCGCTGATTTATTCACTGGGCAAAGTCAAGCCACCATTGTTGGTTCGCTTTCAATGAATTGGAATGTTTGTCACATCGCCGAGTTGACATATGATTTTACTTCAACTGATTTAGGTACAGGCTCTATTGACTTAACTCAACTAACCAGATTAGACAACACTCAATGTGTATTGAATAAATAATTTGACCATTTGCCCTGACCTTATTAATCCGGTGGTTTGATATCACCGGATTAATATATTTATCATAGAGACCTTGTATCTTTGCTTGATTCTGGGTGATTGAGAAAAAGAATTAAAAATGTGTCAATCAAGACGCAAAACTTATAATCTTCATTCACGAATCGAGCATTGGTCTCTCATATACTAAAAGATTTTTAGTATATGTTATTAACCCTTACTTTTCTACATCTCTTTTCTCTGACAGCCATTGATTCATACCTTTGGCAAGATGAGCAACTTTTGTATAACCTTTTTTTTGTTCCAAAAAACGTGCTGCAATACCTGAACGGTTTCCTGATCTACACACTAAAATGACGGGCTGATCATTTTTGAGCACTATTTTATCTAATGATTTTACAAATGCATCAATTTGAGGCTTTCTGTTCTGATCAAAAAACATAATCCGTTCTGCACCAAGAATGGTACCAGTACTATCCCATTCTTGTGGTGTTCGGATATCAATGACAACAGCCCCTTTTTTTTGAGCCGAGATCAACTCTTGAGGGCTCATGTTTTGTACTTCTGCTTTTATGGTTATTGCCAAAAAACAGAGCAAAACCAATATTGTAGACTTGATTTTAATCATCATAATACTTCAGTTTAATTTGCCTTGTTATAAAAACACTTGATTCCAAACCAATTATCAGCAAGAATCAAGAACTCAGTTAATCGTCCTATTATATACATATTTCAGTGTTTGTAACAAAAATTCACTTTCAAGCATACAATAGACACTATCAAAAGTTGAAATTTATCATTGTTCACTCTATTATTGCCGATGTTATTAAACTGAGAAAAATTTATGAAAAAATCGACACTAAATTCGACCCTGATTGCTGGGTTATTAATGGCCAACTTAAGCACTTCTTTTGCTCAAGAAGAAAGCAATTGGTCTGGTTCAGGTCAACTGGGCTTAACAGCCACATCTGGTAACACTGATACAGAAAGTTTAACTGCCGGATTGAGAATCAAGCATGAAACTGAAAAGTGGATCAATGAAACAGGGCTTGATATACTTCGTGCTTCTGCTGAAGGAGTAGATACTGCAGATAGATTCATTGTTTATTCAAAAACTGGTTATAAACTGAGCGAAAAAGACTATTTGTTTTTTGGTTCAAGGTATGAAAATGATAATTTTACTGGCTTTGACTATACCAACACAAGTAGCATTGGTTGGGGACATAAATTTTATGATACAGAAACCAGCCGACTCATTACAGAAATAGGCTTGGGTTATCGTATTGCTGCCATTGACATAGATCGCAGCGAAGACAATGGCGTTGCTTTAACAGGCAAATTAGACTACATGCGTCAAATTACAGATACCATGAGCTTTGAAAATGTCACCATACTTGAAGCCACTGAAGATAATACATTCATACAAAACGATGCTGGTTTCTCATTCAAAATAAATGAAAAATTCTCCGTCAAATTGGCTCACCAATTAAGACACAACACTGATGCTCCTTTTGGCACAAAAAATACCGATACACTGGTCTCTGCTAATCTTGTTTATGCATTTTAATATCTTAAGATATAGACTATAGTATACCCTAAGATCAATATAACCAAGTCATTGTTTCCCAATGGTTTGGTTATTCAGTGACCAAATGCGTTAACGGTAACTTTGTTGACACTTTTTTCTGCATCATTGAAAAACTGGTATTTACAGATCGAATACCTTTCAGTTTCATCAACCTCTCATACATAAAATTATTATATGATTTCATATCAACCGTAATGATTTTTAACAAATAATCATAGTCTCCTGATGTGGCATGACACTCTTGCACTTCAGACCACTGACTCATTGCCTTATCAAAAGATTTAACCGTTTGCGCATGATGATCATCCAAACTTACATGGGCAAACGCGGTAATACTTAAACCAACTTTTTCATGGTTAATCAGTGCAGTATAACTTTTAATAAACCCCTTTTCTTCCAGTGCACTCATCCTCCTCCAACAGGGTGCAGCAGATAAGTTAACCGAATTAGCCAATTCTTTATTAGAAATTCGACCATTTTTTTGCAGGGCTTGCAGTATTTTAATATCGTATTTATCCATATTTTTTAACTATTATTGCTGATAATATACATTTATCGATTAATTATTGCTTTAATATAGCGATTATAGCCTAAATTAGCAACCACCTTTCGGTTAATTTCGAGCATAATTATATGTTTTAAACGATCTGCTGCTTATGAATACTGCTGAAAACATTGAACAATCTTTCGATTTTAACTGGGCTGAAATCGCTGAAAAGCTTTTAGTTTCACGGGCTCTTGACGATCTTGAAGAATACGAACTTGTTAAGAGCAAAAAAGTCCTGTATCAATTTTCAGCCAGAGGCCATGATATGGCGCAAATTATTCTTGGCCAATGCCTGATAGGGCAAAAAGATGCCGTTGCAGGTTACTATCGTTCAAGACCCTTATTACTGGCCATGGGCTTACAACCCGAGCAAGCCTTGGAAGCATCTATGATGAAACAAGGTGGCTTTTCAGATGGCAGAGACATCGGCGTTGTATTCAATAATCCACAGCACAATAGTGCCTGCGTCCTCCCAATGTCTGGAGGAGTTGGCGCACAATATACGCCAATTTCAGGCTGGGCTCAGTCTGCCATTTATCATCATAAAGTCCTTAAAAATGAGAAATGGGGTGATGCCATTGGTTTAGTTTTGGGTGGAGATGGGTCTGTTGCAACAAACGGATTTTGGTCCGCCCTTACCATAGCAACAACTCAACAATTACCGCAATTATTTTATATTGAAGACAATGGCTATGGCATTTCCGTTTCCTCCGACTTTCAAACGCCAGGGGGCGATATTTCTAAGAATTTAGCCAGTTTCAAAGGCATCACCATTCTCAGCGGCGATGGAACCAATCCTGAACAGGCTGCTAATTTAATTGCTCAAGCACATCAAATAGTCAGATACGAAAGGAAACCTGTATTACTGAGATTGACTGTTCCGCGCTTAAATGGACATTCTGCACAAGATACACAAACTTATAAGACACAGCAACGTATCGAGTTTGAAAAGCAACATGACCCACTACCCAAATTAAAGAAGTACCTAACCAGTAATGAAATCATTTCTGAACAACAGTGGGATGATCTCTCACAAAAAGCGAATAATATGATTAAACAGGCTTTAATGAGAGTTGAAAACAAAGCCTTTGCTGACCCAAGTGACATCACTAAACATGCTTTTTGTGAACATGATGAGAATGGCAAGATGATGTTACAACAACAAGGTGGCATACATTTGTCTCAACCGCAATTTCCTGTGAGCTCTGATGAGGTCATTGCTGAACCAGGGCGGATTAATATGGTGACCGCAATCAGAAAAACACTGGACTTTGAACTGCAAAGCAACACAAAAATGGCATTATTTGGAGAAGATGTGGGAGCCAAAGGCGGTGTTCACGCTGTTACTTTAGGACTTCAGGATAAATATGGAACAGACAGGGTTTTTGACACCAGCTTATCTGAGGAAGGCATCATTGGTCGATCACTTGGTATGGCGCTTGCAGGACTGTTACCTGTTCCCGAAATTCAATTCAGAAAATATGCTGATCCAGCGGAAGAACAACTCAATGATATTGGCTCAATGCGCTGGCGCACCAATAATCGCTTTGCCGCACCTATGGTTGTTAGGATGGCTGGTGGTTATTTTGCCTGTGGTGATCCATGGCACTCTCAAACTGCTGAAGTCAAATGGGTTCATGCCATTGGCTGGCAAGTAGCCATGCCTTCAAATGCTGAAGATGCTGTTGGCTTGTTACGTTATGCTTTAAGAGACAATAACCCAACCATTTTCTTCGAGCACAGACGTATGCTTGATGATATTTGGGCCCGACGTGAATATCCAGGTGATCAATACATTGTTGAATTTGGAAAAGGCAAAAAAATTACCACAGGTGATCGCTTAACCCTAGTTACATGGGGCGGCATGGTTAGCCGTTGTCATGATGCAGTCAAACAATCTGGTTTGGCCATTGATTTAATTGACCTGCGCACCATCAGACCATGGGACAAATCAATGGTACTGGAATCTGTTAAAAAAACCAATCGCTGTTTGATTGTACATGAGGACAATTTGTCAGCTGGCTTCGGCGCCGAAATTGCCGCAGTATTGGCCAACGAAGCATTCTATGATTTAGATGCTCCCATTGAAAGGCTAACCATGCCAGACATTGGCAATCCTCATGCACCAAATTTAATGAATGCGGCTGTACCCACTGCCGAGAAAATATTAACAGCAATCAATAACCTGGATAAAGCATAATGGCCTCTATTGACATTATTTTAACCGAAGATCAAACAGAAGGAACCAAGGCCGTCATCAGCCAGTGGTTATTTACTGAAGGCCAAGTTGTAACCAAAAACGAGCCCATTGTAGAATTAGAAACCGATAAAGTGATGATGGAAATCATTGCGCCAGCTTCTGGTGTATTGAAAACCATTACACTCAACGTTGGTGACGAAGTCAATGCAACACAGTCTATCGGTGTGATTGATACCGACGCTGTAATTCATCAATCTGAAAACCATGAAAAAGATGTTCCCGATAGTTCTGATAGCATTGAGGATATGACGGTACAAGCAGCTGTAGTAGCACACGATACCATATACCCTTCTATTAATAATCGACTGACCAGTCCTGCTGTCAGAAGACTCATTGCGCAACATAATCTTAACATTGACTTGATACCTGGTACTGGTTTAAAAAATCGTGTCACCAGTAGAGATATTCACCATTATCTAAAAAACAGTAAAAGCACAAACTCTCCTATATCATCCAGCGAACACATACCCATTACTTCAATGAGACGAAGCATAGCTGATCATATGGTTGATAGCCTTTTACATACCGCTCCACATGTCACTTCAGTATTTAATCTGGATTTATCAAAAGTCATTAAACACCGAAAACTCAACAAACAGACATTTCTTGATCAAGGGGTTAATCTCACATTTACGAGCTATTTTGTCGCCGCATCGGTTGCCGCAATAAAGAAACAGCCTCTGATCAATTCACAACTACACGATAAGACGATTGAAGTATTTAATCACATTAATATGGGGATCGGTACTAACTTACAAGATGCTGGTTTAATTGTACCTGTCATTAAAAATTGTGAAAATAAAGACTTATTTGCCATTGCTCATTCTTTAATGGACATAACCAACAGGGCAAGAAACCAAAAGCTTAAACCTGCAGATGTCCAAGGCGGAACCTTTACCATCTCTAACCATGGAGTCAGCGGTTCTTTGATTGCAACTCCAATCATTATTAATCAACCCCAGTCGGCCATATTGGGCATTGGCAAAATGGAAAAAAGGGCAGTAGTACAAGAAGTTGACGGTCATGATGCCATTGTAATCAAACCCATGTGTTATGTAACACTAACCATTGATCATCGTGTTTTGGACGCCCATCAGACCAATGAATTTTTAAGTGCTTTTGTTGAAACGCTAGAAAATTGGCATTGATTGTTTACAATCGTTTTCCAATGGATTCTATTTTTTCAAAGACATGAGCCGGAATATGTAAATCACTACTGATTAGGTTTTCTTCTAAGTGATAGATGTTAGTGCTACCAAAAATAGCGCTGGTGATTTTAGGATGGTTAAGTACAAAACGCAAAGCTATTTGTGCACCTGTATAATCATGAAAGTCATTGATGAATCGAAATTTACGACCTTGCCAAATTTTCTTTGGGGCGTTTTTTAACGCCCTGGCAAGATACCACATATCTTTCAGTCCTTTAATTTTGAATATCCGTCGTGAATATAGCGAGCCTGCCAATGGAGCGGCGGCGATAATTGCAATCCCTTGGCCATGCAGTTGCGCAATCAAAGCCTCTCTATCTTGTGCCAAAATATTATAATCCAACATAACACAATCAAATACTCCTGTTTCTGCCGCATGTCGGATAATATCTTCATCAAAGGCATTAATGCCCAAAGCTTGCACCAAACCATGTTGTTTTAAACGCACTAATAAATTTAATAGGTCCTCATTAAAATCTTCAATATTAGGACCATGTAAATAAAATATTCCCAAACACTCAAGTTTCAACTCTTTGAGGCTTTGATTCAAGCTTTGCTCGATCCATTTTGCAGAAAAATCATTATATAAGCTGCCGTTATTCGCTATTCTTGTACCTGCTTTTGACGATATACACAGACTATTTTTAACTGGCGATCCAGCAATGTGATCTAACGCTTTTGCCAAGCGTTGTTCTGCATAACCTTGTGAATAACTGTGGCCTGTATCAAAGACAGTAACACCTTTATCAACAGCAACCCTAACCAATTCGATGGCTTTTTTTTCATCAAAGCGAGGTTTTCCCCAATAACTGGCACAACCAAAACCGAGCTCTGATAATGTCAGGCCTGTTTTACCTAAGGGTCGATAATTCATATGAGACTGTGTCGACCAAAACTACAATCAGGTGATCCACAATAATAAATTAACCAAACCTGTAACAATGGCTGTCAATCCCAAGCGATCTGTCATGGCTGAAAACTGTGTCAAGATTTTTTTATTAACATTCATCACCGCATCATTGGATCCCATGAACCTTTTTATCATTTCTTGTGCCAATATTACGCCCAAGACAATTAAAAGTAAGTAACTGAAAACTGCGATCAATCCATGAACTGGTGCATACCTTAACCATGACCCAATATAAAAAAGCACACGTATTAGACTGAACAACCCTAACGCCATTGATACCAAACCTATCCAACCTTTATAAGTTCTCAAATAATCGATGAGTGGTCGCGCTTGTGGGGCTTTTTGTTCCAAATACTCTGATGCACACAAAGCACCAACTATTATCAAAGTGATGATGATAACGAATGTCATATATTACTCGATTTTTTAAAACAATAATTATATCATGCCTATTCTAAATTTTCATTATCCAAGCACTCTGGCAATGTCTTCACATATAAATGTTTATGCATAACTGATATTACCTTGCAGAGTTAATATAATTCTTTATAATTTTTAATGCTCTCTATTTCAACTCTTGCCAATCATGTATTACCAAACGATAAAAGTATTGATGATGTATTTGGGATTAGAAATTGTTTGAAGAGCGCGATGTCTATACATCCAATAAGGTGGAAAAACGATTAATCTACCCGCTTCTGGCTTTAAACTGATATCCAAATCTACAAACTCTGTTTCACCACCTTCCTCTACATTATTTAAAGTCCACAAAAACACCAAATATCGATTAGAAACTGGTCCGAAATTATCATAATGCACTTCAAAACTGTCTTCTTGATTGGTTTCATATTTCTTTAAACGCATGTCAGCAAAACCTTTTGGTGCTGGTAATTCTGGAATCCCGCAATCTTGCTCATATTGTTTTTTAAAATCCAACATGATAAATGAAAATTGTTTTAAATCTTCCCTTGGCAAATGTTTGATCAAATCTATTTCAGTCCATCGACTTTCACGCAGGTGATCATGTCTTTTTTTACCATTGATAGATTGAAGGTTTTTATTCTTTTCATAGAACTTTATAAAATTATCACACAGTCCTTTTGGAATGGCATTATTGTATATTTTAATAAGATCACTGATTTTATCTTTCATGGCATTTTTCCTGACTGTTTAGTGTACAGCTTTTCTATTATTTGATTTTATATGAAAACTTTGCTTGATTCTGAGTGATTGAGAAAAAGAATTAAAAATTTGTCAATCAAGGCAAAAAACATAATCTATCTATAACCTGTTATTTGTAAGTTTTTCAACTAATTTGAATTTATATTAAACACCAACATAATTGATTTCAAATCATTTAAGAAACTCCTTGGTATCATTCAGATATAGAAAGTCTGGTTTTATGGCGATTGTTAACATGGTATTATTAAGCATAAAGACAGCTCATCACTATATGCACAGATAATAACCCGATTATTATAATTGTTAATTATATATGGTCTTCAACAAACGAGGATAAGCCTATTGTTATATTTATCTTATTCTTATGAGACCTCAGCATAACCCAAAGATTATTTTAGAAAATGTGATTGATCATCCA
>CAYGTC010000012.1:0-82932 GCA_964352735.1 uncultured Alcanivoracaceae bacterium | reverse complement strand
AATAAAAACAGCAAAAACAATATGAAACAGGAGTTTCATGCATAGCCATGTTAATGTATTACCTACCCAGACTAGTAATATCTCACAGGGTATTGAAAATACGAATATTATCGTTTATTATAAATTAACTCAATTTCACAGGTGAGCCTATGTCTGGTTTCAAAATATTTATACTTATATTGGGTTTGTCAACCCAAGTTCTTGCCGTCAATTATTCTAATCAACAACTACAGAATATGATTGACGACAGAGTTAACATGCAGGCAAGTGATTTTGTTCGGGGTTATTTTACTACTGAAAATCCACAACGTTATTTGAATGATTTTTTAAGTCTTAAAGAGCATTCAGATGACAACATTATTATTAAAGAATATCAACTCTTTACTTTGTTGAATGAAATTGCCCAGTATCCTCAATTGCCTTTTTTATTGGATGCAGTCAATGCCCTCAAAGCCTATGAAATTCAATCGTTTAAACTTCATGAGGAAGGTCGATTACATGTCCCTGTTTTTGATATCAAAAATAAAGCACTAGGCATTGAAAACATTTGGTTAGCACAAAAATCTCACAATCATTATTTACAGGCGTTTAATGATGCTCCTGTAAAAACATTATTGTCTTTAAAGTTTAAATTGCAAGGGCTAGAACGCCCAGTATGGGAAGGTTTGAAAAAGAGTATAAAAGACTTAACACAAACCAGTCAGCAGAAAATCAGTGACTTTTTATCACATGATCACGAAAATATGATTGGATTGGATCGATTTATCAGCCGTTATGTATTCATGGTTGGAGATCAAGAGTTGGCGAAGGCTGCATTGACTTATGTCGATAAATCAGCAGGTCAATACATATTAAGGTATATATCTCAGCATTTTTCAGAAGGATTTGTGATTGAAATGTTGATTGAGTCTTTGGCTCAGAAAAAACATCAAAGATTTGCCATCAGTATGTTGGCTGAGTTCGTTGACAGCAGCGACACAGTTTCGGAACTTTTGATAAACATGTTATCTGATAAGAACTATGCAAGTCAGGCTGGGTTTGCCCTGGCCCAAACCAAACAACCCAAAGTCATGTATGAATTGTATCAAAGGTTCAATGCCAGCAAAAGCGCACTGGAAAAGAAAAATATTGTATATGTACTGAAATTGAGTAAGCATCATGAAGCAAAAGTATTATTAGATCGTATCGACAGTAAACAACTCGATAAGTCTACGCGATTGTGGTTAAGTCATTTTGCAGGAGCGCTACAATGAAAAAGATAATATGTGGATTATTATTACTTGCCAGTCATTCCAGTTTTTCTCAAATTTTGGTTCCATGGACTGAGGATAACGGGACACTGGGTTTGGGGTATCCCGTTCCTATACCAGTTAATACCCCAGAACCTTTTGATGGATTTAGATCATATGACGGCTTATTTGCAAAACATCAGTCTATGGCGTTAAATAACCCCTATATATCAGGCCAAGTGGTTGGTGCAACACACTATGACAGGGATATTTGGGCTTATATATTAAGTGATCAAGACAATAGAACCAAATATGGGGTAAAAGAAGGAGCCATGTTGGTCAATGGCGGCATCCACGCACGTGAATGGCAATCCCCTGAAGTTTTAACTGGGATTATGGAAACCTTGAATGAAAATGCTCAGGATCAATCATTACACCAGTATTTATTAGAAAACACGACCATAATAGCAGTGCCTGTCAATAATGTTGATGGTTTTTTACAAACGCAAAGGTATCCTGCACAGAACTGGCTTATTCAAGGTCTGCCAAGAGATGGGCGCATGAGACGCAAAAATATGCTGAATGTCGATGAAGATTTAATGACTTTTGCAGATCATTCATTGGGTGTGGATTTGAACCGCAATAATGCGCCTTATTGGTCAACATCAAACAGTTCTTCAGCTGATGTTGGATCGATTGTTCACCATGGTGCCTTTGTTCATTCAGAGCCTGAAACGCAAGCACGCCTGAATGCTGCTGAGTTGATTGATCGCGATCAATTGAGGGTTTATACAGATGTACATTCTTATACTACTGTACACTTTTCTGTCAGAACCGATAACGGTAACACCAATATTTTGCAATCCAGGTTGTTACAGGATTTTACGACGCATCACCGTGCTTTTCCTGCTGCAAAAAATTACATTGAGCAACCAGATATGGAAGGGAGAGGTATAGGAACCACTACGGAATATTTTGCAACTGAATATGAAATTCCTTCTTGGACACTTGAGGTTGAACCATCTGCTGCTGGAGGGGGTGAGTATGGTGGATTTCGTATTAATAGTCATGACGGTTTTATTTTACCAGAATCTGAAGTTAGGCGGGTGAGAGAACAATTGGCAGAAACATTCATGGTCACATGGTATGGGCAAGCTGGGCCCCCATCAGTCACATCTTTTGTTGTTGTTGATAAAAATACTCGAGCTGTGATTTATGATGCCAATTGGGACATACAAAGTGATGAGGCTAGAACTTTATACAGCAACCAGGTTGATAAACTTTTATCAGGTGGTGAATATAGCTTGATTGTTGGGTTTGATAAACCAATGCGTATGCGCAATGATGACAATGAGGTGGTTCATTTACAAGGTCAGATTACTAACCCTGTTATTTTTCCATTAAACCCAGTGATTACAGCCAGTTTTGATGGTGCGGATGTTGAATTAAATATGACTAATGGGCGTTGGCTTAATGAAAAAACGGCTGATGCATTTTCATATCAGTATTACAAAGATGATACTTTTACCATCGATTTCACAGTGCCTGAAAATTTAAAAATTACAGAGAATGCACAACTCAGTTGGTCAATCAATGTTGAAGATATGATTCGACAAAAACTTGATGCCGATCCGTCTACAGTTGTCACATGGGCTGATGGTACGTGGAAAAACTATGAGAATAACAGTGGTTTAGCCTCTATAAGCGGTGGCATTGATCGCAGTTATTCGACTGAATTGGGACAAAGTAGTTCACATGATTTTGCCCCTTTGGTTCAAGCAACAGGGTTGTATTTTGATCCTGACCGCAATGGTGAGGGTTTTTCATATGAGTTACTGGATAACAATAATGTGTGGTTACAATGGTTTACCTATGATGCTCAAGGACAGCAAAGGTGGTTGTCTGGTTTAGGCCAATATATGGGTAATGTGATCACTGTTGATAACTTAACACAAGCCAATGGTGGTATTTTTGGTGCAGACTTTGATGCCAATAATATCGTTTTTGAGGAATTTGGATCAATAAGAATTATTTTTTCAGGTGGTGATTTACGTGAACCGGCTATTGGTATACACGAAGTGGATAGAACTGCTCAAGTGTTATTCACCGATACAGATGGTAAAAAATTAAGAACAAACTTACAAAGACTCAGTTATGTCAAAGGCGCCATTAATGATGATATTGTCAATTCTGATGAACAAGTGAATGAGCCAGATGGCCTCATCACAGGTTCTTGGTATGATCCCATGCGCAGTGGAGAAGGATATATCATAGAGATACTCACTGATGGCAGGGCCGTTTTAGTATGGTATACGTATGATGTTAATGGACAGTTGATGTGGTTGCTTGATTCAGATGGTGTTATCAGTCAGAGTGGTAATGAAATTACCCTCATATTTGATAATGTCGTTACCACCAATGGAGGGATGTTTGGTGAAGATTTTGATCCAGAAGACGTCAATATAGTTCCATGGGGAACAGTGCATATGCAATTGAACTGTGCTGGACATGGGGTGATTAATTATGAATCACCTGATGAAAACTTTGGAATAGGGCAGTATGACATAACGCGCTTGACTTCACCTTTATTATTGGATTTTGTTTGTGATCAATAATTTGATGATTGTTCAGCTTATGTTTCATTAACTTTGCTATAATCATTTTTTTTTAACATGAAATTCAGAGCATTATTATGAAAAAATTTAACATTGCCCTTTTGTTTAGCGTCTTTTTATTTGCTACAGCATGTGTAACAATTAATGTTTATTTCCCTGCCGCTGAAGCCGAAGATGCCGCATCAAAAATTGTCAATAAAATCATTGGTGATGATACAGGTGTAACAGGAGGCAATAACCCTCAAGGCTTTCGCTTCAATCCGTTGAACTGGCTTGTTTCATCAGCGCATGCTCAAGTGAATGTTAATATTTCATCACCCGCAATAACTGAAATTACCACAAGAATGCAAAAGCGTTATGAGGATGATATCAATGGTTTCATGGATACAGGTGTGATTGGGTTCAGTAATGAAGGTTTTATTGATATTATTGAGGTTAAGGGTTTACCTCTCAAAGATAGGCAAAAAATTAAAAAATTGGTGGCAGATGACAATAAAGACAGAAAGGCCTTATATAGAGAGCTGGCTGTAGCCAATGGTCATGCAGATTGGGAAGAGCAAATCCGTCAGGTTTTTGTTAAAATTTGGAGGCAACAAGCCCACAAAGGATGGAAATACCAAGATGCTGAAGGTGCATGGCAAACTAAATAGTGTAATGGACTCATAATATCATTGATTTTAGCTGTGTGATTGAATCCATTTGTTCTTAGATGAGAAAATATAAAGACATTTGTTGGTTGTTTGATATGAAAAACAAAATTGATGTGTCAGATTAGAATGGTCAATTTGTCACAGGCTGAATATTAATAAGGCTTTCAACGAAAATTTGATGTATTTATTTAATTTTTGCTTGATATCATAGTTCTACAAAGATCTGTTCTATAAAATGCAGTCTTTTAACAGTGACAATTAAAATATGGCGCGTAGACGTAAAAGAAAACTCATGGATCAGCCGATAGAGGTCGTGATTGATGATCTCAGTCATGATGGTCGAGGCATTGCACGTGTTGATGGCAAAGTGATGTTTGTCAGTGGGGCTTTACCTAAGGAAAAGGTTATCGTAAAGCATACAGGTGGCAATAAGAACTTTGAAGAAGGGCAGACTGTTGAGGTTATTGAAGCTTCTGAGGATCGTGTGGAAGCTCAGTGTCAATATTATGATGTATGTAATGGCTGTACAATGATGCATTTGTCTCCAGAAAAACAAATCTCTTTTAAGCAAAATACCTTAAAACAGAACCTGTTAAAAATGGCAAAAATTGAACCCGAATCATGGATGTTACCTCTGACAGATCAATCATGGCACTATCGCCGTAGGGCCCGATTATCTGTTCGTTGGGTCATTGCTAAAGACAAAGTTTTAGTTGGTTTTCGAGAAAAAAATGGTCGTTACGTTGCCGATATGGACTACTGTGAAGTGTTACGGGGGCCCTTAGATGAGTTGTTAAAACCGTTGGCAGAGATGGTTGCTCAACTCAGAATCAAACAGCACGTAGCTCAAATTGAGGCATCTGTTGCGGATAATGATGTGGCTTTAATTGTCCGCCACCTTAAGCCAATTGGGATAGAAGATAAAAAAGTTTTGATGGATTTCGCTGAACAATATGATGTCAGAATTTATTCTCAGTCAAAAGGGCCAAAGACCGTTTTTGAAATGACAAAAAAAGATCGGCCACTGTATTTTGACATGCCAGATTATGATGTGCGTATGGAATTTTTACCCAATGACTTTATTCAGGTTAATGCTGGGATGAATATGAAAATGATCAATCAGGCTTTGTCTTTGTTAAGAGTTGATAAAAATGATGTGATTTTAGATCTGTTTTGTGGGTTGGGAAATTTCACTTTACCTCTGGCAAAACATGTCAAATCAGTCGTTGGTATAGAAGGAGAAAAAAGCTTAGTAGAAAGAGCGATTCATAATGCTGAAATAAATGACCTGAAGAATGTCAGTTTCCATGAGGCTGACTTAAGGCAAGATCATCAAAATTCTGACTGGTTTCAACATGATTTCAATAAGGTTCTGATTGATCCACCCAGAAGTGGGGCTTGGGAAGTCTTGCCATTGATTGCAGAGACCAAGGCTGATTGTCTTTTATATGTCTCTTGTCATCCGGCCAGTTTAGCAAGAGATGCGGATAGATTGGTTAACGAACTTGGTTTTAAACTGGTCAAAGCTGGTGTTATGGATATGTTTCCTCACACGTCCCATGTTGAATCTATGGCATTATTTGTCAGATAATATTCAGATTCAGCTGTCATTAATCTTTCTTATGCTACAATATTTTTACGTTAGTAGTTAATTTATGTATCGAGGAATTTATAATGAGTAAATTTTTAACAGTAACCATACTGTTTTTAATATTTTTTAGTGGAAATATAGAGGCAAAAAAACTTTATAAATGGGTTGATGAAAATGGTCAGGTACATTACAGTGATCAAGTTCCGCCTGATCAAATAAAGAAGAAACACGAAGAACTGAATCAAGATGGCGTTGTTTTGGAAAAAGTTGACAGAATTAAAAATGAAGATGAAATTCGCCAAGAGAGAGCAGAACGCAGGCGTCAAATCGAATCTGAAAAGTTAGCTAAAGAGGAGGCTCATCAAAGGAAGGTAGTCATACAATCGTATACCAACGAAGGTCAAATAACTCGATTAAAGAGTGAAAGAATTGCTGCCTTGGAGAGAAACATCGAGTTGGCTCGTCAGAGTTTGAATTTTCAAAAAACCAGTAAAGAACAATTGTTGGCTATGGCTGCAGATAATGAAAGAAATGGCATAAAAGTTTCAAGTGCTCTCAAGTCAAGAATAGCAACGATCAAAGAGAAAATCGACTACCAAATCAAATTCATCAAAAATAAAGAAGATGAAATTGAAAAGGTCGAGGAAAAGTTCGTCAGAGATTTGGAAATTTATCGCGAAGCCATAAATGCTGAGAAGCATGCAACCAAATAAAGATGGTTGACTTGGATGTGATTTCTACCTAAATTTTTTTGGTTTCGTAACAATTGAATGAAATTTATGCAAACATTTACATGTATAAATACTTTTATGATGTCATAAAGCTGGATTATTATATTATCATTGAATAAAATACGGCCTAATTATTTATTTACATACCACAAGGGGATTAAAATAAAATGAGCGATTATGAAAAACGCGTTAAAGATATTATTGTAGAGCAATTGGACTTGGATGTTGAATCAAGTGAATTGAATAATGGTTCTTCATTTGTTGATGATTTGGGAGCTGATTCTTTGGATACAGTTGAATTGGTTATGGCACTTGAAGAAGAGTTTGATTGTGAAATTCCTGAGTCTGATGCTGATAAAATAACAACAGTTCAACAAGCCATTGATTACGTATCAGCTAACGCATAATACGGAATTTTAGCGTTTATATAAAGCTGCGTGATTTAATTACGTGGCTTTTTTTTTGTAATTTTTTAACAAAGATTTAGTAAAGAAATTGATTTAAAAACTGGTTTATAACTTCGGTTTAATTTGAGGAAATTTAAAATTTATGAGTCGTCGAAGAGTAGTTGTTACTGGACTGGGAATCGTCTCACCAGTTGGTAATTCATTAAATATCGCATGGGAAAACATTAAAGAAGGCAACAGTGGAATTGATCAGTTGACACATTTTGATGTCAATGGTTTTGCTTCAACGATTGCTGGAGAAGTGAAAGGGTTGTTGGTTGAAAATTATCTCAAGAAAAAAGAAATAAGAAAAATGGACCCATTTATGCATTATGGCATCGTAGCAGGAGTCGATGCAATTAATGATGCAGGTTTAACCATTAATGAAAGTAATGAGGAAAGAATAGGAGTTTACTTGGGTGCTGGAATTGGCGGCATATATGGAATTCAAAAAACCACTGAAACATGGATAGAAAAAGGGCCCAAAAGGATTTCTCCGTTTTTTGTTCCCAGTACCATTATTAACATGGCTGGAGGACATTTGTCCATCATGTATGGCATGAAAGGGCCAAGCTTGTCGGCTGTTACTGCATGTTCAACAGCAACACATAACATCGGACTTGGTTTCAGAACCATTGCTTATGGTGATGCTGATGTCATGGTCTGTGGAGGCTGTGAGTACGCAACAACCCCTCTGGCTATTGGTGGTTTCTGTTCATCTAAAGCGCTTTCAACCAGAAATGATGACCCTAAGTCTGCTTCAAGGCCTTGGGATAGAGATAGAGATGGGTTCGTATTAGGAGATGGTGCAGGTGTTTTAGTCCTTGAGGAATATGAGTATGCAAAGGCACGTGGTGCAAATATCTATGCTGAAATTTCTGGGTTTGGTATGAGTTCTGATGCCCATCACATGACTTCGCCTTCTCCTGGTGGAGAGGGGGCTGCAAGATGCATGGTAAATGCCATGAAAGATGCAAAATTGTCTCCTCAAAAAATTGACTATATCAACGCCCATGGTACCTCAACTCCGTTGGGTGATCGCGCTGAAACAGAGGCCATTAAATTAGCAATGGGTAATCATGCCTATAACACAGCTGTGGGTTCTACTAAATCAATAACCGGTCATTTGTTGGGTGCAGCTGGGGGGGTTGAAGCGATTTTCAGTTTGATGTCTATCAAGGACAGTGTTTTACCGGGTACCATTAATTTACACAATCCTGGTGAAGGCTGTGATTTGGATTATATTGCTAACACATCCAGAGAATCACAAGTCAATGTGGCCATGTCAAATTCATTTGGATTTGGCGGAACCAATGCAACCATAATTTTTGAAAAAATTTAGTCGGGCCAATGTCACAAAACTATAAAGCCAAGTTGGGTTATATTCCTGATTTGGTCAGCTTGATGAAATCTCATTCTGATGTTTTTCCTGGGTTGTTTAATAGCCACATACATAATGAAACCACTGGAAGATTCAGTTTGTTATTGGCACAATCAGAACAACCCGTGGTGGCAAATACTGAGCCTGAACTACATAAATTACTGGCGTTATTTGATAAACTGATTATGCCCCAACAGCATGATTGTTTGCCCTTCATATCTGGTTGGTTATTGTATCTCAGTTATTCTTGTGTTAAAGCTTGGGAGCCTTCTTTAAAATCCATAAAACATGATGAGAACCAACCCTTAGCGATAGCAATTCGTTGCCAGTCGGCAGTTGTCGTTGATCACATAGATAACCAGGCTTGGGTCGTTGCAGATTCAGAATTTAGAATGAATGATTTATTGAAGGTGATCAATACTCAAAAAACAACAGCAAAGGATTGTGCAGCGCAACAATGTCAGTTAGAGGTAATCCCTGATGACATTGAAAGCTATATCAAACATGTCAACAGAATCAAAGAATACATACAATCAGGAGATGTGTATCAAGTCAATTTAGCTAGGCAATGGCGCATTAATTCAGATGACTATATAGATTGTTTTGCATTATACGACGCTCTGTCTCAAAATAATCCTGCGCCTTTTGCTGGGCTTCTTCATATTGATAATTTTGCTGTGATCAGTTCATCGCCTGAACGCCTCATCAAAGTCAGTGATAATGTGATTGAAACCAGACCAATAGCCGGTACGCGCCCAAGAAGCGATGATAAAGTTAAAGATCAAGCCTTAATAAAAGAGTTAATCAACAATCCTAAGGAACAAGCAGAACATATCATGTTAATTGATTTGGAACGCAATGATTTGGGTCGTGTTAGTGCAATTGGAAGTGTGAGAGTTGATGAGTTGATGGTAGTAGAATCCTATACAAAAGTACATCACATTGTCTCGAATATTTCAGCTGAATTAGCAGAGCAAACGACTTATTATGATGTTATAAAGGCAACCTTTCCTGGAGGAACCATTACCGGTTGTCCAAAAATCCGTTGTATGCAAATCATTGACGAGTTAGAGTCTCAACCAAGAGGTGCATATACCGGATCATTTGGTTATATTACAGATGACGGAAGAATGGATCTGAATATACTGATCAGAACTTTCACTTTGTCGCATCAACAACTCACTTTTCAAGCAGGAGCAGGAGTTGTCTATGACTCTATTGCAGAAAATGAAGCGAAAGAATCATACTATAAAGCGCAAGCATTGATCAGCAGTTTATAAGCTTACCATGAAGTTTTATTCATCATTCCCAATAACAGCCCAGCAATGCTTTGCCAATAGAGCTGTCAATTACGGTGATGGCCTTTTTGAAACGATGTTGCTTAAAGATGGGCGAGTGCCATTGTGGTCGTTTCATATGGAAAGGTTGCAAAATGGTTTATCAAGGCTGAATTTGCAAGCAATAGATGAGGTTCAAGTATTGCAAAAATTATTGTCTTTGGTTACTGATGACAAGATGTATGTGGCAAAACTGGTGGTGTTTAGGGATGATTTTAATAGAGGCTATGGCAGTAATTCACGATCAATTGCTTATTATCTCATGGTGAATAGCTATCAGTCACTGACGGTCAATCAAAGGTTGACCGTCAGTGATGTTAGGCTTTCAAGGCAAACAAACTTGGCAGGATTAAAACACCTGAACCGATTAGAACAAGTGATGGCAGCTCAACAGTTACAACACGTAGATTTTACTGATGCGTTGATGTTAGATCACAATGGTTGTGTTATTGAAACCATCAGCAAAAATGTGATCTTAATTAAAAATGATGAAATCTACACGCCATTATTGGATAATTGTGGGGTTTATGGTGTTGCAATAAGGTGGTTGATGTCTCAAGGATTTCAAATAAACTGGAAAAAAATTGCTTTTGAAAGCTTGTCTCATTATCATGGCATGATGGTTTCTAATAGTCTTCAAGGTTTCAATGAAATTAAATATATCGATGATACATTGATGTTTAAAAATGACAGCCCGGTGATTGCACAAATTAAACACCAATGGCAAAAATACATGATATTAACATGAAAAAATTAATTTATATATTGGTGATGTTGATTGTTGTTGGTTTGTTCACAGTAGGGTATTATTATAATCAATATCAAAAATTTATTAAAAGTCCTGTATTCACGCAAACTACGTCTTTTGAGATTCAAAAAGGACAAAACTTCACTGACTTTTATTCACTGATCATGAGTAAAAATGCCAATGGTCAGAATTGGCAATGGCGCCTATTTGCTAAATTAGAACAAGTGGGGGCCTGGCTTACTGTTGGAGAATTTCATATCGGTGCTGATTTAACACCGATGCAAATGATGCTGAAAATCAAAAATAATCAAGTGGTTAAATATCAATTTACAATTATCGAAGGCAGCAACTGGCGTGAATTAAAGCAAAAGCTTTCAGAGGATAACATTTTAAAACAAGCCATTAATGAGATGAATGATTATGACTTGTTGGAATTACTTGGTGCCAGTGAAACCAGCCTGGAGGGGTTGTTTCTACCTGAAACGTATCAATATGTAAAGGGTGACTCTGATATAGATGTATTGAAAAGAGCGCATGCTTCTTTAAAAGATCATTTACAAAAAAACTGGCAAAATAAAAAAGAGTCGTTGCCATATAAAACACCGTATGAAATGTTGACCATGGCTTCAATTATTGAGAAAGAGACTGCACAGGTCGATGAAAGGACAAAAATTGCCGGAGTTTTTGTGCGAAGGTTATTACGTAATATGAAGTTACAAACTGATCCTACAGTGATATATGGTTTGGGTGATACTTATGATGGGGACATCAAGAGAAAAGATTTAACTAATGATACACCATACAATACCTATACCAGAAAAGGTTTACCCCCAACCCCAATTGCGATGGCCAGCGCTGCTGCAATTTCTGCAAGTGCCCAGCCACAGGAAGGTAAGTTTCTTTACTTTGTTGCCAATAACAGAGGCGGTCATTATTTTTCTGAAACTTATGACGAACACCGCAAAGCGGTTCAAAGCTACTTAAAAGGGAATAAATTGTGATGGCGAATGATATGGCAGCACAACTCATAACTGTGGAAGGTTCTGAAGGTGCTGGCAAAACCACCGCACTCAAAATTATTGGAGAGAAACTTCATGAGTGGGGCGTTGACTTTATCTGTACTAGAGAGCCTGGTGGCGAAAAAAATTCAGAAAAAATCAGAGAAATTTTGTTGTATTCAGATCACTTGCATGCAAAAACCGAATTGTTGTTGATGTTTGCTGCCAGAAATGAACACATCGAAAATGTTATTAAGCCTGCATTAAAAAAAGGCCAGTGGGTTCTTTCTGATCGGTATGTAGATGCCAGTTATGCATATCAGGGTGGAGGCCGGCAACTTGGTTATGATGTGGTTAAATGGTTTGATGAATATATTGTTGGTGATATGCAACCAAACTTCACCATATTAATGGACATAGATCCTGCTATAGGTCTTGAAAGAATTAAATCACGCAATCATGTTGATAGGATTGAGCAAGAAAGCATGGCTTTTTTTACAAGGATTGCCCAGGCATACAAGGAAAAGGCACAATCACAACCCGATCGTTATGCAATTATTGATGCTTCTCAATCTATTAATGTTGTGAACATCGCCATAAATGAAGCCTTGCAACAATACAAAAAAATACTAAAATGAAAATTTATCCGTGGTTGATTGAGCACTCTCAAAAGTGGCAAAAATTGGTTTGCTCGCAGAGAGTACCTCATGCCATTTTGCTAACAGGAATCAAAGGTGTCGGTAAAGTAGCCTTGGCAAAAAAAATGGCGCATATGGCCTTATGTGAAAATTTACCAGAAAACGATGTTTGTAATGAATGTGTAGGCTGCCAACTATTTGTTGTGGGTAATCATACTGACTTTACTTTAATACAAGCTGAAAAATCTATCATAAAAATTGATCAAATTAGGTCCTTAACAAAAGGTGTGGTATTGAGCTCGACACGAAACCAGTATCGAGTGGTTGTTATCGAGAATGTAGAGCAAATGAATAAAGCTTCTGCAAATGCTTTGCTCAAAACCTTAGAGGAGCCTCCAAGTAAAGTTGTTCTTATTTTAACTACCAGTGATTTTGGCAGCATACTGCCTACGATTAAAAGCCGTTGTGTTAAAGTTAATATATCCACACCGCCAACAGAACATGTTATCAATTGGATAAAAGCTGAGTCAACACTTGATGAAAAAGATATTCACAGCAGTATTATTTTGGCAGGTGGGGCTCCATTGGTCGCTAGAGCATTATTAGATAATAACGTTATGTCTAATGTTGAAAGCATGTTGAGGGAGCTCTATGATTTATTAAGCCAAAGATCTGTAACTTCCGTTTTGGAAGTGAGTAAACGGTGGCACAGTGAGGAGTTATACATGTATTTTCCTTATATGGCACAGTTTTTTTTGTCATTATTGCGACATCAATATTCAATATCAACAACCGATAGTTCTATGATGTTTGATGGTAAAAACATGGAATGTGTTTTTCAAAAAAAACAAAGTGAGCACATTTTAAATTTTTTATCTGATTTATACCTTTTTGATAAAAGAAGTTTGACTGCTCTAAAAGTTGAATTGTTATTAGAAGAACTCTTAATTAAATGGAAAAATAACGCGGCATAATTACTTTACCCAACAAGTTTGATATCGGATTTATGGCCTGAATTGCTCGTTTCTCCATAATTAAGAAAAAGTCTCTAATATAAATAATTTATTTTATACTAAAGATTGGGTTATAATGATAACCTTGTAAATAAACTGATGTAGGTAAAAAAATATGGCATTTATGGGTGCAGGAATGGGCAAAAAGGGTATTTTGTCATGTGTCATTAAAGATGTGACCGAACTTCATAAAGTCTATATGCCATTCATTGAGAATGGAGGGGTATTTGTTAAAACAAAAAATAAATACAAACTCAATGATGAAGTATTCTTACTTTTAACATTAATGGACGATGAACGTTTTCCTGTTACAGGCAAAGTTGTGTGGATTACTCCAGAAGGCGCGAGTGGAATGAAGCATGCTGGTATTGGTGTTCAATTCGCTGACAACAGTGATATGGAACAAGCCCGAACAAAAATTGAAACCATGTTGGCTCCTTATAAAGGAGAGCATGTCCCTACAGAAACGATGTAGTCAGATGTCAAAGTTATCGTTATCCAGTGTAAATACCATAGAAAAAAAAATCCGCGATGCTAAGTTGTTTCAATACATTGCTAGCGATGAATCTGATGCAATAATTGAGGCACTTAAACAAATATCAATTCGTTCGGGATTGGCTATTTATGTGTGGTCATCTGGCTCTGGATTGATGAATATTAAATCTGGACAGACGCCTTTACCAGGTACCCGTTCAGTTTTAGAAGCGCTAAAGTATGCCAATAAAAATCATTATTTTTCAGTTTATGTTTTTCCTGGCATTAAACCGCTGGATTTGTTAGAGCTGAAATCTACCATGCCATCGGCCAAAACCTTGCTGAAAGTCAATAAAAATACGCGTTTTCTATTTTTGACCAAAGAAGACATTCAATTTAATTTTTTGACAGTCAATGCTGAAGAAATTGAATTGGCGAATAAAAATAATAACAAATATAAACTCAGAGATGGGAAGTGGGTAATCTCAGATGCTTGATTTAACAAATAATAGTATATTAATATGCTGTAGCTTAAAGAAAGAGCGATTATTGTTGTTTAATTTTTTTGACAGTAATGAAGTGGATATGATACATACTGCTAAAGATGTGGCGGATTGTGAAAAAATCATGTCAAGTGAGGATATCAGTTATCTCGTTGTTGAATGTGCCAAAGGATTAATTGAAAACCCTCAACAGCTCAAAACATTAATGCAAAAGTTTCCAAAAGTACATGTGGCATTGATCGTTAATAAAAACTTTTCAATACGAAGTGATCAATTTGAACAATATAAGAGCATAACAAATACGATATTATTTGAACCATTATCTGAACTTGAAGTTTCTCTAAAAATATTTTGCCAAAAAAACAACCATGATAAAGCACTGCCTGTAACGTCTGGAAATGATGAAGAAAAGATAAAAGAACCACTTGAGTCCAGTTTCGAAGACTCCTCAAATGAAGTCTGGGATACATTTTTTACCAATGCGCTAGAAGCTAAAGTCATTGTTAATGCAGCAGATCATAAAATTACACATGTTAATGAGGCTTTACTTGAAATAACTCAATGTAAGGAAAGCCAACTGATCGGACAATCCTGGAAATTTTTTGATGACCAATCTAACCACGATAAATATGATGGTTATATCAAAGAAATAAACTCTAATGAACAAATCACTTTTGCTATTAAAAATATAGCACTTGGTAAGTCTCAGGATTTATTGGCACAATATCAGATGGCTGTTTTAAATGGAGATATTGTTTTCATGGGAAGGATCTCAAGAGAAGATGTGCAAGGAGTCTCTAGCCAAGTCTTTTCACTTTTAAAAAGGACTCATCAGGTCGATATTTTTTCTCAAAACTTTTTGCCTTTGTTAGAGGATATTAGAAAATATTTGAATTTTACTTTTCTGATGTTTTTTGAATTACATGATAAAAAACTATCAAGACCAATTGTCGTAGGTAATAAATCTGTAGTTAAAAAAATTCTCAATCAATCTAAGGAATCACTTTTTTCAATCATTAATGGCTATCAAGCAATTGAGATTGATATAAATAATGATCGCATGAGTGAATACATTGATATGTTAAGTATCAATAATTTGCAGTCAATGTGTGTTTATCCTATTTGTCATCAAGAGAGTACGTTTGGTTCATTAATTGCCGGAGGCCAAAGTCAAGTTGATAGTTGGCAAACCATCACTTCAATACTCAATGCAATAACGAGCCAATGCCGATTTGGCCTCTTTCAAAAAAGTATCAATAATCAAAAAGAAAGACAAGAACAACTTGATACCTTAACAGGCTTGCCAAATAGAAACTCTATGACCAATAAATTCGCTGAAATTATGGAAAATGGCGTAACTGATGGAAAATATATTGCTTTAATGTTGATTGATATTGAAAAATTAAACTACATGAACAACAAGCTGAATATTGAATTATTTGACGAAATAATTTTGTGCATATCAAAAATTATTGTACAGAGTATTCGTGCCTATGGGCAAGTCTATAGGTTATCTGAAGATGACTTTTTAGTGCTCTTAAACCCTCATGTTGATAAGAAACTGGTAGACTTAAAAGCAAAAGAATTAATCAAAAAACTCAATCAATCCATTTTGTTAAGTAATGGAACAGAAATGAAAATCAATTACAATATTGGTGTTTCTATTTTTCCTGATGATGGTCAAACAATTTCAAGTATGATGAAGAATGCTGACTTGGCTATGTATGATGCAAAAATGGCGGGTAAAAATAATTACATTGTATTTAAATTCTCAGAGACTGGCAAAGCGTTAAAACAAAAAACGGAAATGGAGGAAAACCTTAGAATTGCCATCGAAGAGGGGCATATTAAGGTGTTTTTACAACCAAAAATTGACGCAAAGACTGAGGATATTATTGGCTTCGAAGCTTTGGTTAGATGGATTGACCCAGAGATTGGAATGATCAACCCAGGTCACTTTATTCCATTGGCAGAAGAAACGGGGTTGATCAATGAAATTGGTGAATACATTGCCCAAAAAGCCTGTGAATTGGTGGTTAACTGGCAAAAACGGTATGGTTTGAATTTGACGTGTTCAATTAATTTATCTGTTGTACAATTGATTGATCCAGAGTTACCAAGAAAGCTTGAAAAAATCATCAATGCTTCAGGTGTACATCCCCATTTTATTGATTTTGAAATTACAGAAACCATCAGTTTAGATGTTGTACCAAATCTGGTTGAGTCATTGAATGAAATTGTTAAAATAGGTTGTACTCTGTCAATCGACGATTTTGGTACAGGCCATTCAAGTTTGGATTATATCAAGAAAATTCCCGCTCATTTTATTAAAGTGGATCAATCTTTTGTCAAAAATATTGGCTTAAACCCTGAAGATGAAGCAATATTGGATGCAACCATCGATATGGCTAAACGATTGAATAGAAAAATAGTAGCAGAAGGTGTTGAAACTGAAGAGCAAAGAGAGTATTTACAAGAGCGTGCTTGTGAATATTTTCAAGGTTTTTTATTCGCTCGACCAATGCCAGAAGAAGAGATAGAAAAGTTACTAGAACAACGTGAAAAACTTATGGGTCATAATAAATAAGAGAGACCTTTGTATGAATAAGGTGTCAAATAAAAAAACATTCAGTACATGAATTTGATATTTCTTTTGTGAATGACTTATTACCTAAGCTTTTGCTTAATTATTACCAATTTTTTCTACTTTTTATTGCGTCATATGGTTATGCATAGAACTCCAATAAGCATTATTGTTGTTTTACTAAAAAATCATTTAATTTAAAACTTTCTTAACAAACCAGTGTCATAGAAGCTAACAATGAATACTAAACAGGATAAAAAAACTGATATGTCTGAGAAAGCCATAGATTTGGCGCTTGTTAAACAAGCGCAAAAAGGTGACATTAAAGCTTTTGAATTGTTAGTGCAGCGATATCAACAGAAAGTAGGAGGGGTTATTTCAAAATTGATAAAGGACTATCATGAAATACAAGATCTTACACAAGATGTTTTTATTAAAGTCTACAAAGCTTTACCTAATTTTAGAGGTGATTCTGCATTCTATACATGGATCTATAGAATCGCCATAAACACTGCAAAGAATTATCTGGTCGCGAAAGGAAGGAGAATTCAAAACTCTGATGTTGAGCCGAGTGATGCTGAGAATTTCCCCAGCAGTTTTGAACACCAAAATTTTGATACTCCTGATGCTGAATACGCACGCCAAGAAATAGAAAAAGTGGTCCATGACTCCATTGCAGACTTACCCGATGATTTAAGAAAGGCAATTATACTCAGAGAGGTTGATGGCTTGAGTTATGAAGAAATTGCAAAAGAGATGGACTGCCCTATAGGCACAGTAAGATCAAGAATATTCAGAGCTAGAGATGCTGTGGACATTGCATTAAAACCGTTATTACAGAAAGAAGAGAAGAGAGCAAGTTATGTCAGATAAATCAAATGAGCAAATTTCAAATTTGATGGATGGTGAATTAGAGATCAATGCCAGTCAATTTTTATTGAAACGTATGGCCACCGACGATTCATTATCAGAAACATGGGGAAATTATCATTTAATTAAATCATGTTTACAAAAAGAAACCCAAGAGCCATTGATTTTTGATGTGGCTGCCAGTGTTTGTCAACAATTACAAAATAATCGAAGTGGTTCTATTCAGCAAGAAGTCATTGAACACAAATCTGCTTTTAATCGATGGTTAAAACCACTTGTTGGTGCCGGTATTGCAGCGAGTGTCGCTATAACTTCTGTTTTTATGCTACAGAGTCAGCAAACTGATTCATTGCAACCTCAACCTGTATTGAATATTGCAAATGACATTCAACCTCTGAAAACTTCAATTTCTGCGAATGTAGCAACCAGTGGTAAAACGATTGTTCCTCCTGTTTCTCTAAGCCGTTTCCCCTCAGTGAGCAATAACAATACGTTGAGATATAACCAAGGTTACTCACAAAATGCAAATATGCCGTATTTGATGATCATCAATTCTAGCTCAGAATCAAAATCATACAGCCCGATTCTGATTGAGGATGTGGCAGATTGATCAAACTGGCTAAAATTATTGAGATTAATGCTGTTGATGTCACATTAAAGATTCAAGATGAAAATTGCCAGTCATCAGGATGTCAACAGCAATGTAAAAAAGGCTTGATGTCATTTTTATTTCCAAACTTGAATAAGGGTTATTTGAGCGTTAATTTAAACGGTAGTGGATCAAATCGACATCATGTTTCAGATGTTCAAAATTTCTTTACAGAAAAACATCAAGAAAATGACATTATTGGATTGAAATTTAGTGAAAAGCACTTACTTAAGCTATCGCTAATGTTATATGGATTACCCATCATCTCAATGCTGTTAACGATGATTGTCTGTTATAAACTTTTTTCGGTTCTCAATTATCCAGTGGACATAGGTGGGCTTATTGGTTTGTTGTTAGGTTTGTTGATTGCAAAGTCATTAATTAAGTTTAACAAACATGTAATGAGACCCACAGTAAAATTTTTTAAGTGAGCGAAAGCACAATTAACTGACTTTATTGTTTAAAAAAATATCTTATCGGAGGTTTTTATAATGAAAAAAAACTTTATAATATCAAATTTTTTATTATTGATCATTGTGTCATTTGCGGCCAATGCTAAGCAGGCTTTGTTGCCTGATTTTACTGACTTAGTCAAACAAACTGGGGCAGCTGTAGTCAATATTACTGCCAGACAGAATGCAAAATCTCGTGGTGATTTGGATACAAATAATCGCCCTGTAAATCCATTTGAGCGTTTCTTTGGTGTTCCTCAAACACCGCAAGACAGAGACAGTGTTTCAGGAGGCTCGGGTTTTATCGTTTCTATAGATGGTTATATCCTAACCAATAGACATGTGGTACATGGAGCTGATGAGATTACTGTTACTCTGGTTGACAGAAGAGAATATGAAGCGGAGCTCATAGGAGAGGATGAGGCCAGTGATATTGCCGTTCTTAAAGTTGATGCAGCTGACTTGCCATATTTAAAAATTGGTGACACAAAACAGTTAGAGATTGGTGAATGGGTTATGGCCATTGGGTCACCATTGAGTTTTGAACACTCTGTTACTAAAGGCATTGTTTCTGCAAAAGGTCGCTCGCTGGGTTCTCAGCAATACATTCCTTATATCCAAACTGATGTACCCATTAATCGTGGCAATTCGGGTGGGCCATTAATCAATATGAATGCCGAAGTGGTAGGTATTAATACTTTGATTTTATCGAATACAGGTGGTTACATGGGGTTATCTTTTTCTATTCCTATTGATGTGGCAATGTCGGTGATGGATCAATTAAAAACACATGGCTCTGTAAAACGTGGATTGTTGGGTGTTAACATTCAACCAGTAACACAAAATATGGCAGATTATCTCGGAATGGATACTCCTAAAGGAGCACTGGTTACAAATGTTAATAAAGATTCTTCTGCGGAAAAAGCTGGCATTCAGGTACAAGATGTAATCGTTAGATTTAATGGTTTGGATGTTGAAACCTCCAGCAGTTTGCCACCTTTGGTTGGCTCAGTAAAACCAGGGACAAAAGTTAAAATTGACATCATCAGAGATGGGAAAAATAAAGTCATTAGAGCAGTACTTGGTGGACTTGATGAGGGTGAAACTGAGTCGGCAAGTCGATCAGAGAAAAGTGATGAGTTGTCAATGGGTTTTGAAATTGCAGATATTTCATCAGACCAAGCAGAAGAGATGGATCTTGATTCCGGTGTTATTGTAAGGAGTATAAGCAACCGCGATATACAAAGAGCAGGGTTGAGGGAAAATGATGTCATCATCAAATTAGGTAAAGAGCCCATTAAAAATGTCACTCAGTTTAAGAAAATACTCAAAAAAATGGAAAAAAATGAACCAATTGTTCTTTTGGTTAAACAAGGCGGCATAAATAGATTCATTGTTATTGAACGAGATTGATGCTTTATGTAAAATAACCGATCATTTTAATAAATCCCGTTTGAAAGCGGGATTTTTGTTTTTAGGAATCTCAATGCAACACATCCGTAATTTTTCCATCATTGCACATATTGACCATGGCAAATCGACCTTGGCTGATCGTTTTATTCAGTATTGTGGCGGCCTTGCAGAGCGAGAAATGGGAAAGCAGGTACTTGATAGCATGGATATTGAGCGGGAACGCGGTATTACCATCAAATCTCAAGCAGTCAGTTTGGACTATATCGCTAAAGACGGTAATACATATCAATTAAATTTCATTGATACACCTGGCCATGTAGATTTTTCATATGAAGTTTCACGATCGCTTGCAGCATGTGAGGGAGCGTTATTGGTCGTTGATGCCGCACAAGGAGTAGAAGCACAAAGTGTAGCAAATTGTTATACCGCAATTGAACAGGGACTGGAAGTTTTGCCTGTGATTAATAAAATTGATTTGCCTTCAGCAGACGTTGACAAAGTAAAGCAGGAGATTGAAGATGTTATTGGCATTGATGCCAGTGAGGCGACTTTAACCAGTGCCAAAACAGGTGTTGGAATTCAAGATGTTCTTGAAGCCATTATTGAACATATTCCTGCGCCAAAAGGAGATCCAGATAAGCCTTTACAAGCCTCTATCATTGATTCTTGGTTCGATAATTATTTGGGTGTGGTATCTTTAATCCGAGTTTTTAATGGGACCTTAAATAAAAAAGATAAAATAAGGATTATGTCGTTATCAACAGATCAAGTGGCTGATAATATAGGTATTTTTACCCCTAAAAGATTAGAAAAAGATACGCTGTCCTGTGGTGATGTTGGGTTTGTATCTGCATCAATCAAAAATGTACATGGCGCTCCAGTAGGTGATACCATCACATTAACAAAAAATCCTGCAGAAAAACCATTGCCAGGTTTTATCGAGTCTCAACCACGGGTTTTTGCTGGATTATTTCCAACTTCGGCTGATGATTATCAAGGTTTAAGGGAAGCATTAGAAAAACTCAAGTTAAATGATGCTGCACTGAACTTTGAACCTGAATCATCTACTGCACTGGGATTTGGGTTCAGATGTGGATTCCTTGGTATGTTGCATATGGAAGTGATACAAGAAAGAATAGAAAGGGAATTTGATATTGATCTCGTCACTACAGCACCAACAGTAATTTATGAATTGGTCAATAAAAAAGGTGAAGTAGAAAAGCTTGACAACCCTGCTGATCTACCTGAGCATTATCAAGAAATCAGGGAACCAATGATTACTGCTAACATACTTTTACCCAATGAGTATGTGGGTAATGTTATTGGATTATGTATTGAAAAGCGAGGCATTCAAAAAAATATACAATACATGGGCTCCCAGGTCTCTTTGCAATTTCTATTGCCATTGAGTGAAGTGGTATTAGACTTTTTTGATCGTTTGAAATCCGTTTCTCGGGGGTACGCTTCTTTTGACTATGAGTTCAGTCATTTTGAGTTGGGTGATTTAATTCGAATGGATATATTAATTAATGGAGAACTTGTTGATGCATTATCGGTATTAATTCATCGCACAAATGCTCAAAAAAGAGGTCGTGATTTGGCCGATAAGTTAAAAGAGTTGATCCCTCGACAGATGTTTGATGTAGCAATTCAAGCTGCCATAGGTTCTCATATTATTGCAAGAACAACAGTTAAAGCGCTCAGGAAAAATGTGACTGCAAAATGCTATGGTGGTGATGCCAGTAGAAAAAGAAAATTGTTAGAAAAACAAAAAGCTGGAAAAAAACGCATGAAGCAAATTGGTAGGGTTGAAGTGCCTCAATCGGCATTTTTAGCCATTTTAAAAGTAGATTAATCTTGTTGTGTTAAGCAATGTGACTGATAAATAGATAACTTTTAATTGATTACAATCATTGATTTTAATAATCAAAAAAATGAAGAAGAATATATATGAATGAAATACATTTCGATTTTGAAGCCTTTTTGACTTTAGCTAGCCTAATTACAGGCATTTTATGGCTGATGTCTATTTATTTTAAAAAGAAAAAAACAGCGCTGACTTTCGCCACTAATGCGGTTGAGCAGGTTGGTTCATTCTTTCCCGTTCTTATTTTTGTTCTTGTCATTAGAACCTTTGTGTTTGAACCATTTAGAATTCCCTCATCTTCAATGATGCCAACTCTCTTGACTGGAGACTTCATCTATGTGAACAAGTTTTCTTATGGTTTAAAATTGCCTGTTTTACATGACACCATTATTAAAATTGGTGATCCCAAACGAGGTGATATAGTGGTTTTTAGGTACCCACAGGACCAGTCGGTCGATTACATTAAACGTGTTGTAGGTTTGCCAGGGGAGAAGGTTCATTATGATGTCAGAAAAAAAGAAGTGTATATAGATGGTACTTTGATTGAACAAAAATTGGAAGGTCCATATAAAGGTTTAATGGACAACCCAAATGATAAGGGATTGATCAAAAAAACAGAGCAGTTGGGTGAAGAAAGCCATATGATGTTTACTCAAAACCACAATTATGGCCCGACCAAATACCTCAGTGTGACTGTTCCTGATGATCATTACTTTGTTTTGGGGGATAATCGTGATAACAGTGCTGATAGCCGTGCCTGGGGATTTGTACCAAAAAGGAACTTGGTTGGAAGGGCCGTATTTATTTGGATGCATTGGCGTACAACAGACTTTTTTGATGGATTGAAAAGAATTGGCACAAAATTGCTTTAATATCGAGTAAACAGTCATTTGAAATTAACAATAACCTCCTGTCTGCTACTTTGATTAGTTACATGAACAATACTGATTGAAATGCGATAAGCTGATTGTTAGAATAATTATATTTATAAAGAGGCGTGTAATGAAATTAGTGAGAAAGCAAAAAGGTATGTCTATGATAGGCCTACTGATATTTATGAGTTTTGTTGGATTTTTTGTCTATGCAGGCATAAGACTGGGGCCAATTTACAGTGAGTATCACTCAGTTGTTAAAGCTTTGGAATTGGTTGCTGAAAAACCGGGTTCTGCTAATAAATCTCCTTCTGCACTTCAACTTGAAATTACTAAGGGTTTTTATGCCAGTTATGTTGAAAGGGTCAAGGCTAAAGATGTAAAAGTGATAAGAAGCAGAGGAAAAAAACTCCAACTTAAGTACGAAGTGCGTGAACCATTCATTGGTAATCTAGATTTTTTAGTTCACTTTGAAAAAACAGTTCCCTTAAAATAACTCAATCTATTTGTGTGATTATCAAAATATGAAAAAAATACTGGGTCAAAAGATAGATTTTGATAATCCCGCGATCTTAAAACAGGCTTTAACCCACAGAAGTGCAGAAAAAAACAACAATGAAAGATTGGAGTTTCTTGGCGACAGCATATTAAGCTATGTGATCACAAAATGGTTGTATTTTCACTATAAAAATCTTTCAGAAGGAAAGTTAACGAGAATCAGGTCAAGTTTAGTTAAAGGTGTGACCCTTGCTGAGATTGGAAGACATTATAAAATCAGTGATCACATGATATTAGGTGTGGGCGAGTTGAAATCTGGTGGTTTTAATCGTGACAGTGTTATTGCTGATATGGTTGAAGCGGTATTTGGAGCTGTTTTTATTGATAAAGGCATCGATGAAGCAGAGCAGTTTATTCTTGCGGTTATGGAACAATGGTTACAGAATATTAACCCAGATATCAGTGATAAAGATGCCAAGACCCGTTTACAGGAGTATCTTCAACAAAAAGGTTTTAAAACGCCAAATTATCAAGTGACCAAGGAATCTGGTAAAGATCATTTAAAAACATTCACAGTGGAGTGTCATATTTCAGAATTAAACATCAAGGCAACTGCTGATAACAGAAGTAGGAAAAAAGCCGAAAAACAGGCTGCACAAATCATTCTTGAAAACATTCAGTCTCAGCATGAATAAGTGTGGGTTTGTAGCAGTTATTGGTAAGCCAAATGTTGGCAAATCAACCTTGATCAATCATATAGTTGGAGAGAAAGTTAGTATTGTCACGGCTAAGCCTCAGACCACTCGACATCAAATCTTAGCGATACACACCAATAAAAAAGGGCAAATTCTCTTCATAGATACCCCTGGCATGCATGTTGGGCATACAAAAGCCCTCAATAAATACATGAATAAAACTGCTGCAACAGCAGTACTGAATGTTGATGTGGTTCTGTTCTTGGTTGAGTCTCTTAAATGGACAAAAGATGATGAAAAAGCGCTTAAAGCCCTTGAACATAATAAAGTCCCTGTGATACTGGTTATCAATAAAGCAGATTTGGTCAAGAATAAAGAACAACTTTTACCTTATGCCCAAAAAATTTGTGATTATCATGATTTTGTTGATATCTTTTATATTTCTGCCAGTAAAGGTAAAGGCACTGTAGATCTTGAAAATAAAATATTCGGCTATTTGCCACATTCGGATAATTATTATGAAAATGATCAATTGACTGATAAGCCCACTAAATACTTAGTTTCAGAGTTGATCAGAGAACAATTGATGCTCAGGTTGCACCAAGAATTACCCTACAGTTTGACAGTTGAGGTAGAGTCTTTTCAAGATAAAGGCCATATTATTCATATTCATGCTTTGATCTGGGTGGAAAGAGAAATGCAAAAAAACATGCTTATTGGTAAGCATGGTGGTTCATTGAAACAAGTGGGTATACAAGCCAGAAAAGAAATTGAAGACTTATTAGGTAAGCAGGTTCATTTAAAATTATGGGCAAAAGTTAAATCTGCATGGGCTGATAATGATAGATTGCTGCAACAACTGGGATATAAAGATGATTATTAAGTCTATAATTTCATAGACAATGGATTGATGAGCTTGTTTTTTATGATCAATTGATCTGCAATTATTAATAAGCTTAACGCATAATAAATCAATCTTTGTATTGTAAAAATATTACACAAAAAATAATTTCTTGAAATAAAAATAAAGCTGGTCAGTTATTAAATATGAGTTTTTACAAAGAAACAATTGGCTTTATTATTCACCAAAGGCAGTTCAGCGATACCAGCATGATTTTAGAGTTTTTTAGTCAAGATGAAGGCATGATTCATATTTTGGCAAAAGGCATAAAAAAAAATAAACGATTGAAATCACATATTCAAAATTTCTGTTTGCTCAAAGTACATTATTACGGAAGAGCTCAACTAAAAAAGCTATCGCAAGTCAATGTTTTGAAAAATTTCTATCCTCAAGACTTAATAAACAAGACAGTTGGGCTCTATTTGAATGAATTGTTGCACTATAGTTTGGTAGAAAATGATAAGGCTGAGGCTTTATTTGATTGTTATATGGATGCTTTGAAAAATTTAGGACAGAGAAAAATTACGCCCATGTTGCGTTATTTTGAATATATACTCTTAAAACATAACGGTTTCGAATTGAATGTTGATGAGATGGAAAATGAAGAGGCCTGGTTAACTTTTGATGAACACAAAGGTTTAACCATAACACAAGATGAATCAAAAAAACTTTGTCTTGTGTTGGACGTGAAGCTTTTTTTAAATCAACAAGCCCTTACAATACAATCGCAAAAAAGATTGAATAAACTGATGATAAGTATGGTTAATATGAGCCTTTCATATCGACCTGTTTATGCGCGTGATATGTTGAAAAACCTATTATCCAAAGACTGAAGTCATAATATAACCCTATAATCCTATGAATTTATCAGAACTTTTGTAGGCCAAAGATCTCTACTGTGATAACATTATCTGTGTGTTGATTCAAAAAATCTGAACCAAAATTGTATAAATCTACTTTTAGGGGAGCGTTGAGATTAAATTGAACGTGGGTATCAGGAATAGAAATACCAAGTCACAACTATTGTTGTTGGTATCTTTTATTACATCAGTTGCAATGTTCTTATTTGCCATTTATAGGGCTTGGGTACAACAGTGGTCAATAGCAATTCTCGATTTTGTCGTTTTTATCGGTATGACGATAATTTTTATATACGTCTATAAAACTGATAACTTTAAAAAAGTAAGTTTAATCATAATTTTATTGGCATTGATTGGCAATATTTTTTCATTTTATTTGAATGGTATTAGACAAGTCAGTTGGATTTATCCTGCGATGTTATTTGCTTATTATCTCATGCCTCCAAAACAAGGCATATATGTTAATTTAATTATGTTAATGTTTTACATTCCGAAGTTGGTGAGTTCATTAGCATTGATAGATATAATTACGGTGATCTCAACCATTTTACTCACCAATATTATTGCTTTTGTTTTTGCCTCAGGATTGACCAATCAAGCCGAAAAGTTGAAAAAACTAGCATCCGTTGATTATTTGACACAAACTGGTAATAGAAGGGCATTAAATTATCATTTGCAAAATTTACACAAGCAACTGAGAAATCACGACAAAACTGCTTCATTGGTATTGTTAGACCTCGACCATTTTAAAAAAATTAATGACACCTATGGGCATATTAAAGGTGATGAGATTTTGATGAATTTGTCTAAATTGTTGATGAGATTATACCAGGGATTCGGTCAGGTTTATAGATATGGTGGTGAAGAATTTATGATTGTCTGTCCGAATGTTGCAATTGAAAAAGTTTGTGAAAAATCTGAAAATATCCGCAAAGAAGTCAAACGTCAGATCTTCATAAATGAACATTGTTTGACCGTTTCTTTTGGTATAGCAGAGTATGTAAAAGAAGAAGATGTTGATGAGTGGGTACACAGAGTTGATTTAGCATTATATCAAGCAAAAAAAGAAGGAAGGGACTGTTTGATAAAAGTGTAATTGTTAATTAATTGTTTGACCAGTCTTTTTTAATTTTCATATAGCAGAGAGTTTTGTTTCATTAAACTTGCCAGCTTTACGTTGCACTGTTTCATAGCCAGCTATTAACTGCGATGCTCAATTCAACCTGGGAGCAATTTGAGTTTTTTCTTTGATCATAAGGTTAATGCAAATTTCTGATAGAGTTTATTGTTAAATTGTATCATGATTTAGTGATATACATTTTTGATGTTTAACTGAGTTCTATTTTTTATCACCTATGTGATTTTATGTTCTGTTTAGTGTCATGAAAATCATGAAAAATATATCATTTTTATACCAAATAGTCGTACAATACCTGCCTTTTAGCCATCATGATTAGGGTATAATGCCCGAAGCAAAAATTATTAAACAACATGACTATAGAATATAATCCAAGGATACTTGAAAAAGCCATACAAAAAATATGGGAAGATGAAAAAACATTTGAAGTTAAAGCCGATAAAAGTAAAAAGAAGTTTTACTGTCTGAGTATGTTTGCTTACCCAAGTGGTAATTTACATATGGGTCATGTGAGAAATTATACCATTGGTGATGTGATTTCAAGATATCAAAGAATGCTGGGTAAAAATGTCCTACAACCAATGGGTTACGATGCATTTGGATTGCCTGCTGAAAAAGCGGCAATCAAACACAATACTGCTCCAGCTCCGTGGACTTATGCCAATATGGACTACATGACAAATCAATTCAAGCAATTGGGTTTGGCTTATGATTGGTCAAGAGCATTTGCTACATGTGATCCAACTTACTACAAATGGGAACAAGCTATTTTTGTTGATTTAATGCAAAAAGGTTTGGTATACCGTCAGGATGCAACGGTTAATTGGGACCCCATTGATCAAACGGTTTTAGCTAATGAACAAGTGATTGACGGCCGCGGCTGGCGATCTGGTGCCATTGTTGAGAAAAAAACCATTAAACAATGGTCAATGAAAATCACCGCTTATGCCGAAGAATTACTTAATGAAATAGATGGTTTAAGTGGATGGCCAGATTCAGTAAAAACCATGCAAAGAAACTGGATAGGTAAGTCAAAAGGTTTAGAGGTTGATTTTAACGTTGATGATAATCCTCATTACAATGAAAAATTGACGGTTTATACCACTCGACCAGATACATTATTCGGTGTCAGTTATTTGGCAGTTGCACCTGAACATGAGTTAGCGCTAAAAGCGGCAAAGCAACAGCCGGAATTGCAATCTTTTCTTGATCAATGTAAAAAGGAGCAAAGTAATGAGGCTGCAATGGCTACCATGGAAAAGAAAGGCAGGTTCAGTGGCTTTTATGCCATACATCCTTTAACAGGTGAACAAGTTCCGGTATGGATTGCTAATTTCGTATTATTCAGTTATGGCACAGGAGCGGTGATGGCTGTACCTGCTCATGACTTAAGAGATTGGGAATTTGCCAATAAATATGATTTGCCAATTAAACAAGTGATTGAAGCAACAGATGGTTCGGTTATTGATGTTAGTAAAGAAGCGTATATTGAAAAAGGCATTTTGATTCACTCTAACAACTTTAATGGTATGGATTTTCAGCAATCATTCGATGCTATCAAGCAACACTTGTCTGAAAATAATTTAGGACAAGAAAAAGTCAACTATAGATTGCGTGATTGGGGTGTATCTCGTCAACGTTATTGGGGCTGCCCAATTCCAGTTATTTATTGTGATAAATGCGGTACTGTTCCTGTTCCAAAAGAAGACCTACCTGTCATGCTTCCTGAGGATGTTGTGTTTGATAAAGAAGGTGGTTCGCCGATCAAGAAGATGCCTGATTTCTACCTTACTTCATGCCCAACTTGTGGTGAACAAGCCACACGTGAGACGGATACTTTTGATACCTTTATGGATTCATCTTGGTATTATGCCAGATTTGCCAATCCGCATAATCACGATAGTATATTGGATGAAGAGGCCAATTATTGGTTACCTGTAGATCAATATGTTGGAGGCATAGAGCATGCCATTTTACATCTATTGTACGCAAGGTTTTATCACAAAATCTTGCGTGATTTGGGTTATGTAAAATCTGATGAGCCTTTTACTAAGTTGTTAACACAGGGAATGGTCCTTAAAGATGGGGCAAAAATGTCTAAATCCAAAGGCAATACTGTTGACCCGAAGGGACTTATTGAAAAATATGGAGCCGATACAGTGAGGTTGTTTTCTATGTTTGCCGCTCCTCCAGAACATTCACTAGAATGGTCTGATGAAGGAGTTGATGGTTCTTTTAGATATTTGAAGAGAATTTGGCAGAACATTGTCGCTTTTGCACAGGGTAATGACAACAACATTGTTATAGACCACAATATTTTAAGTGCTGAGCAGAAAGCTATTAGACTTAAAATTCATGAGACAATTAAAAAGGTCTCAGATGACTTTGGTGTGAGAAGTATATACAATACCGCCATTGCAGCATGTATGGAATTAACCAATGCCTTAGTTAAATTCAAAGACAATAGCGATGAGGGTAGGGCTGTCATCCGAGAGGGTTGGCAATCTATTGTATTAATGTTATCACCAATTGTTCCACACATCACACAACAGTTGTGGCAGGAGCTGGGCCATAAGGGTTTGATTGTTGATATGGATTGGCCTCAGTTTGATGAACAGGCTTTGGTGAGAGACAGCATCCAGATGATGCTACAAGTGAATGGTAAGCTCAGAGGAAAACTGGAAGTTTCAGCAGATGCTGCAAAAGATCAAATTGAGTCGTTGGCTTTAGCCAATGAAAATGTTAAAAAATTCACTGAATCCAAAGAGATTAAGAAGGTGATAGTTGTACCAGGTCGATTGGTTAATATAGTGGTGGCATGATATGAACGGTATAAAATATTTACAAACAATGGTATTAATTGCTTTCATGATAATATTGACATCATGCGGGTATCATTTGAAGAGTAATAACAGGTTGGCCGAATTTTATCCTGAGATGAAAGTTCATATTTCAGGACAATCTTTATTAAAACGTAATCTAATCAACGCTTTGATAGCGTCCGATGTAAAACTCATTGATAAAAATGATGAGCAACAAGTTGCTGATTTGATCATATCTAAAGATCTGTTAAGAAAAGTTGTACAATCGATTGGAGCCAATAATCAGGTGCAAGAATATAGGCTTGAATATGATGTGGAATACAGTATTGATGGTGAAAAAAAACAGCTGCATTTAGAAAGAGATTATTCTTTTGATGTTCAACAAATTGCTGGTGGTCAACAGGAAGAGGTGACTTTAAGAAAACAGTTGGCAAATGATATGGCTTGGGCAATTGTCAGACAGTTGTCATTGGCCATCAATGAATAATATATTGATCAAAAATTGTGAAAATATATGCGAATCAATTGGCCAATGAATTAAAAAATGGTTTACAACCATGTTATTTGATCGTTGGTGATGAACCATTACAGTTGCAAGAAGCCTCCGATGCAATCAGAGCCACAGCTAAAACTCAAGGCTTTAGTGAGCGTCAAGTACTGACGGTAGACAAAAAATTCAAATGGGAAACATTGCTTTCCAGTTTAGGGACCATGTCTCTTTTCTCTGAAAAAAAAATAGTGGAATTACATTTACCAACTGGTAAGCCAGGTGCTGCTGGATCAAAGGCACTGGTTTCTTTTGTTGAAAGCTTGCCTCTGGATATTTGTTTGTTGATTCGATGCGAACAATGGACAGTAGCTAATGACAAAACCAAATGGGTAAAAACCATAGAAAAGCATGGTACTTTTTTACGGGTCTATATGCCCAAGCCACATGAATTTGGTCAATGGATAAGTAACCGTTGTCGGTCAATAGGTTTAAATGTTGATAGAGACACAATTATCATTCTTGCCGCTCGGCTTGAAGGCAATTTATTGGCTGCCCACCAAGAATTAGAAAAATTAAAAATGCGGTTTGGTCAGCAACACATCAGTGCAAAAGATGTGGCCAGTTTGGTTGCTGATAGTGCCAGATTTGATGTTTTTAGATTGACAGACGCTTTATTGGAGAATAATCTTCATAGGGTTTTGCGCATGATTAGAGCATTAAAACAGGATAATACGCCTTTGGTTATTATTCATTGGGCACTTGAAAAACACAATCGAACATTGCTATTTTTTGCCTATATGAAAGCAAAAAATCAACGGGCCACTGCAGCCGATTATCGCAGGCAAGGTATCTGGCAAAATCAACAAAGCGCCATTCAATCTGTATTGAATAGATTGTCTGTTGATAAGTTAGAACAGCTATTATTTGGCATGGCGATACTGGATCGTATGATTAAGGGACAACAAGCTGGACAGCCATGGTTGGCACTAGAAAAATGGGCAGTTGAGTTTTGCTCTTAATTAAGTGTCAATGAACTGAGCCTTCTTAATATCATTGATTTCATTTCTGAGTTCTGCAGCCTCTTCAAATTCCAGGTTTTTGGCATGCTCAAACATTTTCTTCTCAAGTTTTGCAATGACTTTTGCCAAATCTTTGGGGTTGTTGATGTTATAGGATGCTGATTTTTCAGAAACTGTTTTGGCCTTGCTTGTCTCACCATCTTGTTCGTAACCCTCTTTTAAATCGTGAATTTTTCGAATAACGGTTGTCGGTTCAATCCCATGTTCTTTATTGAAAGCCTCTTGTTTTTCTCTGCGTCTTTTGGTTTCATTAATGGCGTACTCCATTGCTGGTGTGATTTTATCGCCATAGAGAATGGCTTTACCCTTGACATTACGACTGGCACGACCGATGGTTTGTATCAAAGACCTCTCAGAACGAAGAAAGCCAGGTTTATCAGCATCTAATATGGCAACCAAAGATACTTCGGGCATGTCCAACCCCTCTCTGAGTAAATTAATGCCGATCAATACATCAAAGACGCCTTTACGTAAATCTCGTATGATCTCAGCACGTTCAACGGTGTCAATTTCTGAGTGCAGGTAACGGCATTTAATGCCATTTTCGATGATGTAATCGGTTAAATCCTCACTCATGCGTTTGGTTAAGGTTGTGACCAGTACGCGTTCTTTTATGGCGATTCTTTTATTGATTTCAGATAATAGATCATCTACTTGGGTCGTTACTGGCCGCACTTCAATTTGTGGGTCAAGTAGACCTGTAGGTCTGACCACTTGTTCTATGGTTTGCGCAGCATGTTTTGCTTCGTAATCAGCAGGTGTTGCAGACACCAGAATCATACGAGGTGTTCGTGCTTCCCATTCTTCGAATTTTAAGGGTCTATTGTCTAAAGCTGAAGGCAATCGGAAACCATAATTGACTAAATTTTCTTTACGAGACCTATCGCCTTTATACATGCCGCCTATTTGCGGTACACTGGCATGACTCTCATCCATGACCAATAATGCATCATCTGGTAAATAATCAAACAAACATGGCGGAGGAGCGCCAGCTGGCAGGCCTGTGAAATGTCGCGAATAATTTTCTATGCCTGTACAATACCCGAGCTCTAACATCATTTCAAGGTCATAATTGGTGCGCTGTTGTAGCCTTTGTAATTCTACCAGTCTGTTTTCATCACTCAATACCTTTAACCTTTCCTTGAGTTCTTGACGAATGGTTTCAGTAGCTTGAACAACCCTGTCTCTTGGTGTGACAAAGTGTTTGGTTGGAAAAATTGTGATTTCTTGGTGCTTACTGATACTTTTTCCTGTCAGTGGATCAAAATAACTGAGTTTTTCAATCTCGTCATCAAACAGCTCAATTCGAATGGCTTGCTGCTCTGATTCTGCCGGGAAAACATCAATCACTTCTCCATGTACCCTAAACGAACCTCTACTGAGTTCATAGTCGTTGCGATTAAATTGCAATTCGGCCAATTGACGCAACAATGTTCTTTGGTCAATGGTTTGGCCAACTTTGATGGGTATGACCATTTGTAGATAAGATTGTGGATCACCCAGGCCATAAATGGCAGAAACGGTTGCAACGATGATGACATCTCTTCTTTGCATTAGTGATTTAGTGGCTGACAGTCGCATTTGTTCTATATATGCATTGATTGAAGCGTCTTTTTCAATATAGGTGTCGGATGCTGCAACATAAGCTTCAGGTTGGTAGTAATCATAATAAGAGACAAAATACTCAACCGCATTATTGGGGAAAAACTCCTTAAATTCGTTATATAACTGACCAGCCAGTGTTTTATTGTGCGCCATGATCATTGTAGGGCGCTGAATATTTTGGATCACATTGGCAATGGTAAAAGTTTTACCAGAACCCGTAACACCCAGTAGTGTTTGTGCTTTTAATCCTGCATCAAAGCCCTCTGAAAGCTTCTTGATTGCATTGGGTTGATCGCCGGCAGGTTTGAATGGGCTGGCAATTTCAAAGGGTTTCTGGTTTTTATTAACTTTTAACTGAACTCTTTCCATTAATTCTTGTTTTTCATTGTGCTGATTGTAAGATACGCATTATATCTTAATTTATATAAAATAAGGGTGTTTGTTATGACAGATTTAACTGTTGATTTTGTTGCTGATGTGGTAAAAAAAGTAAAACCTTCAGCCACCATTGCCGTCAGTATGAAAGCGGCTGAACTCAAGAGAGCTGGCAAGGATATCATTGGATTGGGGGCAGGTGAACCCGATTTTGATACACCAGATCACATTAAAGCAGCGGCCATAGCAGCCATCAGTGCTGGCCAAACCAAATATACGGCTGTTGACGGAACGCCTGCTCTAAAGCAAGCGATTGTTGATAAATTTTCCAGAGAAAACGGATTGGATTTTTCAACCAACCAAATTTTGGTATCTTGCGGAGCAAAACACAGCATTGCCAATGTATTGGCAGCGGTCATTAATCCAGATGACGAAGTCATTATACCTGCGCCATATTGGGTCTCTTATCCGGATATGGTTTTATTGGCGGGTGGTCGTTCTGTTATCATCAATACCACACAAAATGATCATTTCAAAGTGACCCCTGATCAATTAAAACAAGCCATTACTGATAAAACCAAAATGGTCATTTTAAATACACCAAGTAACCCAACAGGTAAAGCCTACAGTTCTGAAGAACTTAGGGACTTGGGGGAAGTTTTGCTCAAACATCCTGGAGTAATGATAGTCACTGATGACATCTATGAACACATTTATTGGGGCAAGCAAGCGCTCACAAATTTAGGTGTATTGTTTCCAGAACTATTGGAACGTATTGTATTTATTAATGGTGTTTCAAAAGCCTATGCAATGACAGGTTGGCGAATTGGTTATGCAGCAGGTCCAGTGAATGTGATTACTGCGATGCGAAAAATTCAATCTCAAACCACATCAAACCCCTGTTCAATTTCTCAAGCGGCATCAGTGGCAGCCTTAAATGGTGATCAAACTTGCCTTGATCCTATGAAAAAGGCCTTTAAACAAAGGCATGATTACTTGGTGGCTGCATTAAATGAAATTGATGGCATTGATTGCATTGAAGGCGAAGGTGCTTTTTATGCTTTCCCAAATGTAGCGGTTGCCATGGCAAAGATTGCAGGTGTTCAAGATGATATTGATTTTTCATCGTGGTTATTAGAAAAAGCTCAAGTGGCAGTGGTGCCAGGAACACCGTTTGGTATGCCGGGTCATGTACGGCTTTCATTCGCTACATCTATGGATAATTTAAAACAGGCAATTGATCGGATCAATACTGCTATAGCTGGCATTTCCTAAGTCTTAATTAACATAATCGGACCTGTTATCAGTTGTTTTGATAACAGGTCACTTTTTCATACCAAACCATCATTAACTCTTTGTTTTTTTCTTAAAATGTGATTCGGTTAACAGTAATATCCTGTATTACAATTTAGGGCACTTCATCAACACAGTCATTGAAAAAAGGTCAAGAAGAACAATGTTTAATAAAAAAAGTTGTTACACAATGTAAACTCTTGTTGAGGGTCATACTATTACATTGAAAAAACAAATCAAATTTGCTATGTTAAGCATATGTTTGTGGGAACGGGGTTCAAGACTCAATGATGTGAACAGTTAATGGTAAAAAATTGTTTAATTTCATTGATTTTCTTAAAATACTTGGAAGGGGTTCTAAGTAATTTTCTTTGTTTCTGATTTTATAGTCACATCATCACTTTTGTGAGGGATTGTAGCATTGTTTGATTATATCAAATAATGCTACCAATAAAGTGTATTTTGACTATTCATAAATTTTCATTAATTGTTATCGTTAGCATCCATAATAATGCTGGCTTTTCATTAATGATTTAAAAAGAGAAGCATGAATATGCAAAAAACTAGTTCGAATTTCACTGATGTCAAAAAATTGGTATCAGCATTGCTTTGTGTTGCTGGCATTAGTTTATCAATTGCTCAAGCTGTTCCATTTTCTTATACACCAACATCAATTGTACCAGCATCAGGTGATCTTCCAGATAATGGTTGTGCCGGAGGAAATGGAGTTACAGTGACTTTTAATGTAACTGACGATTTCAATATTAATGATGTCGATTTAGGTATTAATATCACACACACTTACCGAGGTGATCTTGTGATGAACTTATCTTCACCTACTACTGCCAATATTGATCTATTAACCGCAGATGGCGGAGATGGTAATGATAACCTAAATGTATTATTTAATAGTGATTCAGTAACTCCAATTGCTGGAGTAGATCACGCGATTACCCCAAATTTTGTTAATGACAATCAACCAGAAAATGCTACTGCATTGGATGCTTTTGATTCAGAAGATGCACTTGGAATTTGGACATTTTTTGTTTGTGATAATTTTGGGGCTGATACCGGAACGTTAACAGCAGCGGAATTAATATTTGATGGGACTCCGAACATTCTTGCTCCAAATACCATTTCTGGTAACGTTTATAAAGAACTTGACAGTGACGGTGTCATTGATCCAATTGAAAATGGGGTACAAAATGTAACAGTGACAGCCTATGATACAACTGGTGCTATTGCAGGTGTTGGCAGTGTGATGACCGATGCCAATGGTGATTATGCGATTACAGGATTAACAGACACAGAAACTTATCGAATTGAATTCACCAATGTTCCTAACAGTTATGTTCCTGCTATAACTGGGACAGATTCATCATCATCGGTGACTTTTGCAACCTCACCAGTGGAGGATATCAATTATGCCGTATGGGCTCCAGCGCAGTTTTGTCAGGCTGACCCTGATCTAGTGACCAACTTATTTTTGCCTTTGAATCAAACCACTGGAAGTGCATTGATTTCTTTCCCTTATTCTAGCAGTGGCACCAGTGCTTTTGGTGGCGAAGCCAATTACAATCAAATTGGATCAACATGGGGACTGGCGTATCAGTCTGAGTCCGATGTTCTGTTTGCTTCAGCTTATTTGAAAAGGCATGTGGAGTTTGGTCCAGGTGGTGTTGGTTCTGGTGCTGTTACGGGGTCTATTTACAGAATCGATAATCCGAAAGATGGGATGTTATCTACCGTATCTGAGTTTTTAAATCTAAACGATATATTTGGTAGTAATGTTACAGGAGTCAACCCTCATCCAAACCCTGCTACAGATTTGACTGTAGATGCAGCTTCATATGCCAATATTGGCAAAATATCTTTAGGTGATATGGATATTTCTGCGGATTCTTCTGAATTGTGGGTCATCAATTTGACCAATCGTAACTTATATCAATTACCGTTGGGAGATACGCCCAGTGCACCTGTAGTGCCGACTCTGGCCGATGTCACAGCCATTGATATGTTGAATACCAGTAATTATGTTGTCGGTGATGCACCTGCTTGTGCTGGTGGAAATACTGACAATTTTAGGCCTTTTGCTGTTAAATTTCATTTGAATCAAGTTTTTGTAGGGGCTGTGTGTTCAGCAGAAACAGGAGGAGCAGGTTTAACTGCTAATATTTATGCATTGGATACCAGTACCTTATTATTCACTGAAGTTTTGGATTTTTCTCTTACTTATAATAGAGGTTGTGGTTTACAAAATGGTGTTACATGTCTTGGTGGTGCTGGCCTTAATAGTGCTAACTGGAATCCATGGGCATCAACTTTCCCTCCTGCTGGCATGGTATCACCCAATGGTAATGAGCGAGCTTACCCTCAGCCAATAGTCAGTGATATTGAATTTACCGCAGATAACCAGATGATTATTGGTTTTAGGGATCGCTGGGGTGATCAAACAGGTCATCAACAACAAGCACCAGATAATTCGGGCCTAATAAGGGGTGAAGGCTATGGTGATATTGTCCGTGCAACATTCAATGCTGGTAGTTCCACATGGAGTTTTAATGCAGTCGAGGCAACAGATAATACTGAATTTTATTCAGCAGATAGTTGGTCAAGCGGTGGTTTTTCCCATGAAGAAACGGGCTTTGGTGGTTTGGTCTCTATGACCAATTTAGGGAGCGTAGTGATGACCAACATGGACCCTATTAACCTTGGTGGTGCTACATCTGATTTTGCCGGAGGTGTTAGGACATATAACATCAATACTGGTGCAAATATTAACTCGTATCAAATCTACACGGCCACACCTGCCAATACAAGTGCAGACTTTTTTGGAAAAGCGAACGGTTTGGGTGACTTGGAGGCATTGTGTGATACACCTGATTCTGAATTGGGTAATCGTGTATGGAATGACAGTAATGCCAATGGAAGACAAGATCCCGGTGAATCAGGTATTGGTGGCTTAACTGTTCAAATGATTGATACAGATGGGTCAACTATCCTTGCAACGGTTGTAACTGATGCTGATGGTGAATTCTATTTTACAACAGCAGCTGGAGTTGATGTTGTTGGTAAAAACTTTGATGTTAACTTTTTACCAAATATCAACAATTATTTATTTAGAATCGCAACCAACCAGGCTCCATTGACAGGATTAATGATAACACCAGTTGGAGGAGGGGGGCTATCTGTGGCAAGCAATGATATACATGACTCTGATGCTGTTCTTTCTGGTGCTTTTGCACAGATTACGGTTGCCAGTGGCTTTTCTGGTCAAAGTGATCATAGTTATGATTTTGGTTTCACCGATATTCAAGTAGCAGATTTATCCCTAAATAAACTGGTTGACAATTCAACTCCTGTGATTGGAACCTCGGTCACTTTTGAGATAACTGTTACAAATGATGGACCTGATGACGCAACGAATGTGACCGTTGTTGACACTGTACCAAGCGGGTTCAGTGGAATAACGGCCATTTCAGGTTCAGGAATGGCCGCTGGAAATATCATTACTTGGTCAGGCCTCAACATTCCTAATGGTGCTAATGTAGTTTTAACCTTTGATGTTACTGTTGAACCAACGGGTGTTTACAATAACCTCGCTGAAGTAACAGCATCGGATCAAATTGATTCTGACTCGACACCCAATAATGGTGTCAATACTGATGGCGATGGCGATACCAATAATGATCCAGGCGATGAAGATGATGGTGATGGAGAGCCTGTAGCTCCTGTCTCTCCTGGTGCTTGTTTTGTTGGAGATGATGATATTGGTGGTTTTGTTTTCTTGGATGCCAATGAAAATGGTGATCAAGATGGCGCTGAATTGGGTTTCTTTGCAGCCAGTCTAGTAGTCACAGCTTATGATAATTTAAATATTGCAGTGGCATCAGATAATATTAATGTTGATGGTTCATATGTATTACCGGGCCTTGCTGGCAGTAGTTATAGACTTGAATTGACTGGTTTGCCAGCAGGTTTTGAGTTTTCTACTGCTGGATCTGATGCGCAATCAAGTGTAAGGTTTGTTAACTCTGCAGACTGTGATGTGGATTTTGGTGTCAGTGATCCAGTAGGATCAGCTACAGTAGAAATAGGTAATCGGGTATGGAATGATGCTGATGGCGATGGAATACAAGATTCAGATGAAGTTGGTATTGATGGAATAAGCGTCACATTAACGTGTGGAGCAGATTCAGTTTCTACATTGACCACAAATGGTGGGTTGTATTATTTCAATAATGCTGCAACTGTCAATGCTGGCACAACTCAGGCACTATTTATGGACAGTGGTGAGAATTGTTCACTAACAATTGATGACACTCAATCGGCACTTAACTTTTTTACCTTAACTGATCAAAATGCTGACATGGATACGTCTAATAACAGTCAAACTGATGTGAGGGATTCAGATGCCTCAACAGTATTGAGTAATTCAACCATTAATTTTACAGTTGGGGCCATAGGTGAGAATAACCATTCTTATGATTTTGGTTTTGAACCGATCACACCTTTAATAGATTTTGGTGATGCACCTGATACAGCTAATGGAACTGGTGCAGGTAATTACCAAACAACAAACAGTGATAATGGACCATCACATATCATTAACAATAATATATATATGGGTGCAGGTGCTCCAGACAACGAGATTGATGGTCAGCCAAATGCGTTTGCTAATGGTGATGACAATACAGCAACTTTAGATGAAGATGGCCCTCAAAGCATATTAAACTTTGATACTGGTTCAACCCCATCGGTACAAGTGCTTGTTACTAATCAAACAGGGTTGCCAGCGACACTTTCTGGTTGGATAGATTATAATGGAGATGGTGTTTTTGATACGGTTACAGAAGGCAGTACTGCCAATGTAGCCACTGGTGCTATGACTTCAATAGTGACTTTAACATTTCCGGTTATGCCCGCTAGCCCATCATCTGTCACGTTTTTAAGGTTGCGTTTGAGTACAGATGTCATTGCATTGACTCCGTTGGGCTTAGCCAGTAATGGTGAAATTGAAGATCATCGTGTTACATTAAATGGCGATTTATCCGGCGATCCTCAATTGTGTTATTCTTTGGCTGATGGTGGAGATCGATTGATTACTTTTGATCCCATTTCAGGGGCTGTTGATGATACGGCGCCAGGACTGGGTCACCTCCCGTATACATTTGTGGAAACCATGGCTTGGGATTTGGGTGATCCTCTGACTTCTGGAGATGAGGTACTCTATGGCATTAATATTAATAGAGTCATTCAACTTTTACCTGCGCCTCGTTCTCAAACAGCCTCTGTTTTTAATAACGGTATTACAGACTCTGATGGATTTGCTATAGATTGGCAGTCCAGCCCTCCTGTGTACTATGGATCAGGTAATGCAGGTAATGGACATCGCAATATTTTTAATTTTAATCCAGCAACAGCTAATGTATTGAATGTTTCTCCAGATATTACATTGCCTTTAGGTAATACTCAAATTGATGATCTTGCTTGGGACCCTATTAATCGTCGTTTACTTGGTTTAATTAACAATGACGTGATAGATACCAGAATCGTTGAATTTGATTTAAGTAATTATCCTGCAACAGCCCCCGTTTTTGATTGCGGAAGGGTCAATTATTTTGATGGAACCAGTAATGTTGTATTACAAGATGGAGAGGGTTTAACTTTTACACGAGGTGGTAACCTGATTGTCACTACTGGCAATGGAGGATTGGCAACAACGAGCAATACATCTTGGAAAATACCAATTTCAGATGTTTTATCTGATTGTAGTATCTCAACACAAGATATGGTTGCTCAAAGGATAGGACCACAAAATAATTTAACGCTTGTGCCAAGTGGTTCAACATCAGTTGACCATGAGTCTGTAGCGTGCGGAATTAGTCTGACAGAATCAGATGCCAGTATCGGTAATCGTGTGTGGTTGGATGAAGATGGTGATGGTGATCAAGATGGTGGCGAAGATGGAATAGGTGGTGTAACTGTATATCTGTGTCGTTCAAATGCTGCGCCTTGTGACTCGGCAAGTGCTGTGAGAAGTACAGTGACAGATGCCAATGGTGGCTATTTATTCCCAGGCTTACCTTTGTTGGATTATATTGTTGCGGTAGATACTTCAACAGTACCAGCAAATCTGGTTAGTAACCCAACGTATGACGAAGACAGTGGAACAAGTGCTCCTGATAATCAGACTGTTGTATCACTGGATATGTTTGAGGAAGAACATTTGACTGCTGATTTTGGCTATAACTGGAATGAACCGCAACAAACCAATATTCCTCCTCCAGGCACCACTGGCTCTATTGGTGATAGAGTGTGGATTGATACAGATGCAGATGGTGTACAGGATGTTCATGAACCGGGTATAAATTCAGTGACTGTTAACCTATTCACAGACTCCAATGGAGATGGTGTGTTTGATAACTTGGTTGCAACTACGACTACTGATGCCAATGGTAATTATGTGTTTGATAATTTAGCAGCCTCTGCCTATGTAGTTGAAGTTAATCCAATAACGTTGCCAGTAGGTGTGATATGGACACAAACTGGCGATCCTGATAATTTTGCAGTTGCGGCAACAAACCCTGATCACAGAACAACTCATCCTGTCATTCTTGCACCTGGCGATGTTTTTGTGAATGCAGATTTTGGTTATCAAGGTGATGCAGCCAATACTCATACGATTGGCGATACTGTATTTTTGGATGCTGATGCCAATGGTTCTCAAGGAGCTGAACCGGGCATTGCCAATGTGACACTGACATTGTTGGATGCCTCTGGTAAGCCATTAGCTAACACGACGACAGATAGCAATGGTCAGTACCTCTTCACCGGTTTACCCGATGGCACGTACTCAGTAGTGGTGACCGACACAAATAACATACTTGCTCCTTTGGAGCAGTCTGCAGATCCAGATGCGACCCTGGATAATCGTTCTACAATTAATCTTTCAGGTGGTGATGACTTGCTACAAGATTTTGGATATACACCAGAAGGGCATGTTGCTGGTTTGGGTCTTATTGGAGATACCATCTATTTTGATGTTGATGGCAATAGCAGTCAATCCAGTACAGAACCAGGCATTGAAGGTGTTCGAGTCGAATTGATTGCCAGCAATGGCTTGCCATTTGCAGTAACAGTAACAGATGAAAATGGCCATTATTATTTTGCCAGCTTACCAGATGATGATTACACTGTTATTGTAGATATTTCTACCTTACCAAATGCCGGTGTTGGCATGGTCAATACCGATGACCCTAATGGTGGTACTGTCAATGAATCTGATACCACTATTGCTGGAGGTAATATTGATTTAATACAAGATTTTGGTTACCAAGTGGCTGTACCCAATACCATCGGTGGGACCATTTGGCGTGATAATGATGCCGATGGAACACAAGATGGTGGAGAAACTTTAGAATTTAACGATGTTACAGTCGTCTTGTTGGATGCTCAAGGTAATGTGATCGGTAAGACGGTTACTGATATCAATGGTGATTATGAGTTTACTGGGTTACCTGATGGCACTTATACTATTTTAGTTACCGATGACGATAATAGACTGGCAGGTCATTGGTTGACAGAAGGTGCAAATCCAGGCAGTGACTTGAATTCACAAGTGGTTGGCTACAGCGTTTCTGTGGCTGGTGGTACAAACAATCAGACAGGAGATTTTGGTTATTATGTCAATTTAGCGAGAATTGGAAATATTGTCTATAGAGATGACAACAATGATGGCATGAGAAATGCTGCAACAGAGCCGGGTATTCCTTTGGTTCCGGTGACATTGACGATTACATATCCGAACACAGATACTGTTACCATCACTACTTTAACTGATGCTGCAGGTTTCTATTCTTTTGAAAATTTACTGGCAGATGACAGTTTTACTGGTGATATTGCCAATGGTCCGCAACCGACTTACAGTATTACTGTGGGTAGTGTGGCTGCTGGATTTACCTCCACTTTTGATGGATCTATTGATACATCAGGTATCGGTAATGGCACCGATAATAACTCTGATAATGATCAAGGTGAGTCTGCATTCCCTGTTAAAGGTAATGCAGACTTAACCAATGATTTTGGTTTTGTGCCTGGTGCAACCATTGGTAACCGAGTGTGGTTAGACTTGGACAATGATGGTGTACAAGACGCCAATGAAGATGGTATTACTAATATCATTGTGCAATTGACACCTCCTGTTGGTATAGATATTGGAGCTGGGGTGAACACGCCAATAACAACAGTGACTGATACCAATGGCAATTATATATTCAGAAACTTACCACTGGCCAATGGCTATACCTTAACGGTTAATAATCCACCAGCAGGTTATACGCAAACCTTTGATGAGGATGGAACAGGTACAGCGAATACATCTTCTGCTGATCTGACCATAGCCAATGAAGAATATTTAACAGCTGATTTTGGTTATGTAACGCCAGCAGGCAGCATTGGAGATTACATATGGTCTGATGTGAATGGAGATGGACAACAAGACCCAGGAGAAGTGGGCATCAATGGTGTGACTGTTTATCTTTGTGATAATAATACACCACCTTGTGATGCCATGACGGCAATTGCAACAACATTTACTGATGCAACAGGTCGATATTTGTTCACCGGTGTCAATATAACAGTGCCACATCTGGTCGAAGTCGATGTAACAACTTTACCAGCTGGGTATGTGCAAACTGGTGATCCAGATGGCGATGGTGCACCAGATAACCAAACAACTGTTCTGGCATTAAATGGCTCAGGCAACATAAATCTGGATGCAGATTTTGGTTACCAACCAACCATCGATGCAGACAATTCAGATATTGGAGATACCATCTATTTAGATTTAGATAATGATGGCATTGAAGATGTTACTGAACCAGGCATACCTGGCATCGCGGTACAATTGTTTATCGATACTACAGCAGATGGCACTCCTGATACTCCTATAGCATCAATGTTTACCAACAGTTCAGGCCAATATTTGTTCCCATCATTACTTAATAATGAGGCGTATATGGTCAGGGTGACTGATAGCAATAATATTTTAAATGGTTTTGTACAATCAGGAGACCCTGATGCTACATTGGATAACCAATCAACCATTCCTACATTGGTGGCAGATAACTTGGATCAAGATTTTGGTTATAATCCATTAAGAAGAGGCAATGGTGTAATAGGTGATCGTATTTTCCATGATGTAGATAACAGTAATACACAGAATGCTGGTGATCAAGGATTGGAAGGTGTGACAGTAAGGCTTATAGATAATCTTGGAAATGTTATTGATGTGGTCAGTACCGATGAAAATGGTACATACCTATTTACCGGACTCAATCAAAATGACACATATACAGTGATCGTTGATACTATGACCTTGCCAAATGGTGGTGTTGGTTGGACCAATAATATAGATCCCGATGGTACAATAAATGCCCAGACTGTGGTTGATTTGTCATTAACTCCTTCAGGCATTAATCTAGATCAAGATTTTGGTTTTATTTCGGCAGTCAACAATACCATTGGTGGTACTGTTTGGTCAGATAATGATGGTAATGGTTTACTGACAGATGGAACAGGCATAGATCCAGATGAATCAGCCAATGGTATAGAGAACGTCACTGTAGTTTTGACTGATACCAATGGCAATATTGTTGCAACAACAACAACAGATGCCAGTGGTAATTATTCATTCACGAGTTTACCCAATGGCAGTTATGTGGTTTTAGTTACTGATGATAATAATGAATTGGCCAATTTGAGCCATACAGATGGCCCAAATGCTGATAACAATGCCATTGATGACAACTCGCAAGATGATACGGGTTATACCGTTGCTGTTGCAGGTGGCCAGACCAATACTACGGCTGATTTTGGTTATAGGCCCATCATTACCACACCGATTACTTTAGCTGGATTTAAAGCGGCTTATGACGGTAATACAGGCGATACTATGATTACATGGTCAACATTGACAGAAACGGGTAATGTTGGTTTTGAATTGTATGCTTATATTGATGGAATCTGGCAACAAGTTAATGAAGAAATGATTGCATCCGAACATGTTTATAAAACAGGCCAGACGGTTTATCAATATGTTTATAAAGGCGGCTATCAAAGAGAATGGGCCATAGTAGACATCGATATTAGAGGCAATCGTCAATCGCATGGTGTATTCAATATCGATCAACAATATGGTAAGAAAGAGGAAGTCATTGAAAGTACTAAATGGCAAGACATCAATCAATTTCATCAAGAAAAAATTGATACAAGGCAGCAACAAAAAGCACGCGATTTAAACCAATATATCAATAGCTTTAAGAATAAGTCTCAGGCTGCTGCAGGAGAAGGCTCATGAAAATTATATCTCAATTATCTTCTGTAATATTAAGTACCTTATTGATTGGAACTACTCAGGCAAGTATTGATACTCAGCAATCAATTATGCGCTTGAAAGTAGAGTCTGATGGCATTTATAGGCTTTATTATTCTGATATTTTGGCCATGGGCATAGATATTAATGGTGTTGCTATATCGAATATAGCCATTACAAATAATGGAGAAAATATCCCAGTAAAAGTCGTCAGTGAAGATCAACAAACATTTGGTCCCAACGGTTATATTGACTTTGTTGGAGAAGCGAATCCAAGTTTATACCAAATAGGCAGTGTCTATTCACTGGTTTTAACAAGTAACTTGCTCATACAAGAACCTGTTATACAGCCAAAAATCAACCAGCAAGCTTTAAATCAATACATGCATAAAGACATTTATGCTCCTAACAGTGATTACAGTTTTGGTTCTCCTGTTGAGGATCCCTGGTTTGCTAAAAGGTTGTTGGCAATAGGCTCAGAAGTCAGTGAAAATCTTGAGTTCACATTGGATAATTTGATCAATGAAGGTCAAATTGAACTGGCAATCAGCATTTGGGGTGGCACCGATTATTTACAATCGCCCGATCACCATGTCATTTACGAAGTCAATGGCAATACAGTTGATGACTTTAGGTTTGATGGTATCACGGCAGAAAATAGGTTCTACCAAATGGATACCAATGCATTCACATCTGGAACACATGACATTGTAGTTAAAGTGCCAAATGATACGAATACACCAGCAGATGTTATTCACATTGAATCTTGGCAAGTGTCTTATCCACGATCTCTGTCTCTGATCAATAAACAGTTGAGTTTTTCAAGCGATGATCAATCCACCGTTAAAATGGGTGATACGGACCTTATCTTTGCACATGGGTTTGAAGTAGATAGCAAACACTTCAAAATAGATTATGCAAGTAACGAGTCATATATCATTTATCATGCCAAATCCAATGACACAGTAATGGCTGTAGATTATTTGCAAAGTGGCAATTGTCAGCAAAACATCAGTGTTGATTGCACCCTGCATTTATCTACAGAGCATTCATCAGGGCAGATATACATCAGTGCCGAATCCTCATTGTTAAGACCTGAATTAAGTTTGCCAGTGGTTTTAACAGATATTAAAGAAGGCAGTGCCGATTATCTTATCATTACACATCCGGATTTTATGGGCGATGATTTGGATGAATTTGTCACGATTAAACAGCAAAATCACAACGTTAAATTGGTTGATGTAGAACAAATTTATGCCCAATATGGTTACAGTAATGTTTCTGCACAAAGTATTGATGATTACATCAAGTATTCAGCTGAAAACTTGGGTACAAGAAATGTATTATTGGTTGGTGGCGATAGCTATGATTATAACAATTATTTAGGGCTAGATTCGGTTAGTTACATTCCAACAATTTACGGTAGCACAGATGATTTGATCACGTATGCCCCCATTGATGCTAAATTTGCTGATGTTAATGATGATAATGTGCCAGATATAAATATTGGTCGATTTCCAGTAAGAACCGACACAGAGTTACGCAATTTAATCAATAAAGTCATTGCCTATGGTGAAAAAAATTATGCTAAAACAGCCGTTTTTGCCGCAGATAAATATGACGTATCAAATGCCTATTCATTTAAAAATGATGCGCAATTCTTGATTGATTTGTTACCCATTGAATGGCAAAACAACATAGGCAGTGATCGCAAAGCCTTTATCGATGATGATGGTTTGGCCTTAGCAAAGGCTAAAATTATCGATAACATCAATCAAGGGGTTGCTCTGACAAGTTTTATTGGTCATTCTGGGCCAAGAGATTGGAGTTTTTCACGATTGTTCAGTGCCAGTGATGCGAATTCACTGGTCAATGATCAATCACCAACATTGGTGACACAATGGGGTTGTTGGAACACTTATTTTGTATCGCCAACAGAAGACACATTGGCTCACGCATTCATGTTGAATAACAATGGCGGAGCAGCATCAGTACTCGGAGCCAGCACCTTGACAAAGGCTGAGCATGAGAGGGGATTAGCTGAATTGGTGTTGACTTATTTGACGCATGAAGAAATGAGCTTAGGTGATGCTGTTACACGAGCAAAACAAACTTACGCTCAAAATAACCCCAACGCACTTGATGTCATTTTGGGTTGGAATATACTGGGGGATCCAAGTTTGAAACTCTAGATAACATAGAGTAAGGATCATAAAAAAGCCCTGTACATCAGGGCTTTTTTATGCAGAATAGATATTAAGTTCATCAACAGTAGCAGCATGCTTATATGTAACAAAGTTTCAATCAGAAAGTTAAATAAAGGAGATGCGGCCTTTTATCAAACGCTATATGCAGATCAACGATTGATGACATATATTGGTGATGTGCTTGATGCTGAATCGGCGAAAAAGTATTTTGAATTGACCCTTAAATATATGGCCATGTGCCCACCATTTATGATTCTTCATGTGATTTGTGAGAAAATTTCTGGTCAGCCCATTGGAGTGGTTGGCTTGAGGTGGAATCAAAAACAATCTGATGCAGTTGAAATTGGCGTAATCATCATGATTGATGAACAAAGAAAAGGCTATGCACACAGTGCAAAAGAATGCGTGATTCAGCACGCTTTTGAGCATTTAGGCGTAAACACCATCATTGCACAATGCGATGAGGCCAATATTGCAGCAAATAAAGCCAATAAAAAACTTGGGTTTCGTTGTGTAGATACTTTTATTGATGAACAGCGACAAGTGCCAATCGTAAAATGGCAAATTAACAAAGAGGACATGATTTGAATAAAAAAGGCAGTCTCGTCAATGTGGGCTTGGGCATGACTCTGGGTTCTCACATCACTCCTTTATCCCGAAGTTATATTGAAAATGCCGATGTGGTATTTGTTGGTGCATCTCATAATTTGGTTGAACAGTGGGTTCAAACCATGAATGATAATGTTCACAGTTTGCAGCCATATTACCAAGAGGGCATTCCTCGATCAGAAACCTATAAAAAATGGGTGTCGTTGATAATGGATAAGGTGAGGGCAGGTCAACAAGTTTGTGGGGCTTTTTATGGCCATCCAGGGGTTTTTGCTTGGGCTCCTCATGAATCCATAAAACAAGCCAGAAAAGAGGGTTATATGGCACATATGGAGCCAGGTATATCTGCTGAAGATTGTTTGTATGCGGATATCGGTATAGATCCAGGAACTCATGGCTGTGCTCATTTTGAAGCCACTCAATTTTTGATAAAAAACAAAATTTTTGATACCGGTAGTTATTTAGTATTATGGCAATTCTCATTGAGTGGTGACACCAGTGTGACTAAATTTTCCAGCAGCAAGGAAGAAAAACAAACAGTGATTGATATATTGTTGAGAACTTATGAAGCTGATCACGTGGTTATTGTTTATGAGTGCGCAATATTGCCTGTGGATGAAACACGAATCGATTACATTAAATTAAGAGATTTGGCGACAGTAAAAATGACAGGCAAAACAACAGTCGTTATTCCGCCAATACTTTAGTCCAAAACCCTAAAAAACAAGCCGTTTAATCACATTGTAAAATTAAAAATGTGATTTTGGAACAGCTGCTTATTGGGCGCCAACACAAAATATTATGTTTACAATTTGTAACAGATCACTTCAACAAATATTTCAGTTTCATTATGTGTCTGAACACATGTAAGTATTTGCTATTTAAATCAATATTTTATCTGCCAATGGTAAGTTGTTTAATAATGGTTATTTTATCAGGACAGGGTGATATTTGATGAAAACCATTCCTTGCTAAAATATTCGGGCTAGATAATTAATAATGCATATGATAATATGATAAGGACTCGTAGAGTAGGAATTAACGATTTTTTAATTACAAGAGGAACAGTATGAAATCACTTATTAAGACATTAGAATCAATAGGACAACAATCATCAATAAAACAATTCTCGTCATTTCAGGAAATGCAAAAAGAATTGTCAATAGGCGATGATGTTTTGTCAGCTATTGAAAAACAACAGATGGAGTTTATTTGTCATCAACAAACACCTGATGAAGATAAAGAATAAAACTTTTCCCTGAGGAGCCGATGCCTTAAAGTATAATTGAATTATCACATGTTTAGTATAATTAAAGTTCACAACGATACTGAGCATTGTAACAAGACATCTGGATGTCATCAGCATATATAAAACGTAATCTTTAAGATTTGATTCTTTAAGATTACGTTTTGGTTTTTTAAGGCACTATATAATGAAAGTGTTTGATAATAAATAACAAATAATTGAAAAACAAATCATGCAAATCACTTTACCAATGACATCAATAAGACATAACTGTTTACCTCTTGTGCTTTTTCTTTTTTGTGCCAATGTTATGGCTGTTGTCAATGAATATTCAGCTTCAAATGACATAATTTCTGAATTACTCCAAGAAAGTGATCATGTTCGCATTGCAGATGTTGAATTATTTAATAACAATTTAGATCAGTTGGCGACGTTACAAAATACCCACACTTTTACACCGTATCAAAACTGTTATCACCAATATCTTATTGCTTATGATCATGGTTATAAAGGGCAATATGATATTGCAAAAAACATGCTGAATGACATATTTGAAAGCTGCGAAGATTCAATGAATAAAATCAGAAGTAAGTTACTGTTATCAAATTTACAAGTGATTTCTTATGATTATGGACCCGCCATCAGTAATTTGGATTACCCCATTTCGCAAATTAACGAAATTGATGATAATGAACTAAAAAACCGTGTGTATTCAAAAGCTTCTCTGGTATACCGCTTGGTAGAACAGCATGAGTTGAGTTTAAAGTTTGCCGATTTATTATTAAATAATGAACCATCTGAAGCGTATTACTGCAATGGTTTAGTGGCAAAATACCGCATACTTATGAAGACGGAAAAACCTGAAAGCATAAAAGAAAAAATATGGGAAAGTATCAACATTTGTGAAAACAGTAATGAATACATACTCAGTAATTTTCTGAGACTTGAATGGTTGGATTTACAATTACAAAATGCTACTTCAAATGCAGATAAAAATGGTATTCTTGATGAATTAAAAGCAGCTGAACAACACATTGAAAAGCTCAAATACCAAAACCTAATCAGTATAAAGGACAGTGTTTTTGCAAAAGTATATTGGTCGCTTGGAGACCTGGAAAAAGCCTATCAATACGCTAACTTATCTTTAGTGGGCAGTAAAGACATTGGCAATACAAAACAAGAAATCGTTGCATTACAGGTCTTGGTTGATTATTTCCGGAGTATAGATGAGCCTGAACAAGCGATTGCAATGTTGATCCGTAAAAATGAGTCGGAAAGAATACAGTACAATGACCAACAAGCAAAAACCATGGCATATTTGACCATACAACATGAGAACTTAGCCAAAAGCCATCAAATCAATATTTTGAATCAAAAGAATGTGGTGCTTTCTCTAGAAAATGAATTGGCCGAAAAAGCGGCTTTGGTACAACAGTTGATCATCCTTTCGTTGCTCGCATTGGTGGCATTTTTTGTCTTGTGGGGTATCAAGCACAAGAAAATACAACAGTTATACAAAGGGCTTTCACAACGTGATCATATGACTTTAATTTATAATCGAAAAGGTTTAAGAGATCACATTGATGAGCTGTTACCTAACGCATACCAAAATAGCCAAGAAGTATGTTTGGCAATTTTTGACTTAGATTTGTTTAAAAGTATCAATGATCAATACGGTCACATTACAGGTGATTGGGTGATAAAGAATGTGATTAAAGCCTGCCAGAACTTAGGTAATGAAAACATTGAATTGGGCCGTTTGGGTGGTGAAGAATTTGCAATAGTTTATTGCAATGCAAATATTGATAAAATTGAAGAATATTGTGAAAAGTGCCGAGAGAGTATTAGCACTATAGACACCAAGGAAACTGGTCATGATTTTACCATCAGTGCGAGTTTTGGTGTCACTTCTAGTAAATTATCAGGCTACAGCTATACGAAAATGCTAACCGATGCAGATGAAGCTTTATACCTGGCTAAAAACTCTGGAAGAAATAGAACCGTAGTCTTTCAAGCAAGTTGATTTTGATTTATCTTGATCCACAACCTTAACCTATGTAGTTAAGCCATTAAAAAACCAATCTCTGACATATATTGACGATACACGATTCTATAAGAATGGATCAACTCATTTTGAAAATACTGTAGATAATAAAATAGAGAATGAACCTGTCAAGTTTCACTTATACAATGTCCTGACTTATGCCCATGATCAATCTAATTTTAGAAATTACTTTGCGAGTAAAATCTTAAATATTTTAATGATCTAATAAACACTTGTTATATAGAAAAAGTGAAATGCGTGGGTTTCGAGTGAATAGTTTGGGAGGTGGTTACTGCCAAATTAATGACAGTAACCCATTTATTTACACTTGTGATCAATTACAAGTGATGTCATTACCTTTAATTCTGGTTAATCTGGTCATTTCAAGAGAATTGTCACCAAACTCTTGGTGTTGCTCATTTGGCGTCCAATTTAACATCAATTTATCGTTAGAAATTTTATTGATTTGAATAGAACCCCAATCAATAGTCATGACTGCATCTGCATCAAAGTTTGGTGGGAATGATGTGTTTTGTGTGTAAACTGTGTTTAAAGTCGCAGAGTTGCCATCAATTGCACCATTGGCCAATAACCACAACTGTTCACCTTGGGTATTATAAGTAAACCAAGTAACAACGACAGAAGCAGCTGGTTGTCCTAACACTTCTAACATGATGCCATGACCATTTTGATCGGTATTAAAGAAAGTGCCACTGAGGCAGGCATCGATATTTTCATTATTGGTAACAGTATCAGATAATCTGGTTAATCTTTGTATGGAGAGCTGGCCATCTTCAAATCTTACATCATCAGTATCCCAATTTATCACAGCAGAATTAAAATCTGAAAAATTAAAACTGATTGTTCCCCAAGGAGTGGTAACAACATCATCGCTGTTAAAATTCGGTGGAAATGAAGCGCCATTTGTAATAGACATATCTAATTGAGCAATGCCTTTATTTAGTTCGCCAGTGCCAGTTAACCAAATGGTTTGTCCATTTAAATGGGCATACCAAGAGGCAAATAAAGTTGGCTTATCTTGTATTGAAACGACTTCGATTTGTAAACCATGTCCAGATTGATCAGCATTAAACCATAAACCATTAAGGTTTGGGTAATAATCATTAGATGATATTAATAAAATATCATCAAGTGATTGGTCAGCAGAAATTGAAATGGTTTGTGAGGTGCTGGGAACACATTGATTTAAGCCACAACTGTTATTTGGATAGGCTTGGTTAACAAAATCTTCACTGTTGGTAACCAACAAATAATCGCCTTCTGTAAGATTACTAAAGGTATATTGACCTTGATCGTTTGTTAAAGCTTGTGAAATGAGTTCGCCTTTGCTTGAATATAACTCAACAGGTAGAGCGAATACCGCTTGTTGATCGGCAGCATTTTTAACATATCCGCTGATTGATAAACCTTTATTTATGATCAAATATTGATTAGCAGAAACGTTAGTCAGCGTTTTGGTTGTATCATCTGGCCAAGTTACGGTAATGGTTTCTATAGTGGTATTTTCGCCCATACCAAAATATTGCTCTGTACCAACAGATGAAGCAAAACTGCCGCCAGCTAAAACTTGACGTAATTGAGTAGTGCCATTGGCAGTGACATGAATTTTAGCCCCAACGCCATCAATGTTCTTATTGTCTTGACGAAGCTTGATGGTCAAATAATTATTGTTATTATCTAAATTGTTCTTATATAACCTAGAAGTGCCTTGATTGTTAGCAATCAATATATCAACATCGCCATCACGATCATAGTCATGGCATAACACAGCTCTGCCTTGTTCTCTATCAATAATGCCTAATAACTCACTTTGCTCTGTAAAAGAACCATTCTGGTCATTTATGTATAGTCTTGATGGATCATCAACGAATGGGTCTTCAAAACCTGCAGGGATAAAGCTGCGACCATTGATAGAAGTGTCAAAGCCATTCACATGAAAGATATCTAAATACATGTCATTATTAAAATCTGCAAAACAGCTGCCCCAACCCCAGTAACCTCTTCTTAGATCAGAAGAAGGAATACTGACATCTTGAAAATTTCCAGTCCCATCATTATTGTAGAGACGGTTTCCAGTGAAATCAGGATCACCTTCTAAGAAAATTGAAGAAGCAAACCAATCAAGATCGCCGTCATTGTCATAATCACCAACTGATGCTCCCATGCCATTTTCATCTGTCATTACAGCTCTGTCTTGTTGTACCATTGATCCTGTTTGATCATTAAGAAGATAATGACTTGATCCGAAATCACTGGTTACTAGCATGTCAACCCAATTGTTATTATTGACGTCCGCAAAAAGTGATGTGAAAGCGTTGATAAATGTGTCTGCATCTGTAGATGTTTGAGTGATATCGGAAAATTGTGCATTGCCATCATTCACCCAATAAGCATTCCCTGCATCGTGCATCCAACGGCTGATGAATATATCCATGTCGCCATCTTTGTCTGTATCAGCAGCAGAAATACCGTATGAACGGATATTGGTCAAATTGTTCTCTGCTTGTTTAGTAAATGATTGGTTATTATTATTGATATAAATGGTCATTTTAGGATCATTACCTACACTACCAAAAATCAAATCACGTAGACCATCGCCATTTAAATCAACTATCAGTGGTCCCGATGATTGAATGTCCTGACTGTCAAGGCCAAAACTACTGGCCATATCAACATATGTGCCATCCTTTTGGGCAATAAAAAGTTTATTAGGGTTGGTGTTAATGCCTTCTTCATTTAACGTTTCACCAGTTACGACAAAAATGTCATCCCAGCCATCTCCATTGACGTCTCCAATCGTAATCCCACTGGTGATCCATTGAGGGTCTCCAATAGCGACACTTGAGTCATAACCATGCTGATATAAAAGACCAGCATCTAAAGTCGACTCCTCAAAGTCAAAAGAAAATGCATATGTACTAAAAAGTAACAGTGTTAAAAAAAATTTATTCATAGATATTAAGCTAAAATTTGAGAATTATAGATTATAACAAGCATCCTGTTAGAGTCACAACAAAACGCATGAAAAGACACGCTAAAAGTTAAAATTATGTTAATGTTTGTACAACTCTAATCTTTTGTATTTAAGAGTGTATGCGCTTTTTGAGGGTTAAAAATATATTGTTAATATATGTACATTGAAAAAATCTTAAGTGTAGTCAAGAATTTTATAAATATATATTTTTTCTCTGAAGTATCAGTATGTTTGGGTGGAATAATCTAAATTGTTGAGATATCAAGCACAGGTAGGTAATACGGAGTTTTATGAAAAAAATGGTTACATATCTTGAATAAAATCCCTTGCAAGTCATGAATGACTGGCTTGCAAGGGATCATTATCCAACATAATTTACCATTTATCCCATAAAATCCATTCTATGATGAAATATTTGGGCTAAATCTTATCTATACAGGTGTCGAGTTAATCATATCATTCATTTAATTTTCGAAACTATTGGTGAAAATTATATCATTTTCTGTCAGGCAGCCAGTTACTTGTACATCATCTATCATCCAACCTGTAAAGTCATTGAATTGCTCATCATCGCTGTCAAATAAGAACCTGATTTGAATGGATTGACCAGCATATGCTGATAATGAAATATTTGAAAAACCTTCCCAGCTGGCTGTAGATTCCTGTTGAGAGTTTCTATTATCTAAGACCATCCAATCTGTTGTGCCTACAATTCGTGCTGCGACCTCAGTTTGATCAACTGTTGCAGAAGGTTCAAATTCAACTGCTCTAAATTCTGAAAAACTTAATACGGAAGTGCCTACAATGTTATCAATGATAGGTGAAATTAATGCCCCCATTTCTTGTGACCCAGTATCATAATCACAATCTATATCTTGGCCAAAATAAACGGATGATACCGCTGATGAGAAACCTGGTACTCCACATGTGGAATTACTGACTAAATGCCACATTCCTGTGGTTGACCAAGCATTTAACCCAGATTCAAAATCTTCATTTAATATCAAACCTGTTGTACAACCTCCCATTGATGAGACCGAAATATTGACCGACGACGAACCTGTCTGATTATCACTGTCAGATACGCTGGCAGTAATCGTGTGTTGGCCTTCGGACAAAGTTGCGCTGATAGAGTTACCTGTGCCAAGGTTGCCGTCAATACTTGATGACCAACTAACATTGGCACTTAAATCTCCATCTTCTGTATCATTTGCATTGGCCTGTAATTGAATCGGAGTCCCCAGCTCTATATTTGAACCATCAGTTGGGTTGGTAATATTAACAGTTGGGCTGTTGCCTATGCCAGCAGCACAATCATCAAAAACACCAATGCCAAAAGCCATGCCTTGCATGATTTCAGCAGGTCCTTTTAACCAGCCTCCCAAATTTTGATAATCATCCCAAGCATCAAGCATGAATTGGTCGTTGAGTGCATTGGCAGCAACATTGCATAAGTTAAGGCTTGGATTGATAGAGTGAGCCAGTAAAAATTGTACAGCTGTATGAGGTTTGTTTGGGTCTAGAACTAAATTTTCATCTATGATTGTTCCTGGATCAGTTGTAAAGGGGTCATCATCAATAACACTGACATCTTGCACGATAAATGGTGTCACATCTTGATCCCATCCTGGTTGATTGAGCCAGTCAGATAAGGAATCTATGGCAGGTCGTGCAGGGTCAGTTGGGTCAATGGGACGCTGCGCTTCAGGAATGCCGATCGCAGAACGATAGACATGCCATGAATTCATACTTAATCCAAATGCCAATGAACCACCTAAATCTCCATAATTGAGTAACATTCTGTGTAAGAAAGGTGAAATTAAACTGTTATTGATGAATTGTTGTGGGGTCACACAGTCACACCAATTAAGGCTGGTATCTCCTCCAATTGGCATACAGAGACTTGGGTTTGCAGGTTGAATGTCCGCTTGACACATCAATCCAGTTGACATGTTTTCTTCTGCCAATTCTGTCACCACTTCAATCAACCTATTGTGACAAGCCTGACCTTCAACTCCCGGTACGAATTCAGCACAATTGGCCAATTGTACGAAGTGTTGAATCACTTGTCTTCTCAAGTCGACTTGACTAACGGTTTCTTCTCTTAATTGTTGCATCGCTCTTGGGATATTGTAACGATTAACTACGGTATTACCAGCAATGGCAAACCGCCTTTTCAAGGCATAATTGGGTCTGATTACATACCCTAAATTACCCCAAGTATAGCCGTAATCATCTGAACCTCCACCATATCTATACCATTGTCCTTCTTCACAAAGGAAATTAGGGCCAGTACATAAGGGGCTGGTTAAATTCAACCCGTTTTTGAAGTTGTCTACATTTTCTCCTTTGTTGACATAGGCACTAAAAATTTGTTGCCATGTCAAAGGTAAAGATAGATCCCATACCCATAATGGGTTACCTGTTCTGAAATATTCTATCAGTTCAACTCGATTGGTTGACCAATAATTGATTCCCCTCGGGTTGTCTGTTGGTCCAATAACATTTTCAACATTTGGCCAGCTGAAACCTTGGGTATCAGGCCATAATTGAGAGCCATAAGTTTTTGCCAATTCATGTTGTCCACCAGGACCTACAGTTTCGTTATGGAACTGAGTGATAAAGTTTTCATATTCACTTTTCAAGAGAGAAGGATTGTTGTTGCCTAAACTGGGAAAAACCATAGATCTATTGGTGTCTTCTAACGAGGCCCTTGGTGTTAAACCTCGTTCTAAAGCGGCTTGATTCGTGTTTCTGATGGTTTCCAATTGAGCTGCTTGATTGACACCTGACAAAAAGCTGACTCTGGCAAAGTTAAACAGCCCTTTGCCTCCGCCTACGGCCAGAGGTTCGCCAATAAATTGAAGAGAAATATTATTGTTATTGGCCCTTAATGCTTGAGGTTCTCTAAACCTCATCCATGGCATTTGTGCCATGGCAGTGTTTTGACCACTTGAGGCGGCCACCATTGGATTGGCTAAGGCTTCTGAATTTTCAGTAACGGTGCCATTTAAATTAACTGATGCACGGCGTTGCCATGGATTGCCAGCTCCTTTCATTTGAGCAACACGAATATTCATATTTGTTGAAGCAACAGCAGCAGAGCTGGAATAAAACCTATTGGTTGCAGTGAAATTTAACGGAAAGTTCCATTCCATTAAATCAAAAGTGTTCACCCCAGTGGTAAATGGTTGGAACATGGCATCAATGCACTCATTTCTGAAATTGACTTGCATGTCTAAATGGCCTGTGCCACGTGTCATTGACATGATGACGGTATACCCCATGGATTCATAAGCAGGAATATTGGGCGTAAAATCATCACATAATGTCAGTTGATTTTGAGTGTCAATAAAGTGAGCCTGCACAGCAAAACTGGTTTTTAATGGCCCATTTTCAATCACCTCAAATGTTTGCGGATCAATGACGACTTGTCCAACTGTTGATGTGTCTAATGTCAACTGACCTGAATTGATGGTTAATGCTGGACCAGCACCTGGGGTGTGTTGGTATATTGGATTACCTCCAATCATTACTCTGTCAAGTAGTGCGTTATTTTGTGAATTGATGGTAAAGATGGCAGCCCCTGTATTGACCGTATAAATACCATTGTTTTCATTAACGGTTAATGGATTTACAATCGGAGCAGGAGTTGAGGTTAAATTATGAAGGCTATAATTTTGTATTGAGTTATTCGCATGGGTGTCTTGGGTGAGCACTTCTAACCATCTGATTGGTAATGTTACATTGTCAACAGTACCACCCCATCTGGCTATCACGTTAAATTGTGCAGGAATGATTGTTCCATTGTTGTCTCTGATTTGTAAGTTGTCGATGTTTAACAAATTAATCGATCGTGCTAAGGGGATTGAAGAGAATGCGACTTCATCAGTTCTCTCTATATTTTGATCGTTATTGATTTGTAAACAAGCGATAGTCGTTCCTCCAAAACTACACTCTTGAGCAAAGGCAGATTGTGATAGAATGAATATCAAGAAGATAAGTTCACCTAAAGTTATTCCTATTGATGGACGTTTTGTTAAGTAATTCATGCAGTATTCCTCATGTTTTCAGATTTGAGTAATGGACCATATTCAAATGGCTTATAAGGATGACGAATTGAGCGAGTGTTTTTTCTCACTAATTTTTTTAAATAAATTTTTAAATATATTTTTAATGATCAGTGAGAAAATTTATCAACAGTAAACGTCATTAAGACAGAAAATGATGACAACTGATATGATTTATCAATTTAATAGAAAAAATAAAAACAATACAAAGGCCATATTAATGGGTTCTGATGAGATGAACTCTAATGAATCGCTTTTGCTGGATAAATATCGGTTGTTATTAAAAAAAGCGGTCAGCAAAACGGTTAAAAATGCACATATTTATGACGTAGATGATATTGTTCAAGAAGCATGTACACGTGTTTTAAAAGCCATTAGAAATAAGAATCCTGTTAAAAACATGGAAAGCTATGTTTATAGAATTGGGGTCACAACCGCAATAGATGCACTAAGGAAGATAAAAAGCAGAAAAGAATCTACAATGGAAGATGTTTGTAGCACCATAAGGCATCAAATTGACTATTGCTCGCCACCGTCACCAGATGATGAGTATCAAGCAGAGCAAATGATTGTGCGCATAAAAGCAGTGCTCAATCAATTGGCTGAAAATCGTAAAGCTACAGTGTTGCTTCATATACAAGGTTACAGTATTGAGAAAATAGCTGAAAAGTTACAGTGGAGTGAAGCCAAAGTGCGAAACTTAATTTATCGAGGAATGAGCGAATTAAGATCCAAGTTGAATTTTAAGGAATAATCATATGACGAATAAAGATAATAATGTAATCACCTTAAATAAAAAAACCTGTCCAAGCAGTGAAGAATTGAGTGATTATTTTATAGACAATAAAAACCATCAACACATTCAAGAACATATTGCTCATTGTCGTGATTGTCACGAGATCATCAAAGCTATTGCGCCGATGAGAGAATTCGAATTAGACGTTAATAAAGGGTTGCTTAACACTGAGCAAAGTAAATACAAGTCACGAATTTTATCAATTGCGGCCTCAATTTTTATTGTTTCTGGCTTCGTTTTATTGATGATTAATAACAGTAATAACCAAATCAATGTTAACCTTCAATCACTAAGTGTACAAAGGGGAGCGACGGCGAACTATGACATCAACCCCTCAAATAAAGCGACATTATCAGTGGCACCTGATCGATTTACTTTTCAAAACACAAAACAATCGTTTGTACTAATTGAATTGTTTGATGAGAATTTAAGCGTGATTTGGCAATCAGAGGGAACTATAACAGAACAAATAATGATCCCAAAAGATGTACAGAACCAGCTTACAGGAAACACTTACATGTGGAAAATAAATATGATAACAGGTGTGGAAAAACAATCGAGCCCCATGTTCCATTTCTATATTAATGGCACGAAAAAGTGAATACACTCAGTGAGACATTGGTTTGAGGGTCACTGTGACACAAAATTGTATGAGGATGATTGTCGGTCTCATGTTGATGATCAGTTTTGGTGATACATCTTCTGCCAATCAAAGTGGCCCAATAATAAACCATGAACAATTGGATGATGATCATTTCGTTCAATCAAATTATCAGGAAGCGCTCATCAATTTTACTCAGGCTTATAAACAGGCCATAACTAAGGATGATGTGATCGCTCGGATCAGAAATAAAAAGAACATTGGTATAACCCACAGACTATTAGGGCAATTTGAGTTGGCTTTAAATCATTTGGAACAAGCTTCAATTGAAATTCAACAGCAGCTTAGTTATGAAACATCGAATGAAACAGTATCATTATCATTGAGTATTTTAGGTAATCTGGGTACAGTGTATAAAAGAATGGGGGCACTAAAACTCGCACAAAGCATATATGAAAAGGCCTTAAACATATCAATAAAGCATCAATTGGATAATGAAAGCAGAGATTTATTGTTAAGATTGGGTGAACTCTATTTAGATTCAGGCAATGTGAATGATGCTTTGTCAGTCATTAAGCATGCTTTAGATGATTACATGGATTTAAACAACTGTGATTTGTCTGAAGTATCTTGGACATATACAGTTTATGGTTCGGCACTTTATGCGAATGGGAATTATCATGATGCCATCAAATTTTTTGAATTGGCAGCAGACAATTACCAACAATTAGACATGACTGATGCGTATTTTTATAGATTATTAGATCTGGCAAAGTCATGGAAAAATTTAAATGAAAAAGTCGCCAATTATTACTTTAATCATATCATTGAAAATGCTCAATCAGCAGCGATTTTATGGCAGGCATTAACGGGTCTTGCTGAACATGCTGCAGAACAAACAGATAGTGATTTGTCTATTACTTACTATGAAAAGGCTTTAATTGAATACCACAAAGCCAGATCAATGGACATGTCATTCCCTGAGAAAGTCAGCCTGAATAAACAAGTGCGTAAAATAGTCAAGGGATTGTCCGATCAATTATTGATCAGAGACAATCCTGGTGATTTGATCAAATTGCTCAATTTGATCAATACTGAGGTGCATTTGAATTCATTACTGCAAACTCAGCACCAGCAAAAAAATTTTCCTGTTGATTTAAACTTACAGTCACCCAACAATTACAGCAGTCATACACAACAATCTTTGGATCATTTGTATGAACATTATGAAAGAGCAGAGTTGAATCTTCAAAAAGACGCTCAATTGAGGTTTTACATTGAGGGTGAAAACATTGATTTTTCCAAGATACAGTCTTATTTGAATCAGGATGAAGCCTTGATACAATATTACTGTGGTCGAACCACTTTGTTAATTGCGGTGATTAAATCACATGAGATCAATCACACCAGTCTTAACATCGATTGCAAAGGGTTGAGTTTGCAGTCTTATAATATTAAATCATTATTGGAATCTGAAGATAGCGACCTTTACAAATTACCCGTCCAAAACCTTTATCAACATTTAATTACACCGATTGAAGAGCAATTGGTGTCTGTGAATCATTTAAGTGTCATTAATGGTAATGGCGTGAGATATTTGCCTTTTGAAGTACTTTATCATGATGATAGATTCCTTATTGAGGATTATTCCATAGAGTATTTTGAGTCCTTATCACAATTCAGTTCCATGCTTGAAAAAAAACCAATAAATAACAATAAAGATGCTTCATTGTTATTTATTGGTAAATCAAAAGGTTTGAATGGTGATGAAAACTCCTTTTTATCAGCAATCTTTTCTGAGCAAGGTTTGCAGTTGAATGATTTGCCATCTGTTAAAAAAGAAATGCATGTGGTAAAACAGTATGCAGGATTGAATTCCTCCATTTTATTGGATAATCGTGACAGTGAAAACCACTATAAAAAGGCATCATTAAATGAGTATTCAATCATACATTTCGCCACACATGGATTGATGTCTGCTCGCAGATCTGAAAGATCAGCTTTATTGTTAAATGCCAGTGATGGACAAGAAGATGGCTTTTTACAAGCTTGGGAAATTATTCAATACAAATTAAGAAGTCAATTGGTTATTCTTTCTGCTTGTACTACAGCCTTATTGGCGGGCAAGTCAGACTTTGGTGCGCTGAGTTTACCCAATGCTTTTATTTCGGCTGGGGCACAATCTATCATTGGTACATTGTGGAAGATTGATGATGAAACGCCATTGACGTTAATGGAGGGTTTTTATCGTAACTTATCAAACGATGACACGATTCGCAATGCGATACAAAAAGCTAAAATCAAACTGATTAATCAACCCTCAACCACACATCCCAAATATTGGTCTGCATTTATTTTAATGGGTAATGGTCGACAAACCATTCCATTACAAGCTCAATCCTTTGAAAAAGTGATGAATTATGCTGCATATTTCCTGATCATGTGCGGTGTGATGCTTTTGTTGCTCAGTCAGTTTAATAAAGTGAAAAAATACCGTTAATCCGGATATTTAATCAAATCGGTAATAAATCGATTTTATCCATGAAAAACAGTGAGTTAGATAAATTTACTAAAAAGGCACTTTGTACCTGAATGGTTTTATGAAAAAAATGGCTGCATATATTCGACAAAATCGCTTCAAAGCCTTGAGGCTTTATAAACTATTAAGAAGGGCTTTGAGACGATGTTTTTCCTAATCTATTTTGCCATTTCACCCTAAATTCCATTCTATGATGAAATATCCGGGTTAAGCATTAAAGACAATATCAGACTTCTGTTTCCATCAGTTTACATCAAAACCATTGAAAAAAATCAGGTCATCAATGGAATTAAATTGTACCTCGTTAAGCCCGCCCAATAAGACACCATTGGTCAATGTTAAAATACGGTCTTGTAGAATTTGACCATTGGCTCCTGTGACCCTAACGGCAATTGGGAATTTCATTGGAAACGGGCAACTTTTACAGGTAAAGAAATTATCAGTCTTGCGTGTTGCTGTTACAAATGGTGCGTTTGGTTGGGTTTGTATTTCAAGTTTTGTCACAGCAATGCGATGATTGCGCACACCAAGTTTGATATAAAAGGGATTGCTGCCTTCGAACAAATAAGACAATTTAGTATCGCCAACTGGACAATCAATCGCTCTCCATCTGATGTCCCAACGGCCATCACCACCATTCAAAGCCAAGTCCAGATCACCAGGGGCACATTCTGGACAGCGGTCAACGACCAATGCGGTAAAGGTCTTTGGAGGAGGGGTGGCTCCAGAACCAGTGCCAAGATAGTGGCCCTGAATGCAGATGCCACACCCTGCTGATTGATCATTCGAAATGTATTGGGTATTGTTCAGGGCGGTTTGAAATGTTAAGTCGTTAGCCCATTGTCCTAAGGTAGGAGAAACCCGACAGTTGCCTGCATCAGATTCGGCATAATAGGTTGAGTCGCCCGATTGTTCTTGGTTATATAAATTAATGACGTTGCTTTGAGTATAAGACACCTGATGCCAGAATAAAAAAAATAGACACAAAGCACCAATTCTTGCGCTATGTCCAGACAAGAGTCTAGTCCAATAGTGCATCAACAAAATCTTTGGCTATATAAGGTTTAAGGTCAGAGGATTTCTCTCCGACGCCAATAAAACGTACGGGCAAACCGAATTCTTTAGCCAAATTGAACAATACACCGCCTTTGGCAGTGCCATCAAGTTTTGTAATGACAATACCAGTAAGTGTGGTGGTTTTATTGAATTCTTTGATTTGAGAAATGGCATTTTGACCAGTGCCACCATCAACAACTATCAACGTTTCGTGTGGTGCTGTTGGGTCATTTTTCTTCATAACGCGGCCAATTTTTGCCAATTCTTGCATGAGGTTTGCTTGCGTGTGTAAACGCCCAGCTGTATCTGCGATTAATACATCGATGCCTTTGGCTTTTGCTGAACTGACAGCGTCAAAAATGACTGAGGCTGAATCTGACCCTGTAGATTGTGCTACAACAGCGATGTCTTCCCTTTTTCCCCACGTTTTTAACTGTTCGACAGCAGCAGCTCTGAATGTATCCCCAGCAGCCAACATTACAGATTTACCTTGTTGTTTATAATTGCGTGCAATTTTTGCAATGGTGGTGGTCTTGCCGACGCCATTGACACCCACTACCAGTATTACAAAAGGCGTTTTACTTTCATCAATTTGTAACGGTTTTTCTACGGTTTTTGCCAGTACTTGCAATTGTGTTCGCAAAGCATCATATACAGCATCAGCATCATCCAGTTTCAATCTTTTGACGGATTTTGCTGTGTTATCAACAATTTCCATGGTGGCTTTAGCACCAACATCTGCCATAAGTAGAGTGGTTTCAATGTCCTCGAACAAATCTTCGTCGATTGATTTTTTGAAGGAAAACAGTTGTTTTACTTTTTTGCCAAAGCCGTTGCGAGATTTCTTTAATTTTTGCCCCAATGCTTTTTGATCTTTTTCAGGGTTATCTGAAAGTTTGCTATCAGTTTTATGGTCTGAAGTCTGTTGTGATGATAAATCTGACTGTGGTTTGAGGTCTTTGGGTTCTGATTCAGCACTGGGAGAACTTTGAACAATCACGTTTTCTGTTGATTTACTATTGATTGAATTGGTGTCTTCAACAGAATTTTTATTTTTATCCTTTTTTTTAAAAAATTTCAGCATGAGTTTGTGCTTTATCTTGATACAATCCTCTATTTTAACCGCTCGATCAATTTATGGCAAAATCTAAACATACAATTCGTATCATTTCTGGAACATTAAGGGGACGCAGAGTACCAGTGTTGCCTCTAGAGGGTTTAAGACCCACTGGAGATCGCTTAAGAGAAACGGTTTTTAATTGGTTGCAGTTTGAGATTGCCGGAAAAAATGTATTGGATGTATGCGCAGGTTCTGGTGCACTAGGGTTTGAAGCAGCATCAAGAGGGGCACAATCTGTCACCATGGTTGAATCACATAGAAACGCAGTCATTCAATTAAAAAAGATGGGTGAAGCATTCGCCATAAAAAACTTCTCTGTGGAACATAAAAGGGCACAAGATTATTTGAACGGGGTTGATAAGCAATTTGATGTGGTATTTTTAGATCCGCCTTTTGCTGATAATTTACTACAAGAACTCACTGATTTAGCACTCAATAGGGTTGTAGACGGTGGATTTATTTACAGAGAATATCCATCTGGTCAGGAAATCAGTTTTTTGGCTGATAACTGGCAATTATATCGCAAAAAAATAGCAGGACAGGTTAAAATCGAACTGTGGCGCAAAAAGAGTTTATCTAACTGAGGAGTAAAAATATGCCTAAAAATTTAGTTGCTGTGTATCCTGGTACATTTGATCCGATCACCAATGGTCACTCAGATTTGGTAAGGCGTGCCTCCAAACTGTTTGATACATTAATAGTTGCAGTAGCAGATTCAACTGGCAAAGGCCCGACATTTAGCTTAGATAACCGAATCAGCATGGCAAAAGAGGTATTAAAAGATGTCAAAAATGTCCAAGTCATGGGATTTGATATTTTATTGGCAGATTTTATTGAACAAGTGGAAGCTAAAGTGATACTTAGAGGCTTAAGAGCCGTCTCAGATTTTGAGTATGAGTTTCAATTAGCGAGTATGAACAGAAGATTAATTCCTAATGTTGAGACCATGTTTTTAACACCAGCAGAACAATACAGCTTTATTTCTTCTTCATTGGTCAAAGAAATATCAAGATTGAATGGTGATGTAAAGGATTTTGTAAACCCTTTGGTACTGAGAGCCTTGACAAAAAAGTGGCAGGAATCTTAAAAGCATGGCATTAAAAATTACTGAAGAGTGCATCAATTGTGATGTATGCGAACCTGTTTGTCCAAATGAAGCGATTTATATGGGTGTTGAGATATTTGAAATAGATCCCACCTTATGTACCGAATGCGTGGGGCATTTTGATGAGCCTCAATGTGCAGAAATTTGTCCAGTAGAATGCATACCTAAAGATGAAGAACATCCCGAAACACCTGAAGAACTACTAGCAAAATATAAAATATTGACAGCACAAGAGTAAACCATGTATAAAAAATTAGTGATAGCAAGCATCGTTTTTTCATTTTCCTTGATGGCAAAGGAACCAAATAAACCAGCTGTTGCATCAGCACATCCTATGGCAACTGCAGCAGGTTATGAGATTTTAGCTGCTGGTGGTAATGCTTTTGATGCTGCCGTAGCCGTCAGTGCTGTGTTGGCAGTGGTTGAGCCAGAAAGCTCAGGCATTGGAGGAGGTGGGTTTTGGTTGCTGCACGATGCCAAGGCTGATAAAAGTGTGATGGTTGATGGTCGTGAAAAAGCTCCAGCAGCTGCCCATAAGGACATGTTCCTTGATGATGAGGGCAATGTTAATAGAGATTTGGCGATCAATGGCCCGTTATCCGCAGCAATTCCTGGCAATGTTGCTGCCATGACCCATATTGTTGAAAAATATGGTCAATTGACATTGGCACAAAATTTGCAACCAGCAATCAAGATTGCAAAAGAAGGCTTTCCTGCTTACAGTAAATTTGTCAGGGGCTTGGAAAGGAAAAAAGAAGTCATGCAGAGGTATCCTGCAACAATGAAAACATATTTTGTCAATGGTACAGATGCGCCTAAACTTGGCGATAATATCATTCAAAAAGACATGGCCAAAACTTTAGAATCGATTGCCAAGTATGGTAATAAAGGATTTTATGAGGGTGAAATTGCTGAAAAATTTGTCAAAGCAGTAAAAGAGGCGGGCGGCCTCTGGACGCTAAAAGACATGAAAGATTATCAAATTGTTGAAAGAGAACCCATTTATACCACTTACCAGGGCAAGCAATTGATTACTTCTCCTCCGCCATCTTCAGGAGGTGTTGCTTTGGCCACCATGCTTAATATTTTGTCTGCTTGGGATATTAAAAATATGAAAGAAGATCAGCGCATTCATTTGATAGTTGAAGCGATGCGTCGAGTATACCGTGATAGAAGTGTTTACTTGGGAGATCCTGACTATTTTGATGTGCCAGTTGAGAAACTGACACACCCATACTATGCAGCAGGATTAAGAGCTGCCATCAGAGAAGATCAAGCGATGCCGAGTATATTATTACCAGGTGTGGCCAAAGCCGAAAAGGGCACCGACACCACCCACTTTTCTATCATTGACACTCAAGGTAATTTAGCCGCTGTGACGCAAACGGTTAATACTGTTTTCGGTTCTAAATTTGTTGCAGAAGGTACTGGGGTTGTATTGAATAATGAAATGGATGACTTTTCTGCAAAACCAGGTGAACCCAATGCTTACGGTTTGTTGGGCGGTGATGCCAATGCCATTGAGCCCGGTAAAAGGCCTTTGTCTAGTATGACACCAACATTTGTTATTGGAGATGATGATGTTGCAGTTTTAGGGACGCCAGGTGGCAGTCGAATTATCACTATGGTGATGTTGGCTATTTTAGATTATTTTGATGGAAATGACGTCAATTCATGGACCGCTTTACCACGTTATCATCATCAATATGTGCCAGATACCATTTTTTATGAGCCTGGAGCGATCAGTGCTGAAGTGAAACCAGCATTAGAAGCACGGGGGCATAAATTAAGAGAATTAAAATATCGATGGGGCAATATGAATGCGGTTTCTTGGGACAAGGAAACGGGTGCTACAGCAGCATCAACGGACCCACGAGGCGAAGCAGCAATCAGATGAAATTGATTTCGCTGATTGCAAATTCTCAAATGCTTGATGCAGGAGCCATGTTTGGCAATGCGCCTAAGGCATTGTGGTCAAGATGGATTGATGTTGACGAACACAATCGAATGAAAATTGCTTGCCGTTGCTTATTGGCGAGAGATTTTCATGGCAAAAATATACTGTTTGAAACAGGAATTGGTGCTTTTTTCGAACCTAAATTAAAAGCCCGTTTTGGTGTCAATGAAGACAGGCATGTGCTGCTTGATGCATTGGCTGAACAAGGCATGGATCATGAAGACATAGATGTTGTGGTATTAAGCCATTTACATTTCGATCATGCCGGTGGCTTATTGTCATCATGGCAAGAGGGTCACAGTTATGAATTGCTTTTTCCAAACGCTCAGTACTTGGTTTCTGAAGCTCATTGGCAAAGAGCCATAAACCCTCATCCACGTGATAAAGCCTCATTTATTCCAGTTTTGAATCAATTGTTAAATGACTCAGGGCGTTTGCAACTGGTGCAAGGTGAGTCGCATGATATGCTACCTGAGGTTTCCTTTGAGTATACTGATGGGCACACACCAGGTATGATGCATGCTATTATTAAAGATGATGTGGTTTTTTGTGCAGATTTAATCCCGGGGAAAGCGTGGATGCATGTACCTATATCCATGGGATATGATCGTTTTCCAGAATTGTTGATAGATGAAAAAGGTGCATTTCTTGAAAAACACATGAACCATAATAGGCGTTTATTCTTTACTCATGATCCAGATTTTGCTATCGCTAATATCACTCATGAGAAAAATCGTTACTCAACTTCCAATGAAATAAAAGTACTTAATCAGGAGATTTGATATGTTACACATTACCGGCTTATTTGCAGCCCTTTTGGGTTTATTAATGATATTTTTGGCTTTAAAAGTTGTTAAATTCAGACGCACAAAAAGTGTAGGCGTTGGCGATAATGGTGATAAAGAAGGTCAGCTAGCCATTAGAGCTCATGCAAATTTTGTTGAATACGTACCAATGGCATTGTTACTTATGGCAATTTATGAATTAAATGGCGGTTCAAGCTTAATTCTTTATATTCTTGGTGGATTATTGGTTTTTGCCAGAGTAATACATGGCTTAGGCTTGTCAAAATCTGCCGGTAAGACCTTTGGTCGATTTTATGGCACCTTATTGACATGGATAATTACTATTGTACTGTCACTTTTGAATATATATTTATGGGTTGCACAAATAAACATTTAACTAAGCGTTATGAAGCATAGTATTGTTGTTTTTATTACCACTTTAGTCGTGGTAAGTTGTTCTGTAACACATAATAAAGTTAAGACAATTGATTCTGATATTGAAAATACCACAAGCAAAGAATCTCCAGATTGGTGGTATCAGCAAGGTGCATTGACGGTTGAGAAGTTAGCTGAGCCTCAGTCATTTCCTCGTAAAGCCAAAAACGTTATCTTGTTTATTGGTGATGGAATGAATATCACCACGATTACCGCAGCAAGAATTTTGCAAGGACAAAACAACGGTCAATATGGAGAAGAAAACCAGCTGAGTTTCGAAAAATTTCCACAGACGGCCTTATCAAAAACTTATAACACCAATTTACAAACACCAGATTCGGCAGGTACCATGAGTGCGATGATGACAGGAGTCAAGACCAAAGGCGGTGTGATTGCTGTTGATGGTACGGTTAATAAAGGAGAGTGTCAATCAGGTATCAATCATCAGAGAATAACATTATTACAGAAAGCTGAACAACGAGGTATGAGCACAGCTGTAATTTCTACAGCACGATTGACACATGCAACTCCAGCAGCAACTTATGCCCATTCAGTCAGCCGTTACTGGGAAGCGGACAGTGACATCCCAATAGAACAACGACAAAAAGGTTGCAAAGACATTGCCAGTCAACTGATTGATTTTTCTTATGGAAATGGTTTGGAAGTGGCAATGGGTGGTGGACGTAAGAATTTTTTGCCTGTTACAATAAAAGATCCAGAATACAAAAACAAAACTGGTGTAAGAACAGATAAGCGTGATTTAACCCAAGAGTGGCTGAACAAATTCACTGATGCGCAAGTGGTATGGAATCAACAACAATTCGATCAAATTGACCCAAATAAAACAAGACATTTACTGGGTCTGTTTGAATCATCACACATGCAATACGAACAAGATAGACAACATGACAAAGCAGGAGAGCCCAGTTTGGCTGAAATGACTGAAAAGGGATTGCAAATACTGAACAACATTGATAAACCCTATTTTATGATGGTTGAGGCAGGGCGAATTGACCATGGTCATCATGATGGGATTGCCCACAAAGCTTTGACTGATACCATTGCTTTAAGTGATGCAGTCAATACGGCATTAAATAGTGTTGATTTGAATGAGACCTTAATTATTGTCACTGCTGACCATTCTCATACCTTCAATATGGCTGGTTATCCTCAAAGAGGTAATCCAATTCTGGGTTTGGCAAAAGGCACAGATGAAGCGGGTCATTTGGTTGGTAAACTTTTAAAAGATGCTGACGGACGTCCTTTTACCACATTGGGTTATGCCAATGGACCGGGTTATGTGAATGCTGGTGAGCGTCCTGATTTGACTTACGTAGATGTAGAAGCACCTGACTATAAACAAGCCGCAACCTATCCGATGGAATCTGAAACCCACAGTGGCGAAGACGTAGCGGTTTATGCGACTGGTGCTGGCAGTTATACAGTGCATGGAACCATTGAACAGAATGTCATTTATCACATCATGAAGCATGCATTAGATCTGAATTAATATATTTCTATTGTTGTCTCTGATGGCAAACCACAATATCTTTATACATAAAAAAACCTGCTGATTAATGATAATGAGCAGGTTTTTTTGATTTTATACTATTAACAATTAATGGGGTGCAGTAAATAACGTGGTTGGAACGTTAGAACGGGTCCAGGAACCACCTTCAATGCCTTGATAAGTCACATTGACACTCATTGTTCCTTGGTTATCACCAGTATTGCCATTTAAAGTTAGGGTCAATTCACCAGCGTTGGTTGCATTGAGCTCTTCGGGTGCAACACCATCTCTGGCATAACCTTCAAATTGATTCATATTAAGCGTAACGGTTTGGCCAATTTGAAAGTTGGTTTGTGTGCCAAGCGTCCAACGTGGGTTGCCATCTGAATCAAAATAATACAATGTAACAACGATGACATCATTTTCAGTGAATGTTAAAGACAAGCCCCAGCCATCATCATCGCTACCAGCCCACCAAGTTCCGCCTAAATCATTACTGCTTGGAGCGGCTCCAATAGTGGTGTTGATGGATTGAAGACACCAATCTGCCATTTCATCACCAATCTGGAACGAAGAAACACCAACGCTGTTTTCAGAACAAGATGCGCTTTGTGTTGCAGAACTGTTAAAATCTATGGTGATTGATCTTTCTTCAGATGTATCAAAGACCAGCGGAGTATTACTTCCAGTTGGATCAACAGTAAAATCATAAGTGACTCGGTTGAGTACCGTTGAAGTGAGTACATTGTTTTCGGCAGTTGAAAGTGCGGTATACCATTCTGGTGTTCCATCTGCTTGATATGTATAAAATACAACGAAAAACAAGTCAGAATTGGCTATCGGTTCAATGGTGAATCCATGCCCATCTCTGGAAGGATCAAAGTACCAACCCGGTACGATTGGACTTTGGTTTTTGGGACGAGGATCCCATCCAATGTCCCATAATAATGGTGTGGCCAAACCCAAAATGCGCAAATTCTCTTCTTGTTGAGGTTCCATTAATTCACTGTATGAAGAGCTGAAATGTGATACCGATGACCCAGGGCTCAAACCGAATGGTGAAAACAATTGCGCCAAACCTATGCCTTGTCCACTGAGGGTGTTGAACGGAGATTCTGCTACTTGTTGTGAGTTCCACAATAAGCGATTTGGGGTAGTTATGGCATCTTCCCTTTCAGCATCTGAAACTAAAGTATCTAAATCTGATGTTGTATCGTCTAAATTATGCCTGACCAAGAAGCTGGTATAAATATCTGTCTGATTACATAATAAAGTACCTGTTGTATGGTTAATTGAGCCTGCTGGACAACCAATCGTTGCATCTTGATCGCTAATAAACATGGCTGAAGCAAAACCTAAACCATGCACCATTTCGTGCAATGCCGTTGAAACAAAGTCAACATTGGCCCCAGGTGGGGTATCGTCTATGCCATAAAACCATCGAGTAGTGCCCAGTCCCTGATTGGTGTCAATGCGTGGATTAAAATTAATAATAATAGCAGGTGCATCACAACTGCCGCCAATAAGTTTACATGCTTGAGTGCCACTGAGGCGTTCGCCAAGTGAGACTGGATACCAAGTGTTACTGATTGCCCCTGGAGAGTTTTGAACCAATGTTCTGGCTCTGGCATTGGCCAATACTGCCGAGGTCATGGATGTTTCTAAGTCTTCAGGCCAGCAACCTTGAATCACTAAAGGCACACTGGATTGTAAGTTTTCTGTCATTAATTCAGCGGCTTTCATGGCTGCAATTTTTCTTGCTTCACCACGAGTTGTTGCAGTATTGCCTGCTTGCGGCGTAAATGGTGTTGTATCATTCCATCCATCAATATCACAAGGGGTGGTGCCATTACTGCCGACAATCGTATTTTGATCAAATATGAATTGTATTTCAGGTTTACTGAGGGCATCGCTGTTATAAGATACTGTTAGATTTATGTTTTGAGGAGTATTATTAAAGTTATATACGCCAACATACCACGTACCAGATCTCAGTGGAAAATTCAAAGCTGTATTAATGGTGAAAAATTCATTGGCATCAGCACCAGCAGAATAGTAATTGGCTTCGTTCAATATACCGCTGAAATCTGGAGCACTAAAATCACTGTCATACTTTAAAAATAGATCGAAGTCAGAGCCAGCAATGCCGTTATTAATTTCAACCCTCATATTATTTGCGTTGGCTGGTACTTGAATCAACAAATCTGATGTCAGGGATTCAGCAGGCACATTAAAGGTAACTGTTTCATTATTATTTAGTTCAACGGCAAAACTGCAGATTGAGCTGAGTATCAGCAAAAGTAATAGTAATGGTTTTTTCATTATTGTTCTCCATGATGGTGGAGATGATTAACATCTAATTGATCACACTGGTGCTTTTTTTGACCATCTTGTGTAATGCTGATACGGGTTTGATAAGTTGGAGCAGCATCAAAACCGATGGCCTGCTCATCATTGGCTATTTGAGCTTTGTTGCTGGTTAACGTTCTTGTTTCAACCTGTATTTTTTTTGGGACTTTTGTGTCCTCAGATGCCAGTACTCCAAAACTGAGTGTGGTTAACAATAATAGTGTTGTTTTCATATACATTCTCCTTGCAGATATTTTTAAAGGCCCTGAGCATGACCTTGGTTTCATGCTCGGGGTGTTTGTGTGCATGTTACTGGTTTTTGCTTTTCGCAAGTGCCAGCCATGTTTCAACCACTGTATCAGGGTTGAGAGAGACGCTATCGATGCCTTGTGTCATCAGCCATTGGGCTAGATCAGGGTGATCAGAAGGACCCTGACCACAGATGCCAATGTATTTACCACGGCGGTTACAATTGTGTATGGCCATGGCCAATAATTTTTTGACTGCTGGATCTCTTTCATCAAATAAATCAGCGACCAATCCAGAGTCACGGTCCAAACCCAGCGTCAGTTGAGTTAAATCATTGGAACCGATAGAAAAACCATCAAAAATGTCCAAAAATTCATTGGCCATTAAAGCATTGGAAGGCAATTCACACATCATGATGATTTTTAAACCATTTTCACCTTGAGTTAAGCCAAACTTCTTCATGATTTCTATGACTTTTTTGCCTTCATCCAGTGTTCTAACAAATGGTACCATGGCCCAAATATTGGTCAAGCCCATTTCGTCTCTGATGTATTTCAATGCCTTGCACTCCATTTCGAAACAAGGTTGGAAAGAAGGATCAATATAACGTGAAGCGCCCCTGAAACCGATCATTGGATTCTCTTCATTGGGTTCATATTGTTTACCGCCAATGAGATTGGCATATTCATTGGATTTGAAATCAGAGAGTCTTACGATCACAGTTTCAGGGGCAAATGCTGCACCCAATGTTGAAATGCCTTCCGCCAATCGCTTGATGTAATAATCAACAGGATCTCCATAAGCGGCAATCATCGGATCAACAATTTTTCTGATGTCATCTGGTTGTTGATCATAATTTAACAAGACTTTTGGGTGAATACCAATCATACGATTGATGATGAACTCTAAACGGGCCAATCCAATGCCTTTGTGTGGTAATGAAGCAAAATCAAAGGCGCGATCAGGATTGCCGACGTTCATCATGATTTTCAATGGTGCCTCTGGCATATCACCTAAATCAGTTTTAATGATTTCAAAGTCTATCAAACCATCATATATGAAGCCAGTGTCACCTTCAGAACAAGAGACGGTGACATCAGAACCTTTGGTTATTTTTTGAGTAGCATCTCCACAGCCAACAATAGCAGGTATACCGAGTTCTCGCGCAATGATGGCTGCGTGACAAGTTCTTCCACCACGGTTGGTGACAATGGCAGAGGCCCGTTTCATGATGGGTTCCCAATCGGGGTCTGTCATGTCTGTGACCAGAACATCGCCAGCTTTGACTTCATCCATTTGCGCTATACTATTGATCACTTTTGCTACGCCTGAACCGATTTTTTGACCAATACTTCTGCCTTCGCAGATGACATCATGTTGTTTGGAGTCTGCTGAAATTTGATACCTTTCAATGGTTTGGGTATTTTTGTTTTGTGATTTAACAGTTTCTGGGCGTGCCTGAACAATGTAGAGCTTACCTGTCACACCATCTTTGGCCCATTCAATGTCCATGGGTCTTTGATAATGTTTTTCAATGATCATGGCTTGTTTTGCCAATTCCTGTACTTCATCATCAGTAATAGAAAATTGTTGTGCTCGGTGTGAGTCAACATTTTGTGTGACCACATCTGTTTCTTTTGAGTAAACCATTTCTATGTGTTTTGAGCCAAGATTTCTTCTCAAAACAGCAGGTTTGTTATTTTCAATATTGGGCTTGTAAACGTAAAATTCATCTGGATTTACCGCGCCTTGAACCACCATTTCGCCCAACCCATATGACGAAGTGATGAATACCACGTCATCAAAACCTGATTCGGTATCAATAGAAAACATCACGCCACTGGATGCCAAATCACTGCGAATCATCAACTGTACACCAGCCGAGAGATAAACATCGTGGTGGTCAAATCCCTGATGGACACGATAGGAAATGGCTCTGTCATTGTAAAGCGAAGCAAATACTTCGTGAATTTTGGTCAGAACATTGTCTATGCCTTTGACATTAAGAAAGGTTTCTTGCTGGCCCGCAAATGAAGCATCTGGCAAGTCTTCTGCTGTTGCTGAGGATCTGACTGCCACCGATGCATCAGCTCCAATTTCTTGTTCCATGTGCTCAAAGGCCGAACGGATTTTATGGTTTAACTCTTCTTGAAAAGGAGTCGACATGACCCATGAGCGAATTTCTTTACCAGCTTCTGCCAAAGCATTAACATCATCAACATCAAGGTTGTTTAACCGTTCATTGATTTTTTTATCAAGGCCTGTTTGGCTGAGAAAATCAATAAAAGCTTGTGAAGTTGTCGCAAATCCACCAGGAACACTGACACCTAAGGAGGATAAGTGAGTAATCATTTCCCCAAGTGATGCATTTTTACCACCCACTTGAGCTAAGTCTTTCATACCAATTTGGTTGAGTTGTTGAATATATTCAGGCATTAATTGAAACCACAATAATAAAAGATTAGTATTCTATCATTCGCCCATAGTAAATTAGCCAGATTACCAAGAATTTATGAAAAAATGTGTAATATTTTACGTCTCTGACGGCACCGCAATTACAGCTGAAACAGTTGGTCATTCGTTGATCTCTCAATTCAACAATATAGAATTTGAGCAAATTCGAATTCCTTTTGTTGATACTCTAGAAAAAGCCCAAGCGGCAGCTGATCAAATCAAGGCCAATCACCTTGACTCTCAACCATTGGTGATCAATACCGTTGTTGACAAACAATTGAGAAAGGTTATTCATTCGGGAGGGGGCTTGAAACTTGATCCATTCAACAGTTTATTGCGTAAAATTGAGAGTACTTTAGGTGTCAAACGATCACCTGTGGTTGGACAAGCCCATGGCATGGTGAATTCAAAATCTTACAATGCCAGAATGGATGCTACCAACTTCACATTATTGCATGATGATGGCATGAGTAGCTCATATGATAATGCGGATATCATACTTTTGGGTGTCAGTCGTTCTGGTAAAACCCCTACGTGTTTATATTTAGCGTTACAATATGGTGTCAAAGCAGCCAATTACCCATTGACACAAGAGGATTTGGAAAAATTAAAAATACCTGATAACATATTGAAAAACAAACATAAAGTTTATGGTTTGACTATTGACCCATTCAGGTTGTCTCAAATCAGAAATGAGAGACGATCAGGCACTCAATATGCCAATGCCCGCCAATGCCAAAAAGAAGTCAGCGATGCTGAATCGATGTATTTGAGAAATGGTATAGAGTTTCTCAATACCACACATACTTCAATAGAGGAAATTTCTGGTAAGATATTATTGGCGTTAAATTTGACCAACCGTTTGCATTAATTATGCTTAAATCTGAAGAAAAAAAACACGCCATACAGTCTGATTATATCAATAGGGAATGTGTTTCTATACAGCATGAAGATAATTTTCATTTATTGGGTTTATTGTTACCTAAAATGGTTCATGAAAGCACTGTTTATCACAGTAACAATGGTGACAAACCACAATTGAAACTGACCATCAATAAAAAATTCAAATACACTCTAGAATTAGAAATACATTATGTGTTTCGTTATGCGCAAAGTGAAAAAATAGCCATAAAAATTTATCAGGATGCACAAGTAGCAGAAATGGTTTACTGCACCAACATTCAAAGGTTTATCCGTTTGATGGGGCCAAAAATTTCGCCAGAGATTCATATGAAAACCCGAGCTGCATTGAATAATTTTCTCAATAAATGGTTGAGTTATTTATTGAAATCTGGATATTCTAACCACAAATGGACTGTTCAGACTGATCAAAAAAGTTGAATTAACATAACAATCGAAAAAACAGATTGATATGATTTAAAATATAGAATGATAAGTGATGAGTAATTAGGTAAAATATGTGCTTTTTAACAGATGAGAATATTACATGGGCGTATTAGTCGGTAAAAAAGCTCCTAACCTTAAAGGGGCTGCGGTATTAGGAAATGGTGAGATTGTAGATAATTACAACTTCAAAAAAGCAACGGAAGGTAAAATTAAAGTAATTTTCTTCTATCCTTTGGATTTTACGTTTGTTTGTCCATCTGAATTAATTGCTTTTGACCACAGATTAGAAGAATTCAGCAAAAGAGGTGTAGAAGTTGTTGGTGTTTCTATTGATTCACAATTTACTCACAATGCGTGGAGAAATACGCCTGTTAATAAAGGCGGTATTGGCCAAGTAGGATATACTTTGTTTGCTGATGTTACACACAAAGCTTGTAAAGCCTATGATGTTGAAACACCAGACGGTGCTGTGGCTTTCCGCGGTTCTTTCTTGGTTGATGAAAACAATGTTGTTAGACATCAAGTGGTCAATGATTTACCACTGGGTCGTAATGTAGATGAAATGTTACGTATGGTTGATGCCTTAAAATTCCACGAAGAGCATGGTGAAGTGTGCCCTGCAGGTTGGAGTGATGGTGATAAAGGCATGAACGCGTCTCCTGAAGGTGTTGCTGAGTATTTGTCTGAAGAAGCTGATAAATTGTAATTGATTTGTTCAATACCGTGATTATCAACCCTGAAAGTTTGCGCTTTCAGGGTTTTTTTATGCCCGTGCCATTTAAAAAAGACAATATTATGTAAATCAGTGCATGATTTCATGAATGGGTTTCATTGGTAAGTCAATATAACTGTGATTGAACCACTTTACCACCAATGGTGAATTGGCATCAATGATGGATTCATCGCTGACATCATTGCCAGTGCCGTAATTTATTTGTGCTCCAGAATTTTTGTTGATGTCTAGAACAACGGCAATTCTACTGCCTTTTTTTATCAGTTTTGCTGCCATGCGACTGCGTCTGAATGGGATATTTGTTAAAGTATCTGGTTCAATAAGATGCCTTTTGCTCATGTCTTTTGCATAGCTGGCCCTTCCAAGAAAATAACCCAAATGAAAAGCTTGGCCATCAGGTAAAATTTCATAAACCGTGATGCCTATATCACAATCCCGTTTATTGATCATCAATGAAATATTGCCACTGAATTGCCCACTGAAATCATGGTTTTCTTTAAAAGGTTCTGTTATATAAATCATGCCGCTTTTATCATTCAAATCTGCTTTGATAATTGGCCATGGATAATAGTTGTTATTGCTGCTTTGTCTATCACTGAAATCAATGGTTTGTATTGCATAGTCATTTAAGCCAGGTTTATTACTAGTGAGATCATGAAGTTTGCTATTATTATGGGAATTAAAATAAAAGCGGGTGGTTTGTTCATTAAGGTATTTTAATGATGGTGCAGTTAACCATTGATCAGCACCCATTAATTGGTAATTGATTTTATCTTTTATTAGTTTGGGTTTCGGCTTATCATAAAATATATGGTCTAACCATTGAAAAGTGATGGACTTAACATCTATTTTAGCGGATTGATCAATTTCATAACCCCTTAAATGTTGGGCAGGAATGGATTGCGCTCCAAAATGATCATAAGGGCCGATGATTAAGTGATGGTTTGGGTTTTTGTGGTATTTTTCATGTTCATTCAGATAATGTAACGCTGATATTTGTCCATCATCATAATAACCGGTAATAGACAGTACAGGAATATCAATTTTACTAAAATCATGTTGATAAGGCACCATGTTTTGCCAATAACGATCGTAAGCGGGATGATTAAGGTGCTTTTGTAACCAAGGATTATCCAATCCATCGATTTGGTCAATTTCCCTGAAAGGACGACCGCTTTCATACCATTTTTGACTCAATTGCTGCCAACGCTGATTATCATTATATAAGTCATTATCGAGGTATTTATTATTGGTAACAAAAAATGGCCACGCATAATTGGCTGTTAAAAAAACATTATTTTCCATTGGTAAACCAAGTCCTGGTATTGCAGCCACATAAGGAACGATGGTTTTAAGTGCGGGGTGTTGGTATTTTGCCGCGGCCCATTGGACAAAACCCGAATAACTGCCGCCATACATGCCAACACGACCATCACTCCATTTTTGTTTGCTGATCCAGTCAATGACAGCATGGGTATCAATGCCATCATATTCATAGGGAACAATGTCATCAGGACTAAGCCTTTTACCTCTGGTATCGGCAACAAGACCAATGTAACCATGAATGGCAGCTTCAATTGCTGTCTTTCTATTGTTGTTCAGGTCACTGTATATTGTAGAAACCAATGCCGTAGGCAAGGGCGCTTTTTGGGCTCTTTTTTTGACCATCAGGCCTGAAATAATAGCACCATGCGGGGTTTTAATGATGATGTTTTCATTGATATCAAAACGTTTTTCATGATCATTTTTAATGTGGAGATGCAGTAAAGGTAATATGTTTTTATAAGTGATGTATTGTTGATATTCTTTGATCAAATGTATGGCTTTTGAGGGATCTGGTTTAATATCCGCCTTGAACATTGCAAATAAATGATTGAGATAGGAGATTCCACGTTTTAAATCATATCCTTGGTGCCAACTCGCTTTAAAAGCTTGTTTGTCATCGTAGTCTTTAAATGTGTTTAAAAATGCTTCGGTAAATGCTGCTTCAAAGGTGATTTTTTTGTTTTTTTGTATCAAGCGAGCAGTGCTGTAAAGTTGGTAATGAAAACTGTTGTTAATGGTTTTAGTTGGCCATTGTGCAATGCTTGATAGTACGCCATCATGGTTTTCAAATAAAGATAACAGTGCAATTTTATCAATGGGGTTATTAACCTCATCAGGGCCTTTTAAGGCAGAATTGGCCAAATCTTTCATTACCTTATGGGCCTGAATGCTGTTCCAGTCATCTATTTTGGTTATTTTATGGTTTAGTTCATTTGCTGATATGATTGTATTGATCAATAAAACCATCAGCAAAGAAGAAGCTTTTATCAGTGATAAAGGTGTCATATTCATGTGTGTTTTTCGTCGGGTTGAATCATGAGGTATACTAGATAATTGAATAAAAAAAGTCGTGATGAACTGATGATTTTTAATGACTTTTGGTGACCAAGGCCTAATAATGCCTATTTTGGTGCAGCTGATACTTTAATAATTGATGATTTATCAACTCAAAGACTGGCGTTTTGATGCAGATAGGCAAGTATTGTCAATGGATAATACTGAAGCGCGCCTTGAACCACTGCAATCAGAGTTGTTGAGGTATTTTTGTGATAATCCACAAAGAATAATCACCAGAGATGAATTGATAGAAAGTGTTTGGCAAGGCCACATCGTTACCGAAAATGCGGTCAATAGGGTCATTGCAAAACTCAGGAAATCACTGAAGGACCAAGTAAAAAACCCCCGTTTTATTGTCACGTACCCCAAAAAAGGTTATAAATTCATAGTCAGTGTTGACAGCAATGTTGAATTGCCGATCATCAAACCTAAAAAAACATCCATGAATCTTATCATGGCTGTTTCAGTTGTACTGTGCTCTGTGATAGCTGCACTTACTTTTTTCTATGAAAATGATGCTGATTATTTTTATAAAGCGAAAGCACTGACGCGTGGAGGAGGCCAAGAGTACGAAGCCAAAATTTCTCCAAATGGCAGTTATCTCAGTTATTCTGCATTTGAATCTGGGGTTTATCATTTATATTTAAAGGATCTCACAACGGGTGAAACAAAAAGAATCAGCGATGGCCTTGGAAATGCAGGTTCCAGTGATTGGTCAGCTGATGGTGGCAAGTTGATTTATCTATATACGCATAAAGATCGGTGTGAATTACGACTGATGACATTAACGAACTCACAAGTGCTAGAAGAGAAAATCATCCATAATTGCCCTTCAGGCAGTTATGGGTCAGTCACTTTTACCCATGATACTGATCACATCATTTATGCTGAGCGTTCTAGTCAAGGTGCGCCATACTATATTTATAGATTGAATATTAATGATTTCAGCCAAACTCAATTAAACCAACCTGTGGCATATAAAGCAGGGAATTCACAATTTGATTTGCATCCAACAGAAGATAAGTTGTTAATATCGAGTCCAGATGAGCAACAATGGCTGGGTTTTTATGTTTTAGATTTGACTACTGATGAATTGACTTTCTTATTTAAGAAGGATGAGCATTTATGTTGCGCTATTTGGAACCACAATGGTGATAAAATCATTACTATGGGGCTTCATCCTGCCAATAGTTTGATTGAAATCAGTATGGATGGAAAAAACATCAAAACACTCTATGAGACCACTCATCAAGTTGGGCCTCCTGTTCGTGTTACACATAATGAGACTTACCTGTATTCTGGTGGTCAATTTGATTATGATATCAAATCCTATCATGTGGACTCCAAAACGCATGAGTTTGCTGTTGATTCATCTGTCACTGATGAGTTTCCTGCTATATCTCACTCTGGAGAACAACTGGCATTTCTGTCCAGAAGATCTGGTCATTCACAGGTATGGATCAAAGATCTGAAAAACTCTCAACTATCCATGTTGTCACAATTTGATAATCATGACAAACACTTTGACATAAAATGGTCTCCAGATGATAAATACATCGCCGTATTATCATCCAATGGCATTCATGTTATTGATACTTTAAATGACGACAAGAAAAGTTTAAAGTTATCTCAACAGGAAATAAGAGGCATGTCATGGTTTGATAACAATCAGCTCGCTTTTAGCTTGAAAAAAAATCAATTGTGGAGAGTGCATCACTATGATATCAATAAAGATACAATTCGAGCAATGCATGAACAATGGGCGTATATAAACTATGATAATGAAGGTGAGAATCATGGCTTTATTGATCACCAACAACAGTTGTTCATCGGTAATCGATTAATAGATCAGGTATCAAATCAACGTTGGCTTTTCCAGAATCGTTTTGATTTTGAACAGCAACAAGGTAAGCTTTATTATTATGATAAGGATGCAAAGGATGCATTTGGCTTATATGTCATGGATCTAGAATCCAACTTGGTTGAACGATTGTATGATAGCACCTGCAGTGGCATGACAATCAGTATGGATAAAGTTTTTTATTGTTATCTCAGCAATACCAGCGCTGATATTTTTCAGTTATTTCAATCAAATTTATAATTTTTATTCAATTAACATTTTCATAACATTTGAATTGTCATAAGGTTGTAAAATACTGATATTATTCCTTGGAAAAACCTTACTTTTCAATAATATATGAATTATTTTCAAAATGCTGTACTCATTTCTTTTTTATGTATAAGTCTTAATGTTTTTGGTGAAAAAATATCAGGTTCCTGTCAAGAAAACTATGATAATAGGGAATGGAAAAAAGCAGAGGTCAGTTGTGAATTGCAATTCAATAAAGATAGATCAACCCAGAGACCTTTATTGTTATTAAATTATTTGGCACAAATCAGTGCTAAGTTAGATATCAGGGATAATGAAGAGTTTTACTTGTACTTGATGAAAGGTCATCCAGAATTTTCCAGTGATTTAGTTCATCAATATATGTGGCATCAAAAGATGGGGCAGATCGCTTTTTATAAATTCAATTATGATGCAGCTCTAGAAAACTTTCGAAAAAAATTTGATATTGCAGTTCAATTGAATGATCAAGAATTACAAAGTGAAAGTTATAACGATTTGGGTGACTTATACAAAAATACTGGCGATTATTTAAAAGCACTAAAAAATTATCAAAACAGTTTGACATTAAACTTGATGCTAAATGAAGTTGGCATAGCTGCAGATAGCTATAATAATATTGGTTCATTATTGTTGAAACTTGAGAAGCCCGAAGAGCCTAATTAAAGCCATGGTAGAAGCTGTTGATATTTGGAACAGACACACTGGAAAAAACAGATTGGATTTAGCTGAGAACAGTAAAGTCTGGACCGTAACGAACGATAATGGTACTTTAAGAACTCGATCTATGGATAAATATTTATCATTAAAAAATATCCCAGCTAACCCCAGATGGAGAAAAGTGGTAAGAACTTGTCATTTTATCCTGTCAGACAGTAACCTAAATAATACAGATAGGGAAATATTAAATAATAATTTGAATCAAATAATGCAAGTGATTAAGGCTCTTTAAAAGGTAAAGGTGAAACGTAAGCGCTAAGTCATCGACAGTCTATACAATTTAATTCAAATAATAGACACTAT
>CAYGTC010000011.1:27320-83878 GCA_964352735.1 uncultured Alcanivoracaceae bacterium | reverse complement strand
CAAATATTGAGAATCTAGATTATGAAACAGGACTCTTGTGCAGAGCCATGAAAAAAAATTCAGGATTTAATGGTTTTTTATTAAATTGATTAACATATGTTGCTCAGTTGCAGCGCTGATTTGAGTCGCGCATACAACTGAGTGTGTTTGATACACTGGATAAGGGTTGTTATTTTTTTTGTGAAAAATCAATCACTGTCGTATCTGTGACTTCATCTGTAATTTGTAGGGCTTGTTTGATTTGTCTCAAAATTCCACTGCTGTCAATACCCGCGAGGTGAAGCAATTCTTCTCGAGACCCATGTTCTTGGAAGTGGTCTGGTAAACCAAGATTGAGAACATGAATGTTTTCAACTTTGTGCTGATGGAGGTATTCATTGATACCACTGCCTGCACCGCCATTGATGACATTATCCTCAACGGTGATAATCCAGTCGTGCTCTTCAGCCATTTTTTCAATCATTTGGCCATCTAATGGCTTAACAAAACGCATGTTCACGACTGAGGCATCCAGTGTTTCAGCGGCAATCTTGGCGTCTTCAACGGTTGAACCAAAGGCAAGGATGGCTATTTTTGTGCCTTTTCTGAGGTGTAATGCTTCTCCTATGTTGATTTTTTCCATGCGCATTTGTACTGCAACGCCAGGACCTGTGCCTCTGGGGTATCTAACTGCTGCCGGAGTGCCTAATGTTAATCCTGTGTAAAGCATTTGTCGGCATTCATTTTCATCGGCTGGTGCCATGATGGTCATGTTGGGTACACATCTTAAAAAGCTCAGGTCCATATTCCCGGCATGTGTGGCACCATCTGGTCCAACCACTCCACCTCTGTCAATGGCAAATAATACACCTAAGTTTTGGATGGCGACATCATGAATCAATTGGTCGTATGCCCTTTGTAAAAAGCTTGAATAAATCGCAACCACTGGTCTGATGCCTTCGCAAGCCATACCCGCTGCTAAGGTCACAGAGTGTTGTTCGGCAATGCCCACATCAAAATACCTGTTGGGAAATAATTTGGAGAACTCAACCAAGCCAGAGCCTTCGCGCATGGCAGGGGTAATGGCTACCAATTTATTGTCATCTCTTGCCATGTCACACAACCATTGTCCAAAAACGTGTGTGTAACTGGGTTTTTTTGGTTTTTTACTCGGCAATACACCTTTTTGTGGATCAAAAGGTGAGACAGCATGGTATTTGATTGGATCCAATTCGGCAGGTTTATAGCCTTTGCCTTTTTTGGTAATGATGTGTAGAAATTTGGGTCCCTTGGTTTCTTTGATGGTTTGTAATGTGCGAACCAGTTGATTGACATCATGCCCATCAATTGGACCAAAATAGAGAAATCCTAATTCTTCAAATAATGTCGATGGAATCAGCATGCCTTTGGCGTGTTCTTCCCAACGTGACATGAATTTCCACAGCCAGGAGTCTCTCTTCATGATGCGTTTGGATTTTTCTCGCATTTTGTTGTAAAAACGTCCACTGACAATTTTAACCAGCATTCTTGACAATGCGCCAACATTGGGTGAGATCGACATCTCGTTTTCATTGAGAACAACCAGCATGTCTGGCTCTATCTCACCACCATGATTTAATGCTTCGAAAGCCATGCCTGCTGTCATTGCTCCATCACCGATCACAGCAATGGATTTACGTTCAATGCCCAATTGTTTGGAGGCCAGTGCCATGCCCAGTGCAGCACCAATAGATGTTGATGAGTGGCCTACACCAAAAGTATCGTATTCGCTTTCACAGCGTTTAGGGAAAGGATTTAAACCATCTTTTTTCTTGATGGTTTCGATCTGGTTTTTTCGCCCTGTGAGAATCTTGTGCGGATATGCCTGATGACCGACATCCCATACGATGCGATCATGTGGGGTATTGAAAACATAATGTAGGGCTACTGTTAACTCAATGGTGCCAAGCCCAGAGCCAAAATGTCCACCGGATCGTGAAACAGAATAAATCAAAAAATCACGCAACTCATCAGCAACTTGTTTCAGTTGAGATTCGTCAAGTTTTCTTAAATCAGCTGGAATATTGATGGAATCCAACAAGGTTTGATGTTTGCCAGTCATAATGCTGTCTGATGTTTCATAGGAACCATATTATCCTATATATCATCGACAGCGTCAAAGGATGTTGAATTTTTATGACTGAACTGAGGGTGATTTGTGCTTCATTTGTACTCGTGATGATTGTGATGAATGAGAATATGACATTAATTGTTTGCTAGGGTTTTGATTAAAACGGTGAGGATAGCAAAGCCTATGGTCTAACTTGAAGTATGACTGTCAATGTTGAAAGTTAAAATAACTGGCCCAGATATTCTATTGGTCTGATACAGAGTTTGGGTCAGTTATCATTATCATCAAGTGTTATAAAGACCATCTCATGTATGCATTACACAACCGTTGTTGGTACAGGCAATGCGGCTACAGCTAACAATCCACCGCTGGCTGCGGCGATCCCAATTTGCGGCCATGATACAGTTAGGTATACTCCTTTACCTTGATCTAGTAATGGCAAGGTAATAACATAAGCAGTGAATATGGCTCCCCAATAGGCCAAGCCTAAAGCCACAACAACTGCATTGGGGCCTGCCACACCAGCAGCTTTTACAACGCCAAATGTTACTCCTGCAAGTAAACCGATGGCATCAATTGGGCCTGGCAATTGTTTAATGGCTTCATGATCAATGCGTAATTGACAACCTAAAATTCCAACATGCCAATGAAAGTATTTTTCAAAATCACTGGCTTTATGTAACGACTGGGTGTTTTGTGGTTTTGTTCCAGTATTTGCCTTATCTGTGCTATCAAAATTATGAGCTAAAGCGAGGTTTTGCAAACCCATCGTCAAGGCTTCTTGTTGAAGTCCGTCAATGGTTAAGCCCATTTGTTTGAGACCCTCTGAAGGGTTGTTGATAAAATTTTGTCGAGATTTTGGATCGTTAATTACTTTATTGAATTGACTGATCAATTGTTGAGTCTCAGGTTCTAAACCTTCAATATTCATGCTGATGCCCCTTTAATTTTGGTAAGAATAAAAATATGATAAGAACTGTTGTGTTCTTTCATATTATGACATATTTTTTGGAAAAAATCACTTGACATTAGTAGGTTTGATTTTCAAAAGTGCATGATGATTTAAGCTTGGTATTTTTTTCATTTTAGTAATATTTCAATAAATTGGCCGTTTTATCAGCAATACTCTAAATAGAAGTTAACAATGTCTTTGTGAGTGATTATTATAAAAGACTCGAATCTCTTTGCGCATTTTAAAGTATACAATGATTACATATGATGAAGCATTAAACATCCTTAAGGGTGTGGCAAAAGTACATCAATATGCCGATGCAGAATTGGTCCCCATTGAAAAAAGTTTGGGTCGGTTGACCTGTGAAGCCATTTGCTCGAAAGTGGATGTGCCACCTTTCAATAATGCTGCCATGGACGGTTATGCAATCAATAGTGCAAACTTGGTGTCGGACCAACTCGAAAATAAATTTTTAGTGAAAGGTTTAATTCAGGCTGGTGATGATGAATCATCATTCAATCACAACAATAAGCATGCGTGTAAAATCATGACTGGTGCACCAATGCCCAAAGCCTTTGATCTAGTCATGCCGGTTGAAAAGGTTGAACTTGTGTCAGATCCAGATGCAAATGATCAGCAGCATATCAAGTTTCAACATCAAGTCAATGTTGGTGATAATGTGCGTTTTAGCGGTACGGATTATAAAAAAGGGCAAGAGGTCTGTAAAAAGCACCAAGTGATTGCTGCGCAACATATCATGGCGATGGCCACCACTGGGCAAGATCAGATTAAGGTATTGAAAAAAATCCCTGTGGCCGTCATTTCTACAGGTAATGAACTGTCTGATACGAATATAGATCGATTGCCAGAGGGAAAAATATTTAATTCAAATGAGCCATTTTTGAATGCTTATATGCAGTCAATACATTGTCAATCTTATTTCAGTGCCTCATCTGTTGATGATGAATCTGAGTTTTTAAAAATGCTTGATCAAGCGATAAGTAAAGGTGTGAAAATCATCATCAGTACCGGGGCGGTTTCTATGGGGATGTGTGATTTTATTCCTAAAATACTCAACAGTATTGGCGCAAAAATTCACTTTCACAAAGTGAAAGTTCGTCCAGGTAAACCCATTCTATTTGCAGAATTGCCCAATGGGATCATGTACTTTGGTTTACCGGGTAACCCAATTGCAGTGGCCTGTGCTACACGTTTTTTTGTTGAGCCTTTGATTAGAATGATGATCGGAATGTCGCCTGAAAAGAAAATGTCGGCTATTTTAGAAATACCTATTACTAAGAAAAAAGGCTTCACGTCCTTTTATAAATCGTTTGTAACATGTAATACTAGGGGTCAATTGGTTTGTCATGTATTGAGCGGACAAGGGTCATTTCAAATACAACCATACTCTCAATCTAATTATTGGTTGGTACTGGGCGAAGAACTGGATCATGTGGATAAAAATTGTTTGGTGGATGTGATTCCATTGATACCTGGTCAACTGATGGGTTAATAAGTACAGAAATGTTATTTTACGAATATCATAGTATAGAGTGACCATTGTTGCGTTCCTACTCGTTTATTAATAGCAGTATGTATAAATGAGAGGTGAAATGATGAAAACAATAGGTTTTCTGGTTTTGTTGTGGTCAACGCTTGCATCAGCGATTGATACAAAAATTTTACAAAAAGTACCAGACTCTGGTTTTCCTATCATTGTCAGGGTTTATTATGAAAATCAGCCACAACTGCAAAAGCTCAGTGAGATAACACCGATCTGGACTGCCAACAGAACTCAGAAATTTGCTGTGGTCATGATAGAAGAGGCCACAGAGTATCAAAATATTGCTGCACTGGGCGTTAAAATGCGGATTGATCAACCCTTACAAGATCAGTATTTTAGCCGCAAACAACAATTTGAAAGCCCTAAAGAGGCCAATGGTGCGGACACCATCCCTGGATTTGCTTGTTATTCGACGGTCGAAGGCACATTTACACGCATGGATAGCATGGTCAGCAATTTTCCCGACTTGGCAGAAATCATTGACATCGGTGACAGCTGGGAAAAAACCGTCAATGTAGCCAATGGCTATGATCTTAGGTTATTGAAATTAACCAACCAAAACATCAGTGGTGAAAAACCCATCGTGTTCATTACCACTGCCATTCACGCTCGCGAGTATGCGACAGCAGAGCTGGGCACCAGATTTGCAGAATATTTATTGAATCAATATGATAACAATGCAGATGTCAGATGGATGTTGGACCATCATGAGGTACAGTTATTATTACAGACCAATCCTGATGGTCGGAAAATGGCTGAAACGGGCTTGTTGTGGAGAAAAAATACCAATCAAGCTTATTGTGCGCCAGGCAGTGATGACAGGGGCGCAGACTTGAATCGAAACTATTCATTTCAATGGACAGCCAATAATCAACAATGTGGTCAAACGTTTCCTGGTGCTTCGCCTGAATCCGAACCAGAAGTTGATGCTGTGATGACTTATGTGCGCACGATTTTTGAAGACAATAGAGGTGAGTTACCTACCGATGCTGCACCTGAGGATACACCGGGTGTTTTTTTGGACATTCACAGTTTCAGTCAATTGATCTTATGGCCATGGGGTTTTACAAGCAATGAGTCGCCCAATGTGGCCCAATTATCAGCATTTGGCAAACGTGTGGCATTTTTCAGTGATTATGTTCCAGAGCCCATCAGTGATTTGACCATTGCTTTTGGTTCTTCAGTTGACAGTACTTATGGGGAACTGGGTATGGCATCGCTGGCTTTTGAACTGGGTACATCGTTTTTCCAGGATTGTGATAGCTTTGAGAATCAAGTTTTTCCAGACAATTTACAATCATTACTTTATATCACAAGAGTCGCCAGAACCCCTTATATTACTCCATTGGGTCCAGATATTGAGCAGTTGAGTATCACACCCAACTATGTCATGAGCAATCAAACAGCTCAGATTCAAGGGGTTGCCAATGATGACCGTTATAATCAATCCAATGGTGCGCAATCACTGGATAATATTGCCAGTGTTCAAATGTACATTAACGATTTGCCGTGGTTAGGTGTGGGGGCATCAAATTTGAATGCAACAGATGGCAGTTACGATACCGTTTTAGAGGCCTTTAATGGGCAAGTGAGCAGTGCTTCATTGCCCAGTGGGCGACACACTGTTTTTACCGCAGCAACCGATGTCTCTGGTAAACAAGGTGGCATATTCGCACAATTTTTAAATGTGGTTACCCCAGATCAAGTGGGTATACTCAGTGGCCGTGTCGTTAATGCTGTGACCGGGGAAAATGTTGTCGCTGCTTTGAGCATAGAAGGTTCTCAAGCCATTTCAGGTTCGGATGGTCAATATACAATGTTGGTACCGCCAGCAACCGCTTCATTGATGATTAATGCTGAAGGGTTTGCGAGTCAAATCATTGAAAATGTGGTGATTAATCAGCAGCAACAAACTCAACAAACGGTACTATTACAACCTTTTTGCTCTATATTTTCCGATGATATGGAGTCAGGCTCTGGTGGTTGGCAAGCCAATACACCTTGGGCGATAACCACTGAACGTGCCAACAGTCCAACTCATGCTTGGTCAGACAGTCCCAATGGTGATTATGGTGCCAATATCAATACCGCACTGACTTCTGAAGTGATTAATATAGCAAAAGCAGATTCACTGTCTTTAAATTTCCAACATTATTGTGATACGGAGTCAGGTTTTGATAGGGGACATGTTGAAGTGAATTATGATAATAGCGGTTGGCAGGAAGTTTTAAGATGTGATGGGCAAGCGCAGTGGCAATCTGAGTCTCTGACATTACAGCAACCTGCTGATGCTCAGCAGTTACAAATCAGATTTCGATTGACTTCTGATGGTGTTGTTGAGGAAGATGGTTGGTTCATTGATGATGTGGTATTACAAGCAAGTGGTCAAGCTTGTGGTGGGGTATTAAATGACATCATTTATAGCAATGGGTTTGAATAAATAGTAGAATTGTTTTCAATAAATTAACCAGAGATCATTGGTTGAAATGAATCCAATTAAAATCATCATTGTTTTGTTATTTATCTTTATTGTTTATTATAACTTAGATGGAAAAAAAGATGAAGAGGCCCAGTTACAACAACAAATTGCTGAGTTAAAGCAACAAGTTGACGTTAAAGAGCAGCAGATAAAAAAGCAAGAAAAAGACACCAAGCAATTGGTGAAAGAAGTGGCTGAGCAAGTTAATGAGAGTAAAGAGCAAAGTAAAAAAATCAATGAACAATTGACTGAATTGAATAAAGTGTCACAAGAGTTGACTGAAAAACAGGCAATTGAAAAACAAAACAGGAAAGAAGAACAAAAGCAACGAGAATTACAGAGACAACGCAGTGAAGAGGCTTTAAGAGCGACATATATTTCTCAAGGTTTTCAAACCATGTCAGCACTCAAGCAACAAATTGTTGAGTATTACATGACCAATGACCGATTTCCTCGCAGCAATAAAGATTTGAATATAGCTCGACCACAACAGTTTGCCACAGAGGCCATTCGTTCAATCTGGGTCAGCAGAGGTGGCAAAATCAGCGTTGTGTATACGGAAAAATCGGGAGTGGATAAAGGCACCATCAGTTTGACTCCTAAGGTTAAAAAACAGCAAATCAATTGGCAATGCACCACCAAAGATTTTGCTAACATCAGCCATTATTTCCCTCAATGCCGCTTGTTATAAGGTCACTTTCAAGCGAATTGACACTCACTGATTTCAGTCAATATTCAAGTCTGTAATAAAAAGATCGGATTCCGCTCGATCTGTTTTAGTTAGTAACAAACGATTGAGTGTATGATCAACACTCATAGAGGGGCCAACACTGTTGGCATAGGCACTGCTAACGGTACTGACTTCATGTGTTAAGGTATTGATTCTTTTGGTTACATACGGGTTGTTTGGATCTTTCTGCTGCCGATCACGGTAAAAAACATAAGAACCAGAACTGGTCCAGTGATTCAGTGCAGATGAAGGAAAGTCTCCGATCAGTATTTTTTGATTCATGTTATCAAGGTCAACCAGATATAATCCATCTTTATTGGTTTTACTCATGATTAATGTCTGATTGTTGTTTGCCATGAATCGACTGATACCATTGATGTTTAGGTTTGTCATTTGATCAGCAGTATCCAGTTTTAAAATGGTGGATTCTCCATTAACAGGTTTAGACATGGCATAAATGTCATCTCGGATATAGATGGCAGCAAAATTTTCCTGTGTGAAGTTCAGTTTGCGGTATTGATTGTTGCTTAAATTAAATTCATAACTCCACAATCCTTCTGCATTATTGGCGGTGACCAATATTTTTTCACCATCTGTTGACCATGAAGGTCGTGTTAATTTGCTATCAGTTAATTCAAACAGTTTGATTTCTTCATTTGTATTGAAGTCATAAAGCCAGATAACACCATGGTTTTGCCGATTCGTAGAAAATGCAAATCGTTCACCTGAAGGAGAAAAAGATGGGTTGTTGTCATACTTAGTTGAATGAATCAATCTCGTTTGTTGTTGTGAGGTTAAATCAACCAACCAAATATTGGCTTCATATTGTGCGACTTGAAAAGCCAGTTTTTTGCGATTGATATCGATGCTCGGAAATTGGGCACCTCGTGCACCCAACAACTGTGGTATTTTGTCATTGATGTTAAGCAACCATAACAGACGTTCGCCTGTTTGGTCAGAATCCATGATGATGTGTTGATTATCTATCCAGGTATGGCTGACAGAATAGTGGTGTGATTGTGTTAGAGCAATAAGGGGTTGAGTAGGTTTTTTTAAATCTTTCACATACAGATTTCGAACTTGTTGATTGCCCCGACTGAAACTCAAATATTGTCCGTTGGGGCTGATTTGTGGCGTATTATCAAAGAAGTCTATCGAATCTGGAAAAGTCAATTGTTGTTTTTCGCTGGTTGCCAAGGTGAGTTGCCACAATGCAGTGGTGCCAAATTTCGCTTCAGTATCAGTATAAATAATGCTACTGTCATCTTTACTCCATGTTAATAGTTGAGAGTCATTCTTAACGGAACATTGGCCAAGCCATTGCTGTTCTTTGGTGATCAGGTTTTTAATCAATAATTTGCATTGTGGTTCAGCCTCAGCATTTTGTGCTGCCATGATGATGCGATCGCCCTGATGAGAAAGCATCGCTGAATAAAGGGTAAATTCTTGCGCGCTGATGTCATCAAGGGTTTTTTGTCGTTCAATGTCATAAATGACGGCATGTGATTTGCCTTTCAGTTCATTATGATAGGTTATTTTACTGCCATCAGCTGACAGTTGTGGTTGTTGTTCCATGCCCTGACGTGCAGTAATTCTTTGGGCTTTATTCAATGCGACAGTCAATTGTGTAACTACAGAGCTTTGATTAGAGAGGAAATACAAAAGAATCAATGCCGCGGTGATTAATGTAATCAATAACATTGTATTGATTCGTTTTTTGTTTTGTTGTTGGCGTTGTTTGTGAAGATCAACCACTGGATGAATGAACTGATAACCTTTTTTGGGTAAGGTTTTGATGAACTGTGGCTGGCTAGCGGAGTCTTGTAAGGCTTTTCTCAATTCAGCTATGGCGCGCGACAATGCGTTTTCATTCACATACTTGTCTTTCCATAATTCTTCAATCAATTCTTCGCGAGTGACAACACGATCACGATGGTGGATAAAAAAGACCAATAAATCGGCAAGTAAACGTGGCAACGATTGTTGCTTGTTTTTGTTGGACAGTATGGCGGTTTCTTGATCAAACTCCCAATTACCAATTTGATGGATTTTGTGATTATTATTCAATTTTTTTCGTAAAATAGATAAAAAGGAGGTTTAGCGAAAGTATTTTTCTGCGTTTCTTTCTATGATTTGACTTTCTTTCCTATTATGACGAGGATAAATAAATGCTTAAAAAAATACCGTTCTTTATTATAATTAGTCCACTAATTTTAGCGCCTTTACTGGTAAAAAGCCAAGACTTAGGTGATCCCAATTGTGATTCTTTGCTATTGGTCAGTAGCTGGCAAAGTGATAATGTTAAGATTTATGATGGATGTCATAACAATGATTACATCAGGGATTTAGACAGCGATGGTTTATTGGATGGCCCACAAGCAATCTTTATTGATCAAAATGATGATGTAGTGATAGTCAGCGAACAAAATCATCGGTTTGTCAGGTTTGATCGACAAACCTTGTCTCAAGGTACAGTTGTTTCAGGCGATGATCCAGGTACAGATCAAATTGAGCCACGATTACTGAATAATCCCTTGGCTGTGGTCACCGACAGTGCGGGGCATTTGTTAGTGGGTGGTTATTCAAATAATAATATCGTTAAAGTGAGTGCGGATAACTATCAAATTGTACAAACTGTTCTTACAGCATCAACACAGCATCTTCGGGGTTTAGACATTGGCATGGCCATTGGGCCAGATGGGCAGTTGTATGTGCCTGGTTTTGATTCCGACAATATTATTAAGGTGAACTTAGATACATTGGCAGTTTCAGAAGTGGTTGCCAATGGTGTGGGCGGGCTTAATGCACCCAGAGCCATTTTGTTCCATCAGAACTTTATGTATGTCACTGCCTGGAGAACTGGTGCGGTTCTTCGATATGACTTGAATGGAATCTTTGTTGACAGGTTTGCAACCATTAGAAGTCCCACAGGCATCATCAGTGATGGCAATGGTTTTGCACTGGTAGCCAGTGATAGGCCGCAAGTCAACAAAGTGGTGAGATTAAACTTAAGCAACGGCAATCAAGAAGATGTCATTGCCCCTGGTGCCACAGGTAACTTGAATGGCGCGACCTATGTTTTCAGATTGCCCAAAAAAGCACCGCAAAGCGTTAAAATGGCCCGTCATCATTGGATGGTTGGTGTTGGCGAAATTGCCGATAATACTGTTGTGGTTGATAATTTTTCAACCACCCGTGGTGGCGCTTTTGGCAATGACTTTGATACCGATGCCATTGATGTGTCAGATTGGGGGCGGTTAAATTTAGAATTTGTTGGGTGCAATCAAGCCATGATGAGCTATGAATCTTTTATTCAGGATGATGGTTTGGTTTTTGGTGATGGCGGTTATGATGTGTTTCGTTTGGCAAGTAATGCAGCCGTTAAGTCTTGTTTGGAGCAAGGGTTCGATCAAGTTGAGGACAAAAGTTGGATGTCAGGAACGTTGTTTGGTGGGCCAAATCGCTCAGGCGAAGGTTTTTTATTGGATGTATTGGATGATCAACGGGTCATTGTCACCTGGTACACCTATTTGCCTGCATTAAGTAAATAGGTGGAGTCAGTTGAGTAATGCTTGAAAATATTCAATGATTTCATCGGTGCTGATGTCAAGTGAGTCATAGCCCACTTGTAGTTCAGCACTGACAATACCAGGTACTGCAGTGGCCCAAAAGCCGGGTGTCAGGCGCATATTGTATTTTTTATCAAGCTGTTGTTTTTTGTTATTGAGTTCTGCTGATTGGCCTTGGACAAAAATCACAAAACCATTGGTATGGGGTTGATCAACAGTGATTTGTTCAAATTGATTCAGGGCTTTGGCAATTTCATGGGCCCTGATGACCCACTTTTCTATCAGTGGCAGTCTGTCATCCAGTCCTTGTAAAGCTGAAATTATCATCGGGAAAGCGCTGTAAAGATCGCCGCCCATACGAGACCTCCACACTTTGCAAGCATTAATGAAATCCTCAGAACCGGCCAACATGGCACCAGCAATGCCTCCAATGCCTTTATAAAAAGACACATAGACAGAATCTGCCATTGCTGCAATTTCAGCCAATGATTTTTGATAATGGTGAGTGGATTCCCACAGTCTGGCTCCATCCATGTGAAAGTGACAATTGTTGTGCTGTGTCCAGGATTGAATTTTTTGTAATTCATTCCATGGGGTGAGCTTGAATCCTGCGCGTCTCAAAGGCAATTCTACCACTAATGATCCAACGGGTTCAGTTATAGTCGATAAAGCTTTGCTGTCGAATGGTTTAAATAATTCACCCAAAAGTATACCGCGCAAATGCATGAGGGATTCATAGGCTTGTGACTCATCGCCAGCGATGTGGCTTTGTGGATGTAAAATGAAGGCATTATTGTTTTTCTTTTCACTGATAACTTTAAGTGCTGTCAGTTGTGCAGCCACGCCTTTATGAAAGAATAAGGCGCTTTGTTTCCCCAGCAAACCAGCTACTTTATTTTGTAATGCTGTTATTAACGGGCCCTCACTGTAATAATCAATAGGCTCTTGAGCATACTGAGAGTTCGACATGAGTTCAAGCCAGTATTGGTGTGTTCTTGGTTCATTGTTCAAATTTCTCATCTGTTGTCACCGCTGTTTATGCAGGCTATTGGCACTTTATTTTACGAATTGAGCCACCAGTTCGGCATCTTCTGATTGATAATTAACGTCTTTTAATAAGATGGTTTTTTCACCGGCGGTGAGTTCTTTGTAGTGTCCGAGTTGTAATTTTTTTGGTAGAAATACGCCGCCATAACGCACACGTTTAAGACGATTGACTTTTAAATCTTGTGACTCCCACAGGCGTCGAACTTCACGATTTCTTCCTTCTAGTAACACCACATGAAACCATTGGTTGCTTTCACCGGCGCCAGCCGCCTGAATGTCATTAAATTTGGCAAAACCATCTTCCAAATCTACACCTTTGAGTAAATTGTCCAGTTTAATTTGGTCGACTTCTCCAAATACTCGACAGGCATATTCTCTGTCAATTTTGGTGCTTGGGTGCATCATATGGTTGGCAAATTGTCCATCCGTAGTGAACAGTATCAAACCAGTGGTGTTGATGTCCAAACGACCTATATTGATCCAGCGTTGGCCTTTGAGTTCTGGTAAAGTGTCAAATACCGTAGGTCGGCCTTTTTCATCTTTTCGTGTACAGACTTGACCCAATGGCTTGTTATACATGATGATTTTAAAGTCAGTTGCTTGCGCTTCAATGAGCCATTTGCGATTTTTCCAACTGATGATGTCGCCTTGTTGGACGGTGGCGCCAAGCTCGACTAAGGTGCCATTGATGTATATTTGGGCCAATTTGATGGATTTTTCGATCTGTCTACGAGAGCCCAATCCACTTCTTGCCAGTACTTTTTGTATTCTTTCTTTTTTCAGTGTTGGTTGGTCCCTGGCTTTCGATTGACTGACTTTTGATTGACTGTCTTTTTGATCAGTTGTGTGGCGCTTATCATTCTTCTTCATCTTGTATTCCCGGCTTTTCTTGAGTGTTGAATTGCGCTTGGAATGCCTGTTTTTTATCAGTTTCCTCAGTCGCTTGAGTTGTTTTTTTGCCATCAAAATCCAATTCAGGCATGATGGTTTCTATGTCTTTGATTTCTGCAAGAGTTGGCAGGTCTTGCAATGATTTCATATTGAAGTAATCCAAGAACTCTTTTGTGGTGCCAAACATGGCTGGTTTGCCAGGCACATCTCTGTAGCCCAATACCCGAATCCAATCTCTGTCCATTAAAGTCCTGATGATATGGCTGCTGACTGCTACACCCCTAACATCCTCAATTTCTCCACGTGTAACAGGCTGCCTGTAAGCGATCAATGCAATGGTTTCAAGTAAGGCCCGTGAGTATTTTTTTGGCTTTTCTTCCCAGAGCTTTGCAATCCATGGTTGTAAAATGGTTTTTGTTTGTAACCTAAAGCCGTTGGCGACTTCAACCAACTCAATGCCGCGATCAGTTAAATCTTTGCCCAACTGTTCTATGGCTTTGGCAATGTCTGTATGCGTGAGTTCCTGTTCAGAAAATAAATGCTGAAGTCGGTTGATGGTTAACGGTTCTCCAGCAGCCAGCAATGCAGCTTCAATGATGTTTTTTATTTGCTTGACTTCCACCTATTGGTCTCCATCCTGTAATGATTTGATGTATATTTGCCCATAATTGTCGTTTTGTACAATATCTAAAACTTGCGCTTTTAACAGTTCAAGCATTGCTAAAAAAGTAACAACTACGCCTTGTTTGCCCTCTTGTGGGTCAAATAAAGATTCAAATGAAAAAAATTTTTTCTGTTGTAAAACCTCTAATAATGAAGTCATTTTATCCCTGACACTTAGTGTTTCACGCTCAATGGCATGTGATATTTTCAAGTCGCCACGTGCCAAAACATCTTTAAAAGCCATGATGATATCTCTCATGTCGACATCCGGTGGAATGCTGTAGTGCTCTTTGTCTTCAACATGTGCTGATGCAATCACATAATCTCTATAATCTCTGGGCAATTGATCAATGTCATGTGCAGCTGTTTTAAAGCGTTCGTATTCTTGTAAACGTCTGACCAACTCTGCTCGAGGGTCTTGTTCTTCTTCATCTTCACTTTCGGGTTTGGGTAATAGCATGCGTGACTTGATTTCTGCCAGCATGGCAGCCATAACCAGATATTCAGCAGCCAACTCAAAGTTCATTTCACCCAATAAATTGATGTATTCGATGTATTGTTGGGTAATTTGAGTGATGGGTATATCCAGAATATTGAGGTTTTGTCTTCGTATTAAATACAGTAATAAATCCAAGGGGCCTTCAAAAGCTTCCAAAATAACTTCCAGCGCTTCAGGAGGAATGTATAAATCAGTGGGCATCTGCGTGTAGGGTTTGCCTTCAACAATGGCAAATGGCATTTCAGACTGTGTGGCATTGACGTTTTTGGTGTCTTGGTCAGACAAAATCAATCACTCCTTGGCCGCTTCTGACGATTTGAGGACCATCTTCAAGCAACTCGACTACGGTTGAGGGTTCAATGGGGTTGTAGCCTGAGTCTATGATGTATTCTATAGAATGTCCAATCCTGTCATCGATATCTTGGCTGTCCAACTCATACATTTCGACCTCTGGTAATACCAGTGACGAACTCATAAATGGTTCATCAAGTTCTTCTAATAAAGCATCAACAACATTGTGTTGCGGTATCCTAATACCTATGGATTTACGTTTTTGGTGTTGCAATTTTTTTGGCACTCTGCGCGTTGCAGGTAAAATAAAAGTATAGGGACCTGGCACATGGTTTTTGATCAATCTGAATGCGACATTGTCAACCAAAGCAAAAGTTGTTATTTGTGAAATTTTTTGGCAAATGATACTGTAAGGTGTGTGTTCATCTGTTTGTTTAAGTTTTGCAACGGTCTTCGGCGCTTGTGTATTGTCCATAGACCACCCCAATGCATAGCCCGAGTCGCTGGGATAAACAATGATGTGGCCGCTTTTTATGGCCTCAGCAGCTTGTTTGATTAATCTCATCTGAGGGTTGTCAGGATGAACATACAGTATTCTTGCCATGTTATACCTTTACGAAACGGTTTTCATCACGATTTTTTGCCACGTGGTTTGGGTCCCACACTTTTCCATTCATGATGACCCATGCCCCAGAGTCTAAAGTTTGAACCGCTGCAATCGCACAACCAATATTAAAAATGGCATCGGTATTTTGAAATTTTGCTGGTGCCAACGCCCCTGTCAAAACAATGGTTTTATCTTTAATGTTAGATAAATAATGAGCCGTCGTGACCATGGAGTCAGTCCCATGAGTGATTAAAAAATGCTTTTCATCAGATTTTTCAATGACTTTCTTTATCAATTCTCTATCATCGTCAGTCATATGCAGGCTGTCTTTTTTCATCAGTGATAATACTTCAAACTTAAAGGCAACGTTGTAAGCATTCAGTAAATCACCTATGACAGGCTGGCCAATTTTGTATTCACTGGCATCATCAAAATATAATTTATCAATGGTTCCACCTGTGGTAATAATCTTTAAATGTTTCATGTTGAAAATCTGAATCCTAAAAAAACACTATTTTATCCATAAATGCAGTAAAACCCAATTCATATTTGCAAGGATCTGTTGCATAATACCTTTCTAGCCATTTTTTTTAATTGTTATGATGAAGTTTTGTTCAATTTCTCCCCGCCTCATATTGATTGTACTCTGTTTGATTGGTTTAAATACCAAGGCCCAAATTAACAGTGAAGGTTTAACGGATGAATCCAATGTTGAGGTCGCTGAAGAGCAAAACGATGAAAACAGAGATGATTTCGACCAGTTAATGCCTGTCTCAGATGTGGTGACTCAACTGCGTGAAAAACATGGGGTTCATGGTTCGGTGTCTTTGTCCAAAACTTTATGGAAAATTTTAACTTCATACAGTAATCAACAACAAGCGCATACTGTTTGGCAAACAGCCATCAATCAATTGAATGAAGATAAGGCTGCTGAAGCAGCATCTCATGTGTCTATTGTCAACTCTCAATACAATGCAGGCAGAGTCTTGACTCAATTTACCCATGGTATGACCATCAATAAATGGAACGTCAACCGTCAATCACCTGTACTGAGTAAACAAAATCTGGCGGCATTTTTTGCGTTAGCAGATGATGTGAGTATTTATCTGAAACTCAATCAAGTATGGGAGATATTGTTGGCTGATATTACTAAGCAGCAGGAAATACAATGGAAGGATGTGTTTTCAGACAGCTTAACTGTTTTTGCACTACAGACTGAGGAATCACAAGAGCAACAAAATCTGACTCCGGATAAAGTACCAGATACTGAGGTCACAGGTTCATTAACAGACATTTTGCAAGCCTTAAAAACATGGCACACTGTAAATGATAAAAATGCTGCTTTAGCAGAAATCACTGTTAAGATTGAGTCTCAACCCACTGATGATCAGTATTTATATGAAACCCTGATGCGTTTTATACTGGATAAATCTCATGAACATTATTTGGGCTCGTCACAAAGCTGGTTCGCACTGGCTGAACAGTTGTATTTTTATCGTGATGGTTTGAGCACAGAAAAGTCCAATGCCCTAATGTCTTTTATTGAAGAAAATGATGCCTGGTTTTTGTCAAAAGAACCACAATTGTTAGCCATCAATGAAAAATTGCCAGAATGGGTTGAATCCAGTTTTCATCACCTTAAGTCTTATTATAATGGTGAAACAAATAGTGACGATGCTCATTTAATGACGGCATATGAAGTTGTCGACGATGGTTTTAGAAAGTACATGCAAAATCCATTCAGGCGAAAAATACAAAAAGATTTAGAGATTTGTCTTAACATCAGTGAAGAATTTGCCCCATATCCTCAGCAGCCCATTGACGCAAAGCAATTCAGAGGCTGTATTAATGATATGGTCGTTGCCGCAACCAAGGAGGCAGGAGTGAGGGAGCTTTCTGGCAGTCTTACTAAAATTGACTCACAACAAGCGTTGGATCGAGCCTTACAATTGCCTGCATGGCAAATCATCAATATTTTATATGCCAATAGTGTAGAAAATAATTGTTTAAAAGATGAGGATCAATTGGTTAATCCATTGGAATGGACCCTGGCTGCTGAGTCATTATTGTGGTTTGCTGACAGATGGCCTGCTTATATGCGCAGTTACCCACAGCAAAATGAAATCAATAAAATCATAGCAAAAGGCCAGCAACTGATCGATAACTATGCTTGTTTAAATCAAACAAAGCAAAATGTGTTGAATACACAATACACCAAAATAATGCAGTCGTGGGAAAATGTCAAAGTTCAAATTCGGCAACTGATCAATGAGTTTAATGTGGCAAATTTGACACAAGGCAGTGATATTGATTTGTTAGAGAATGTAGAGAAGCACAGCAATTACAGAGTTGAAGATGTCAGTATTATGGAATGTGATGCACAAAACTCATGTGGTGTTCATGTGGAGTTAGAATCCTCTAGAGCTTTGTTTGGACTTTTTCCCAATCATTTGTTGGTGGCTGATCAGTTGAAATTGGGTTCGCTTAAACTGTGTTATGATAATGTAGGCTGGGAACAACGCAGAGCCACTTCAACCCATTTAAACAATGACAGCGTGGCAAATTATTATGGTCATTTTAGTTTCAGCTTAAAAGGTTATTATGATGAAGCTTTGGTTTTTGAGCGTAAGTTAACAGATGCTCAAGAATACTTGTACCTGTTTGCTGAAAACAGTGAAGAAGTTTCAAATATTTATTGTCCATTGCCCATTGTTGGCAAAAACATTGCGACGATTTTGAAAGAGGGTACATATGGGTTGGTTCCCAATCGTTTGACCTTTTTGACCGCTTCACGAACTGATGAAAATGATATTCTCCAGTCAAACTGGTCAAGTGGTCAAGAATGGCGTGACAAAATACTCTCTAATGAAGGGCAGGTCATTTACACTGATGAGTTGTCGAGCTTAAGTGGTGATATTCATCAAGCTTATCAAACTAAAGCAGCAGAACTACAAGATTTGATCTATCAAACCCTTCTGGCAAGAAAGACATCTCCAACAGAGGTACAGCAACAATTGACTGAAAGTTTCAATGACATGCAAAGGTCAAAAGCCTTGTTTGCTGCACTCAATTATTTTCTGCGTATGGATGATTTAATGTTGAATGATGATTTGCATGGTATCTTGTTTGGTGAAGACAAAATTTCTGATTTAAGTGCGATTCAAGAATTTTATCAGAATCAGACGAATATTAACTTGTTGATATCCAGTATTGATGAAAATATGAATCGAAACAAAGATAAATGGAATAAATCCCAGAATTGGTTGTCTCATTCGCACATAGGTATGATTTTATTTCGTCTAAAATCAATTGATTTGTGAAGGCCATAGCATTAATTGGACCTAGGATGGGGTATTGAACTTTTTTCTGAATGAAAAACCCGATACTTAAGGTCTTGGCACTTAGATAATTTGAAAAGCATAAATAACATGAATAAAGTAACATTATTGACAATATTAATTTTCCTTTTGGCAATTGCCGGTAACGCTCATTCGATAGATCAAAGCGAGCTACTGGATGTGGATGCCGCTTTTGCTCCTGAAGTTGCCGAGGTCAGCAAAGATAAAATCACATTGCGGTTTAATATAGCCGACAAATACTATCTTTATAAGCATGCTTTTAAGTTCCCAGCTCCAAAAAATACAGTCATACTGGCTGAAGCACAAATTCCTGAAGGTAAAAAGAAGAATGATGAGTTCTTTGGTGAGGTAGAGACTTATCATCATCAAGTAGATATTGTCATTCCTTATGAAAACCCTGAACAGGTTGATTTGCTTCCACTGAAATTTAAATACCAAGGATGTGCAGAAGCTGGTGTGTGTTATCCACCACAAACGAAAACCATTGAGATTGCATTGCCTGTAGCACAAGGTGCTGAATTGCATGCTGATAACGGTGGTTTAATGGCACAACAATCCACTGGCGGTTTGGGCTTAAATAGCAATGACGATTGGGGTGGTCAATTGGATTCTGTACTACCCGAAGAGCAGGCATTTACTGTCGAAACCATTGCCATGGATGCCAATACATTGTCAGCGCGTTTTACCATGAGTCCAAAAGTTTATTTGTATAAAGATAAAGTAAAACTGACCTCGCTAACCTCCGGTATCACCATTGGAGGTTTATCTTTTCCCGCAGCCAAGCAAAAAGATGATCCACATTTTGGTTCAGTTGAAGTGTTTTTTGATCAAATTGAAGTGGATGTAGATATTGCCAGAGCGGCTGGTTCGGCTGATCAACTACAAATCCAGATAGATTTCCAAGGTTGCGTTGACGAAGGCATTTGCTACCCTCCAGCTCAGCGTCTCATCACTGTTGAATTGCCTGCAATGAGTCAAACAGTCGCTACTGCGGCATCATCGCAAGGGGCATCATTATCTGAGCAAGATCAAATTCAACAGGATCTTGAGAAGAATTCTTGGTGGTCAACAATTCTTAGATTTTTTGGATTTGGTTTATTGTTGGCATTAACACCCTGTATTTTCCCCATGATTCCGATTCTTTCAGGTTTAATCATCGGTCAAGGTAACATTTCAAGATCCAAAGCTTTTACCTTATCTTTTATTTATGTGTTGGCCATGGCTTTGGCATATACTGCGGCAGGTGTGATCGCTGGCTTACTTGGTGCCAATATACAAGCGGCATTACAGAAGCCGTGGATCATTATCACTTTCAGTATGGTTTTTGTGGCTTTGGCAATGTCAATGTTCGGTTATTATGATTTGCAATTACCGGCGTCTTGGCAAAGTAAATTGTCTAACATCAGTAATAAGCAAAAATCAGGCTCATACATTGGTGTGGGAATTATGGGCTTCTTGTCAGCAATTATTGTTGGCCCTTGCGTAGCTCCTCCTCTGGCTGGTGCAGTCTTGTATATTTCTAATACTGGTGATCCAGTAGTTGGTGGTTTTGCCCTGTTTGCGATGTCCATTGGTATGGGTGTGCCACTGTTATTGATAGGTGCTTCTGCAGGTAAATGGATGCCTCAATCTGGTGGTTGGATGAATGTAATCAAAGCTTTCTTTGGTGTGGCCTTGTTGGGCATGGCTATTTGGTTCCTGTCTAGAATCATTCCGGGGCCGGTAACCTTGGCTCTGTTTGGAACATTGGCATTATTGACTTCTGTGTTCTGGTACAGATATGCACTTAAAAATGGCGTTAAAGGTAAGTTGATACCAATATTCTTTGTCATTAAGTTAGCATTGATGGCGATTGGTTTTGTACAAATCCTTGGGGCGATACGCGGTAATTCAGACTTTATGCACCCCTTAACCAAACATGAAACGCATTTTGTATTGGTCAAATCTTATGAAGATTTAGAGAAAGCCATGAAAGAAACCGATAAAATAGTCTTATTGGATTTTTATGCAGATTGGTGTGTTGAGTGTAAACATATGGAAGGGGCTACATATTCTAAAGCGATTGTACAGAAAGAGTTAGAAAGGTTTTTAGTGTTGAAAGCTGATGTAACCGATCAGGATGACATTGATAAAGCATTGATGAAGCGATTTAAGATTGTTGGACCTCCTGCTACGTTGTTTTTTGATAAAGACGATAAGCTTTTGACGCGACACAGTTTCTTTGGGTTCAAAAATGCAGAGGACTTTGTTGAGCATTTGAAAAATATGTAAAAGGTCGGTTTTTCATCTCAATTTTTAATATTGAATAAGCCATTGATGCGGTTCTGATTATTTGGAATGGCTATCAATGGCTTTTTTTGATGACTTGTAGCATTTGAATTAAAACGAACGTTTGAGGTAAATTAATTAAAAAGGTAAAAAATGTGGTTTTTATAGACATTTGCGGATGTTTAGGCCAGAATTAATACTTTTAGTGGCAAGTTAGCGTCAAATATTGGATAAAAATGCTTGAAATAACTGTTTTAAATGGCCCAAATCTCAATCTATTGGGTCTGAGAGAACCAGAAATATACGGTCATACAACTTTGGGTGATATCGAAAATCGCATGCGAGAGCATATTGATCAAGTTGAAGGCAACAACAGCATTGTGTTGTCATTTTTTCAATCAAACAAGGAATATGAACTGGTTGATAAAGTACAAGCATTAATTAATAAAGATAACCAATACATCATCATAAATCCTGCGGCATTCACACATACCAGTGTGGCCATAAGGGATGCACTGTTGGCGACAAAGACACCTTTTATTGAGGTGCATCTTTCTAATATACATGCCAGAGAACCGTTTAGGAAGAAAAGCTGGTTTTCTGATATCGCACTTGGCACTATTGTTGGTTTGGGGGCCGATGGTTACCAACTAGCGCTAAAATACATTATAGAAAATTATCATAAATCTCAATAATAAAACATGGGGACACCACGTGGATATTAGAAAAATAAAAAAGCTCATTGAGTTGTTAGAAAACTCAACTCTCACAGAAATGGAAATTCAAGAAGGCGAAGAGTCTGTTAAATTATCAAGACAATCTCAAGGGGTTCAACAACAGGTTATCAGCACTCATGCTGCGCCTGTGACGTCAGCGCCTGTTGCGGCGGCTGTTCCAGTTGCCTCAGGTGCTGCGACTCCTGAGATTTCAGAAGATGGAAACATACAAAGAAGCCCAATGGTGGGTACATTTTATTCTGCATCTTCTCCTGAGGCAGAGCCTTTTGTGAAGGTTGGCCAGAAGGTCGAGGTGGGAGATACTTTGTGTGTGGTTGAAGCAATGAAAATGTTCAATCAAATAGAGTCAGAGTTTGCAGGAACTGTCACTAAGGTATTGGTTGAGAATGCGCAGCCAATTGAATATGATGAACCTTTGTTTGTCATTAGTTAGGTGGTAACTGTTTATGTTTTCTAAAGTTGTTATTGCCAATAGGGGAGAAATCGCCCTAAGAATATTAAGGGCTTGTCATACCATGGGTATCAAGACAGTCGCCGTCCATTCTACCGTTGATAGAAATCAAAAACATGTGGGTATGGCTGATGAATCAGTGTGCATTGGTCCTCCATCATCACTGGAAAGTTATTTGGATATACCCAAAATCATAGCCGCAGCAGAAGTGACCGATGCTCAGGCCATTCATCCTGGTTATGGATTTTTGGCAGAGAATGCTGATTTTGCTGAAAGAGTGGAAAACTCAGGGTTTACCTTTATTGGGCCAAGAGCAGAGACCATTCGATTGATGGGTGATAAGGTGGCGGCGATTGATGCCATGAAATCAGCTGGTGTACCATGTGTGCCTGGCTCAGATGGGCCTTTGAATGATGATGTCGAAAGAAATTTAAAAATAGCCAATAAAATTGGTTATCCGATCATTATTAAAGCGGCTGCTGGTGGAGGCGGCAGAGGGATGAGGGTTGTTAATACCGATGCGGCTTTAAATAATGCGATTAAAATGACACAAACAGAAGCGGCTGCCGCTTTTGGTGATGGAACGGTCTACATGGAAAAGTATTTGCAGAATCCAAGGCATATTGAAATACAGGTTCTATCAGACAAACATGGTCATGCGATTCATTTGGGTGAGCGAGATTGTTCAATGCAACGTAGGCACCAAAAAGTGGTTGAAGAAGCTCCTGCTCCTGGACTTTCAGAGCAAGAGCGTAGTGCCATTGGAAAAGTGTGTGTTGAAGCGTGTAAAAGAATCAAGTATGAAGGTGCTGGAACATTCGAGTTTTTGTATGATGATGGTCAGTTCTATTTTATTGAAATGAATACGCGTATTCAGGTTGAGCATCCTGTCACTGAAGCAATTACTGGTGTTGATTTAATAAAACAACAATTGTTGATTGCTAATGGAGAAAAAATGCAAATTCAACAAAAGGACATTGTTTTATCAGGACATGCCATCGAATGTAGAGTCAATGCAGAAGACGCAAAAACATTCATGCCTTCGCCTGGATTGATTGACATATTTCATGCGCCAGGTGGTCCTGGTGTTCGTGTCGATTCTCATGTTTATGATGGATATAAAGTGCCGCCCAATTATGATTCTATGATCGGTAAAATTATTGTCAGGGGAGAAGATCGTAAGACAGCGATTAAGCGAATGCGTTTAGCGTTGGCTGAGACAGTTGTCTCTGGTATCAATACCAATATTGCATTGCAACAAATGATTATGGAGGATCAAGGCTTTGTAGAAGGTGGTCAGAATATTCATTACCTTGAAAAATTATTAAAAAAATCCAATAATGTCTGAATTAGGCAGCGATTATTTTGAGATAAAAATTCCTTGTCAAAAATCTGAAACAGATGAGTACGAGGATTTTTTATTGACTTTGGGAGCTTGTTCAGTCACTTATCGAGACGGTGAAGATATGGCAATATTGGAGCCTGCTCCAGGTGAAATGCCCTTGTGGAATGCGGTTGAAATCACGGCAATGTTTACCACTGAGTATGATGAAAAAACAATTGTCGATCTCACAATTAAACAGTTTCCACAATGTGTGGTGAAATGTAGCCGTTTAAAGAACCAGGTGTGGGAACGCACTTGGTTAGAACATTTTAAACCAATGCAATTTGGTCAAAAAACTTGGGTGATTCCCAGTGTTTTTGAGGCCATTGATGATCAAGCTGTAAATATTTATTTGGATCCAGGGCTGGCTTTCGGAACCGGAACACATGCAACTACAGCTTTGTGTCTGGAATGGATTGATGTACACCGCTTAACTGGAATGGATGTGGTTGATTTTGGCTGTGGATCAGGTATTCTTGCCATTGCAGCTCTTAAACATGGAGCCAAACAAGCTTTTTGTACTGATATTGATCCTCAGGCTATTGAGTCTACCATCAGTAATGCGCAGAACAATAAGGTTTTATCTGGTATAAAAGTGGTGGAGACCAGTGAGATCGAAAATTTGAAACATATGGATGTGGTGATGGCAAATATTTTAGCAGGACCGCTGATCAGCTTGGTTGATACTTTTGACGGTCTGCTCAAACCAGGAGGGCAATTGATCATGTCGGGTATCCTTGCAGAGCAAGTTGATGAAATTGTTGAGGCCTTTGAACAGTCATTTATTGACTTTGAAATTAAAATTTTAGAAGATTGGGCTTCAGTCTTTTGTATACGTAAAGAACAATAACTTAGCACTTCAAAGAGAAATAACAATGTTCACCCAATGTAGAGGATGTGGAGAAATATTTAAGGTTGTTGTTGATGACTTGGTCACTGCCAGTGCCATGGTCAGATGCAGCTCCTGTGGTGCTGTTTTTAATTCTCTGGATACCTTGTCTGCATATAAGCCTCAAGGCGGGGCAGATTTGATTTTACATGAAAGTGATAATCCGCCACCATTACTAACCCATGAAATTAAAGAGAGCATAGTAGCGTCGCCAATCCCAAAACAAAAACAAGTCACTGGGGATGTAGCGCCCATTGATTTTAATCAGGAAGAAGTTCATCTCAATATTAAGCCTGAATTTGTTAATGAAAAAGAATCGATTAAAAGTCCCCAAAATATGTTATTGTGGTTGTTTTTTACTTTGTCATTGTTGGTATTATTGACTTGGCAAACCACCATAGCACTTAAACATGGCAGTATTGAGTTGCCAGATGGATCGATAAAAGATAAAATTTGCGTTCAAACGAGTTGTTATGAAAACGCTGGGAATCAAAAGATTGGTAAAATCACACTGGTTTCTCGCAGTATTAGGCAGCATCCGGGTAGGGATAATGCTTTGATCATTACTACAGGTATCATCAATAATAATAAAGTATCTCAGGATTTTCCTGCATTGCAGATAAAAATGTCTAATCTCAATGGTGAGATCGTAGCTATGCGTCGATTTTTGCCCTCAGAGTACCTTGATCAAGAGGTGTTGGATGCAGGAATGATGCCAAATGTTTTAATCCCTGTAACATTAGAGTTACAAAGTCCAGGCAAAAATGCGGTGACATTTGAAGTGGGGTTTAGCCCTACATACGGATCAAAATAATAAATGCTGAGGCAATTTTTATTGGTTGAATTTATTTGATGGCTTCTTATATGGGTGTTTAAAATAAAAGAGTGGGAAAAATCATGAATCAGGATAAAATGAATTTGCAGGAATATACACGTCACACTGTTAAAGAGTATCTGCAAAATATGAAAGGGCATCAAGCAAAAAACCTTTATAATTTTGTGATTGACGAAATAGAAAAAGGGATAATTTTAGAGGTGTTGTCTTATACCAATGGTAACAGAACCAAAACATCTGAAATTCTGGGCGTTACCAGAACCACACTGCGCAATAAAATCAGAAAGCACAAATTATAAGTTTACCTATTTCATTGCTTTGAATGAGGCTTTATTATTAGATTGATGCGCTCTTTTAATGACTGTGATCGTTCACGGTTGGTTGAATGCTATCCAAATGAAAGCCACAGTTGTTTTTGTACACGTAAGTTCATATTGTTTAAGTCTTGTAATTTTTTCAGTTTTGTTTTTTTCTCTGTCAGAGAAAAGGTATAATAGCTAGCCGTCTCCAATCAAAATTATATTATGTCATTTACTCAAAATAGAGTGCCGATTCGACGGGCGCTTGTCAGTGTTTCTGATAAATCTCACCTTGAAATGCTCGCCAACGGATTAAAGGAGTTGGGAGTCGAAATTTTATCAACAGGAGGGACCGCTCAATTTTTGAGAGACCTTGGTCATGAAGTTACGGATGTGGCTGAATATACAGGTTTTCCTGAAATGATGGATGGGAGAATCAAAACATTGCACCCTAAAATCCATGGTGCCTTGCTGGGTCGCTTGTCAGTTGATTCACAGGTCATGCAAGAAAATGGCATTGAGGCCATTGACCTATTGGTGGTGAATCTTTATCCTTTTGAAAAAACCATCAATGCAGAAAATGCTTCATTGGAAGATGCCATAGAAAACATTGATATTGGAGGGCCTGCAATGGTCAGGGCAGCATCAAAAAATCATGATCGTGTTACTGTGATGGTTGATCCAGAAGATTATGCTGAGTTTATTGATGAAGTCACGACTTATGGCGGGATTTCACATGCCAATAGACACATACTTGCAGCCAAAGCATTTGCACACACCGCTCAGTATGACGGAGTGATTGCCAATTACCTCAGTTCCATAAAAGATACGGGTGACAGGGCTGATTTTCCTAGGTATTTAACCATGCAATACAACCATGGTGGGCACTTGAGGTATGGAGAAAATCCGCATCAAAAGGGTGCGTTTTATGTAGAAAGAGCCCCAAAGGTTGGGACCATTGGATTTACTAAACAATTACAAGGAAAAGCGCTGAGCTACAATAACATTGCTGATGCAGATGCTGCTTTGGAATGTGTTAAAGAATTCGAAGATGTGCCAGCATGTGTCATTGTTAAGCATGCCAATCCATGTGGCGTTGCCTTAGAGTCTAATTTGGAGCTGGCTTACTTAAAAGCTTTTTCAACAGATCCGACCTCTGCATTTGGAGGTGTCATTGCTTTCAATGATATTGTGACCAGTAAATTGGCGATGACCATTACTGAGAAGCAATTTGTGGAAGTGATTGTTGCACCAGATTATGAACCAGAGGCTTTGAAAATATTTGCGGTCAAGAAAAACTTAAGAATTTTGAATTGTGGCCAATGGAAAACGCCTGCTGAACCATGGAAAATGATTAAAAAAGTCAATGGTGGTCTTTTGGTTCAGGATGCAGACATCATGAGTCTATCAGACGACCAATTAACTGTTGTAAGTAAGCGTGAACCCACTGAAAATCAGTTGGCAGATCTTAAATTTACCTGGAAAGTGGCAAAAAGAGTTAAGTCAAATGCCATTGTTTACGGTAAGGATTTGATGACTGTTGGCATTGGTGCAGGGCAAATGAGTCGTGTGGTGAGTGCCAGAATCGCATCAATAAAAGCGCAAGACGCGGGCCTTAAGGTGACCAATTCTGTGATGGCTTCAGATGCGTTTTTCCCATTCAGAGATGGCATTGATGCAGCCGCTACCAGTGGCATCTCAGCAGTCATTCAGCCTGGAGGTTCTATTAGGGATGAAGAAGTGATTGACGCAGCAAACGAACACAACATGGTAATGATATTTACTGGTGTTAGACATTTTAATCATTAATGGCATCACAAATCAAATTAAATAGATATGAAAAATAAAGTATTGGTTATTGGTTCTGGAGGCAGGGAGCATGCTTTGGCTTGGAAGCTCAGTTTGTCAAAATCAGTTGAACAAGTTTATGTGGCTCCGGGTAATCCAGGTACAGCCTCTGAAGTTAATGTTTCAAATATTGAGATTGCAGCAGAGGATTATGAGCGGTTAATTGTTTTCTGTAAAAGTGAAAAAATCAACCTGGTTATTGTTGGCCCTGAACAACCTTTGTGTGATGGCATAGTAGATCTGATGAAGGCAGAGGGCATCGCCTGTTTTGGTCCTTCAGCTGGAGCAGCAGAATTAGAGGGTTCTAAAGCTTACAGTAAAGCCTTTTTAAAAAAATACCATATCCCAACAGCAGCCTATGAAACATTTACGGTTGTTGAAACAGCTTTAGAATATTTAAAGGGTCAATCTTATCCAATAGTTATTAAAGCTGATGGGTTAGCGGCAGGTAAAGGCGTGGTGATTGCAGAAGATTACCAAAAGGCATCTGATACAATTAAAGATATGTTGTCAGGGAATGTATTTGGGGAAGCTGGACATAGAATTGTTATTGAAGAGTTTCTTGTTGGTGAAGAAGCGTCATTTATTGTCATAGCGGATGGTGAAAATTTTATACCAATGGCGACATCACAAGATCATAAGGCTCGCGACAATGGTGACAAAGGTCCTAATACTGGCGGTATGGGGGCTTATACTCCAGCACCCATTGTTGATAAAGATGTTTATGACCGAACCATAGAAACCATCATTAAGCCAAGTATTGAGGGCATGATAAGTGAGGGGAGGCCCTTTGTTGGTTTTCTTTACGCTGGGTTAATGATCGATCACAATGGTCATCCAAAAGTATTGGAGTTTAATGTTAGGTTTGGAGACCCAGAAACACAACCAATCATGATGCGACTTAAAACCGATCTGGATAAATTGTGCTTGGCAGCAATTAACGGTAACATTGCTGATCAGATGATTGATTGGGATGATAGGGCATGTTTGGGTGTGGTTTTGGCTGAAGACGGTTATCCTCATGCATACAATACAGGTTCTGAAATTACCGGATTAGAACAGTTATCTGATTTAGAAGACGTTAAAGTTTTTCATGCTGGTACTAAAACGCAAGATGGTAAATTATTGACCAATGGAGGCCGAGTGTTGTGTATCTGTGCTTTAGCCAATGGTATTGAAAGTGCTCAGCAGTTGGCTTATCAAAGTATTAAAGAGATCAATTGGTCTGGTATGTATATGCGTACCGATATTGGTTATAAGGCACTGTAATAATTTGGCCACATTATGTGGCTTATCTGTTGTGTTTTTTTGTGTTGTTGCAAGTTTACAACAAAATGAGGAATAGCGTTGTTATTTGTCTCATTATTGACAAAATCACAATAATTTGTCAACATAACCACATTATGGGATAAATGAATTATTAGGGTTGGAACTATCGTTATCAAATCATTGAAAATTGCTGTATTTTTATCATTTGCAACTGTGCAAAATGATGCTGCTGCGGTACTTTATTCAGAGCTAAAACCTCAAGTGCTTTCACTGAACTTATCTGGGCAAAGCAATGATAATTCCATGTACCTTGGTAAATGGCGAAATGCCATATCGAATAAAATAAATCCCAATTATTTCAATGAGCTCGATAGTGGTGTTAATGTATCGGAAATAACGAGTTATCAGTCTCTTCCGGGCTATATCAATGATGTCAATCGTTTTATTGTTCCGGTGTTTTCAAATGACGCATTTAATTCCATTGAATTAAATAACGATGTATTTTTTTCGTTTGTCTCTGAAACGGTGACCATAACTCCATTGGCTTTTAATCAATTCAATGATACATTCACTGGAAGTTCAGGGTTTAAAAAGCCTCAGTCTCAATTGAAAATTGTTGAACAAGAATACTACGCGCCCAGTTATGTTTTTTCCAGAGGAAAAAGCTCCATAGGAGTGGGGGCTGTTTTATTACAACAGAGATTTTTGGATGATTCTTTTGGTTTGGCAACTTTTGCAAGTTCATCGACCTATCAGCCATATGATGACCAATCTTTTGTTACCACCAATAGAGGAACTGGATACCAACTCAATGTATCACAAGAGTTACCTGCTAACATCAATGTGTCATTTGATTATCGCAGTGAAATCTTGATGAATGAATTTGATACTTTAGGGCGCAGTTATTCTGATCCTGGTGATTTTGATATTCCAAGTCAATATACATTATCTGTGGGCGTTCCAGTAAGAGAAAACATACAATTTGGCTTCACAGCAGAAAAGATCTCCTTTAACAGTATTGACCCAATAGTACATTCTGGATACTCTGAGTCCTTTTTAAATGCATTTAATAGCCCAATCAGCCCCATTTTTAAACTGCAGGACTTAACTGTTTACACAGTCAGTTATAAACAGTTCATCAATAAGCATTTGTCTTGGAATATTCATGTGACTTCCAGACAGCAGCCAGCGGCGACAGCCAAAGTGTTTGATAGAATACTAAAAAATGATACCGCTTCAATCAGTTATAAAATTGGTATTTCGCAAAATACCTCTCTTGGTCAATTTGATTTATTTGCAAGTTTTGCTGATAAGCCCATTTTAATCGGCAGCACTGATTTTGGAAGACTATCAAGTACTTCTCTCAACAGCCATATAGAGGGTGTAGCCTCTTGGAGTTATCGGTTCTGATTGTTAGTGATCAGATGAGACCTATTTCATGAATGTATTATCTAATTGGTTTAGAAGGAACTTCAATAACCCTCAAATCGTAATCCTGATCAGCATGTTGATCGCACTGTTTGCTGTGATTATTATTATGGGCAAGCCTTTATCTCCATTTCTCAGTAGTGTGGTGCTGGCCTATTTGTTAGAAAGTGTTATTATTCGATTACAGGGCCTTAAATTGCCAAGAATAATGGCCGTGACTGTCGTTTTTTTAATATTCGTTACTTTGCAGTTGTTCCTGATTTTTTGGGTATTGCCCATTTTAATCACGCAAATATCACAATTGGTTCAACAGCTACCAACCTACTTGAGCACAGGCTTGGAGTTCATTCGTCAATTGCCTGAAAAGTATCCAACTATGATTACTGGTGATCAGGCCACATCATTAACTTCAGCAATCACCAATGAGCTTACGCAGGCAGGCCAAGACGTGTTGGGCATCACATTGTCCTCTGTTTACAGTGTTATATCAATTGGCATATTCTTGGTTTTAACGCCAATTTTGGTGTTTTTTATACTCAAAGATAAAAATGAAATACTGAGTTGGTTTGCCAGATTTTTACCAAAAGATTCGACTCTGACATTATCTATCTGGCGTGAAGTGGATGTTCAAATAGGTAATTACGTGCGTGGTAAAGTGATGGAGATCTTTATCATTGGGCTGGTCACTTACATTTTATTTATTTTATTTGATTTACAATATTCAATTTTATTGGCTACTTTAACGGGTTTTTCTGTTTTGGTGCCTTACATTGGAGCTGCTTTGGTCACAATACCCATTGCATTGGTGGGTTTTGTTCAGTTTGGCTGGACTTCGGACTTTGCATGGATCATGGTCAGTTACGGCATAATACAATTATTAGACGGCAATGTTTTGGTGCCATGGTTATTTTCTGAAGTAAATAACTTACACCCAGTAGCAATCATTGTTGCGGTGCTATTTTTTGGTGGAATTTGGGGATTTTGGGGTGTGTTTTTTGCCATACCCTTGGCTACAATGGTCAGTGCGATCATCAATGCATGGCCAAAAAGAATTGATATTGATACCGGTGAATAATAATTACTTATAATGGCTTGCTGTCAGACGTTAATCAATTGGTTTAATTTGCCTAATTTGGTATATTGAACCAGCTCGTTATAGCCGCCAATATAATCATCATCTATGAAAATTTGAGGAACAGTAAATCTCTTTGATTTAGCGATCATTTCTTGCTTGTGCGCAGCCTGTTTATCAACCCTTATCACTTCGAAGTTGATTCCGTTTTGTTTAAGTACACGCTTTGCTGCGTAGCAATAAGGGCACAATAAGGTTGCATAGATTGTTACTTTTGACATCAGTGTTCTCTATGTTTATTAGAACCATTCTATCCTATCAATTATTAATATTTCGTTACGTGAACATTTTGTTTGGATAAAACTTTAAATAATGTGAACCAATTAACTATATTTTTCGTAGTAATAAGATTTTTGACATAAATTAGTATTAATGAGGCCTCACCATAACTACAGTAACAGATAACAACAGTAACAGGTAAAAAATGAATAATTTCACCAGTTCTTTGTTAAAAATCTGACCAATAACAAGTAATTAATCACGATTTCTACCTTGAATTGACAGATTTTTAATCCTTTTTTTTCTCAACCACTCAGAATCAAACAAAGGTCTTTAGACTTATATTTCAGCGCTATGAAAAATATTTTGAACATCATCTAAATCATTCAACATTTCTTCAAATTTTTCGAACATTTCAATATCTTCAGGATCAGTAATGGCTGTAGTCACTTGCGGTATGAATTGAATTTCGTCTACATCAAACTCTTGAATGTTGAGGTTTTCTGATACCACTTGTTTGGCTTTAAAGTATTCGGTATGAGGAGCGAAAACTGTAATTTTGCCATCCTCGCATTCAATATCTGTAATGTCAACATCGGCTTCCATCAAAGCCTCGAGTACGACTTCATCATCATCACCGGCAAAAACCAGAATGGCGCTGTGGTCAAACATATGTGCAACACTGCCAGGTGTACCAATCTTGCAATTGGTCTTAGTAAAAGCAGATCTTACATCGCCAAATGTGCGATTGGGATTATCAGTTAAGCAGTCGACAATAACCATGCATTTTCCAGGTCCGTATCCTTCATAACGAGCCACGGCAAAATCTTCTCCGCCACCGCCTTTGGCTTTGTCTAAAGCTTTGCTAATAACGTGTGCTGGTACTTGATCCCTTTTAGCGCGATCAATTAAACTTCTCAATGCTAAATTACCGTCAGGATCCACGCCTGCGGATTTTGCACATACATAAATGCTTCGAGAGTGTTTGCTGTAAATTCTGGCATTCATATCTGAAGTTTTTGCCATGGATTCTTTGCGATTTTGGTAAGCTCTGCCCATAATGTTTTTCAATAGATCGAATAAAATATAGATTTTACTTGATCTGGTGTTGAAGTTGTACCATTATTTGATTGGATGAAAAGGTTATCAGGCATTATTAATCTTGTATAATGTCAGCTATTTTGGATTATAATGAAAAAAATATCTGTGCGTTATAAGGCAATCATCATATTTAAGCCTCAAGATTAAATGTCTTGTAATTTATGACTGGCTCAACTATATTGAGTCATGTTCCATTCTTTTAGAATTATTCAAGAAACGAACACAAGTCTCAGGTTTGCATCTGTTTTTATGAGAAGAAGGCTCGATTTTCTCAAAATAATAAGCCAATATGTCAAATATGTCAATAAATGAATTAGCGTTATTTGGAGGTCAATCAACATGGTTTGACCAAGAGTTGTGTGTTAATAGACCAGTGATTGGCGATCGTCATGCGTTTCTACAAAGAGTGCATCATATTTTAGACAGTAGTATATTAACCAATGGCGGCCCACAAGTTCGGGAATTTGAAAAAAAACTGGCAGATTACTTGAAGGTCAAGCATTGTATCACAACTTGTAATGGTACCATGGCATTGCAACTGATTATGAAAGCCCTTAATTTGCAAGGCGAAGTTATATTGCCATCATTCACTTTTATTGCCACTGCCCATGCTGTTATGTGGCAAGGTTTAAAACCAGTTTTTTGTGATGTTGAAAAAAACAGCCATTTAATCGATGTTGATGCATGTGAAAAGTTAATCACAGATAAAACAACAGCCATATTGGGAGTGCATTTATGGGGCAGGGCCTGTGAAAATAAGGCATTGCAGTCGCTGGCAAACAAACATGGCCTCAAACTTATTTATGATGCAGCCCATGCTTTTGGAAGTAAATATGATGGGACAATGGTGGGTAATTTTGGTGATGCTGAAGCTTTTAGTTTTCATTCAACCAAAGTTTTCCATTCTTTTGAAGGTGGTGCAGTGACAACAAACAGCGATGATGTTGCATTAAAAATCAGACATTTGCGTAATTTTGGTTTTGTTGATTATGACTGTGTTGATGGTTTGGGTATCAATGCAAAAATGTCAGAAATATGTGCTGCCATGGGTTTGGTTAACCTCATTGAGTTTGATGATTTTCTGAGTCAAAATCAACGCGTTTATGAACAATACAGTTTGCATATCGAGCAAATAAAAGGGTTGAAATTATTACCATTGGGTAATTATGGTGATAACAATTTTCAATATATCGTGATAGAAATTGATCAAGAACAGATTGGTTTGTCTAGAGATGAACTGGTCAAAATATTACACGCAGAAAAGGTCATGGCAAGGCGCTATTTCTATCCGGGTTGTCATCGTATGCAGCCTTATGTTACCTTGCCAGATTGTGTGCCATACGAGTTGATAAATACCGAATCTCTTTGTGATAATGTGATGATTTTACCTGGTGGATCAAGTATGTCACTTAACTCCGTCAGTCAAATTGGTCAGCTTTTAAGCTTTATTATCGATCATGCGCAATCCATCAGGAAGGCTTTGGATTTAGTGGCATGAATTCACCATGTCAAACAAACGGGTATTGTGACCCAGTGACTTTCTTGACGTGGTCTTGAAAAACTCTGTCGGATGAGGGTAAGTCAAGATTTAAAAAAGCATTGAACCCTTCCTCACTGGAAAAAATCTCATGCCTGTTGTATAGGCGTTCACGTAAATAATGTATTAAAATAATTTTGTCTAACTCATCAGCGTGAAGTGTCTCAGCGACTCTATCATTTGGAAAATTATACCGCATTGGTAAAGCGTGCTTTGGTAAGTTGAGTAATTCAACGGTGAGCGCGACACTGACCTGTGATGCCCAAAATGGGCCTACGTAATCATTGAGTTGATCGATTAAAGTGATGTCAGTATGGTACATTTCTGTTAACAGATCTGGTGTTCCGGCCAAAAAACCATAATTTATATAAAATGGTGTATTGGGTTCAGGTGTTTTGGGTTTTAATGTGTAATGATGATCAATGGTTATCGGTTGTTTTATTATGGATTGTGAAATGGTTTGCCAGTCATGCCTTTCTGGTACTGGCAAGTGAGCAATGACTCCGCATATGGCAGGTTTTTTTTGACACATTTCAATTAAGTCAGGAAATGGGCGCAATAAAGCGGTATCAGCATCACAGATCAACACCAAATCGGCATCTTTTCTAAATGCTTTAAAACGGTGATAGTGTTGATGTGTATAATAAGGGTTATGAGCGCCAATAGGGTGCGACCACTCGACGTCAATGTGGTTAAAATAAGGTTGCCATCTCTTAGATATTTCCGTACTTTCATGATCACCAAAGCATGCCACCAAACGCGCATTTTTATAATCGCCTCCCAGATAATCTAGGCATAATCGAAAGAATGCGATTTGAGAATAAAAGGCATCATTGGGTGTGCCGCAAATCATAAAGTCAAGTTTCATGGATCAAATTTTGGTTGTAATCTTAAGGTGCAGTATTTTAACAGATATTCAGTAATATTTAGAATTTGTCAGATTAATTATGTATATAATATGGTTTTTATCATTAGCGCTCCTGTATAAACATTTATGCCAGACCTGAAATATTTTTATAATCAACGTGTTGACGAACTGCACAAAACAGAATTATTAAAGCAGGTAGGTCACAGTGTTAAAGGCAATGCCATTACTGATCAAGATTACAGTCAAATTATCATGGATATTACTGATGGGCTGCAATTAACTTCAACAGATGTTTTATTGGATCTATGTTGTGGCAATGGTGTTATTACTTGTGCTTTTGCAGATCAATGTGCACAAATAAATGGTATTGATTTGTCTGATAAAATGATTGATTTGGCCATTGATAATAATAAGCATAACAACTTAAAATTTATCAATGGGGATATTTGGAACTTGGCAGAACATTTTAATGGTGTTCAGTTTACCAAAGTAATGATGTTTGGCTCGCTGCAGCATTTTCAGCCACGACAGTTTGAGCGATTATTGACTGTTATCATGTCGGTGTGCGCAAAAGATTTTTTGTTGTTTTTTGGGTTTGTGACCAACATGGAATTTAAGTGGCAATTTTATAATACCTGGCAAAAAAAGTTTCAGCACTTTTATAGGCGATTATCGAATAAGGAATTTATGGGATACTGGTGGCAGAAACAACAGATCAAAAGGATCTGTGAGCATATGAACCTTAATTGTCATTTTGTTGAATTAAAACCAGATCAATATGGTTTCCCGTATCGATTTCATGTCATTATCAACAGTAAGGAGTCACCATGAAGACCATATATTTGCACATTGGCATTGGAAAAACGGGTACTACGACCATACAAAAATGTTTGTCGCTGAACCATGAACTAATGTTGTCGCACAATATGCATTATGTTCAGTCATGTGGCGGCAGTGCTGGTGTGGGGCATCAAAATTTTGCAAAATCATTCATCACAGAAATGCCGTCTTATATGCAGCCGATAAAAAACAGTGAAGATCTTTTAACAGCAGTCGTTGAGGAAATTAAACAATCCAATGCTCATAACTTCTTATTCAGTTCAGAAAATTTCCCTGTGGCTGATCCAGTTAAAATTAAAAGCTTTTTTGATGGTTTGAGAGAAAATTTTGCTTATAAGGTTATCTTATTTGTCCGCAGTCAAGATGAGCTTGCCGAGTCAGAGTACAATCAAATGATAAAGGTGAGAACAGAGCCTCGCTCATTTTTTGAGTACGTTGATTCAGAATTTGAGGCGAATTTTATGCAGCTTGCCACTCAATGGGAAAGGGTATTTGGTCAAGAAAGTATGTTATGCCGGGTTTATGATGCCAAGTGCCAGTCTGTCATGTTCGACTTTTTGCGCTGTTTGCCACTTGATTATGTTGAGGTGTCAGAATCGTTATCCAGCCTTGATAGAAAGGACAATAAGTCTATCGGTCATGCTCAACTTGTCATCAAAAGAATGATGAATATTTTACAGCCTTCAAAACATAATAATGATCATGTTGAATTGCCTCAAGCTGTTTCAGCACTATTTAACACGATGGATATTGCAACTGTGCACATGAGTAGCAAACAGGCAAAAAAATTCAGGAGGCGTTATAAGAAAGTCAATCGGCAATTCAACCGCCGCTATCTTGGACTTAATTCCATAGACTTAGGTGGACGCCGCTATACTGATGAGCAAAGGGATGAGTATTTTTATAATTGTCAGCAACTGATTGATATTTCAGGCAGCTTGTCATAAGTGATCCTGCAAAATCTTTAATAGGCTTTGCATATCATCTGTGTCATATCTGTGATCTATTGGCAGTGCCAAAAGATTGCTTGCCAAGTATTTTTCCCAATCATAATGATTTGTTGATCTGTGCTTTACTTCTTGCCAAAGACATGGAATGAAAAGCCCTTGTTTAATAAGCCTATTTCTGATGTTTTTTTTGAATAAAAAGGGGTAATAAAGCGGTATGGACTTTTTACATAGTGGCTTAACTTTAAGTTCATTGAGTTGCGAAAGATGTTTGTGTAAATATAGAAAATTATGCTTTCTTGAATTGGCGCATTTTGCGTAATCAATATATTTTAAGGTATCATGACTCCTAGTCGAAATTGATTTGATCTGGGTTGATAAGTGTTGTTCGTGATTGAGAAAGCCTTGATAGGCTTTTTGTTGTGAACCACGGTGTCTTTCATGCAAGTAAGTGTTGTCATATTGTGCAGTAGGCCATATTTTTCCCATGATCTCTTTATGATCTGGAGCATATAAATAAGCCCCGTCAGTCACACCAAAAAATTTGCGGGCTGAGTTAAAAGACCAACTGTGTTGGTATGATTTTTGGAAAAAAGCTTGCGAATTGTCTATCACCAGCTTTTCCCCAAAGGTGCCTTCAAGTCTGGCAATATACTGGTTTTTTAACCCAAAGTAGTTAACATAAAGCACTGCTTCATTGTTTGCCAATTTTGGTATAACCGTATCGATTTCCAGCTTTTCATTAATGCCATAAAAGGCGAAGTTTTTGTTATTATCAATAATGGCAGAAATCACTGAATCGCAGATATAGTATGGCAGATGGATTTTTTTAATGTGTCGTTTCTGAAGTGTATAACTCAGGCATGCTCTGGCAGTATTGAATATTAATTTTGCGTTGTGGTATTCACCAGTTATTGTGTCAGGTGGTTTTTCTTGGCCTAGGAAGCCACCAAAAGTTTTATTCATTTGGGGACCTGTAAGCAGGGAAATATTCTGGATTATTCTTACTTTGATTAATGACCTGGTTGTATGCCTGGTTATTCATTATTTTACCGGCAAAATAGACAGGTTTTGTATAATTTGCCCATCCTGATTTGAATCTTGATAAACCATCATTGCTCTGTTTTTTGATGCCTGGACCAGCTCCAAGTGTGGCTTCTTTAACGCCATATGTTCTTAAGAAATGCAAGGAATAATCCATTAAGGCATAAGCACAGCCATTGTTGTAACCCATATCAGAATTAGCAGCCAAATGATAATAAGCTTTTTCATCAGACACATACCATAGCGCCATGCCAATGGTTTGATCATTAATACAGGCCCTAAAAACCGCAAGCCCTGGAAGGTTAAACTGTTTATTGAACAGTGATTGTGAGAATTGTAGGTTTTTTTTGATTTTATGTCTGGATATCAAGTGGCAATACAGCTTCTGCCAATCCTTTATAAAGAGTGAAGGTTGCTCACAGTGGTGCACTTCAATGCCTTTTTTTAATGAACGGCGTATTTCATATCTGTGGTGTTTTTTATATTTGCTTTGAATTGAGAGGTCTACAATATAATGTTCTTTGAAAAGAGAGAATGTGTCAAAGTGGTGTGAGAATTTTTTATTCAATTGAGCAAATGGGTCAGTTACTAAGCTTACAGCGGTGACTTGTTCTGGTATTTCTTGGAGATCTTCAATGATTTTAGACCAATCGTGACAACACATAAGGGGATAGCAACTTGTAAGGTCGTAATAACAAGAGTGTGGAATTTGTCTATTTAACAGCCAGCCCTTGGCTTTTTTCAGCGCTGTTATTTGAGCGTTATCAACGATGGCGTCAGCATATTCAGGATGGAAATACCCAGTGGACATATCAACTACATTAACAAAAGGTTGCCAAGATTTTACCTGACAACCCCTTGCATTGATATGATAGTATTATTTAATTTCTAATTTTGACAACCTTTGCTCAAGTGAATCGTATTTGTCTTTCATTTCATCCAGCTCACTGGATTTTGATTTAATGGTTTTATTTAATTGTGCTATATAAATGTGGGCTTTTTCCAGTTCATTGAGCATTCTCCCTGTTTTATCTGAAATATTAATGGGAGCATTTTCAATAGTAGGCCCTACAGCAGGTAAATAACGATTTGACCACATTTCAGACTCGTGTTCTTCAATAGTTGGCAGATTATAGTCTTCTGAGAACACCAAATCACAGCCACCACCACAGGTGCCACCGGTTGTAGTGATTGAACCCAAAATGGTCATATTACCATCAGTGGTTAATCTCATTGCGGCACCTCCAGAATCTGAGTGTGTGATATTGAATGAGTTGCCAGCAGAATTTTCATGCGTCAAAAACCATGCCTTATTTGAGGCTGCAGAGTTTTCCATGGTAATGTAAGATCCGCCGTTATTGACCATCTTAAACATTTCCCTCACTGCTTGAGTTCCGCTGTTTTCTTCAACCAGTACCTGAGCCGTTCCATTTGATCTGACGACGTTTAATGGAGCCTCAGGTGATGCATCACCTATGCTCACATCTCCATCAACATCAATAAATATAGAGCTTGTGGGTGCACCAGGTCTGATTCTGAATGGTAGGGTGCTGCCATTGCTGACATCTCTGACAAAGAAATTGGTTTCATTACCTGCTACATCCCATACTTGAGGTGCAAAACCTGATGATCCATTTTGTTCTAGTCTCAGTGTTGCTGTATCACCATTGATGATATGCATTTCAACTGAAGGGGTTGACGTACCTAAACCAACACGGCCGCCATCATCAACGTATAATGAATGACTTGGCGCATTTGCTTCAACAGTGAAAATTGTTCTACTGTTGGTGATGTCGTCAATGGAAAATTTATTCGCACCACCATTGGCTGAATCATTGGCAGTTAATTGCCAGTCAACATTTGGGAAACTGCCTACACCGCTGGTGTCATCAAATTTGATTCTTAAGTTGTTTTCTTTTAATCTGATGGTATCAAAACCAAAGCTCTCACCATTGACACAATCAAAACCAATACAAGCGCTGCCATCTACTATGAGATCATCATTGATAACAGAGTCTTTGGTAGAAACCTCTTCAATATCTTGCAATAGTTTGTTTTGCGAAATCGAAAATGTGCCTGAGTGAATGTTTGTAGACGATGAGAATTCGTCTTTGAACTCTTGACTCAATTGAGAATTTTCCAATGCTCTGACATCATTTCCTAAATTGCCAGTTTTAATGTTTGGAGTAAGTTCATATTTATATAAACCATCATCAAAGGATTTTTGGTTTAACATCTCAGCTGTCAAAATAAAGTCTTTTTGATTGATATCAAATGAGTACCTTTCTTTATTTGGTGAAATAACCGTTAATGAGTAATGTGACTGCTCTAAAGAATTAAAGGTGATTCCATTGTCGTTTTGTTCAACATTTGCTGCATATGAATAGATTGTTGAAGTGGTTAGTATTGCTGTAATTAAGCTTTTAAGTTTGAAATTATTTTTATTTTTTAACATAATTTTCCCCATATATTGTTAAATTTAATAATTAACAACAAATTAATAGTCGTTAATCTATTATAGTTACGACATTTTGTTATTTAATGTGACAATTTATGTTGAAAAAGCAGTGGATATATCAAAAAGTTATTATCTATTTGATAATGAGGGTTAATGAGAATTTGTTGGAAGTAGTAATAAAAAAGGGTGCTATTGGTTAATGGCACCCTTTATATGGAAGTAAAAAAGTTAAAATAAAAACTTATTTTTGTTCTAATTTAGCCAGTCTTAATTCAATGTTTTTAAGCAAATTTTGCTCAAGGTTTTTGAAATCAGACTTCATCGCATTCAACTCATTTTCTTTATTTTTAAGCCTTGTGTGTAACTGTTCAATGTAGATGTGTGCTTTTTCTAGCTCATTCAGCATGCCACCAGTTTTTTCTGTCAAGTTGAATGGCTCATTTTCAATTGTTGGGCCAACATTGGGTAGATAGTTGTTCTCCCACATTTGTGCTGCATGTTCTTCAATGGTTGGTAATTTATAATCTTCTGTGAATACTAAATCACAACCGCCACCACAAGTAGTGCCTCCAGTGGTTAATGTGCCTAAAACGGTTACATTGCCGGTAGTGGTCATTCTCATTGGGACAACAAAGCCACCTGCTGGTAACTCATAAGAAAAATTAAATGAATTAGGTGCCGCATTTTCATGAGTCATGAACCATGATCCACCAGTGGTTCTATTTTCCATGGTGATAAAAGACCCGCCAGTATTACTCAATTTAAGTAATTCATCAGCACCGCCATCACTTGATTGTACGTGAAGGTTGGCAGCAGGATTAGCGAGACCTATACCAACATTATTGTTGCTGTCTAGATAAACTCTGTTCTCACTTGCACCCGGTTCTATTCTGAATGGTAAGCTACTGCTATTTGAAACATCTCTGATAAAGAAATTGGTTTCATTGCCGGCTACATCCCAAACTTGTGATTGAAAACCATCAGAGCCATCTTGCTCCAATCTTAAAGTGGGTGTATTGCCCTCTTTGACATGAATATCAACTACAGGAGTATTTGTTTTGACACCAATACGTCCCTCAGATGCCACAAAAAGTGTGTGGTTGGGGCTGTTGGCCTCAACAGTAAATGGTGTTTTGTTATTGGTGATATCATCGATTGCGAATTTATTAGCGCCACCATTTCCAGAATCATTGGCGGTTAATTGCCAATCATTGCCAGGAAATGAAGCAGAGGCACTGGTGTCATCAAATTTGATTCTTAAGTTATTTTCTTTAAGTCTTAATGTATCAAAACCGAAACTTTCATTTGCAGTACAGTCGATACCAATACAGGCACTGCCTTCAACAATGAGGTCAGTGTTGAATACTTGTGCTTTATCTGTGGCTTCTTCTATATCAAGTGCCAGATTGTTATTGGCGATGGCAAAATTACCAGAGTGTTTTTCAAATGAAGAAAATTCTTTCTGAAATTCTTCAGTGATTTTGGCATCATCTAAAGCCCTAACATCAGAAGCCAAATCATCAGGTTTTGCAATGGGGGATAACTCAAATTTGTAATTGCCATCAGCAAAAGCTTTCATGTTAAGCATGCCAGCTGTGATGAATGCATTTTTATTGTTGATGTTAAATGTGAATACTTCGCTGTTCGGAGCCACCAGTGTCAGTTTGTAGTTTGTGTTTTCTAATGCGTTAAAAGAGATTCCGTCAGTGGATTGTTCGATCTCAACTGCTTGTAAGTTGAGTGAAGCTGTTAGCATTCCCGCTATGAGTGTTTTTAAAATGAATGTATTGTTTTTTTTCATCATTGTTTTTCCCCATATAAATTGTGAGTTGTATTTTCTGTCTCTATCATGTTGGACAGGCTTTTTATACTAGCATGCAAGTGTTAATTGCTCAGCTTTTTTAGTAAAAAAATGATAAAATAGCAAAAAATGTGACATACATCACAAAAAATCTATAAAAAATGTGTTATCCGAAGTGATTTTCTGCTTGTCAATGAATCTTTAATGGGATTAAAGCAGATAAAAAAAGACTGCTAAAGCTTGATCAATAGCAGTCTTTTTTATTCAGTACACTTGTATAAAGTGTAAAAATTTTGATGGGTGAGACATTGAGTTTTATTTATTTTCTAATTTAGTTAATCTCTCTTTAATAAGCTCAAGTTCATCTGACTTGTTTTTCAAACTTTCATTTAATTGAGCGATGTAAATATGGGCCTTTTCAAGCTCATTCAGCATGCCACCAGTTTTTTCAGTCAGGTTAAATGGTTCATTTTCTTTTGTTGGGCCAACATTGGGTAGATAGCTGTTCTTGTACATCTCTGCAGCGTGATCTTCAATGGTTGGTAGTTGGTAATCATCAGAGAAAACCAAATCACAACCAGCTGGCTGTGCCATAGTGCTACATGTGGTTCCCATGGTAGTTAAGGTCCCATTAATAATCATATTGCCACCAGTGGTTAACTGCATGGCTCTACCGCCTGTGTCTGAATGTGTGATATTAAAAGATGTACCAGCAGAGTTTTCATGAGTCATGAACCATGATTTGCCTGTGAAACCATTTTCCATGGTAATAAAAGAGCCTCCGCCTTGATTCTGTAGTTTTAACATATCAGCAGCGCCACTGCTATTGGTAAATACATGTAAATTTGAGCTTGGGGAAGTCGTACCCATACCGATATCACCAGTGCCTCCTTCAATAACCAATGCATCGCTTCCTGGATTTGGAAATATCCTGAAAGGGAGATCGCTACCATTGGTGGCATCACGAATAAAGAAATTGGCTTCATTACCTGCCAAATCCCAAATCAGTGGAGTAAAACCACTTGAACCGTCTTGTTCTAATCTTAAAGTTGGTGTGTTACCATCTTTAACGTGCATTTGCACAACTGGAGTATTGGTACCTAAACCAATACGTCCACCGTCTTCAACATATAGTGAGTCAGTAGGTGCTCCAGCTTCAATAGTGAAAGGTGTGCGTCCGCCATCAATATCATCAATAGAGAACTTGTTCATTCCTCCATTAGATGTGTCATTGAATGTGATTTGCCAGTCCCTTGTGGGGAAAGAGGCTGAGGCACTGGTATCTAGGGCTCTGATTCGTAAATTATTTTCTTTCAATCTTAATGTGTCGAAACCAAAACTCTCACCATTGACACAATCTTGACCAATACAAGCGCTGCCGACAACAAGCAGGTCATCTAAAATCTGTTGGTCTTTGTTTGCACCTGATGCTTTTTCTACCACTGGTGCTCTGGTTTCCTCGCCAGTCAACAAAGATCCATTGTTTAATGAAAAGACGCCTGAAGCTTTTTCAGATTGTGACTTGAATGCATCGGCGTATTCCGCTGCAACGTTTGCTTCTCCCAGTTCTCTGACATCTTTGGCCAATTGCCCAGGTTTATTGATTGGTGTTAATTCGTACTTGTAAAGGCCATCTGCTAATGATTTGACCCCAAGTAAACTGGCATTGATTGTAAACTGCTCATCATTGACCGTGAATTTTTGTGTTTCTCCATCTGGAGTGCGAATGGTTAAACTGTATTGAGTTTTAGCTAATCCGTCAAAATAAATGCCATTACCGTCTTGAGCGACATTTGCTGCAAAAGCACTTGATGCCAACAAAAGAGAACTGGTAATTAAGCTGAGCTTAAAGTTTTTCATATTTTTCATTGATATTTTACCCCACTGTGTATTGAAAATAATGTGACGTGCGTTGGACCACAACGACATGTGTGTACTATAGCATAAAAGGGGTAATTAATGATTTCTTATAACACGATTTAAACAGGATAAAGTAAGATTGTGTCACATTTTTAAACACAATGAATTTTTTTGTACTAAAAGTGTCAATTTTTTTATCGGCATAAAATCAAATGATGAGCAATTAATAGGAGTTTCATATACAATTTCTCACAGACAATAACATCCAATGTATGGGGGAACAATGTTATTTAAGGTGAATCTGGCCCGTTTTTTGGGGCTGACAATGGCATTGATGTTGAGCAGTGCTGTGTATGCAGAATATTTTTCTGTGGCAAAAAGTGAGAACAGTATTCAGTTTGAGCACCACAATGGAGGCTCAAATAATTTTTATTATCCAGAGATTGTGGGCTCTGGAGTGGCCATGTTGGATTATGATAATGATGGGGATTTGGATATCTACATGGTTCAAAGTGGTCCATTTGTTGACAATATGAAAACAGATCGATTATTTAAGAACTTGCTAATTGAAAATAAAAAATTAAGTTTTGTTGATGTCACTGATGCCATGAAATTGAAAAATGATCAATATGGTATTGGTGTTGCCACAGCTGATGTCAACCAGGATGGCTGGTTAGACATGTACTTGACAAACCTAAAGCATAATCAGCTTTTAATCAATCAAAAAGGCCAAGGATATAAGTCAATGACGATTGAAGAAAAGCCATTGTGGTCAAGCAGTGCCAGTTTTTGTGACATCAACAATGATGGATACAAAGATTTGTATGTCAGCAATTATGTCGATTGGTCTGAAACCAATAACCCACAATGTTTCAATGGTTCAAGTAAGCGAGACTATTGTGGCCCCAATTCTTTTGCAGGTGCAAAGGATGTATTCTACTTGAACGTAGAAGGTCAACAAATGGTTGATAAAACGGCGCAATATTTCAGCGATATGCCTGGAATGCCAGGTCTGAATGCAGTTTGTGTTGATGTCAACAATGATGGCTGGAATGATTTTATAGTGGCAAATGATGGCAAAGCCAATTTATTGTGGCTCAATCAAAAAGGTGAATCTTTTAAAGAGGCCGGTTTGTTTTCTGGTGTTGCTGTTAATGCAGAAGGGGTGGCTGAGGCCAGTATGGGAATGGCGATTGCTGATTATGATTTGGATGGCGATGAAGATGTGTTTTTTACCCATCTGATGAATGAATCGAATACGTTATATAAGAACAATGGCAAGGGTTTTTTTCAAGATGTCACGAATCGATCAAAGTTGTCTCGTGAAAGTTTTGCCTATACTGGCTGGGCTACAGGATTTATTCATGTCAATAATGATATTTATCCCGATTTGATGGTTTTTAATGGGGCTGTTGCTGATGCCAGTGATAAAAACAGTTCAATGGCCTCTCTTGCACAAGTTAATCAGTTGTTTTTAAACGGCCCTAAAGCCCAATTTGAAACGGTCACAAATCAAAAATGGTTGAAGCAATCAGCAGTATCTCGAGGTGCTGCCTTTGGCGATATCGATAATGATGGAGATGTGGATATTATGGTCAATAACAATCATGGGAAGGCTGAATTGATGTTGAATAACCTCAATCCATCACAATGGTTGGGTATGGTAATTAAACAGCAAGAACCTGCAAACATAATGGTTGATTTGGTTCATTCCAGTAAAAATACCCGCATACATTTAAGGACAGATGGTGCTTATGCTTCAGCACATGATGACCGTTTGTTGTTGAATGAAGCACAACTTGGGCATTTTGAGCGCATCAAAATATCAAAAAATGGGCAGGTCGTATTGGATCAACCGTTAATGAAACACAATAAATACATCACAGTTGAATTAAAATGACAATAATAAGACTCATCAGTGTACTTTGCTTGTTTGTTGTTCAAGTCAATGCACAAAGTGTTAATGAAGATAAGAAAAAAAAGATTGATTTGAACAATATTGCAATTGATGGTTTGGATAAAGCCGTTGCAGAAGTTTTTCAGCAAACCCGTACCATAATTGAAGATGCGAGAACACAAGGCCATAGTGATTTGGAGTTTTCAGCGACTAAGGAGTGGTGTCTCTTATTGCATAACTTTGAATTTTTAAAACAAGCTAAAAAATGTTATTTTACTGTCGGTTTAGATGACAAAAAAGATGCCAAATGGCCGTACTTATACGGCAAAGCCTCATTAGAACAGGGCGAAATGGCAGATGCAAAGAAAGGCTTTGAGCAAAGCATCAAACGTGATGGGAGTTATTTGCCAGCGCATTATCATTTAATAAATATGATGATTCAAGATGGTGAATTGCGGGAAGCTTTTGAAAAGAAGTCTCAAGTGCCTGCTGAGTTACAATTGACTTCCAGCATGTTAAAAATCAGTGGTGATTTGTATTTTGAGGTGGAAAACTATCACGTCTCGATTGGTTTTTATCAACAGGCATTAACTCTGGTTGAAGGAGCAGGGAGGTTGCATTACAAAATCGCTCGTGCATACGGTCAGTTAGGAGAACAAGAAAAAGCAGAGCATCATATGGCTTTATCCAATGAGGCAGGTGTTAAATTACCCGACCCATATTACCAAGAAGTGAAAAGCACTACTGTAGGTGAGGTTCCCTATTTGATTAAAGCCAAGGCAGCTTTGGTTAATGGTGACTTGCAACAAGCCATTGAAGGGTATCAAAAAGCCTTGGAATATAACCCTGACAGCAGCACTGCACGACTGAACATTGCAGTGGCTTATTTTCAGAACAAACAGGTTGAAAAAGCTGAGTCACTTTTTAAAGAGGTTTTAGAGCAAGATTCTGAGCAATTAACGGCCTTATATAATTTGGCAATTATCAATAAAATGCGAGATGATTTTGGTTCTTCAAAACGGTATCTTGAGAGGTTTTTGCTCATAAGCCCTAATGACCGTAGTGCCAATATCAATTTGGCAGAAATTTATTACCGCCAAAATCTGCATGAAAAAGTGCTGGCTATGGCCGAAATTGATCAGTTTAAAACAGATGAGTTGATACAAAAACTAAAAGCACAGTCTTTGGTGCAAATGCAAGAGTATCAACAAGCCATTGATTTATTGGAAAATATCCATAAACACCGCCCAAACAATAAAGATGTGCCATTGATGTTGGTTAAATTGTTTGCACAAGTGCCGGATGTGTCATTGAGAAACACAGAAAAAGCCGTCGAATATGCCCAAAAGGCGGTGGCCATTGAAAAGGATGTGGTGTCAATGTGGCAGTTGCTGTTGGTAATGGATCAAGCTCAGCGCTGTGGTGAGTTGCCTGACCTCGTTAATGAAATGGCGCAGATGCTGAATATTGATGATCAAGAAATCATGACAAAGCTACAGCAACAGCGCGGCACCGAATTTAAATGTGTGGAATCATGATGGATCACAGAATCTCAGTAGCGCCCATGCTTGACTGGACCAACAGGCATTGCAGGTATTTGCATCGGCTCATTTCCCCGGATACTGTTTTATATACTGAAATGGTGACGACATCGGCGATATTACGTGGTGATTCGCACAAGTACATTGCTTATAATGAACAGGAACACCCAGTGGTATTGCAATTGGGTGGTTCTGATGTCAATGATTTGGTCAAATGTTGTGAAATAGCTGATCAATATGCTTATGATGCTGTTAATTTAAACGTGGGGTGTCCAAGCGATCGGGTGCAAAAAGGTCGATTCGGGGCCTGTTTGATGAATGAGCCTGAGTTGGTTGCCCAATGCGTAACAGAAATGCAAAAAGTTGAATCTTTGCCGATTACAGTTAAATGCAGAATTGGGGTGGATGATAATGACAGTTTGGATAATTTCCTGTTTTTTGTTCAACATATGGTAGATGCCGGTATAAAAACCATTATTGTTCATGCCAGAAAAGCGTGGTTAAAAGGCTTGAGTCCAAAGCAGAATCGCAGTATTCCGCCATTACATTATGATTTTGTTTATGCGGCAAAACAAAAATTTCCTGATCATGAATTTATCATCAATGGTGGCATCAATACCATTGAGGAAGTCCAGCAACATTTGACGCATGTCGATGGTGTCATGCTGGGTCGCGCCATATGGAATAGTCCATGGCTCTTATATGATTTACAACAATATGTTTTTGATACTGATTTCACGACTACAAGAGACGAAGTGTTGAGTGCTTATATGAGCTATTGTGAAACACAAATACAAGCAGGTTTGAAATTACATTGGTTATTACCGCCCATATTGGGACTTTTTCATGGATTGCCGGGTAATAAGAAATGGAAAAGTCATTTGGTTTCTCAAGCACCAACCAGAGGCAATGACTTGAGTGTCTTTGATGAGGCTAGATCAATGGTAAACACAGTAACGCAATCTATGGAGGTATCATGAGTGCAGTGAAAACATTAAAGTGTCAATCTTGTGGGTCATCTGCTGTGACTGTGATTAATGAGTCTTTGGCTGAATGTGATCATTGTGGTACCCAACTTGTTCTGAAAAATACCGCACCAAATGATGGTCCTGCTTCAAATAAAAAAAGAAATATATACATTGTCATATTTTCCGTGGTTTTGTTGATTTTTATAGCGGTATGGCTTTCTGTTGACTACCAACCAGAACAGCTGAATACTCAGCCTCAACTACCATATCAATTGAATGTTCAATCAGGGCATCAGCAACCAGTTGAAGATGCTGAGTCAGTAGTTGAAATTAATAAAAAAACCAATGATGATGTTGTAAAAGAAGTACAGAAACCACGCATCAGCATCACGCATCAAGTTAAAGGAGAAACGTTTGGTGGTGGTGTATATTGGATTCTTGCGATTCGCAATGACAGTGCTATAAAAGTGAATCGAGCCAATGTGGTTGCCAGCTTGTTTGATGAAACAGGTAAAAGAGTAGATGAGCAAGCTGGTTGGTCAAAGCACGAAATACTGGCTCCGACGGAAGAATCGGTTGTATTGTTATACATCGCAGACCCTCCTAAGGTGCCTTATACTGTTGAATTGATGGCCCAAGGCAAGCCATTGAATGCTTTCAGTTCGGCTGAAGAGCTTCTTGATGTCGGTGATTTCATAGTGAAAAACACAGGTGAAAAAAGATATGAAATCATTGGTGATGTTGTCAATACAAAAGAATATCAGATGGATTTCGTGAAAGTGGTTGCCGTTGCTATGAATGAAAATAATCAACCCATAGGTGTGGCTGATGCCTTTGTTTCATCAACCAATATTGCTGCGCGACAACAATCTGGTTTTAAAATTACTGCGGGTACTTTTTTAACGCAAACGCCAGGTTCATGGTCGCTGTGGGCCAAAGGGCGCAAACATAAACCGTAATTTTTACGCTATTTCGTCGTGCCACAAAGGCGGCGTTTTATATTTATTCAGTATCTCAGTCCAATACGACTTTATTTAGATGTAAAATTCAAGCATAATATCTACTTGATAAATTGTCGTTATGGGAAAAAACATGATTGTTAAAACTGCACAAGATTTTAGGGCGGCTCTGGCCAAGAAAAATTATCCGATCAAGCAAAAAGGTTCGATGAAAGCCGCTTTTATGGTATCGCCTGTAGGCTTTTCTCTGGATGAGCAAACAGCAAGCGACAATGAATACATGCAAATGGACCAGCAGACCAATGCGGATGTTGCCATCGTACAACAAATGAGGTTGGCAAGAAAAATTTCTGATTGTGGTATTCCTGTGGTTACATTTCCTGGATCGCCGGAAACACCAGACGCTGTTTTCCCCAATAATGCATTTGCCACTTCACATGGCGGTAAATATATTGTTGGTGCGATGTTACATGAGAACCGTCAAAAAGAAACTTTAAGAGAAGATATTCGTTTGTTCTTCGATAATATGCTGGGTTATGAAAAGGTTCAGATTGATCGAAGTAAAGCTGTCGCTGAACTCACAGGTGTTTTGGTTCCTGATCGGGCCAGAAATATCGCCTATTGTGGTATGACAGAGCGTGTTGATGATGCAGGGGCAGAAGCGCTATATGATGCTTTTGATTTGGATTTGATGTTTCAATTTGATTTAAAAGAAGGGGAGTATCACACCAATGTGGTGTTGTCTTGTCTGGCTGGCAAGGCTTGTATGATACATGCCGGATCATTTGCTGACCCTGAAGTGCCAAAAGCCATTGCAGAATTTTACCAAGGAAAAACCCTATTTTTAACTGATGAAGAAAAACTGGCTTTTGGTGGTAATGGTATCACAGTAACTGAGTCAGATTTATTCTTGAGCCAAACGGCTTATGATGTATTGTCTGATACATCAAAAAACAAACTCCAAGAATGGGGCTTTACCATTCATCATGTTGAAGTCAGTGAACTCGAAAAAGCAGGGGGTTCATTGCGCTGTATGGTAGGTGAAATATTTTAGTATCGCAGCATTAAAATCAAAAAGCTGAACTTGATGGAATGAGCTCTGCTTTTTATACAATAACAGAAGTAAAAAAATACTGGAAATAAAATGGCGGAGTGGACGGGACTCGAACCCGCGACCACCGGCGTGACAGGCCGGTATTCTAACCAACTGAACTACCACTCCTGGTAGGAATTTCTTGAAAAAAGTGTGCCTTAATTAAGACAGGAGCGCATTGTATAGCAGTCTTATTATAATGACCAGAATGTTTCAAAAAAAAATAAAAAAAACAGCATTTTATTAAAAATACGACCTCAAGCGTTGTCAATAAGTATTGCGTATAAATAAATATAGCGCTTTGGTAGAGAATCGAGTAAACTCCGTCGGTTATTTACTTCTCAATGGAACATAGTCGATGGACTTTCATTCACTGGCTTTATCGCCACCTATTTTAAAAGCCGTTATACAGCAGGGTTATGAAAAGCCTTCTCCGATTCAACAACAAGCCATACCAGCCATTTTAAAAGGTAAAGATGTGATGGCAGCAGCACAGACTGGTACGGGTAAAACAGCTGGTTTTACTTTGCCAATTTTGGAAAATTTACTCAAAGGAAAACCTGCTCAATCAAATCATGTCAGGGCCTTAATTTTAACGCCAACAAGAGAGTTGGCAGCTCAAGTGCATGACAATGTTGTTAAATACGGTGAATATGTGTCATTGAAGTCCGCTGTGGTGTTTGGTGGAGTCAAAATCAACCCGCAAATGATGAAATTGCGTAGAGGAGTAGATATTTTAGTCGCTACACCAGGTCGGTTATTGGATATTTATAGCCAAAACGCCATAAAATTTCAGCAACTTGAGGTGCTGGTATTAGATGAAGCCGATCGCATGCTTGACATGGGATTTATCCATGACATACGAAAAATCATAGAGCTGTTGCCAAAAAATAGACAGAATTTAATGTTTTCAGCGACTTTTTCTAATGATATTCGCAGGTTGGCAAAATCATTAATAAAAGATCCGATAGAAATTTCTGTCAGTCCAGCCAATACCACCGTTGATGCCATAAAGCAGTGTATGCATCCTGTTGATAAGAAGAAAAAATCTGCATTGTTGGCCCATTTGATCAAAAAACATGAATGGTCGCAGGTTCTGGTTTTTACCAAAACTAAGCATGGTGCTAATCGATTAACCAAATTTTTAATGGCAAAAGATATCAGTGCAGTACCGATTCACGGGAATAAGTCTCAGGGAGCAAGGACCAAAGCATTGGCTGCTTTTAAAAATAATGAAATTAAAGTTTTGGTGGCCACAGATATTGCAGCCAGAGGCATAGATATTCAATTATTGCCTCATGTGGTGAACTTTGATTTACCACATGTTTCTGAAGATTATGTACATAGAATTGGTAGAACAGGTCGAGCTGGTTCGAAAGGTGAGGCGGTGTCATTGGTCAGTGCAGATGAGATAAAGTTGTTAAAAGGGATTGAAAGGCTGATCAAGCAAATATTGCCAAGAAAATTTGTTGATGGATTTGAGCCAGAGCATGATGTCCCCGTTTCTGTGTTAGACACTCGCCCAATTAAACCAAAGAAACCTAAAAAACCAAAAAACAACAATAAACAAGCCCCTGAAAAAAATAAAAAGGATTCTCAAAAGCCAACAAGAAAAGGCGGTAATAGGAAAAAGCCCATCTCTAATAGTGCTCGCAAAAAAACGCCTTACGGTAAAAAGAGATCAGCTTCGACAGCTTCAAAACCACAAAAACAACACAAAAAATAATCGGATACTGAATCATTTAAAACCCAGCTTTCGCTGTTATTTTATTTGAATTTACGGAATTATTAAGCGTGGGCTGGTTTTTTTAAAACAAAAAACATCATTGGACTGGATGCATATGACTTTATTTCTGGTCTTATATTAGCGATAATAGTCATAATTGAAGTAATAGAGACTTTTTTGTATAACTATAGTGACGAGTAAAAATGATTAAATTTGCCAACTTTTCTTTAAAAATCTGGTCGATAGCCGGCTATTACCTGCAATTTTTATTTCAGTTTGAAAAATTTCCTCTATTTCCTCTTTCAACATCTGATCAAGAAAAGCCCTCTAATAGAGAAACAGGGGTGTGGCTATTGAAAGGTGTTTTATTGATTGTCTTTGTGTTTTTGAGTACCGCACAGGCGACAATGGTCGATGTGACAAGAACTGCAATTTTGGTGGACGATACTGACGGTAATGATCCCATCAAGTTAAAGCAGGCATTTGCACAAATTCTGGCCAATAATACTGGTGAAGATATTTACAGTATTCTACAAAATCCCGTGTTCATTGAATCTGGCATTAAAAAAGGCATCAATCGATCCTACTTTGAAAAGGTTGAGAGCCAATATTTACCAGCAGGAAGTGCGAGTAAATACTGGTTTCATTTGATCATGCAAGAGCAATATATTAAATCTGTCATCAAGCGAGCGCAGTTCTCTCTTTTACCTCGTAACAGAAAACCCATCATGTTGTGGGTGGTTAAAGAAGATGATCAGCAAACCTTAATGGGTTTGGATGAGCAGCCAGATGATTTCAATGCGCCTATGGCGCTTGATTATGCTTTTGAAGATGAAGTGATACAATATTGGTTACAAATGTGGGCAAAAGCGTTAGCAATGGAAATTGTTTTTCCCGATGCTGATGAGAATGATAAGTTAATTGTGACTCCAGAGTCAATTAAAACTTTGTCCTATGAAGCCATTGAGCACAGCAAGAATCGTTATCAATTTGATCAAGTTTTGATGGTGTACATAAAGAAAAGCGAAATGGGAGTCAAATTGCGTTCAGGCTTAGTGATGGCAGAAAATGATGTGCACATCAAGCATTTTCAGGATCCAGGTATGGCGCAGGCTGGTGTTTTTTATTCATTGATGGCAGATGTGGCCCATAGGTATGCACAGCAGTATGTCATCGGTAGTGGTCAATTAAAAAACAGTACCGTACAAATGGTTTTTGATAGCATCAATGGATTTGACGATGTCTATGCCATCAATCAATACCTCAATCAGTTATCTGTTATTGCTAAGTTGGACACCATTTCTGCTTCAGTTGGACGATTGGTTTTCAATGCCGATATCATCATCAATCGCGATGAGTTGTTAAAATTGATTGAAAGAGATGATTTCTTGATGCCGGTTAATAATGGATCATTTAACCTTTTGCAATTTAGAATTCAAAGATGAAAGAGTGGCTTAAGTATTTACCAAATACCATCACCATTGCAAGAATATTTGCGATGATACCACTGGTATGGTTTATGTTACAAAGACAGTATGAATATGCCCTTTATATTGCAGTGATTGCTGGTTTCTCTGATATGCTTGATGGCTATTTGGCAAAAAGATTTGGGTGGGAAGGTTGGTTAGGTGGAGTGCTCGACCCGCTGGCAGATAAATTCATGATGTTGTGCTGTTTCTTGGTTTTTGCAGTTCAAGACATCATTCCTAAGTGGTTGTTGATTTTGATCTTAACACGGGATGTGCTGATTGTTACAGGTGCAACTTTTTATCATTTTGCCATTGTCAAAGTAGATAAAGCCCGTCCCAGCCTATTAAGTAAGTTCAATACGGCTTTACAAATTTTGTTGGTCGTGGTGTTATTGGCACATTATTCAATATTTCAATTTAAATTGATTTTCATCACTGTTCTCATTTACTTAGTGACTTTTTTCACTGTCAGCAGTGGCTTGCATTATATATACTATTGGGGAAGGAAAGCGCTCAATGAAAATGACCAAATCTCACAGTAGATAGGATACTGTTGACCTGTGATGATTGATACAGTAGAGGAGAAGTAAATGTTTACAGATTCGAATCGTTGGTATTTTTTAGCCATATTTTTATTGCTTGGCTTATTTATCTATCTATTATCGCCAATTCTCACCCCTTTTGCGATCAGTGCTTTATTGGCTTATTTATTTGACCCTTTTGCTGATAAATTGGAAAGCTGGAAGCTCAATAGAACACTTTCGGTTGTCATCGTCTTTTTAGTGATGATTGTCATCAGTTTTGTTATTTTGCTGTTTTTGATTCCTACTTTAGAACATCAAATCAGCAATTTAATTGCCAACTTACCCAACTATTTTCAATGGCTCAGTGATCATGTTACACCGTGGTTAAGAGAGAAATTTGACATACAAACTGATGTGTTTAACATCACTGAAATGAGCACACTGATTAAAGCACACTGGAATGATGCTGGTGGTATAGCAAAAAGCGTTGTTGCATCTTTATCAAAAAGTGGTATGGTGGTTATCAATTGGATGATGAATATCATATTGATCCCTGTTGTCACTTTTTATTTGTTAAGAGACTGGGATATCTTGACTGCCCGTGTTGGTGAGCTTATACCAAGACCAATTTATCCAACCATTAATAAATTAGTCACTGAGTCTAATAGGGTGTTGAGTGCATTTTTGCGTGGACAGTTTTCTGTGATGTTGGCTTTAGGTATCATTTATTCTATTGGCTTAATGATCATTGGTTTGGATTTATCATTATTGATAGGAATGGGTGCTGGTATTGTGTCATTTATCCCTTATTTGGGAGCAATTACGGGCATGGTGATTGGCGTGATTACGGCTTTTGTGCAATTTGGTGACATAAGTTATGTGATCTATGTGCTTATTGTGTTTGGTATTGGGCAATTGTTAGAAGGGATGGTTTTGACTCCATTATTGGTTGGTGATAAGATTGGCTTACATCCTGTTGCGGTGATATTTGCTGTATTGGCTGGAGGTCAGTTGTTTGGCTTTGTTGGTATATTATTAGGATTACCAATTGCTGCCGTTATTATGGTGTTATTGCGATTTGCGCATTTAAACTATAAGCAAAGCAAAATTTATGGAGATGAGGAAGAAGACATTCGATTAACCAGTAAGCAAGTAGAAGAGAAAAAAAAACAAGACCAGGAAAATGCTCAGGCATAACAATAATATGAGTCAAACACACCACCAGTTACCCTTGAATTTTAAGCAAACTTCGACTAAATCGTTCGCAGATTTTGTCATTGCTGATAATCAAGGGCTCATAAACAGTTTACATTCATTTGTTGAGTCTCAAGAAAGTTTGTTTTATCTCTGGGGTGAAGCCGGCGCTGGTAAAAGTCATTTACTGCAAGCTTTTGTTAATGGTATCAATGATAAGGGGCAATCTGCGGTCGTCATTACACATCAAGAGATTTCCGTCAGGAGTAATGTTTCATTGATTCAAATGTTTGACTGTATTTGTATAGATAATGTTGAAAACATGGCTGGCGATGAATGGCTTGAAGAGTCTTTGTTCCTGTGGATCAATGAAGTCAGACAAGCTCGAAAAAAAATCATCTTATCCAGCCAAATAGCCAACAGCAATCCAATGTGGCAATTACCCGATTTGCGTTCTCGATTGCAATGGGGACGAACACATCAGATTTCAGCATTGGTAAGAGATCAAGTTCTTCTGGTGTTTCAACAACAAGCACAACAAAAAGGCCTCATCATCAGCGACAAGACCACACAATACCTGTACAACAATTGTCCCATTAATATGAAATTTCTCAGTCAACTCCTACAAGCACTGGATCAGGCCACGCTGGTAGAAAAAAAGTCAGTAACAACACCGCTGCTTAAGAAAATATTGGCGGAACTGGTTCCTTCAGCATCAGATTAAATCAAATGTCCTAGAAGTTTTTTTGCTTCATGTTAAAAATATTATAAACAGTGCTTGTGTATTCTCAATAATTCGTAGATAATACTCGGCGACTTTCGTTGGTCACCTGCCAATAAATAACGGTGGATCTGGTCAGGCCCGGAAGGGAGCAGCCACAGTCGTGACTTTGTGTGGCAGGACTGGCTAACGGAAGTCATTTTTCTTGTCAAATCAATCCATAAATTCTCCATCTCTGCGTTAAAAAACACTCATTGGCCATATGCCAACTCGCATTTTTAAGCCTTGATATGAAAAATTTCTGAACAGATTTGATCAAGAAAAAATTTATTCAATTGTACGCCTTGATGAATCTTACGCCGTCATTACCGCGCAGGCGGTAATCTCTTCACCAGTGAATCCATAAACCCTATATCTCTGCATTAAAAAACACTCATTGGCCATATGCCAACTCGTATTTTTAAGCCTTGATATGAAAAATTTCTGAACAGATTTGATCAAGAAAAAATTT
>CAYGTC010000011.1:0-27220 GCA_964352735.1 uncultured Alcanivoracaceae bacterium | reverse complement strand
AACACTCATTGGCCATATGCCAACTCGTATTTTTAAGCCTTGATATGAAAAATTTATGAAATGATTTGATCAAGAAAAACTTGTTTCTGATTACTTGTATGAGCTTCTTTAAAACTCATTGTAATGCCTGTGAAGGCATACATCTCATCAAAAGCACTGGTTTCCTAATGACTTGTGCTGAAAAGGGTATTGGCTTTCATTACAGTCCCATCAGATTGCGTGTGTCTTGCCAGTAGGTGAGTGAATCTGAATCATTAATGATAAACGGATACACCTGATCATAAGCGCGTTTAATGGTGTCGTGATCGCTTAACAGAGTAATGATTGGTTGTGGTAAATTTATCTCATAACGCATTCTAGATAGCTCAAGAAACCAACAATGATGAATGTGATGATCAAGTCGTGCAATAGAATCAACAAAATCATAGGCTAAGTGTTTGAATGAATCTAGTCTATAAAGTTCATTGATCATTTCCATGACTTCTTCGGCATATTCAACCCTATTTAAATACGTCGAATTCCAGCCTTTTTTCAAACAATCAGATTGATTGTAATGAATAATCGTAAATGATTGGGTCCAGTGATTCATGCAAGCAGTAATCTCATCATTCACATAGGTCAGTAAGTCGTGCTGCTGTAATGCATCATGGTGAATTGAGCAAAAACCGATGATAGGAGTGATGATTTCTAAGCCGTCATCTTTGGTGAATTTCATATGTTTAAATGCTGTGGGCAAATAATAGAGACTTTCATTAAAATTCCCTGCTGGCTTATGAGGACCAAATAAGGTTCTGAAGTCTTGCCAATTTAACTCATTAGTGGGCTTGTTGATTAATTTATTTAAATGGTTCTTGCTGTAATGGTCAAAAGGATCAGAAAGCTGTTGAGGTTTTTTTAGTTTCATCTTCGGCCTGATATTATTTTTTATTAAATGATTATAACAATAAATTCTTAAAGCCTATCCTGACACACATTGGTTTCTGTGTTCTTGATGATAGTTTGAGTCGCTAAATGGCTTATTGTCAGCTTTGCTCGGCTAAAAACTTAGCGACTCTTGTTAGTATTGTGATTTTTATTAACCACCAAGTCCACCTAATTCAAGTTCATCTTTTCTTGGTCTCAAGTACAGTGTTATTATCTTTTTTAACTTTGTTTGATAATCCATAGTGGCATCTGACTGTGAGCTGGTTTCTGGTTCTTCATGCATCTCTATACCACCTGAAAGGGCTTGTTTTTTTGGTAATGCTTGTGCTTGCATCGCAAATAATGTTGTTAATAAAAGAGTTAATAGTGTTAATTTTTTTTTCATAATGTCTCTCATAATAAAGTGATTCAAGTTAATTTACCCTGAATATGTGCATAAAATAGCAGTCATGATTAATGAACAATGCGTTTTCAGGTTCAGCTTATTATAGGGGTGTAGGCGAATTGGATGTTTTTTTTATAGGGAAGATAAGGGAACATTCCTGCTTAATAAGGCATCGAAAAAGGGGTTTTGGGTTAATAATTGCCTTGCTATGAACAAATAACCTGTGACTGTAGTGTGGTATTATCTAGCAGGGTGAATATACAGGCCCAATATTATGATTAGACCTGTATGAATGTGGCTTAACTCAAAAAACTTTAAAGTTTGTCGATGATATTATTAATGGCAATCAATGTATCCTCGCCAAATTTCTTGCTGCGATCAGGTGACCAGCCGCAGTATTCATCTGGATAATCGTGATTGTCTTTGAATGGCATTTCAACGGTATAGGCCAGTGTATTGAAAGTTTGGCCGATGTAATTGGTGGCTATTCTCAAATCGCCTTTACCTGGTTCGTCATCATCGTACTTATGCACATCTTGAAAGTCTGGGCTGGCAGCTGCGTAAGCGGCTTTGAATGTGTCTTCTAAATTCTTTAATCTGTCATCATAATTGGGATTGCCTTCACAGCCTGCGACAAAATTATAAGGAATGGCTTCATCTCCATGGATGTCTAAAAACATATCCAATCCTGTTTTGTGCATTTGTTCACGCACCAGATAAACTTCTGGGCTGGTTTCCATACTTGGTTCTAACCATTCTCTGTTGAGATTAGCGCCAGCGGCATTGGTTCTGAGGTTACCTCGGTAAGACCCATCTGGATTCATATTGGGCACCACATGAAATCGGCAATGTTGTAGTAAATTTCTAGCCGTTGGGTTATCGGTGTCCAGTAAAGATTCTAGTAAACCTTCAATAAACCATTCTGCCATGGTTTCACCAGGGTGTTGTCTTGCTGTGATCCAGATGTTTTTCTTGTCTTTTTCATCAATGTCATTGTCTTCAATGATCAGCATGTCAAAGTCTCTGCCATCAATGGTTTCGCCAAGATTGAGCAGGGTGCTATGTTCAGATTGTTGAGCAAATGCCAACAAACTTAAGTGACGCTCAAAAGAATACGGTGCAAAATAGGCAAAATAAATATCATCAGTATCTGTGCTGAAATCTACAGTCAGTTGTTGGCCATCGTATTCGGTTGGAATGCGAAACCACTCCTCACGATCTGTGGATGCACAGATGTCGTAATCTTTCCAACCATCGGTATATGATGTTTCATTCGCATTAAGGATTTTTAGGGTGCATTTTTGATCTTTAACGCCGTGAAGACGAAATGAGAACCATTGTAAAAAATCTGAATGAGAATCTTTTTTTATTTTTACTTGAATGTCGTCGAATTGATCTGTTTTGACCACTTCAATTCGTCCACCATCAAAATGGCTACTAATTTTCATAAGGTTTCCTAATGTTATAAGGGTTTATTATAATGAAAATTGGGTAACATTGAGTAGCTTATTGTGATGAAAAGATTATTTAATGCCAGTGCTTCTGATGCGCTTGATATTGTTATTCATCAAGTGCCTAAAAATGTATCGAAATAGTGTTTTTTTAAAGCCTCTGAGATTGCTGCCTTTGTGACGATACAAGTCATCTGGTTGATCATAGATACCAAAATCTTCAGCAATACCTTCCTTTTGAATGTAAGTTGAGTTGCCATGCCAATTAATCTGGGGTTTTTGTAAGTTTTTAGTGGCAATTCCGTAACCACTGAATGAGTTTGAAATGTGTGAAAATTTATTTTGAACCTGTGATAAGTACTGTTGATCAATGATATAGCCTTCCAGGTTAACCCAGCGATTTTGATAATGAACTTCAACCCAGCTGTGTAGGATCCGTTGTGGAGCAAAATGAAACAAATAAAATGGAATTGCACCTTTTTGTAGAGAATTGTCAATGGTAAATCCATGAATCCGTGTCGGGATATTAACTGCGCGCAGCAATGCTATCAATAATGTGCCCTTGGTATTGCATTGTCCATAACCATCAGCCAATACTTGGCTGGCTTTAAGTTTGTCATCAGCATTGTAGCCAAACTTTATCTGATCTTTGACAAAGTTATAAATTTGTTTGATGGCCTCAAATTCTGATAGCTCGCGCCACAGTTTTGTGTCGATCAGTTTTTGTATGTTTGGATGGTTGAAATCAAGCATAGAAGTGTTTTGTGTGTGTTTTTCTTGTAAAGTATTTGCAGTGTTCATTTTTCTGTTTAATGTAAATATTGTTGAACAGTGTATGCTTTTATAATGATCTAAACTTGAATAAACTGGCTATGTTTTTTTAAAGTTGGCCTGAGCTTGGCGAATGGTGATGCCAAACATGGCTTTAAATGTACGACTCAAATGTGCACTGTCTGCAAAACCAGACTGATATGCTGCATCTGTGGCTGATTGGCCAATATGCATAGAAGAAACTGCACACAAAAGCCTGCGCCACAACAAATATGGACGCCATGCAATTTTCATTTCTTGTTTAAATAAATGTAAAAAACGACTTTCAGAAAGAGCCAGTTGATTAGCAACATCGGCAGCAGACCATTTTTCAGGTTTGATACATGTGCCTTTAAAGCATTGGTCTAGTTGAGTTTGTAAATGTGCAATACGCTTATCCTTAGCAACATACCTCTGATTTAGATGTGTTGTTTTGGTATTTATGGTCAATGCATTGAAGACGATGTCCAATACATCTGTAGGCTTTGAGGTCATGCTTAAATCTGATGATTGATGGGCATTCAGACCATGAATTATGGATGTGCTTGCTGTATTCAGGTACGTTAATAATTGTTCGCCACATTGTGATTGTGGTTCTACCAATATAATCCAACCCCGTTGCATCATTAATTGGTGTTCGGTTTCAGCGGATATGATTATGGCATTATCTAGTGGCGATGCATTAATTTGACAAGCGTTATTTACAGAAGGCCAGATGATTTGTATAGCGTTATGTTTGTGAATTTGTGTATCTATTGTTTTTCCATAAATAAGCAAAATGCCATTAAGAAACCAAAATTGAGAATGCATATAAATGATCAAGTAAAAGTGATTGGTAAAATCATAACAAAAAAATACCATGATCATATATAGAAAGCATCAATAAACTTTGTAAAAATCCTTGTTTATGGCGTCGATTTAATGGGGATATTAAATGTTAAATACAGACAGTCTTGGATGGTTTTTATTCTTATTAAGGACTGTCTGTATGGTTTGATCTGCTAAAAAAACCACTTTAAAGACAATTGCATATAATCATCTTGTGCGAATGCATTGGCAATGTCTTGTTCATCGACGTTGGTTAAGGCGCGGATGCGCAGTTCGGCACTGAGGTTTTTACCAATGCGCCGTTCGGCTTCAACGTTGAGAAAAGTGGTATTGTTTTCTACGTCTATCACGACTCCAGCCAAAATACTGGTGTCTTGAGTATCATTGAATGCATATCGCGTTGCCAAAAACAGATCGTTATTGGCCAGTGTAGGAGCAGACAACTCAGTTCTGTCATCAAATTGATATTCCATCAATAGCCCCAAGTCAGCATCAGATCCGCCAATCTGAAAAATGGTGTATTCGAAACCGCCAACAGCAGCAAAGAAACTGTCAATTCTGGTGTCTCGATAAATGCTTTCAAATTTCCACAGCCAGGCTTCATTGGTGTATTGAAGATCTACTCCAACTTGAGTCATTTGATCATAAATGGCTATGAATTGAGAAAAATCTGCATTGGGTACTAAGCGGGCTTCACGATTGGTGCCTTCAAAAATATGCAATCCCACATCTACGTCGCCAAAATAGTGACTGTATCTTAAGGCCAAATCAATATGATTTTCTTCTGCTGATGATTCATAAAGTACATCGTCACTGACATTGAAGCCAAAGTTAAATCGACCAGCTGTGCTTGGAAAAGTGCGTTCACGAAAATAGGGCAGTATAAATAAATCCAATTTACCCCAATCTTTTTGACTACTGAGCATTACCATGGGTTGTCCGAGTTTTGCTTCTTGATCAATGTCTTCAACAAAGTCGGTTTGGTTGATGGTGTCCACCAAGTGAACCGATTCGGCTACGCCCCAAAATACTTTATTGATTCCAACTGTTGTGGTCCAATCACCTGAATTGTATGACCAATACAGTTCTCTGATGTCAGAGTGAGTTCTCTTTGAATCTTGCTCATCATAACGGCTGAAACCAACAAAACTGAATCGGCTTTTGCGATCGTCGCTGCGCCATTTGATTTCAGGCTCAATAAACAATGATGGGACAATACCATTGGCTTGTTCATCGAAGCGGGGGGCTTCGGTAAAACCTCTGAATTCAAGGCCAATACTGGCTGAAAAGTCCACCTCTTCAGCGAGTATTGTTTGTGAGGCCAATAGTACTAATAAAATAGCCAGTTTTTTCATCGTAATACCTGTTGACCTATCTGAGTTGTGATAATTTGCCTTTAACAAAATCATTGTCTTTTAAACCGACTTTGAATTTAAAATCTTCGTAAATCAAATCGGTACTTTTACCATTGGTATGATTTTCCATGTGCAATTTTTGCGCGCGCCAAATGCCATTATAGTTTTTATAATTTAACAAACTCAAGGTTTTTAAGAGGCTATCGCGGCGATCATAAAAGTCCACTTTGCGCAATTGAAAGTCAGTTTGATCGATCCAGGCTATTTGTTTGGTATAGCCTGAATATTTATAGCGTGGTTTGCGCTCAACAACATCACATGTCATTTCCCCGCAAGGTTCTTCTCGTAACCAGACATGATCATATTTGTTTAACTCCGTTGAAGTAAAATCTTCAAAGGCGAACTCAGAACCGACAAACGGGCCAGATTTATTTTTTGATGAAATGCGTTTAACCCTTTTTAATGCAGGCAGAAATAGCCATTGATTATCAGGGTCAAGTATTTTAGCGTGTGATAGTAATGCGGTGCCTTCAACATCTTTTGGTGTATTAAAGACCACCAAGCTTTTGTCACCGACACTTTCATCAGCAACCTCAAGTGTAGTGAATGTAATCGAACGTGAGGACTGTTCTCCTGCTTTATTTTGTAGAACCATAATTGCATCGACTTCACTGTCCGAAAATCCTCTGTCTGTTCTGTCCGAACGGGCTGATATTTCATAACCTTTTTTGGCAGTATCGCTGTCTTGTGCCAATAATTGACTGGGAACCAGCATGATGATCAGCGTAATGACGCTGGCAAGGCTGGCTTTATTGATGGGTGTGTTCATGTTTTTTCTCCAATTTGTATTTTTGTGGTGTCTTTTTTATCAAAGAATACCAATAATGCAGGTAATAATAAGAAGTCGAGAATCAAGGCAAAACCAATCGCAATGGTGGTTAACATGCCCATATCATTATTGACTTTGAAAGTTGAAGTGGTCAATACCAAAAAGCCACTGGCAAGGATCACTGTATTGACTAATATAGCCAAACCAACGTTTTTATAGGCATAAATTACTGATTCCGAAGCGTTGAAGCCTTTTTCATTTCTGGCCCGGACGTATTTTGACAGAAAGTGTACCGTATCATCAACAATAATCCCCAAAGAAATGGACGCCACTGTTGCTACTGAAAAGCCCACTTCGCCAACCAATATGGCCCAAGTGCCAAATGTTACCAAAATAGGCAGGCCATTTGGAATGAGGCTTAATAGACCCAGTCTCCAGTTCATCAGTGAGATCATTAAGATGATTGATATGACAACAACTGCACCGATGGTACCAGCTATCATGTTGTTAACATTCCTTTCAGCAATATAGGTGAACATGACTTGTGCACTGGTAGGGATTGTCGATTGCATATAATCTGGGAGGTTTTCTTTTATCCATGTTTTGGCTTCATTCAAAAATACCTTGATCTCAGCTGTGGAAGTGTTGCCCAAAGTCGCTGTAACACGGGTTGCTGACTTGTCAATATTTATTCTATCATTCAAATCCAGCCCATAAGGTAAAGACATTTCATAAAACAACAAGTATTGTGCTGATAGTTCAGGTTCTTGCGGAATCTTAAAATAACTGGGGTCATCGCCATGTAAGTTTTTATTCAGGCGTTTGATGATTTCAGTATAGGAATAAACATGTTTAACTAATTCTTGTGATCGTAAAAATTCAGTGAATTTTTCCAAGTTTTGTAAATAATCTGGGTCACTGATTCCCCCTGTTTCGCGAGCTGGTAATGAAAATTCTACTGGATAAACACCAAAGTTTTTAACCACTTGATCGGTGTCTTGTCTGAATTTGACGCTTTTATCAAAGTATTCACTCCATTGGTCGTTGAATTCGATCTTTGGTATGAATGAAATCAATACGATACACATCACGCCCAGTACAAGTGTGATTTTCTTTGGGTTACCAACGACAAATTCGCCCAATTTAGTAAGCATTTTTTCGCTGTGTGAAACAGATTTTGGTACCCTCATTGGCATGATGTGCATCAATGCTGGAAGCAATACTAAGGATAATATCCAAGCCATAAAAATGCCCATGGCTGTAATATTGCCCAAATGCCAGAACGGTGGTGAGTCAGAAAAATTCAAAGCCAAGAAACCAACAATCGTGGTCAATGAAGTGATGGTTACTGGTAAAAAGTTGACTCTGATGGCTTCTATTATGGCAGCAGATTTATCCATGCCATCGCGCAAAAATGTTTTTAATGAAATAAGAATGTGTAAAGAGTCTGCAATGGCCAGTGTTAAGATGATGGTCGGTGCTGATGCAGCTACTGGTGTGAGTTTGATGCCAAAAAAGCCAGCCATACCCATACCAAATATTGAAGAAATCATGATCACAAAAACGGTAGACAAAGTAGCAGTAAAAGAGCGAATGATCAGTAATGTCAGCAATAAAATGACGCCAAACATGATAGGAACCAGTGTCGCCATGTCGCCAAAACCAGCTTCAGAGAAGGCATTGTTGAGCATGGAAACACCGCTGGTTGATACTTGAATGTTGGGATAATTTTTATTCAGTTCAGCTGTCAGCTCTCTTACTTTAGCAACAGAATTAGGCACTTCCGTCAGACTTTTTTGTGGGTAGTTTAATGTGATATTGATTGCCGTTGCTTGACCATTTTCACTGATGAGTTGTTTATATAACAATGGTTCGCTCATGGCGTTTTGTTTTTTCTGAGCCAATTGCGCTGGTAACAATGACGCTGGTTCTTCAACTAAGTCTTCAACAATGAGATCGTCTTCTTCACTGTAGGTGTATTGAAAATTGCTGATGGAGTCAACCCTTTGAGCGTGTGGTATTTGCCACGACTGTTCTGTAAGCCATACCACTGCTTCTAGTGTTTCGTTTGTGAAGACTTCTTTGTCTTTTGGTTCCAGTACAAAGATGATGTTATCATTTTTTGAATAAACGGTTTGCAAATTTTCAAAAGCCATCAATTCTGGATTGGCTTTTGAGAAAAAGGCGCGGTAATCAGTAGAAAAGTCCAGAAACCTCATTCCTGAACCGACACCAATTGCCAGCAATATTGCCATCAATAACACGATAAATCTGTTATTGATGACAGTTTGTGCCAGATTGACCGCGAAACGATCAAGTGACCTAAAATAATTACTCATTGTGTTCTCTCCGCATGTTATTTTCTTAATTGTTTATGACCATATGGTCATTTAATAGCTAAAAAAATTGAAAGTATTCTTATAATCCTAACAATTGTAATTGAGTTTCTAGTAAAAGATGACCTTCCTCAGAATCGATCATGTTTTTCATAACTGAGCTTAATCCACACATAAAAGTCATCACCAATCCAAACATCACCTCTGGTGGAAACTTTAATTGATATCCGTGTTCTTGTTCGGCTTTTATCAATAATGAAATGATGTAATTGTGAAATTTTTCTTCATTTTTTTGCAAGACGGTTCTGATCTCGTCATCATGTGGTGCCGTTTCTACTAAAGTATTTACGGCCATGCACCCTTTGTTGCTGTCATCGCCATGAGTACATGATGTGGCAACCGCTTCTACCAAAGATTTTCTTAATCCTACGATTGGATCGTCTTCTGATTCAATGATTTGCTTGTTTTGTTCAAACATTTGATTTTGATAGGCTGTTAAACAAGCTATGAAAAGTTTCTTCTTGTCGCCAAATGTTTGATATAAGCTGCCTTTATGTAAACCTGTTGCGCGCAATATATCAGCGATGCTGGTGGCTTCATAGCCTTTGTCCCAAAATACATCCATGGCTATTTCCAAGATGGCTTCGGGTTCTAATTTGCGAGGTCTACCTATGTTCATGTAGCGCATGTTAAACTTTTATGACCAAGTGGTCAAGTAATAATTTTATTTTATGACTGATTGGTCATATTTAGGCTAGAGCATTTCATTTATTTTCAAGTCAGTCAATCACAATGTTTCAAAGTGATTGGAAAAGATCAGGTCGGGGCTGAATGGGTAGAGATAGACCGCACCAGAGTCAGTGGCTGAATTATCACCTTGGTCGCCATCTATGCCTGTGTCTGCACTGCCTTCATCCATTGCGGCAATAAGAATACCGGATGCAGAAATAGCCAAAGATGAAGAGAATCTGTCACCGAGCTCGGTATTTGAGGCTTTAACATAAGCCAGTTGGCTCCATTGATTGCCACTGCGTGAAAAAACATAGGCGGCACCAGCAATAGAAGCACTGTTATCATTTTGATCACCATTGATGCCAGTTGCGTTACTGTCTTCAAAAACAGAACCAACCATCAATAAATCGTTAGCTAATGAAACTTTTTCACCAAAACGGTCTACCGATTGTGTATTGGAAGATTTGACATAAGCTTGTTGATCCCACTGATCATTTGTTCTGGTAAAGACATATACAGCGCCACTGAATGTATCATTGTTGTCATCTTGATCACCATTAATGCCTGTTGCACTGCTGTCTTCACGACCAGCTCCCACAGCAAGGGTGTCATTAAATAGGCTTACCGATTGACCAAATTCATCGCCAGATTCAGTATTAGAAGCTTTGATATAGGCTTGTTGGCTCCATTGGCCGTTTTCACGGGTAAAAACATAAGCAGCACCAGAGGTATCTGCAGAGTTGTCATCTTGGTCACCATCAATGCCTTGTGCATTACTGTCCTCATCAATGGCGCTGACAATAATGGTATCTCCTGATATATCAACAGATTCACCAAACCGATCAAATGAGTTGGTATTTGAGGCTTTGATGTACGCTTGTTGGCTCCAAACATCATTGTCTCGGGTAAACACATAAACTGCACCAGAAGATGTGGCAAAGTCATTATTCTGGTCACCATTGACACCTGTGGCATTGCTTGACTCGCCAACCGATCCGATGACCATGGTGTCGCCGTCGATGGACACAGAATGACCAAAAAAGGATCCTTGATTGGTATTTGAAGCTTTAACGTAGGCTTGTTGACTCCAATTGTCACCATCACGAACAAAAACATAGGCTGCACCAGAGAGCGGGGCGTCGTCGTTATTTTGATCTCCATCTATGCCTGTTGCATTGCTTGACTCGTTCGGTGAACCAATAACAATGGTGTCACCTGATATGTCCAAAGCCTCTGCAAAACTATAACCAATTCTGGGGTTTGAGGCTTTCAAGTAAGCTTGTTGTGACCAAGTATCACCATTGTTGACAAAAACATAGGCTGAGCCAGATGCCGGTAATGAATTGTCTGTTTGGTCGCCATTGACGCCTGATGCACTGCTGCTTTCATCGGTGGTTCCGACCACGAAAGTATTGCCTGATGCGGCAAGGGATTCACCAAATCGATCTTCTTCATCTGTATTTGAGGCTTTAAAATAAATGGCCTGATTGACGAAGTTTTGTGACAGTATGGCGTCGTTTTCATGATTGTGGAGTTGATGAACCTCAACATCGTCCTGAGCCTTGCAAAAATGGCCTTGAATGAGGGTGGCTGTCAAGGTTAATACCAATACATTTTTATGTTTCATATGCGCTTTTTCTGATGTATATCAACGTATTATATCAGCTATACATGTCACGTGTATAAATTTATCAAGCACTGCTATTAACCCTGAATCTCATCTAAACTGGTGCCGGGTTAATAGGCTAATGATTTGTGTCGCTTCGATTAAAAAAACGATAAATTGAAATCAATAGATTGAAATTACTGGAACGGTGATGTGGTTTGATCATCACAAACGTGATTCTGCAAGTTTTTTGCTGACATAACAGTTCTATTGCGACCAAGTGCTTTGCCTCTGTATAAAGCTTCATCTGCAGAATAGATACAATCTTTTAATCCTGTTGAATCATTGCAGCACAAACAAATGCCAAAAGTACAGGTTACAGGTATGACTTTATCATTGTAAACAAATTCGGTGTTTTCTATTTTTTGTCGGACTTTTTCTATGAGTTGATGGGTTTGTGACTCGTCTTTGTTTCTTATGTGAAAAATGAACTCTTCACCACCCCAGCGTGCGAGGGTGTCCTGTTCAGTCAGAAATGACCTCATGATGGAGGTGGCTTTCTTTAAAACCTCATCGCCTGCTGAATGACTGAATGTGTCATTGACGTGTTTGAAATGATCGATATCAGCCATGACAATACAATTGCTTTCAAAATTATTATTGCTGTTCTTCAGAGTGTTGATGAACCCCATTCTGTTGTACAGTCCTGTGAGGAAATCGGTTTCTGATGCGGTTTTGAGTTGTTTGTTCAGCAGTAACAATTCAGAAGTACGCATTTTTACTTCATCTTCGAGTATTTGGTATTGTTTTCTTATTTTGTATGTTCGATAGTAGTGAATGATGGTCGCAATCAATACACCTAACAATACAAACAGGATCCTTACCCAACCAATACTCCACCAGTCTGGGTGTTTGATAACCTCAAGTTTAAGCAGTTGTTCATCCCATCTTCCATCATTGTTTTTTGCCCTGATTTCAATCTGATAATCTCCTGTATTCAAGTTTCTGAGTTCAATTCTTCTGCTCGATGTAACATCATACCAATTATCATTAAGTCCGGCCAAACGGTAGCTGTATTTGACTTGCTCTGTTGTCTTGTATTCCAATGCGGCAAATTCAAAAGTGATGACTTTTTGTTCTGGAGTCAGGTTAAATTTTTTAATGCCTGAAGATAGGAATTCAAAAGGCAGTGCTTCGTTATCAATGGTGACATCGGTTATAATGAATTGAGGTTGATGTGCAATGCCCTTTTGTAAATCATGTGGATTAAAGGTGTAATAACCATTGGTGCTGCCAAAATAAAGCACATCATTACTATCTATGGTGGCTGCTCTGGTTATGAAACCATCATTTTTTATGCTGTTATTCAGTATGTAGTTATTGATTTCATTGCTCACAGGGTTGAAGCGTGAAATACCAAATTTATACACCAGCCATAAATTGTATTGAGAATCCTCTAATATGGTTTTTAGTTCATTACTCAATAAACCGTCTTTTTGATCATATCGGCGAAATGAAAGTTTGTCAGGGTCAAATAAGTTAAGTCCTCTTGTCGTTGTTATCCATATTCTATCTTGGGAATCTTGAAATATATCATTGATTTTATTAGAAGAGATACTGCTTTCGTCATTATAGTCATGTTTAAATAACAGCATTTTATTGTTGTTGATGTCATACCTAAATGCTCCAACAATGTTGCTGCTTATCCAAATATATCCATTGTTGTCTTGAAAAATTTGACCCAAATTCAAATCAGTTAAGGTGCCGCCTGCATAGCTTTGAATGAGTTCAGCTTGATTGGTATCTGGCTGCCATTTGAGGATGCCAAGATTATACAGTGTTAACCATATGGTACCATTTGAGCTTTCTTCAACAGAAAAAACATCTGTTGGTTTAATATTGACCAATTCAAATGGCTTGAGGATGTTTTTCGCAATTGAATCGTGTTCATTTAAAAAGTATAAACCTTCACTGCTGGCAATCCACATGCCATTGTTTTTGGATGGTTTAATATCGCGTATGATGCCTGGAATGAAATCAAGATGTTCACTACTGATTGACTCAAAATTTCCTTTATCATTTTCTTTGAAAAGAGTAGATGAAGTGCCCATGTACAGTAGATTTTTGTGGTCTGTATTTAATGACCAAATGGATTTGTTGTTCTGATTTTGTAATGGAAAAGCTTGCGTATGATGTTGGAAAAGGCCCCCTTTTTGGTCTATTTTAATGACTCCATTATCCCTTGTTGCCATCCATAACAGGCCAGAATCATCGAGAAAAATATTTCTTATGTCAGCGTTTTTTAAAATTTCCCAGTGATTATCATGATCTGTTTTTAGGGCATTTGCTTGCAGGTCAAATTGATATAACCCATGGTTAGAACCAATTAAAAAGTGTTGCTCATCAATCTGAAAAATATCATTAATTTTAATCTTTTCATGAGGAGTATGTGACTGAAAAGTATGTGTGGAGATATCAAAACTGTATAAACTTGTTGATGAACCAATCCAGATGGTATCATCGATCATGAATAATTTGCGGAATTGGTTGGAAGAAATATCAACAATGAGTTCGTCAGGTAAATAGAAGTTGTGGAAAATACCTGTTGTTGGATTGAGTTGGCTCAAACCTTCTGAAGTGCCAACCCAAATATTTTTATTGAAATCTTCTATAATGTCCCACACACGATAACTGACTTGATTGTTTTTTTGTTCTTCATTGTTGTGATAATAGGTGAAAAGGTTATTTGTATAAAGATATAGCCCTGTTGATGTACCAACCCACATGCGCGATTGTGTGTCTTCGTAAAAGGCCTGTACATTCTCAGAAATGATATTGTCAGTTTTGACTTCGTTAAAAGGGTGTCTGGTAATTTGACCAGTATTCAGGTCCATGGTATTCAGTCCTCCACCAAAAGTGCCAACCCATAATGTGTTCTTCGAATCAATAAAAATGTTGCCGGCATTATTGTTAGAAAGCGAATTTATGTCATTTGTTTCGTGTTTAAAGACTTTGATGCGATAGCCATCATATCTGGCAATGCCATTGGTAGTACCAAACCACATGAAGCCACTGTGATCTTGGTCAAGTGAAAACACGGTAGGGTCAGGCAGTCCTTGTTCAACATCAATGTTGTGAATTTGCCACTGATTTGAATTTACGGTGGCATGTGTTGATCCAGTGATACAAAATAAAACCAATAGAATAGAAAAAATATTGTACTCATGCAACAATAAATTGACTTGTGTAGACCTTAAAAAAAGAGAAAACATAACTCCTCTGAACCTCAAATTTTTTCAATAAAAATGTCTTTGAATATCGAAAACATAGTATCTAGGCAGAGAAATTTACAGGGCCGCCCATATTTATATTATTATTGTAGTGTATTTAAAAACTTCATTTATTATTCTCTATAGTGTGCTCTATATCAGTTTAGCAATAAAAGTGATTGCATCTGACTTTTATAAGACCTAAGATGATTTTGTTTTTTGAGGTTTTTTAATTCATCATATTATTTTCAACATTTTCAAATGTGGGAAGTTTTCGGCTATTTTTATATTTTATTATGCAATCTTTTTACAAGAAGTACAAGTCTATCATCAAATGTATGCATCTTGATGTACAGTATTCATGCAAATGTCAAGCACATAAACAAATGTTATTGTTATGAAATTATTTGCAAAAGAAAATTCTCAGTTGTTCAAAGCCATAGCGCTGATGTTATCTGCAGCATTGGGATTCAGTGTTATGAATGTTCTGATCCGTATGTCGTCAACTGAATTACACCCGTTTCAAATAGCTTTTTTTAGAAACCTCTTTGGCCTTGTATTTATGTTGCCGTGGTTGATTCGGTTTGGTTATCGCAGTTTTAAAACAAGGCGTATTGGTCTTTTCTTGATAAGATCTGTACTTGGCTTAATATCAATGCTGTGCTATTTTTGGGGTATTTCAGTTTTACCACTGGCAAAAGCTGTTTCATTGAGTTTTACTATACCTCTATTTGTTACCATTGGCGCGTCTGTAGTGCTCAAAGAAGAAGTGCATCTGAGGCGTTGGATAGCTGTATTGGTTGGGTTTATAGGAACGCTCATCATATTGCGCCCCAGTGTTGATGGAGACATGGTGGCTTCGCTGGTTGTGGTGGCTTCTTCTGTTACTATGGCCGCCTCAGTCTTAATCATTAAGCGTTTATCACAAACTGAAAATACTAATGTCATTGTCATGTATATGGTACTATTGATGACACCAATGTCCTTACCAGTGGCTATATCGGTCTGGCAATGGCCAACTTTTGATATATGGTTGTTGGTGGTGTTAATGGGCTTTATGGGAAGCTTTGCGCATTTATTATTTACCCATTCTTTAAAGTTGTCGGATGTATCAATTGTTATGTCTTTTGATTTTGCGCGATTACCTTTCATCATCGTCATGGCATGGTTGGTTTTTGATCAAAATGTCGATCGGTGGACAATCCTTGGTGCTTTTATCGTCTTTGCATCAGGGGTATATATTGCTAGGCGGGAAGCGATTTTGAATAAAAAACGTGCCATGCAGGCCAAATTAAATTGAATTCAAAGTTGTTAAGAGGTTTGATTTACAATGACAGTATCAGCAAGTTTTTTTAACCCAAATATTTCATCATAGAATGGATTTTAGGGTAAAAATGGCAAAGTAGATTGGAGAAGCATAGTTTCAATACCAGTTATTCATGGTTAAATTCAACTTTTTTACCGTTTTGATGATATATTTGGGTTAGGTGTCTTTTTTTAATATTTTATCAGCCAAAATATCCAAGCTTGTACCAAGCAGGCTTCTTTTTACGACCAAAACATCATCGATCTCAACGGTTTGCCAGGTGGTTTTTTTATACCTTTTATCATTCATGGTGATTTTTTCTAATCCTGATTTTTCAACACGCAAATTGCCTTGATTGTCAGTTCTCTTCGATTCTTGCTGGCCATTGTGGTAAACAATCACTGACGCAAATGGCAGCTTGTTACCATCAGTTGCAACAAAAGTGATGTCTTTGTGTGTAGGAAACATTCGCGGAATAAAGACAAAACCAGCAATCACAACAGCCACCAGCACGCAAACCAGTGCTGTATATTCTCTTATCGGGTTATCTTGTTCTTCAAGATGATTGTATTCATTATGGTTTTGTTCGTTTTTTCGCCTTTTAAAGCGTTTGACTCTTTTAATTGATCGTTTTTTGCCAAACAAGTCAAGTATCAGTTCAATCAAAGCAATGAACATATTGATGATAAAACTTAACAACAAACTTAAGCCTTCAATGATCAAATAGATAAGGGCAAAAACCAAAGAAATAATTTCATCTAAAATCATAAAATAACTCTACTAGAATTGATGTGATGGGGATTACTTGAACATTCCGTTATAAACTCATGTCTAAAATGACTTTGCCTTTGCGACCTTGTGCATCAGCATGTAACACTGCTTTTTTGATGTCATCAATCCCATATCTGGCTTCAACATTGGCGGTTAATTGGCCTGAAGCCAGCAAGCCAATGACTGATTGTGTGACTTCAATGATTTGTGCCTTGCTCAGTGATTCTATCCATTGTGTCAGCCAAAATCCTTGAATCCTGAGGTTTTTGAATATCATGGTGCCGCTATTTACCGGGATACTTTGCATGCTTAAAAGGCCAAAGACCAGCATTTGACCATTGTGTGCCAGGCACTCTAAGGCTTGTCCAGCAAGATCGCCGCCAACGGCATCAAAAATCGCTTCAACACCTTTGTTTTCAGTAACTCCATAGGTTTTTTTGATCAGGTTTTCTTGCTCGGTATTGACCACTGTCGTTGCACCTAAGGCTTTTAGGGCTTCAATTTGATCATCTCTTCGCACAGTACAAATGGTATTGATGCCTTTTTGTTTGCACAATTGAATAACAAACTGGCCAAATGCTGAGCCACCAGCGGTTAACATAAGCCATTGGCCTGCTTTTAAGCCCGATTGTTGTAACATGCCATAAGCCGTATAAGGGTTAACAAATGCTTGACATGCCACGTCATCACTCATGGTTTCGGGTGTTGGTATAATGGTATGTGCTGGCACAATAACATATTCTGACCAGACGCCAATGGCAGAAAAAATTACCCGCATTCCTTGTGGTAACTGTACACCTTCTCCTGCTTTGTCAATGGTGCCTGCGGCTTCAAAACCTGCAGAGCAGGGTAATTGTGGTTGAATACCGTAAATGCCTTGAATAAAAACGATGTCTGATGGGTTGATATTGCAAGTCGAAACTTTGATTCTGACCTCATCCGGGCCTGGTTCTGGCATAGGTAACTCTTGTACTGTTAACACATCTGCTGGCATACCTAATTGCTCAAATTGAATGCTTTTCATGGGGTAATTGTTATGTATGAGGAAACGACTATGATAACTCAATACCACAAAACGTTTCTAGTATAAATGACATCTGTTAGTCCGAATATTTCAACAAAACGATGTTTCTCCAATCTACTTTGCAATTTTTATCTTAAAATCCATTCCATGATGAAATATTCGGGTTAGAGGTTTTTTTAAAGTTGAGCTCATAAGGGATGAGCTCAACATCAGAATATTTTTTACTCTACTGTCTCAATAATGTTATCAGCGTAACTTTTGTAAGCAGATTCAAAGTCTTTGGCCATGCTGTCTGGAAACAGATGGAATTGCTCATCTTTTAAGGCGTTGATTATCCCTTCAGAAACCACATCAGTTGATTCGGCCATTTCTGCCATGCCCGCTGTTTCTGCCATGTCGGTTTTAATCGGTCCTGGGTGCACGCTGATCACATGTATGCCTTTGGGGGCTAAGCTATCTTTTAAGCCTTGAGTCAGAGAGTAAGCTGCTGCTTTTGATGCAGAGTAGGTACTGAAGTCTGTGAAGTTCTTGATTGAAGCCACAGAATTCAATTGCACAAAGGCGGACTCTTTATTTTTTTCAAGTATTGGGGTGAAGGCCTGAGCCATGCGAAGTAATCCAAAGGTATTGACTTGCAATTCGTTATAAAGTGCGCTTTCCGCTTGTTCACTTAATGGATTTGCTGGTTGTAAAATACCGGCATTATTGACAACAATTTCGACATCTGTTGTTTGTTTTGCAAGGTTTTTAATAGAGTCTGCATTTGATACATCAACTTTGATGGCTTCAACTGTATTACCAAACTGTTCAATTAATTCATCAGTAGATGATAAATTCCTAACGGCCAAATATACTTTTTTTGCACCATGCTTTATTAATGATTCGACAACTGATTTACCAATGCCTCTGTTTGCGCCTGTTACTAATGCTGTTTTATTGTCTATTTTCATATTTTTTCTCATTGTTGGTTAATAATGTACCGATCGGTAAAGTTGATTTAATTATACCGATCGGTATAATATAGTCAATCATTTTTTAAAAAAATAGCAACAGAGACGACTATGGCAGGCGGAAGACAAAGAGAATTTAACAAGCATGAAGCGCTTGATAAAGCTATGAAAGTGTTTTGGTCAAAAGGATATGTTGGTGCCTCCTTAACAGATTTGACTAAAAGTATGGGCATCAATAAGCCAAGCATGTATGCAACATTTGGCAATAAGGAGCAGCTGTTTATTCAGGCCATGGAAAACTATATTGAAAATTATGCCAGTCATCATACCCAATACTTATATCAGCAAAACAAAACAGTTAAACAAAAACTCAGAGACTACTTGATATCGGTGCTCACTGCCCAATGCGGTGAAGATACGCCCAAAGGTTGTTTTGTTTCATTGTGTGTATCAGAAGTGGCGAGTGAAGATTGGCCAGCAGAGGCCAGAGTAACTGTAAATGAAGTCAAGTATTTAGCAGAGACGGTGTTAACAGCATTTTTTACTCAAGAACAAAAAAATGAATCGAACATGATAATTGAAACTCAACAGATGGCTCAATATATTGTAACGGTTATGCATGGACTTGCTGTCATGGCTCGTTCAGGAAAACCGCAAGAACAGTTAGAACAAGTAATAGAATTGAGCTTGTCCAGTTTTTAACAATTCATGCTCACCTTCAATGGTGGTTTTGGTGTTAAACTATAAGTCATCAAAACACAAAAGAGGTGATCATGATTTCGCTCAATACTTATTTAACTTTCGATGGTGATTGTGAACAGGCTTTTGACTTTTATCGATCGGTATTTGGAGGAGCGTTTCAAGCCATCAGCCGCTTCGAAGAAATGCCTGAAAACCTTGAATGTGACATTTCAGAAAAAGACAAAAATAAAATCATGCATATCTCATTGCCGATCAGTGAAGGACATGTGTTAATGGGCAGTGATTCTCTAGACTCGGTTGTTTGTGGTACAAATTACACCGTTTCAATTAATACAAAATCGAAAAATGAAGCGACCAGATTATTTGAAGGTTTGTCAGGTGGAGGTGTGATAAAAATGCCATTGGAGAAAACATTCTGGAACTCTTATTTTGGCAAATTTACTGATCAATTTGGTATACAATGGATGGTGAATTGTGACTTAAATAATGATCTATAAAAAAATTTGATCAGGTCAATACCTCTATACTGATATTTTATCGTGGGCACAGCCACCCTACGAGCAAAGGTTGTACCCTACATAAGTATATTAAACATAGTAGGGTGGTACATATTGTATGAATCTATTTTAACTTTCTACTTTAATTGGTTGTTGTTTTTTATCTGGTAACGAATAAGTAAACACCCTTTTAATAACAGTCCAGTATTGTTTACCAAAAGATCCTGTGTTGTACGGAATATTATACTTACGTAAGATTTCTTGTACGCACGGAGCGATTTCAACGTATCTGGGTGCAGGAATATCGGGAAATAAATGGTGTTCTACTTGACAACTCAGGTGCCCTGTCATGATATGAAACCAGCGTTTGCCTGTTAAATTAGATGACCCCAATACTTGTCGATAATACCAATGGCCTTTACTTTCATTCTCGCATTCTTTCTCGCTGAATGTTTGAACACCTTCGGTAAAGTGACCGCAGAAAATAATGGCTGAAGTCCACAGATTTCTTATGATATTGGCAATGGCATTACCGATCAATACAGGTAAAAAAACAGGCCAACATATGAGTGGAAAGAAAATATAATCTTTAAATACTTGTTTGCCAATCTTGTTGAAAAACATTTTTTTAAGTTGAGAATCTGTCAGTGGTGAAGTGCGGTCTTTTTTCTTTTTGCCAATAAATACCCGCTCAGCCGCCAATTCGTGGTAGGCAATGCCCCATTCAAATAAAACACTGAGGTTGAAGTACGTGATGAATTGCCATAGGTTCTTTTTTCTCCATGGTAGGTCATCGCTTAATCTCAGTAGGCCATAGCCAAAGTCTCTGTCTTTGCCAATGATATTGGTATAGGTGTGGTGTTCATAATTATGGATGCGTTTCCAAGAACCGGCATCCCCTGCAATATCCCACTCGTAATTACGTGATGATATGGTTGGGTCATTCATCCAGTCGTATTGACCATGCAAAACATTGTGACCAATTTCCATGTTGTCGAGTATTTTAGCCAGGGCCAAAAGAAGTATTCCTAAAATTAAAAAAGCTGGATGAATTAAATACAAGACCATGGTGATGCGCCCGAAAATTTCGGATAATCTCTGTATCAATATCATACGTCGAATATAATCTGCATCTTTTTGGCCGATATTTTTCAATACATCATCACGCACTTGATCAAGTTCTAGGGCAAGTGCGTTGAGTTGTTCTTTTGTGAGTTGAGTTTTCATTGAGTTTTATATTTGGGGTGTAGTGGATTCTAAAGATCAAGTGTAACATCGCCAACTGCAACAGATACGCACAGTTGTATTTGTTCAGCGCCACTATCAGAGTAGGATTGAGTTAACGTGTTATATACAACGCCTTGGTGTTTTTGGCAGACACATTGATGGCAAACGCCCATGCGACAACCATATTTGGGTGTTAACCCAGCTGATTCAGCAACTTTCAGTAAAGTGTGTGGTTTTTTGTTATCTGTTTCAATTGAAGATTGCTGAAAGTTAATGGTACCTTTTTGCTTGATGTTAATGTCATAAATGGGTGCAATACCAAAATACTCATGATGGATGTCTTGTTCTTCGATGCCATTTTTTTTAAGTAATTCTACGGTATTTTCAATCATTGAGCCTGGGCCACATATATAAGCTTTTTTTGATTTGTAGTCACGTGCTAAGTGATTGATGTTTATTCTTCCCTCAGTATTGCTGTTGATGAAACGAACATAAAATTGGGGGTATTTTTCTTGATGGTATTCCAGCTCTTCGCGAAATAGGTGTTTGTTGTTTCGTGCATAGTACATCAAATCAATGTTTGTATTGTTATTGTTTTGAGCCAATAATTGCGTGATGATACTTCTTATTGGCGTAATACCACTGCCAGCTGCAATGAACAACAAGGGTTTTGTTGAGTTGTCATTGACTGTAAAATCTCCTTTGGCCTTGGAAATACATATATTTTTGTTTGATGTTAAATGCTCTGACAAATGGGGCGTCACTTTTCCGTTGAATTGTTTTTGGATAGTCAACTCTATCATCCCACTGGACTGATGGATATGAGGAGGAGAAGAAATACTGAAGATTCGGCTTAACAAGCTGCCGTTAATTTCCATGCTCAATTCAATATATTGACCAGCAGTAAATCCCGGCCAGCGTTTAGAAGGCTTGAGCGTTACTGTAAAAGTATCAAGATTCTCTTCGCGCAGATCAATCACAGAGGCTGCAAAAGTTCCTGAGGTGTTTTTTTTGTAGAACAATCGCGTTATTGGATGAAAATACTCAGTGAAGTTACTGGTATTGGTAATGGCTTGCGAAAACCATTGTAGTTTATTAACTTGCATTTTATTTCAGCATAAAGCCTTTGAAAAAATTGAGCGAACAAGTGTACTCTTAATGTGTATTTTAAACAAGCGTTTGATTATATAAATCTATCAAAATGATGTTAAATTGTTATAAAATCGGTTATTTTTACCTGAATTGTAAATAATAAATAAAGTACAAATGTACATTTGATTGGTGATTTTTATAAGGTGATTTATGGTTTATAATATATCAGCCTGAGTACAGCAGGCTGTTATATTGTCTCTGAATAATTGATGAGGTGTCATATACCAAATGAGAATTAGCTCACTGAATCGTCAGTAATATCCCTCAAATAAAATTGAACTTCAAACTGGTCACAAGTATTATGTTATTCTGTGATTTTGTAGGAAATATTCGGGTTAGGTATTATTCTGCTGGTTCTATGCCCATGGATCTAGTATAAAATGTACCGCCTTTTTCAGTACACTTGGCATGCTCACGATCAACAAACTCACCCGGAATATAACCCCAAGAATTAATTTGACCACTGACAACACAAATATACTTGTAGATTTCAAAGTCATCATCTGGTGCTGCATAGGATGTGTTTGCCATTATGGAAAATAAGATGGTTAATGATAGTTTGTTTAAAGTATTCATGATTTTTTCTCTTTTTAATTGATAAGTTTCAGCAAGAAATTGCTGGTTTTTCGGGGGGATTACCTCAGTGGCAGTATTGATAATGCGCATTGTAGATTTCTTATATGAAAATATTTTTGATTTAATGACAAAAATTATCGAAAAAACGAAATAGTAGATTTTGATGAGGGAAATGCGTTATTTCTGAGTTGATTTTTCTTGATTAAGTTTTTGGTATTGTTTGGCGGTCATGCCAAAATGTTTTTTGAATGAATATGAAAAATAAGAAATAGAGCTGAATCCACACACATCAGAAGTATAGGAAACTCTTTTGCCATCAATCAGCAAAGTGGTTGCTTTTTTGAGCCTATACTCTCTGAGAAAATCTGTCGGTGATTGATTGATTAATGCGGTGGTTTTACGTTGTAACTGACGATCACTGACCAACATGAAGCTGGCCATTTTTTCTAAATTCAATAATGGGTCAGTATAATGTTCTTCAACAATGGTATTCAGTTTATCAATGAAATTTTGATCATCTTTTGATAAGTAAGAAATGCTTTTTTTGCCGTGAGAGTCTTTGGGTTTTTTGCTCAACAGGTATCGCGTATTTAGTATGCCTTTGAGTTGTAGTATTAATTCTTGTGCATCAAATGGTTTGTTCAAATAAAGATCGATATTTTCTCTCCACCCTTTAATTCGACTGGTTTTTTCATCCAGTGCGGTTAACAATACCAGTGGGATATGTGAGGTGATTGGATCTTTGCGCAATTGTCTGCTGACTTGAAAACCATTGACCTTCGGCATCATGACATCACAAACAATGATATCAGGCACATATTTCAATGCTTTAGCAATCCCTTCTGACCCATCAGAGGCCAGCATACATGTGAAGTGTTGATTCAGGACATCATTGATGTATTGACGCATATCCTTATTGTCATCAATAATGAGTACTGTATGTTTTTGATTGGATTCATCTTGTTCATAAGAGCTGCTATTTAATAACTCTGTAGAGATGACTGGTTGCTCATTGTGGTTTTGTATTGAATCATCAATTGGAAAACTGACACTGAATTTTGCACCTTGGCCCATTTCACTGGTCACAGCTAGTTTGGCTTGATTCAACTCGGCAACTTCCTTAACGAGGGCAAGTCCAATGCCAACACCCTGTATTGAGCCTTGATGGAGCCTGTTGAATCTTTTGAATATTTTATCTTGATCCGTTTTTTCAATACCAGGTCCATTGTCTTGTACAAAAACGTTAATATGATTGTTAATGACTTCATTGCCAATGGTGATGTGGTTTCCTGCCCCAATGTATTTAATGGCGTTTGATAAGAAATTGCTGAAGATGATTTCCAATGCGTCTTCTGTGAGGTAAAGTTTAATATTGTCTATCGGCTTAACTGTTAAATTTATTGAGTTTTTTTTCGCCAAATAGGCAAATGGTTCAATAACCATATTCAATCGATGTGACAGGTTAATGATGTGTTTTTGTGTTGTGTCGATTTCATTGACATGTGCCAATTTGAGCATTTGATTGACCAAGTTAAGAAGTTGTTTGGCATTGCGAGAGACCATGTCAAGGCTGTCTTTTTTCTGCTTTTCTTTTTCAGCATTGTAAAGCTCTTCTATCGGGCCAAGTATCAAAGTCAATGGCGTTCTGAACTCATGTGATACATTTGAGAAAATTTCATTTTTTCTCGCCAATAAATCTTCAACAGTTTGTGTTTTCTGTTTGACTTGTTCATTTAAATAGGTATTTATTTTTTTTTCTACAGCTATTTTTCTTTTGAATAGCCAATAAATCAGTGCCATTGTACATAGAGCATAGAGGGCGAAAGCCCACCAGCTTAACCATGGTGCTGTTTTAACGACAAAGCTGATTGACCGATGACTCTTATTATTGAAATGGGAGGCCTCAACGTCCAGTTGATAGTTACCAGATTTTAAATTGGTGAAAGTAAGATGGCGATTGCGATCCTTTAATGCCGTCCATTCAGATGAAACTGGATTTAATTTATAGCTGTAGTTGACTTTAATGGGGCTGTCATAATTCAGTTGAATAAACTCAAAACTGATGATTTTATCCTTATGGCTGAACTCTAAATGATTGGATTGTTCAATGGGGTTAGTTAATTTAAACCCTGTTTGAGTAAGCTCTTGTGTTTTTACAACATCATTCATTAAATACAACTCATTGAAAAGCAAAGGGGATAATGGCTTTGATGTTTTAATATTTTTTGGGTTAAAGTGAACAAACCCTTTGTGACCACCAAAAAAGATGTCGTTATCATGGTTCTTAAAAGATGTCAGAGTAAGAGCTAAATAGTTATCAGCAGCTAAACTGGCATAAAGGGACGAAGATTGAGTTTTCAAGTCAAGTGCAATAATACCGTTATAACCAGATAACCATACTTTATTATTCTGATCATTGGGTATTATTTGTAATATGCTCTCTGAAGGTTTTTGATCAAAATAATGGTGAATAAGCTCACGATTTGCGTTGAGGTGATACAAGCCATGTTGCCACACACTGATGAATAATTCGTTTTGATCGTTAATCGCCATTGCCAATATTTCATTATTGGAAAAAACATCATTGGCCGAAGTGAATTTCGTAATATGGCTGTCTGCTGTTAATTGTAAAACGCCTTGTGTTGTGGGGAATAAAAAGTCACCATTTTTATCCACAATATAATTTCTATAGCTGATGTTCTCATACTTTTTATCTGCAGCATTCATTTTTTCATATGTTGAATTGAGTACATCATATTCATATAGTCCTCGACTTGTCCCAACTAACATGTGTTGCTGATCTCTTTTGTGCGTAAAAAAAACAGTGTTTTGATTCAATTCATCATGTAATGATGTGATGATCATGGTATTAATGTCATAAAGTAATAAACCAACAGAACTTGATATCCAAACTCGATGATTTTCGATATTTGTGTGATAAACGGTAAAACCCTTGATGTCTCGGTCTTTGACATAATCGAAAAATTGACAATGATGTCCTTCAGGATTCCATATCACCACTCCATTGCTTTTACCTATCCATAGATCACCATTTTTGGCTTGATTAAGACTGAAAATACTTGGGTCTTTGGAACCACAGTCAATGCTGTTATTAGGGAAGGTTTCAAAATTGAATCCAAGCAAGTTGAGATTGAGAGAGTTGAGGCCATTAGAAAAGCCTCCGGCCCATAGCATGCCATTTTTACTGATGTGTATGGACATGATGTTTTCATCAGAAAGAGAGTCTATAAAATCACTCTGTTTGGTATGTTGTTGAGTTTTAAGCGTATCGACATTGATTTGATAAACCCCTCCACCAATTGAAGCAACCCAAATGTCTTGTTTATACTGGTCAATGGAAAGCGTTCGTGAAGCCTCTGTTAATTTAGGAGCGGATAAGAGTGTTCTTGATTGCCAATCATAACGAAAAATACCTTGCGAAGTGGCAATCCATAGATTTTTATTAGTATCATGGTAAAGGTCATGTATGATGGGCTCTTGATCTAATGAAATAAGTTCAAGGGTACCATCACTGGTGTTGAGTAAATAGAGTAACTGACGTTGTGCGATGGCAATAAAGTGATCATCGAGTATCTCGATGGCATTGATTTTTTTGTTTTGTAATATTTGTAAAGGTTTGTAAGGATTTATTTGTAGAGTGTTGTTGGATAACAGCTCAAATAAACCAACATCAGTGGCCAACCAAATGTGTTTGTTGTCTTTAGTGATGTCACTGATTTTTGTAATATTAAAAATATCACTACTGATCTTTTTTATGGACTTATTTTCATAAATTAATAAACCATGGTTCTTTGTGCCTATCAAAATTTCATTGTCATGCCCTGTTGATAAATGTTGTATATCAACTTCTTCAGCGATTGATGACGTGTCAATTTGGTCAAAGGCGGTGCCATTAAATTTAAATAAACCAGAAGAAGTGCCAACCCACAGAAAACCCAAATGGTCTTCTGTGATCGATTTGATATTTCTGGTTGCTAATCCATTTTTAAAGCCATAGTGGTTGAAAGCTGTTACATCGGCGTGCAGCTTACAACAAAACAGCAATAATAATAAAATCAGTTGTTTAATGTCGGTGATTTAAGTGGTTATGGACTCAAATTAGGTTTGTATTTTCAATCTATATACCTTAATACTTCATCAAAACATTCTGGATCATGTGGTACATGTCTGCCATTAGAGTTGATATGGGTCTTAGGTAAATGCCCTGGTACCCTAAAACTACAAGGTGCTTGTATAGATTCGTGAAGTTCATAGGGTTCTTCGTGAAATAAACAGGCTTTATTGATATTCGTATATGGATCTGATGTACCTGTTCCATTTGGATCACCTGCATGTGAGACAGCAAGTGAACAGTATAATGTTATATAAAGAATGATAAGTATTCGCATGATAATGATCTCATTTAAAGTTAATATTTTACATGGCTATGCATGAAACTCCTGTTTCATATTGTTTTTGCTGTTTTTATT
>CAYGTC010000010.1:0-85606 GCA_964352735.1 uncultured Alcanivoracaceae bacterium | reverse complement strand
TCATTTTAACAAATTGTACTTAAATTTTCAGATAGTTATGCTGAGGTCTCTATAAATCAGTTATTTCACATCTAGAATTAAAATCATTTGAAATCTATGATTAGTCAAAACCCAAAAAATGTTTCCCTACCATTCCCATTAATAAAAAAGCCACCATTATTATCTAGCCCGAATATTTCATCAAATCGGTAAAAAGATCGATTTTATCTATGGAAAACATTGAGTTAGACGAATTTATTAAAAAGACATTTTGTACCTGAATGGTTTTGTGAAAAAAATGGCTGCATATATTGCTTAAATCCACACATGAATTTAATGATCATGTTAATCGCCTCAAAGCCATGAGGCTTTATAAACTATTAATAAGGGCTTTGAGGCGATATTTCTCCAATCTATTTTGCCATTTTCCACCTAAATTCCATTCTATTATGAAATATCTAGCGGCTTTTGGAATGAATACTTTGTATTGATTGAATACAATAGTTGTGTATGTACGACTTAATGAACTAAATTTCTCTAATGACAATATCACCATTAACAGTGCTGAGAATCAACTCAGAACCACCACCATTGATTTTACCTTTGACCCATTGTTGAAAACCCAGCTTATATTTATTTTCAGAATACTTTTTATCAATTTCAACCGAATTTTTATCCATAATCATGTCAAAACCCGTTAAAATTTCACCACCGATTGTTTTTGCCTTAACATTGGCGCGAGTCCCTTTGGGCAACGAAATGTCCACATCCTGATTAATACTGGAAAATGCCATATTGGTATTTGAATCAACGGCTTTAAAGGTCACTTTAACAAACCCATTACTGCTATCGGCACTGGCAGTTCCTGATATGGAGGCCAATGTGATGTTGCCATTGACATTGGATACTTCTAATTCTCCATTGATATTTTCAACATGTGTGTTGCCATTATTGACGCTTTTTAGTTTGAGATCAAAATCATAAGGCACTTTTATGTCTAAATTAATGGGCTTACCTTTACCATGAGGCATGGATTTTACGGTCACTGAATTATTGTCTTCTTCTATTTCTAAGTTAAATGAATTATTTGTTATTTTAGTTAAACCATTTTTCTTTTCCATTTTATATTGGTTTTGTTTTTGCCGAATGGTGACAAGCACTTCATTGCCCGAATAACCGCTGACATTTAATGAACCATAAACTTGTTTAACAAATAGTTTGCCTCTCTTTTCAGGAGCGCTTAAGGGCACAGAAAGTTCATCTATCACCGCACCTAAATCTTGAGCATGAGTGGTTTGGCTGGCCAATATGGCCATTGTGAATAATATTAATAATGTTCTCATTGTCTTTTCTCTATTTTATGATTTTTGCGTGAGGTTGATGTCACCATTTAGGGTTTTGAATGTGAAATTGGTATTATTTGCTGTACCAATCGTTATCTTTTTTCTCGGTTTAAGCTTGAATTTAATACCAGATATTTTCTTTTCAACCTCTTTTTTAACAGCTGTTGATACCGTGTCCAATTCAATGTTGCTGTAAAAATTTCCATTCATAGACTCATAGAGCACTTCAATATTGGGTTTGTTTACAAATTCAACATCAAAACTGCCATTGATCGACTCAAAATTGGCATTTTGGATCTGGTGATCAAAGTAGGACAGACTGACATCACCATTGATGGTTTTAATGTCCATAAGACCTGAAACTTGATCAAGATGAATTTCTCCATTGATATTGTTGGCGGCAATGGAGTTGGCTTGTATGTCATTGATTTGTATGTGGCCATTATTGATTGTTCTCAAATTTAAATTGAGATTTCTTGGTACTTTTATGGTGTAATTGAGTTTGTAATGGTATTTTGAATGACCTTTGTAATTTCTATGATTTGATTTAACTCTTTTCTTAACGAGATCTAATGAATTATAAGGCGTTTTAACATACATATGAATCTCATTTTCATGTTTAAAAACCTCAAATATTGCCTCATTCAAACCTGTTTCTAAATGTGACTGATTCTTTGCGAAGGTAGTTCGATCAATATTCACCTTAACTTCGTCACCATCATATCCTTCAACTTCAATAAATCCCTCAATATTATGTACATACAGGGTGTTTTCCGCTGATGAATCTATTTGATAATTTTTGTTGATATTTTGCTTAGTACTGTGTTGGTATTGTCTAGCAGATAATACATTGATACTTAAAAGCAGTATCATGAGTGTTAATAATTCTTTCATCTTTATTCTCTTAAAATTGTTTATATGAGTTGATCTAATGTGTTTGTGATTCTTTCTTTTGCTGTTGAGATTGTTGACTCATTGTTCAATAATTCTTGTAAGGGTTTAATCGCCTTCGACTCTTGTAAATTCAACATTAATTCTGATATGGCAACTTGCACCATGGGAGAGTCCTGATTAGCAATCGCATTAACTAAGCCGAGTCTCACACTTGCTGTATTGCTATATTTTGCTAAAGTATTCAGGACTGCCAAACGAACATTAATATTGGTATCGTTATTGAGTGTAAAAAGTAAGGCGTTTAGCACTTTTTCACCCACTTTATTATCAGAATTCTCAACCAAGTTTACCGCTTGCAGTCTGGTACTTACTGAGGGTAATTGCAACATTGAAACCACCGCAAGTTGCTGCATGTTATTTGAATTTTGTGTACTAACGTATTGTTCATTAACTGCTGTATCCACACTTTGCACCTGATAATTGTGGCCCAAATATACACCTATAGCCATCATTGCAGCTCCGTACAAAACGGGTTTTAATTTTTCAAAAGAAAAGCTGTTTTCAAATAGCTTTAAGGCCTTGTCTAAAATGCTTAACTCTTTACGCTTGGCATTGTTGAGCATTGCATAAAAATTATCATCCATGGTTACAGTAGTTTCAGGGACTTTGATATTGTCGATGCTTTTATAAATCCCCACGGTCTTGCGAGTTGTCTCTACTGCAGATTGTAATTCAGCATCGTGACTGAGTTGTTTTTCAAAGTCAGTCAACTCTTGCCCCTCTAAATGATCAAGAATGTAGTCGAGTATTTTATCTTCTGTATAGTTATCATTTTTTTTATTCATTATGATCACCTCTCTCTATTTGTTGATAGGCTGTTTTCAATTGAACCAATGCCCTTCTGACTTTCATTTTTATGGCGCCTTCTGAAACACCAAATAACTCACCAATTTGTTTGTATTTTAAATTTTCAAAACGGCTCATTATCAACACTTCTTTATCGCTATAATTTAATCTGTCTAAGGCTTTTTGCAACAAGCTTAACTCTTCAATGTCAGTCAGGTCTTTCTCAACATCTGAGTCGGCTGTGATACTATTTTCGTAATCTTTAATATCATCGTGTGGTTGTTTATTTTTGCGAAAGTTGTCATAACCAACATTTCTAGCAATGGTAAAAAGCCACATCGAGAACTCTCCATCACCAGTAAAACTGTGCTTTGATTTCAGTATTTTCATGAAAACCATTTGCACCATGTCTTCACATATTGATGCATTGCTGTTCATTTTATAAAAATAGCCAAATAGCTTTTTCTTGTATCTCTCGTACAGTAGCGCCAACTTATCTAAGTCACCACCTTTAACTTTGAGCATAATGTGATTATCTGAGTAAATGTTCAACTCCAATTGTTCTGATATTATTTTTACTAAAGGCCCTGTATTCATGAATATGTTGAATGCTAAAAACTGAATTAAACAGTTTATTGGTGACCTTTAATAAACATAACCTAATTGGCTGATAAAAGTAACACAATCTAGTTAAAAAATTTTAAGGGGTGCTTTGTTGTATAACTTAGATATGATGTTTTGACTTGTCGATCAAAAACCAGTATTGCAATAATTATCTTTTTGATGGGTATCGTGCCACATGATGACATTAACCCGGAAATTTCATCAAATCGGTAAAAAATTTGATTTTATCTATAGAAAATATGAAGTTGCTAAAAAAAAAGTCGCGAACCATAGCAGCTCAGCGACTTTTTCATTAAATGGTTATACTGTGAACTAACGTATTATTTTTTCTGTGCCTGCTTCATTGGTGACTCTTTGGTTTTTTGTTTCCATAGCTGGAATCGAGACTTCACGACTTTAGCCGGCCAATGATTGTTATTTACATCAGCATCGGCGGTTTCTAGATAAGGATCAATTTCGAGCTTTTCAATCTCTTTAGTGGTCATAATTAACTTGGAGACTGCCTGCGGGTTTTTACGCCAAACCTCAGCAGGAATGCGTTTGATTTCTTCACTGCCATCTGTGTAATTGATTTTTAAGATAATCGGCATGACCAAACCACCTTTATTTTCAAAATCAACAATGTAAATGTTACGTTTGATTTTGAGCAATGCCTTTTCATCTTCTTCTAATTCTTCTAATAATTTTTTGTAATCTTCTTTGTCTTGTTTGGTGACTGCAAATTTATCATAGGTATTATAAAAGTCTTCGAGCTCTGGTACGCGATTCAACAAGTAATTGACATCTTTATTGCGTTGTTGGGTGATGGTTTGCGGCTGCTCTTTATCATCCTTTTCCAAGTTGGCTTTATCAATGGCTGGGTCTCTGGTATCCATTTGTACTAAATTCACAGCTTTAATGGCCAAATCCACATGGTCTGTTGAATAAAACCAACCTCGCCAAAACCAATCTAAATCTACACCACTGGCATCTTCCATTGTCCTAAAAAAATCCGCTGGCATGGGGTGCTTAAATTTCCAGCGACGTGCATATTCTTTGAAAGCAAAATCAAACAACTCTCTGCCCATGATGGTCTCACGCAGGATATTCAAAGCTGTTGCAGGTTTGGCATAAGCATTGTTACCAAACTGCAATAGTGACTCTGAATTGGTCATGATGGGCACTTGATTCTCCGAGATCATATAATCAACGATGTCTTTGGCTTCACCGCGACTGCTTGGGTAATCTTTCTCCCATTCGCTTTGTGCAAGAAACTGCAGGAAAGTATTCAAACCCTCATCCATCCAGGTCCACTGCCTTTCATCTGAATTGACAATCATGGGGAAATAATTGTGCCCCACTTCATGAATAATCACAGAGATCAAACCATATTTAGAATGTTTCCATGGATGTTCTTTATCATTTTCTCCATAGTAGGTGCCGTCTTCTTTTGGCCTTGGCGCATTAAAGGTGATCATCGGGTATTCCATACCGCCAATTGGTCCATTCACTGATATTGATACCGGATACGGGTAATCAAATGTGTAGCGTGAATAAACTTCCATGGTGTGAATAATTGATGCTGTAGAATACTGATACCACAACGGATTGGCCTCATTAGGATAAAGACTCATGGCCATGATGATGTTACCTTTTTGATTGTAGCCTTGCGCATCCCAGATAAACTTGCGAGAACTGGCAAAAGCAAAATCACGCACATTATCAGCTTTAAAAATCCAGGTTTTTTTGTCTTTGAGTTTTTTACCTTCTGCTTTTTTGGCTTCTTTAGGCGTGACAATATAAACGGGTGATTCAGCAGTTTTGGCCTTTTCCAAACGGTCTAATTGTGTTTTTGTCAAAACATCATTGGCATTTTGTAGTTCACCTGTGGCTGTCACAATATGATCTGCTGGCACTGTAATGCTGACAGTAAAATCACTCATGTCCAATGTGAACTCACCATTGCCCAAAAATTGTTTATTTTGCCACCCAGTCACATCCATATAAGCAGCCATACGAGGTTGCCAACGGGAAATTTCATAAATGTAATTTTTGTCTTTTTTAAAATATTCGTAACCACCTCGAGCGCGTATTTTTTTCGCGTTGATGATGTTATGCCACCAATCAACGCTGAAGGTAATTTGTTCACTTGGTTTTAATGGTTGAGGTAAATCGATGCGCATCATGGTTTTATTGATGGTGTAGTCCATGCCTTTGCCTTGTTGGTCTTTTACGGCAGTGATATGACTGCCACCTTCAAATTTTTCAATTTCAATTAAACGGGCATAAGCATCATATGAAAACTCTTTCATGTTCCCAGGGGCTTGTTCTGCTAACATACCATCGGAGTCTTTGGCAAAACGATTTTGGTCCAATTGCAACCACAAATAACTCAGCACATGCGGTGAATTGTTATGATAGGTAATCAGTTCTGTGCCGCTGATGCGTTGTTTTTCATCGTCCAGAGTGACTTCAATGACATATTCTGTTCGTTGTTGCCAGTACTCTGGTCCTGGTGCTCCACTGGCAATGCGTTGATCATTGGGAGTGGGTAGAATCTCTTCTAATTGGCGAAATTTATCTTGTACATCAGCAGTGGACTGTTTGACGATCTTTGCCTTCGAGGTTATCGGAGCTAAAAGCAGGCAAGTCATTAATAAGTATAGGAGTTTATTGCTCATTGAATATTCCAAAAAAGTTAAGGTTACCGTATCAGAACTTACGAAAGTTGTGCTATGATAAAAGGCTTTGAAGAAAATACGAAGCATTTTAAACAATAGAGGAAGAAATAACATATGAGTACTGCCACACAGGACCTCAATAATAAACTTGGCGCCAATGCCAATGGCACTGTTTTAGACCATCCAGCAGGGTTATTCATCCTGTTTTTTACAGAAATGTGGGAGCGTTTCAGCTATTATGGAATGCGGGCCTTATTGGTGTTATTCCTGATCACATCATTAACTGATGGAGGCTGGGGCTGGTCACGTGAAAATGCAGGTATTTTGTATGCGTGGTATACGTCTTTGGTGTATTTAACACCTTTGTTTGGTGGTTATCTTGCAGATAAATTTATGGGCTTCAAGTCTGCCATTGTTTTTGGCGCACTGCTGATGACATTGGGCCATGCCTCATTGGCTTTTGAAACACAATTCAGCTTTTACCTGGGCTTAGGTTTGCTGATTATTGGTAATGGCTTTTTTAAACCCAACATTTCATCTATGGTCGGTGGTTTATATAAAGACGATACCAAAAAAGATGGCGCCTATACGATCTTTTACATGGGCATCAATGCAGGGGCATTTTTGGGCATTATGTTGTGTGGATATGTTGGCGAAACTGTGGGCTGGGCTTATGGCTTTGGATTGGCTGGTGTTTTTATGTTTTTTGGCTTGTTACAGTTTTATTTCGCCAAAAGTATTTTTGGTAGCAATGGCGACAAACCACAACGCAATACAATGCAAGAACAACAGGAGGTTCAACAGAAGGTCTTGACATCCAAAGAAAAAGACCGTTTACTTGTGGTCGGTATATTTTCATTATTTGTGGTTATTTTTTGGTGGGCCTTTGAACAAGCCGGCAGCTCCATGACCATTTTTGCCAAAGATTACACTGGCCGCGTACTGACCGGGGGCACGGCAACTTTTTATATTTGGACCAACTTCCTGTTAACCGTCGTACCAGTCATGGTTGTGACATGGGTACTGTTCTTATTATTTAAACAAACCATCAAAGCCATTCCATTATCAAACCTCTTTTTAGGCACCAGTTTTGTCATCATTTGGGCCATCATCATCTGGAAAGTCTACACAGAATTTTCCACTGGATCTGAAATTGAAGTGCCTGCTTCATGGTTTGGTATACTGAATTCATTTTTTATTATCACTTTAGCACCATTGTTCTCCAAATTGTGGGAGACCAAGTTTAACCCATCTGGCCCAGTTAAATTTGCCATGGGTTTAGCCCTGGTTGGCGTAGGTTTTGGCTTTTTGGCTTATGGTGCAGCCGGCATTCAAACCGGAGCTGATACAGCAACAGTATCCATGTTTTGGCTGATTGCCGCTTATTTCTTCCATACTGTAGGAGAGTTATGTTTGTCACCTGTCGGCCTTTCTTATGTCAGTAAACTTTCACCAAAAAGATTGGTTGGATTGATGTTTGGCGTGTGGTTCACTGCCAACTTCTTTGCTCACTTGATAGCAGGTTACACCGCCAGTTCTATTGATAGCATTAATGCTGAATATGGCTTATCAGGATTCTTCATGTTGTTTACCGCAATACCACTTGGCACAGCTTTGATCATGCTGTTGATTACACCATTTTTGAAAAAACGTATGCATGGCATACACTAGAATATTAATAATAATTAAAAGGGGACTTTTATGAGTACAACCGAATTTACTCCGGACGCAAAAGACCAGTTATGGGGACACCCCAAAGGTTTATATGTGTGCTTTTTTACTGAATTATGGGAAAGGTTCTCATTCTACGGAATGAAATTTTTATTGGTGCTTTATCTCACCAAGTACCATTTATTTACAGACTCTGCAGGCCTAGATGTACTGGGCGCCTATGCAGGACTTGTTTATTTGGTGCCTGTAATTGGCGGGATGTTAGCTGATAAATACCTTGGACCCAGAAAAGCCGTTTTATTTGGCGGAATATTATTAGTCATTGGCCATGCATTGATGGCCGTAGAGGGTCAACAAGCCACAGAGGTAGCGGGAGTCATCACCAGAGACATACAAGCCCTCAATATTTTTTATCTGGCCTTATCTTTTATCATTATTGGAGTCGGTTTCTTAAAACCCAATATTTCTACCATTGTTGGTAAACTTTATGCTGATAATGATCCTAGACGCGATTCAGGGTTCACCATTTTTTACATGGGCATTAACATAGGCTCTTTCACCGCTACACTATTGTGTGGTTGGCTGGGTGAAACTTATGGTTGGTCTTATGGCTTTGGTGCTGCTGGTGTTGGCATGTTATTTGGTTTGGTATTCTTCTTAAAAGGTCAAAAATACTTATATGGCCATGCCGACCCTGAGAATCCAGAGTTATTGCGCAAGAAACTCTTAGGTCCAATCAATATTGAATGGAGCATTTATCTGGTATCACTGGCTTCATTGGTATTGGTATGGTTTATGGTTCAACGTGAAGCATGGGTACATTCAGGACAATGGGTATTCCTAGCAGGTGCGATTGGTTTCATGATGTTTTATGCTTTTGTGAAATCAACGCCAACAGAAAGAAGCCGTCTGATTGTTTTAATGGTCCTCATTTTATCTACCATTGTTTTTTGGGCCCTATTTGAACAAGCAGGTGCCAGTATGACGTTCTTTGCTGACCGTGCAATGGAAAGAACCGCTTTTGGCATTGAGTTTAAAGCCTCTCAGTTTGGATCATTAAATGCTGGATTTATAATATTATTGGCGCCAGTATTTGCTTGGCTATGGGTATGGTTATCAAAACGCAACCTTGAACCTTCAACACCAGCTAAATTTGGATTAGGTCTAATTCAAGCTGGCCTAGGATTTGGCGCTTTAGTCTTGGGCGCAACCATGCCTGAAGCATCAGGTAAAGTGGCCATGATTTGGTTGGTATTAGCTTATTTGCTGCATACAACTGGAGAGTTAGCCTTATCCCCTGTAGGCTTGTCTGCTGTGACTAAATTGGCACCTAAGAAAATTGTTGGATTCTCAATGGGGACATGGTTTTTAGCAACAGCTTTATCTGAGACTTTAGCAACCAGATTGTCAAAGTTTGCCGCTTTTGACTCAAATGCTGCTGAAACCATGACTATGGCTGATCAAGTCGCCAAGTATTCAGAGTTATTCAATTTCTTAATGTGGCTGGGTGTTGGCGCAGGTATTTTTATGTTAATCATCACACCATTCTTGAAAAAAGGCATGAAGGGCATACATTAATATCTGAGCTTTACTGTTTTAAGGCATAATTTTTGATGCCTTTGATATACTAAAACCCGCTGGCCATGTCTGCGGGTTTTATTTCAATTGAGGAAACCATGCCAATTTATACTTACCAAGCAGCCACCGATGAGTGTTGTGATCACTGTCAAGACGGTTTTGATGTACTGCAGAGATTCAGTGCCAATCCGGTAGAATTTTGTCAAGAATGCGGTAATCGCGTTAAGAAAATCATTGCTGCACCCAATGTGGTATCAGGCAAAGCCCACTTAACTAAGCCCAGCAATGTTGAGAAAAAGGGTTTTACTCAGTATAAACGTGCTGGCAAAGGCGTTTATGAAAAGACCGCCGGCAAAGGACCACAATACATTTCTGGCGATTGATATAAAGACTGACGCATTTCTTAGCTGTTAACAATAGTTATTAGCAAGTGTTACGTATTGTTCGACAGTTAAAGTTTCCGGACGCGCTTTTGGATCGATATCAACGGCAAGCAATTGTTGTTCGGTGATGATTTTTTTAAGGTTATTTTTTATGGTTTTGCGCCTTTGCGCGAAAGACTGTTTAACCAATGCTTCTAACTTAACAAGATCAACTTGTGGGGGATTCTTTCTGGTTGTTAATCTGATAATTTGTGAATCAACTTTTGGTCGAGGATCAAAAGCCTCTGGAGGAACCACAAACAACTCTTCACATTCAAATGCATACTGTAACATCACACTCAAACGACCATAGGCTTTCACGCCAGCAGGCGCACAAATGCGTTTTACCACTTCTTTTTGCAACATGAAGACCATGTCTTTTATTTTATCTGCTTGATATAAAAAACTGATCAATAACGGTGTAGAGATGTTATAAGGCAAATTGCCTATGATGCGGGTATTGTCATTTTCAAGCCTCAGTAATAAAGCATCTTTGTGGTGAATAGTAACATTGTCGTTATCGACAAATAAAATCTGTAATTTCGGCACCAAATCATTATCAATTTCCACCAAGTTCAAATGATCTGTGTATTCGACCAAATGCGAAGTCAATGCCGCTTGACCTGGGCCAATCTCATACACATGGTCGTCTTTTTGAGGATTAAAAGCATTGATGATTCTTTCAATGACCGACTGATCTTGTAAAAAATTTTGACCAAACTTTTTCTTAGCTCTGACTTTATCGGTCATGATTGATCAATTCTTTTGTCAATGTAATGGCAGCAAGCAGGCTGTCTGATGAGGCCAAATTTTTACCAGCAATATCTAATGCCGTTCCATGGTCTACACTGGTTCTGATAAATGGCAGGCCCAAAGTGATATTTACCGACTCTCCAAATCCTGCATATTTTAAAGGCGCTAATCCTTGATCATGATACATTGCCAAAACGGCATCGTAGTTTTTAAGTTTGTCTGCAGTAAACAGTGTATCCGCTGGTATGGCTCCATATACTTTTTGCCCTTTTTCTTGATATGCTTGTATGACTGGATTAATGGTTTCAATTTCTTCCATACCCAAATGACCATCTTCTCCAGCGTGTGGATTAAGACCACATACTGCTATTTTTGGTTGAGCAATACCAAATGTTTTTTGCATGTCCTTTATGACGATATCTAATGTTGAGCTTAAGCCTTCTTTGCTGATCTGGCTGGCAACATCTTTTAATGGAATGTGCGTAGTTGCTAAGGCCACTCTCATGTGTTGATTCAAAAGCATCATAACCACTTGTGGTGTATTGCTGAGCTCTGCCAAATATTCTGTGTGCCCAGTAAATTTAGTGTGATTGTTGGCCAAACCTTCGTTAATGATGCCTTTGTGTAGGGGGCCGGTTACCATTGCAGCGTATCTTCCCTGTAAACAACCATGTGCAGCATGATCCAATAAATTCAATACATATGCAGAGTTGTTAGGATTTAATACACCCCACTGGACTGAATCATCGCATGCGATATGATGACAGCGCAATAATTCATGATCTGGTTGTTGATGATTGATTGATATTGACAATTTTTGCTCATCAATGTACTGCTGTATCAAATGTTGATCGCCAATGACAATACATTGATCCAATAAGCCTTGTTGAGCCAATTTAACAACCAGCTCAACACCAATACCTGCTGGTTCACCCAGTGTGATCGCTATTAAAGATGACACTATATTCTGATATCAATGAAAGCTTCACCACGAATTTGCGTTAACCAGTTTTCTATCTCTTCATTCATTTTTCGGGAATGTATGGCAGATCTGGCCTGGTTTCTTTTGAACTCTTCTGTGACATCGCTTTCACGTTGACCTAAAAATTGCACGATATGCCAACCTGCTGATGTTTGAAAAGGGCTGGAAAGTTCATTGGCATCTAATGATTTCACAACATCCCCAAACCTTTGACCATACTCATTGATTTGGAACCAACCCAAATCTCCACCCAGCGCCGCTGAATTGACATCATCTGATTTCTCTTCCGCCAATACCGCAAAATCTTCACCAGCATTTAATCTGTTATTGATTTCGTTGATCATTTCCATACCTTGAGATGGCGTTACCAATTCTGAGTTTCTGATGACGATATGTCTGGCATTATACTCAGTGATCATTTTATTTTGTTGTTTTCTTTGATCTGTTAGTTTGATGATATGATAACCACTGGCACTTCGAACTGGATGAGTCATTTCCCCAATTTGCATTGCTTTGATTTGATCAGCAAAAAGCGTAGGAAGTTCATTAGTTGGGCGCCAGCCAAGGTCTCCACCTTCGAGCGCTTTCTGTCCAGCAGAATACTGAGTCGCCAACTTAGGAAAATCAGCGCCTTTTTGCAGCTCATCGTAAATTCTGTCAACTTTTTCTTTAGCAATACTAACTGTTTCCGTGTCAGCATTGGCATCCAATGCGATTAATATGTGACCCAATCTGACTTCCTTTTCTGAGAGTTGATTATCTGCCAAAAACAAATCAATTTCGTTATCACTGATCTTAACGTTTTGGTTTGCTAATCCATTGCGGATTTTTTCGGATTTCAGTTCCTTGCGCATGTCGTTCCTAAAATCTGCAAAGTTCATTCCATCGCTTTCTAATGCCATTTGCATCTGCTGTAATGATATTTGATTTTGTGCTGCCACTTGAGATAATGCGGCGTCTACCTCAGCCTCTGAAATACGAACACCAGCCAAATCAGCTTTTTGGATCTGTAGTTCTTGATCGATTAACCTTTCCAGAACTTGTCTGTCAAGCACTGACTTAGGAGGCAATTGAGAACCTCTGGTTTCAAATTGTTTGGTGATGTTATCAACAGCTCTATCTAATTCACTTCGAAGAATAACATCTTCTTCTACAACTGCGACAATTTCATCCAACAATTCTTCTTCTTGAGACCATAACTGGTGACTCTGCACCAACAATAGGCCTAAAATAAATAATTTTCTCATACTTTTAAAATTCCTCTGAATACCCCAGAATTGATTGATTGAGTAAGCGTCTTGGGCTTCTACCAATGGCTCCTAAGCCATTGAGTTGTATCTCAAAGAAGATACCATTATTTACGTCTCCCTGTTCATTGAAGACAAAACGTCTGGCAACCAGTCGAGTAGCCCAACAGCAATTCTTATGCTCAATTCCAGCCAATGCTTCTATTGTTTGATTGCCATCGACAGAATAGTTCCACCGCGCTATAAAACGATTATTCTCATTTATGGGTAGGACAACAGAACTGTCTAACTGTTCAATTCTACCTCTTCTCAATCGATAGGCGAAGTTAAATACGGAATTATTCTTACCTTTGCGTTGAAATTTAATCAAAGCCCTTTCAAATTTGTCAATTTCATTATCCCAGTGCAAACTCATGGTGGCTTTCCAATTGCGGTAAAAATAATTCAATTCAGTGATTAAAGGAGAGGTTTCCCGTGTAGCCACGCTATTGTTCAATTGCACTTTTCTGTCTTCTAGGTACACTATTTGACCCACAGTAAAGTTCCATTTTTCATCACCATTTGCAGAAAAATGCCTTTGTGTAACGCCCAATGAAAATTGATTGGCATCAGACTGTCTATCAGCACCAGAGAAAGCGTTGGTTTGATAAAGCAATGCACTGCCAAAGGTCAGTCCATGGGTATCAAAAAGTGCAATGTTTTGTTGATTTCTGAATGGCGAATATAAATAAAACAATCGCGGCTCTATAATGCTGTATCCTCCATCATTGAATTGTTTTTCAAAATTAATGGAGTAATCCAGCGATACAATGGGTAATGATCGACTGTCATCTAAATCATTGATAGTAGAAAATTGCTCATCATCATAACTCCAGTAAGTTGAACGATAAGCCAACCGTGGTGTGAATCGTGAATAGCTGTTTTGAAATGTTTTTTCAACATAAGGAGTAAAGTCAAATCTATTTGCCGTAAGAGAATCTTCTCTGTAAAAATTATCCCAGCTGGCATCAATACCATAATTGAGTGAACTGGTAATACTGTTATTGAACCACGAGTAATGCACACTGGGTAAGGTTTGATAGGGTTGTCGATTCAAAGGAATGGTATCACTGATGATTTGATAGTCATTAAAACGGCCATTGAATAACCAATTGTCACCAAAACCATTAACATTCAGAAATGATTGCAAAAAGACTTGTGATGTCGCATTGATGTTATTGCCAAAATCATCAAAATAGTCATCATCTGACACATGTTTTAATTGTGTATTCATTGACCAATTATTGGTGAATCTTTGTCGATGTTTGAATTCTGCAAATCCGCGATCTCTGTCAATTTCTTTGTCAGATGCCAAATAATCACCATTAAATTCACCACTATAACTCTCACCTAAATAACGGAATTGAGCACCCAACATGAGACCTCTTTCACTCATGAAACGCGGGGTAATGGTGGCATCCATATTTTCTGCTATATTAATGTAGTAAGGTTGAGCATAATCAAAACCGGTTCTGGAATTGTTACTGATTTCAGGAATCAGTAAACCTGAGTGTCTTTGATCATTCAGTGGCAATTTTGCATAAGGAAAATACAGTAAAGGAACGCCTTTAAACCTGAGAGTCATCTTACGAAATGTACCGACTTGTTTTTTTTGATCTAAATCAGCTGTTTGTGCAGAAATATACCATTGTTGATCGTTTTTTGGGCAAGTGGAATATGTTAAACCTGTTAAATGGCTGACGTTTTCATTGGTACTGAATTGTTCGGCACGACCATTGGCCTCAGAGGCTTTAATTAAATATTCAATATTACTCATGTTGGCTTGATTGTTTTCTAAATCAATTTGTGCCGTTTGAGCATCAATAACTTGTCCATCATCAGAGTACCGCAACGGTGTTTTGATACTGACATTCTGTTCCTTATCATTGTAGAACATGTGGGCAGCTGAAATCTTTTGATTGCCCATGCTGATACACACATCTCCACCAACTCTTAATAGACCATCTTCTATGGTGGTAAAATTTATCGCATCTATGGTGGTAGATTCAGTAACAGCGCCATCATGACACATCGGATTAACTTCTTGACTCTTCTCAATTTTGCATTGGGAGAATGCATTTGCAGCCACACACATGTTGCAAATCACAATCGTTATTATTTTTTTCATATAAACTTTTGTTAAATATTCAGTTTTCCATTTTACATCAGTAATGACTTATTTTAATATGTGTATGAGATAATGTCTGCGGATATTTATTATTTTTGTCCTGAATCGTTATGAAGAAGACGTTTCATACTATATTTCAACATTAAAAAGAGGAATTAAAAATGGCTGGTAAATTTGTAATCACTAAAGGTAAAGACGGTAAAGATTATTTTGTATTAAAAGCTGGAAATGGCGAGACCATTTTACAATCCCAAGGCTACAAGTCTGCTTCGGGTTGTGAAAATGGCGTTGAATCAGTGAGAACCAACTCTCAAGATGAGTCGAAATTTGAAACAAGAGAAGCCAAAGATGGACGCACTTATTTCATCATCAAAGCCAGCAATGGCCAGGAAATTGGCCGCAGTCAAATGTACAAATCAGACAGTGGCTGTAAAAATGGTCAAGCATCCGTTGCTAAAAATGCACCAGATGCAAAACTAGTTGACGAAAGATAATTTTCTCATATGACTTTATGATGAGCCAGCGGTCATGCGCTGGCTTTTTTGTTTGTCATCATTCCCCATGCCTCGATAAGACAATTTCATAAAGTTTCATGCAACAACTTTTGTTAGTTTACAAAGCAATTTCATTATGAATATCAATGAACTTAACAATTTTTTTGTTAAAATTTCATTAATATTTAATTAAATGCTTGTTATATTATTAAACAATCACCTGATTTTAATCTTCCAATACTTCGAAATATATGAATTTATGATAATTACTGTTATAGTAAAGATTTTTTCACAATCGAAATAATAACAATTCTAACAGGTATGTATTCATGAAAGTTATCCTATTACTTCTGATCAGCACTCAGGTCTTTTCGAAATTACCAACTGTGCACAAAACACTTGAGTTACCAAGCATAGACATCGCACAGGAACTATCAAAAAATTCACAAAACACCGGAAAAGATCAGCCATTACAGTACGCCATCGATACGGACATGGATGAAATCACTGTTAAAAAAGGCAGCAGTAGCCATGGTCAATGGGACATGTTATCGGATGGTTCTTGGGTATGGAGATTACCTGTACGTGCCGAAAATGCCAAATCATTAGAGTTTGGTTTTCACGACCTTTTCTTACCGCCTACGGCTCAATTGTCATTTTATGATTGGTCAGAAGATTTGGCCAAGGGTCCTTTCAAAGATGAAATGAATAAAGCCCATGGACAACTGTGGACAGGCCCAATCATTGGTGATCAAGTTATCATTGAGTTAAAAGTTTCAGCACAATACAAATCTTATGTTTCATTCAGCATAAGAAATGTTAACAGAGGTTATCGCAGCATTTGGCAAGATGTCGATTTATTACCCAAAATGGGGCAACAAAAATTCTGGGAAACCACAAAACAGGAATCCGATAAAAGTGGCAGTTGTAATGTTGATGTCAACTGTAATGAAGGTGCAAATTGGCAAGATCAAATTAATTCAGTTGGTCGCTATACCATCACACTCAATGGCGGCAGCTTCTTATGTACCGGACAAATGATCAACAACACCGCCAATAATGGCCGAGCTTTGTTTTTAACGGCCAATCATTGTGGCTTTAACAGCAGCAATGATTCCACCATAAACATATGGTGGAACTATCAATCCAATCAATGCCGAACTGCTGGTTCTGGAGCCAGTGGCAGCCCCATACCCATATCTGGTTTCAACGATACTCAGTCTGGTTCAACATTTTTGGCCAGTTATGCACCCAGTGACTTTGCATTATTAGAGCTGGATGAAATACCAGATGCTGATTACAATGTGTTTTATACTGGTTGGGATAGACGTGAAATTGCCCCCAATTCAGCTGTGAGCATACACCATCCCAGTGGTCATGCCAAAAGAATCAGTTTCGAAAATGACAATACATCAATATCTGCATATTTAGGCAACACCGGTTCAGGAACAACACATATTAGGGTTGCAGATTGGGATGTTGGCACTACTGAAGGCGGTTCTTCCGGCAGCGGCTTGTGGAACGCAAATAAATTACTGGTTGGTCAATTGCACGGTGGTTTTGCTGCGTGTGGCAATGATGATTCTGATTGGTATGGACGTTTATCCGTATCATGGGAAGGTGGCGGTAGTTCGGGTACTCGCTTGAAAGACTGGTTAGACCCTACCAATAGCGGTGCTCAGACCTTATCAGGTTTGGGTGCTTGTTCAGCAGTGAATGTTTCCATTAGTCACCAACACAATAACCCAACGATTGGAAATGTGCAGAATTACCGTGCAACAGTCAGTGGGGGTGTGGGCCCATATCAATATCAATGGGATGTCAATCAAGACCAACATCCAGATGGTGATCAAGCCAGTATCACCGCAACATACAACCAGCAATACACTGGCAATATCAATGTAACCGTTACTGATAGCGAAGGTTGTATTGGGACAGCAACAACTGCTGTAGTCATTCAGGGACCAGAAATCACTTTAAGAAATGCAGGAACTGCCACACAAATGTGCGGCAATAATGATAATGCTATTGACCCAGGTGAAAAATGGCAAGTGCCTGTTACCTTACAAAACAACGGCTTTGCTGATGCACAAAATGCATATGCCATTTTTACTAAAAGTACTTCTGCACCTGGGACAAACATCACTGCTCAGGATGATTTTGGTAATGGCCTCAGCGCTTGCAACCGCCAATTTATAGACATTTCATCAACTGGAACAGCTTTAACTTTGGTAGATGCCAACCCTAATGATGCTTTTGATGCCAATGATGAAGGTGTTGCCAGTGTAAATTTACCCAATTCATTTGATTTATATGGCAACAGCATAGGCGCCTTATATTTGAGTTCCAATGGTTATATTTCAACAAATCCAAATGAAAGTGGTTTCGATTTTGACAATGACTGCCCATTACCATCCTTACCAAACAATGGCAATAATGGCTCAACTGGCAGTGCCAGAATCATTCCTATGCATGATGATTTAATCACGCAAAATATTTATTATCAACATTTTGACAATTGTCCGAGGGCATCAGAGCTTGGCAATAATCTGCCCTGCGATGTATTTATGTATCATGATGTTGATCGCTATGAAAACCCCAATACAACCATTGATCATTTCAATTTTGAAGCGATTTTATATCCAACGGTTAATCAGTGGGTTTATCAGTATGATGGTGTTGGGTTTAATCCCGCCTCCTCTTCAGTGGGCCTGCAAAATGACAATGCCACAGATGGGGTCAGTTTTGCTTGTAATACCGCCGATGCATTTGACACACAAAATGCAGTGTGTGTTTATCATGCAGACAATCAACCATCGCAGGACAGCAGCTTCTTAAACTTAGAGACACCTGCTGTGTCATTAACCAACCTACAAGTAGGACAGCAACACCAAGCAAACATTGAGTTCAGCATATCTCAAGAGGCGACTTGTGACTCTCCAATTGCTATTAATACGCAAGCAGTAGTTGGCGAAACAGGATTCAACCAAGAAGATTCTGTCATCCTGTCAACACGATTGGGCAACAATGGTGTTTGTAATGTGGTCAACAATTGTGCACTTGATGCTGATAATGACATCATAGCCACCAACGGCTTGTGGTATAACCCAAGTCGCCCAGGTAATGGTTATGACATGTACTATTCTGAAAACGGCTTGTTATATATTCATTATACGGCTTTGCCACAACATGCTTCAATTTGGTACATCAGTGACATTGGAAAAATGAACAATAATCAAGCATACAATGATATCAATAAAGTGTCTTATAATGGTCCATTCCAAAGTTCAACACAACAAACAACGACTGTTGGGGAGTCTGTGACAACAATAATCAACCCGAATCTGGCCATACAAACGCGTACCATTAATGGTCAGTTCAGCGCTGATTTACTACAGTCTTTTGTATTTTCGGTGGCACCTAACCAGCAAAGAACAGGCTTGTGGTTTAACCCAAGCGAATCAGGCTGGGGAGCCAGTATTGGCACACAAGGAGACACTGAAGTTGTCATCAATTATATATATGACGACAATGGTCAACCTTATTGGGTACTGGGAAATGGTGCGAATGAAGCTGTTGCAGACATTGACATGAATTACTCTGTAACATTTTGTCCACATTGCCCAATAACACCCATAAGATCAAATAACGTTGGAACAATCAGGATTGATTATGACCAGTCCAACACAACTGGCACTGTTGAAAACATGCAGATCAATATTGATAATGGCCTCAATAATGGCCAGTGGATCAGGAACAACATTCCATTTAATTTATTAACTGCGCCACTCGATGATTAAATAAGCTCACAATAACGCCATTGCCATCATCGATTCAATGGCGTTATTTTTCTCACACTTATTTCAATTGAGCAATTCTTTTTTTCCACAGCTCATAGCTTAAACATTGCCATAAAATCATATATTGCCAATCCTCATGATTACCTTTTGGATTATCCAGCATTTGGATTACCATTTTTTTGTCAACATAGTGCTGCCAACTACTTCCTGAATCCTTTAATACCTTTGTTACTTGTGACAAAGACTCTTGCATGACGCCTTTAAGAAATAAAGGTTTAAGTGTGGTGATTTTTTTACGTCTGATGATGCTTTCTGGCAATTGATTTTTGGCCACATATCTGACCATTTTTTTGGGTTCTGCATGATCACCAAGCAACCATGCAGGAACCGATAATAACCACTCAACGACTCGTCTGTCTCTAAAAGGGTGTCTCACATTGATACCATACTTAAAACCATATTCATTCTCCAACCAACACGACTGAGCCGAAGATAAACCGCTGACCAGCGCATATTGCTGAGGATGAGGGTGCTTGTATTGCTTTATTTTTGTTTGGCGCTTTAATACACTGGATGAAAACTTGCTCAACCACGGTGCTTTTGTTGACACAGTACTGGACCATTTACCTGGTGAGAGCTGCCTTGCAGTGGTCAAAAGTCCATGAGTTCTCAACATGGTGAGCAAAGACCTCATGGCTGTTAACGGTTGATATTTCATTTGATCAACTAAACAATAGATATAACCAGTGTACAAATGGTCTGCAAAAACACCAGTTAACATCACTGATAAATTTTCTGATTGCGCTTTTTGATAAATAACCGATTTAAGGTGTCGGTAAGGATTGCTCACAGGAGCATTGAGGCTAACAAACCACGGAGACTTTAAAGGCCAATGAGGTTGACCAACAAAAGTATGCATGTCATGATTTTCAGAACGCATGGCATCAATCCAATGCGATTCATCCGCTTCTGGCATCTGTGGAAACACATAGGAAAAGGACTTTAATGGTATTTTTAATGCCTTAGCATTAGCAACCACAAAAGTAGAGTCCAAGCCACCACTCATCATAATACCCACTTTTTTATGCCCTTGTGTTTGACTGGAGATAGCCAATTGCATGACATGAGAAAGTTGCTGAGCAATTTCTGGCAGTGATTTCAACTTTCTGTTCAGCGTGGTTGGCAATTGATAATAGGTACAACGCTCTATGGTCTTGCCATGTAAACTCAAGCATTGACCAGGATTGAGTTGTTTAATATGCTCATAGAAACTGGCATTTATTGCTGGTTGACTCAAAGCGAAATAACAAATCAACCTATCCTCATTGATTGCGCAATTATCTTTATTCAATAATGCCGATGGAAAATCTGAAACAACAATACCATCGTTGGTTTGATGGTAATGAACAGCAAAATCACCTAAAGCATCATTAGCGATCACATATTTTTGCTTTCTTTTACAATAATAAATGATAATAAATGAACCATAAAATTCTGTAAGTGCATCAATACCAGCTGTTTGCATTTTGTTGGCAACAAAAGCCGCTTTCGATAAGCCATTAGTATCTTGATCAAGAAAACCATAGAAAATACACAAGCCATGCCCATCTTCAAAGCTATCAATGATGCTGCGTTGATGAAAAATAACATTGATTTTAAAAGCTTGATTTTGTGATAATGCAGAGGTGCTACTGAGCATCCATTTTTTCAACGCCTGTTTTTTAGAATTAAACAGCGTTAACAACTATTCCACCACCATTTTAGTGTTCAAAAAACCTCTTGCATGAACTTTTCCTATAATATCAATGATGTTTTCATCTTCCATTAATGGGCCAATTCGTACTCGATATAAAGGTGTTTGTGTAATGGTATTGGTCACATGCACTGGCAACATGACCAATCTACTGAGTTGTTTGGCTATATCCAGAGCCCGACCTTTTTCAGAATAAGCACCCACTTGTAGAAATTTCAAGTCATTGATAGCAGGCTCTCTATCCACCTGATCATTATCAGCTACCTGTGCTGGTTGTGTAGCCACGTCTTCAGGATTGATTAATCTAATGTGCACATTCGCTAACCCCTTGGTATCATAATCCAAGGCTTTGGCTGCTGCCCACGACAAATCAATGATGCGCTTGCTTTTGAATGGCCCTCTGTCATTGACTCGCACCACGACCTTTTTATTATTATCGATATTGGTTACTTCCACATAACTTGGCAGTGGCAAGGTTCGATGCGCTGCTGTCATTTTATACATATCAAATATTTCCATATTTGAGGTGGTGTGCCCATGAAATTTTTTTCCATACCATGAGGCCGTTCCAGTTTGTTCAAATGATTGGCCAACCTCTTGCAGATGGTAGGTTTTTCCAAAAACCACATAAGGCGAATGGTTACCATATTTACTTTTGGGTTCCGGTTTGATATCCCATGGCCGCAAGCCCCCAACATCAAAATCTCGAGAATCTGGCCCTCGATCTACAGCCAATTGATACCGACCAGCGTTGGTCTGCGTCGGTGAAGGAGCTTGTTGCGGTTTGCGTTCACTTTTTTTTGAGCAACTGATCAAAGTTACAATAATGACTCCAATAAGGGTAAGAATTTTTTGCATGGCAATTCTCTATTTAAGACCTTTATTTATAACACCCTATCATCAAGCACCCTTGCTTTGCTTAATTTCTTGAGCCAATTGATAAACAGCCATCGCATACATGTCACTGTGGTTATAACGCGTGATTACATAAAAATTATGCATACCAAACCAATATTCTTTATGATCTTTCTGCTGTAATTGGGTTAAAGTAACTTTAGCATTTATTGGCAACTGCTCTTTTACTGAATAACCCATATCGTTTAACTGTTTTACTGTCAATGAAGGCTTAAGTTTTTGTTTTTTTAACACTTTAAAATCTTTACTGACTTGAGCTTGATGAACCACTGAATGACCTGCTTTCCAGCCATGTGCCTTAAAATAATTAGCAACACTGGCTATCGCGTCAGGAATGTTATTAAGTAAATCTCGCTGACCATCTTTATCATGATCAACAGCATACATTAAATAGGAACTGGGCATAAACTGACCAAATCCCATCGCGCCAGCATATGAACCTTTTGTTTCAAGCGGTGAAATTTTCTCTTTTTCAATCAATACTAAAAATTTTTCCAGCTCTTTGGTAAAAAACTTTGATCTCTTAGGGTAGTGAAATGCCAAAGTAAACAACGCATCAATCACTCGGTAACTGCCTTTATTGCCACCATAATTGGTTTCCACACCGATAATGGCCACTATAATTTCAATAGGTACACCAGTTTCTTTGCTGACTGATGTTAAGATTTCTTGATGCTCTTGCCAAAACTTAACACCTTCATTGATTCTTTTTTGTTTCAGAAAGATGGCGCGGTATTCATGCCATTGTTTGGCTTTTTCCGCAGGTCTATTCATGGCATCAATGATACTTTGTTGACGCTTGGCTTGAGTTACGATGTTTCTGATTTTATCTTCATCGAGTTGATTTTTGACAGCCGTATTTTTAATAAACGCATCAATGCTATCTTGCTCGGTATGTGCGTGAGTAGTAATGAGTGAGAGTAACAGTAAAAGTACAATAAATTTTTTCATGATTTTAATAGTTTCCTGTGATTATAGACTGACATAATCATGCCAAACGATGCCATAAGGGTAATGATGGAAGTACCTCCATAGCTCACTAATGGTAATGGTACACCAACAACTGGCAGTAAGCCACTAATCATCCCTGCATTAATGATCAGATAGACAAAAAATGTTAAGGTTAATGCACCTGCAAATAGACGGTTAAAAGTATCCTTGGCTTGAGCAGCAATAAAAAGCCCCCTGAATATGATCGCCATATAAATCAACAATAATAAGATGACCCCCATAAGACCAAATTCTTCAGATAATACTGACAAGATAAAGTCGGTAGAATGCTCTGGTAAAAAATCCAATTGGGTTTGACTGCCATTCTGCCAACCTTTACCAAACAATCCACCGGATCCAATTGCAATTTTGGATTGTATGATATTCCAGCTAGAGCCCAACGTATCACTCTCTGGGTTCAAAAAGGTCAAGACCCTGCGTTTTTGATAATCTTTAAGAAAAAAAGACCACATCAAAGGGGCAACAACAGTACTCAGAAAAACAAGCCCTCCTATGATATATTTCCACGATAACCCGGCTAAAAATAACACAAACAAACCACTGACTGCGACCAAAATAGAGGTACCTAAATCAGGCTCCTTATAGATTAAAAAAACCGGCACCAACAACAACACAACACTGATACCAATAGATTTCAAATCAGGCGGTAAAATACGATACCTATAAAACCATGCCAAAACCAATGGGATGGTCAGCTTTGCCAATTCAGACGGTTGAAACCTGATGCCAATCTTCAACCACCGTTTTGCGCCTTTTGATTCATAACCAAAAAACAATACTGCCAATAACAATACAATGGTCATGAGGTATAACCATGGCGTGATACCTGCCAACTTTTCTGGTTTTAATTGTGCCAGAAACAACATAACAAAAACACCCAGTGCCAATCGTACCATTTGTTTCTTAACCAAAACCCAACCGCCTGCTGAATACAAAACAATCAAACCATAACACATTAAAACAACAATGAAAGACAATAACCACCAATCCACATAATGCCTTTTATTATGATGTACTGCACTGTTAAAGATCATCTGAACTCGCCACCTTTATGTGATCATAACTCTGCATGTATTTCTCTATGACTTGACCAGCAATGGGTCCCGCTACCCTCGAACCACTGGCGCCATGTTCAGCGACAACTACCACCGCAATTTTTGGATCGTCAGCTGGTGCAAAAGCAACAAACAAGGCATGGTTTCGTAAATGTTTAGGGATGACCAAATTTTTATTATAGACATCTTCTTCCTTTTTACCATACACTTGTGATGTACCACTTTTACCAGCAATAATATAATCAGCCTTTCGAATTGCATAGGCTGAACCTTTGGCATCATTGACCACACCAATCATACCATCATGGACAGCCTGCCAATACTGATCAGGAATATCAAGAACAATATCTTCTTGTTCCAATACATCACTTTTGATCAAATGGGGTTTAATGTATTTGCCTTTATTGGCCATTATGCCCAATGATGTGACCAATTGTACCGGTGTACTGACCAAAAAACCCTGACCAATACCAGTAATAACGGTTTCCCCAGGAAACCAGATGGTACCTTTGTTTTTTTTCTTCCATTCTCTTGAGGGCAACAAACCTTTCATCTCTCCTTGTAATTCAATATTGGATAATTGACCAAATCGAAAATGAATTAAAAAGTTATGAATCCTATCAATGCCCAGGTTCAAGGCCAACTGATAATAGAAGGTATTAACGGACTGGGCTATTGACTGCTGAATATTGACCAAACCATGCCCACCTCTTTTCCAGTCATGGTATTTTCTTTTCTGATTTTTTAATTGAAAGTAACCTTTAGATAACATGCTGTAATTTAGATCAATGACCTCATTATATAGTCCAGCCAAAGCCACGTATGGTTTGATTGTGGAACCAGGCTCATACCCACCTTTAATACTGCGATCAAATAAAGGTTTTTCTGGAGAATTCAGTAATCCAGAATACTTACTTTGTGAAATGCCATTAACAAAATCATTGGGGTCGAAACCAGGTTTAGAAACCATTGCCAATATTTCACCATTATTGGGATCTATTGCAATAATGGAACCAGTTAGGTCTCCCAAAGCTTCATAGGCAGTATTTTGCAAGTCAATATCGATGGTTAAGGTTATGTCCTTACCACTGGTTGGCAACTCTTGTTTGATTTCACTCAACACACGTCCTTTGGCATTGGTCTCCACCTTTAAAGAACCTGGGTAACCATGTAAGATATTTTCATGGTACTTTTCTAAACCGCTTCTGCCAGTATATTCCGTGCCTAAGTATCTGTTTTTATCCAAGCGCTTAGAATCTTGCTCGTTCAACCTTCCAACATAGCCCACCACATGAGACAATATATTGGTGTATTTATAATGCCTGATCAAATAAGGTTTGGCTTCAAACCCAGGATAACGGTGTTTGCGTGCCACAAAAGCTGACATTTCTTTTTCTGAAAGCTTATCTTTAATGATAATTGGTTTAAATGCACTGTTGCTTTTTTCCTTGCTCATCACATCATCAATTTCTTCATCGGAGAGATTGGTGATTTTTTTTAACTCTGTTAACCTGTTCCTTAACTGATCAACTTTTTCAGGAATGACTTGTAAACGATAAGTTGGAATATTATCAACCAATAATTTGTTATTTCTGTCGTAAATAAAACCTCTTGCCGGCGGTAATGCTGTTGTTCTGATGCGGTTTTTTTCTGAGCTTGCCAACATCGAGTCATGACGCACGATTTGAAGATAAAAGAAACGTGCAAAAATAACGCTGATCATCAGTAACACAATAATCACAGCTGAAACAATCCGATTGATAAAAATCTTCGTTTCATATTGGGTATTTTTGATGTGTTTATGATTATTAAACATCATTGAGTCTCATACGTATTAAAATTTCGATCGCATTCTATCCATCAAATATTTGAACCACGGCCATAATAAGAACGAGCTCAATAATTGCCAAAAGTTAATGCTTAACAGCAACTGTTGACCTGACAACCAATCAATCACACCCCGGATAAAAGCATCATTCAATAACAATGCTCCAACCATAAGAGTTAATTGCCAAAAAGAAGTCATTTTTAAGCGCTTATGCACTTTACTGATCAAGAAAACCATAGCAACCATAGAAAAACCATGTTTGCCAAATAAACTACCATACAAGACATCTAAAAGAATACTGTAAAAAAAGGCAGTAAATAAACCGCATTTTAATGGTGATTCAATACTCCAATAAATAATAATCAAAGCCAACCAATAAGGTTGCAGTGTCAACGTCCAACCTTGCCATGGAATTAACATCAATATCAAGCATATGACAATTGAACTATGGATAAGTTTAGTTGAATAGTTTTTCATTGGTTGTCTTGTTCTTCTCGATCCAGCTTCTGAGTCGATCCATCTTCAGCTGTTAATGCACTATCCTCTTGTGCTTGTATGCCCTCAGAAACATCCGGTACTTGTGATTCAGGCTCACCATTTGTTGGCCCCGTTTGCTCAATGGTTTGCTCAGATTGCTCCGATCCTGACCAAACAAGTAATACTTGTTTAATATGATTGATGTCCGCACTGGGCAATGCTTCAGCTTTCAAATACGATCGATCTGCTGAATCTATCACTTTACTGATGGTTGCAACTTTTAGACCTCTGGGGAATACACCTCCATAACCGGAAGTAATCAAAATATCTCCAACTTTAACATGAGCACTCTGAGGAATCTCAGGCAAAATCAAAACATTCAAGTCTCCAGTGCCATAGAGAAATGTGCGAATTCCTGTTCGCAAAAATTCTACTGGTACAGCATGATTTTGATCTGTAACCAATACCACATGTGAACTTTCAATATCAACTGATGAAACCTGCCCAGCCACGCCATTGAGGTCTAACACAGTTTGTCCTACTTGCACACCTTGATTATATCCTTCATTAATAATGAAATGGTGTTTGTTGTCTCCAGTATTGACATTAACAACAAATGCTGCTGTGGTTTTAAGTGGTAATTGTAACTTGGTATCCAATAATTTACGTAACTCTATATTTTGCTGTGAGATCACTTCTAATTGTAACAAGTCAATTTGTGCCTGAGAAAGCCGCTGTTTCAAGTCAACATTTTCATTTAACAACTGAAAACGATTAGAAGCTGATGTACTTAAAAATTCATAAGTATTTTGTGGCAACTCTATGATTTTTACCAATGGATAAGTCAATACAGAAACAGCCACCCTCAACGGATCTGCAACTTTGGATGAATGATCCAAAACCATTAAGATCACACACACTACTTCGATTATGAGAAATCGAAATAACTGACTCTGCGTCATTGAAGATTCGTTTTTTGGACTCCACATAGCAGTTGAATGCTTTTAATTATTGCTCAAAGATGCCTCGATATCACGTTACCTACGTGTGAATGTGAAAAAATCTGAGCCTTGTTCATCCATAATTTCTAAAGCTTTACCGCCACCTCTGGCCACACACGTCAAAGGATCTTCTGCAATCAACACAGGTAAGCCCGTTTCTTCCATCAGTAATTTATCTAAATCACACAATAATGCTCCACCCCCTGTTAGAACAATTCCCTGATCTGCCACATCTGCACACAACTCAGGTGGCGTCTGTTCCAGTGCGGTTTTAACCGCAGAGACAATACCGGCCAATGGCTCGTGCAATGCTTCCAGTATTTCATTATTATTGATAGAAAACATTCTTGGCACACCCTCAGCCAAATTCCGACCCGTCACTTCTATGGTCTTAACCTCTGTCGATGGATAAGCACAGCCAATTTCTTTTTTGATTTTTTCAGCAGTACTTTCACCAATCAAAGTACCGTAACTTCTGCGCACATAAGAAATAATTGCTTCATCAAATTTATCACCACCAATTTTAACCGATGCAGCATAAACAATTCCATTGAGAGACAAAACAGCAACCTCAGATGTACCACCACCTATATCCAAAACCATTGAGCCACATGCCTCATGAATGGGTATGCCTGCGCCTATAGCAGCAGCCATCGGCTCTTCAATCAAATACACATCTGATGCGCCTGCTTCATCTGCAGATTCTTGAATCGCCTTCCTTTCAACTTGTGTAGAACCACATGGCACACAGATCAGTACGCGGGAACTGGGTTTCAACCAACGATTGGAATGCACTTTACGGATAAAATGTTGCAGCATAGCTGAAGTCATTTCAAAATCAGCGATGACCCCATCTTTCAAGGGCCTGATGGTAGAAATATGACCAGGCGTTCTACCCAACATCATTTTAGCATCCATTCCTACTGATGCAATGTCTTTCGGGCCACCAATACCACGGTCCATACGCACTGCCACCACAGAAGGCTCATCAAGTACAATACCATGGTCCTTCATATATATCAGCGTATTGGCTGTTCCTAAATCTATTGACAAGTCGTTTGAAAAAAGGCTTCTGAATTTTTTTAACATGTTATATTAATTGTATGGTTTATGTTGGAAAAATGGCATAATGTCATGCCATTAGTTAAAATAGCGCGAATCGCCAATTATATATTATTTTAGGGTCACTGTATGTTAATAAATCGTAAAGAAGTCAAACAAATTGCAGTTCTTGCTAAACTCCATGTTAGCGAAACTGAAATCGACGTTATTGCCACTTCCTTGGACGCTGTGATCGGCATGATTAATGATATTAACCAGGCCGATACTGATGACATTAAACCCATGGCCAACCCAATGGATGCCGTTCAAAGACTCCGAGTTGATGAAGTCAAACAAACCTCAATCAAAGATACGTTGCTATCAATGGCCGAACTAGCTGATGAAGATTACTTCTTAGTCCCAACTGTTGTTGAGTAATCAAGGATCAATCAATGAAATATCAAAACATTAAGCAATTGTCCGTTGCTTTAAATAACAAGGACATTTCCGTTAAAGAACTGTGTCAGTTTTATCAAAGCAGAATTGACCAACACGCCAGTGAGCTCAATTGTTTGATTAACCTGACACCTGAGTTAGCCACACAGCAAATATCAGCTGCACAGCAACTGATCGACCAACAAAAAGGGCAACTGCTTACTGGCATACCTCTGGTCCATAAAGATCTATTTTGCACTGAAAACATTCAGACAACCTGTGGTTCTCGCATGTTGGAGAACTTTGTTGCACCCTATAACGCTACCATCGTTGAAAACCTAAATATGGCTGGTTGCATTACCCTTGGCAAAGCCAACATGGATGAGTTTGCCATGGGCTCATCAAATGAAAACTCTTACTTTGGTGCCGTAAAAAACCCTTGGGATCTCGATACAGTTCCCGGTGGCTCATCTGGCGGTTCTGCAGTGGCTGTTGCAGCAGGCTTAGTACCATTTGCCACTGGGTCGGACACTGGCGGATCCATTAGACAACCAGCTGCACTGTGTGGAATAACGGGCATCAAACCCAGTTATGGCAGGGCATCTCGTTATGGCATGGTGGCTTTTGCATCCAGCCTTGATCAAGCAGGAGTGATGGCGAAAAGTGCTGAAGATTGTGCTTTTGTTTTGTCCGAAATGTGTGGATTCGACCCAAAAGACTCCACTTCAGCTCAAGTAGACAAAGAGAACTTTGCTGAAAACTTAAACACACCCATTAAAGGCATGAGAGTTGGCATAATTCCTGAATGGATACAAAGTTTGTCTGATGACATCAAAGCACCGACCTTAAAAGCCATTGAAGAACTCAATAATCAAGGTGCACAAATCATTGACATCACATTACCCAATGCGCATTTGGCAGTTTCAGCTTACTATGTGATTGCCCCAGCTGAATGTTCATCCAATCTTTCTCGATTCGATGGTGTTCGCTACGGACATCAATGCAACAACCCTAAAGATCTGGATGATTTGTACGTCAGATCAAGAACAGAAGGTTTTGGCGAAGAAGTTAAAAGGCGCATCATGGTTGGCACATGGGCACTATCTGCAGGTTTTTATGATGCCTATTACCGAAAAGCACAAAAAATCAGGCGTTTAATTGCCAATGATTTCAAACAAGCCTTTACACAAGTTGACGTCATAGCTGCACCTGTATCGCCTGAAGTCGCCTTTAAATTCAATGCGAAAAAAGACCCTGTGAGCATGTATCAAGCAGATATTTTCACCATACCGTCTTCACTGGCAGGCTTACCTTGCCTGTCCATTCCCATTGGACAGGCTAACAACATGCCCGTCGGTCTACAATTGATTGGCAATAATTTACAGGAAAAAACCATTCTGAATGCCGCACACCAATTCCAACAAAACACCAAATGGCATTTAGCAATTGCGGAGGGTTACGATGACTGATCAAAAAACACAATGGCAAACCGTTATTGGTTTAGAGATTCACACACAACTCAAAACCACAAGCAAATTGTTTGCTGCAACCAGCACTGAATATGGCCAATCACCCAACTCACAAGTCAGCTTACTTGAAGCAGCAATACCAGGCACACTCCCGGTTTTTAATGAGAAAGCTTTGAGATACGCGATCCGTTTTGGTTTAGCAGTTAATGCTCAAGTCATTGCAAAGGAATCCAGATTCGATCGTAAAAACTACTTTTATCCTGATTCTCCCAAAGGCTATCAAATAACACAACTCAAGCACCCCATTGTTAAACATGGTACGGTCACTATTAAAGATGAAAATGGCAACGATAAAGTCATACGAGTAAATCGGGCGCACATTGAAGAAGATGCAGGAAAATCTGTGCATGATAAATACCAACAGTATTCTGGCATTGATTTAAATCGTTGTGGCACACCTTTGATTGAAATTGTTTCGGAGCCAGACATGACTTCAGCCAAACAAGCCGTCAGCTATATGAAAGAGGTTCACACCATTGTCACACACCTTGGCATATGTGATGGCAACTTACAAGAAGGTTCATTCAGGTGTGATGCGAATGTATCAATTCGCCCCAAAGGCCAAAAAGAACTGGGAACCAGAACAGAATTAAAGAACATCAATTCTTTCAGGTTTGTTGAAAAAGCGATCAACTATGAAGTTCAACGACAAATTGAAGTACTTGAATCAGGCCAGAAAGTCATTCAGGAAACACGACTATATGACGCTGAAAAACATGAGACTCGCTCCATGCGTAGCAAGGAAGAAGCCAATGATTACCGTTATTTCCCTGATCCCGACTTGTTACCAGTGGTGATCGATCAGGCCTATATAGATAATGAAAGACAGTTCATACCCGAATTTCCTGCAGCCAAGCAAAAACGTTATGTGGATGAATTGAATCTCAAAGCAGATGATGCCAATACCATTGCCCGAGACATTCAACTCTCTGACTTTTTTGATCAAACCATCAAATTATTAAACAAGGCGGATGCTGATTCAGTAGCAAAAATGTTACTGGGAGAATACAGTGCTCTGTTAAAAAGCACCGATCAGGATGACAAACAAGGCGTCAGCCCACAACAATTTGCCGATTTATTGGACACCTTAAGTACTGGCACCATTTCACATAAAATCGCCAAGGTGGTTTTAGAAAAAATATGGAACACCACACAAAGCGTTTCACATGTTATTAAAGAACATGGTTTTGAACAAGTTTCTGATACCGCTGCCTTACAAGCCATTGTTACAGAATTGATTGAAAATAACCCTACTCAATTTCAAGAATACAAAGATGGCAACATGAAAATGTTCAACTTCTTCGTCGGACAAGTGATGAAACAAACCAAAGGCAGGGCTAATCCTGCTGAAGTCAAAGCGATTTTAGAAAAACAATAAAAGATATACACAATCAAGAGAATAAACTATGAGTAAAGCACTAATATGTGGCTCCCTAGCCTATGACACAATAATGGTTTTCCAGGATCAATTTGTTAAACACATCTTGCCCAAACAAATACATAAACTTAATGTATCGTTTTTTGTGCCTGATATGCGCAGAGAATTTGGTGGTGTCGCTGGCAATATCGCTTACAACCTAAAACTATTAGGCGGTAACCCGGTGCCCATGGGTACAGTCGGACAAGACTTTACGCCCTACACAGAACATATGAAGTCTCTTGAAATCCCACAGGAAGCCATCATCGTAAAACAAGACATGTTCACTCCTCAAGCATTCATTACCACCGATCAAGACAACAACCAGATCACCGCCTTTCATCCCGGTGCTATGAGCTTATCTCATGAATGCAAAGTATCGGATCATAAGGACATCAGCATTGGCATTGTTGGGCCTGATGGAAGAGATGGTATGATCACTCATGCTCAAGGCTTCTCGGATAACAACATCCCTTTCATATTTGACCCAGGTCAGGCCATGCCTCTTTTTGATGGAGATGATTTAAAAAAATTCATAAAACAAGCCACATGGATGGCCGTCAACGATTATGAGTATGAATTGGTTTGTGAATGCACAGGAATGAATGCCGATGAAATCGCTAAAGACCTTAAAGCATTAATTGTAACTCGAGGAGAAAAAGGCTCAGAAATTTACACCAATGGAAAACTTTACCGCATTCCCGTGGTTGAAGCACAACAAGTTAAAGATCCAACAGGTTGTGGCGATGCCTACAGAGCAGGCTTATTATATGGCTTTATGAATGATCTTGATATCGAGACTACTGGACGCATTGCCTCATTACTTGGTAGCATCAAAATTGCCAGTGCTGGTACTCAAAATCACAGTTTTAGCAAAAAGGAGTTTAAAGATATGTTTGAAGAAGAATTCGGCTATCAATTCTGATCAGATCACAAGAGAGACCACCTATGATTTTTTTATTGTAAACTACACAATTGTTATCACGTGGTAAATACACAGGTGCCATCTATCTCACTCACAGATGGCACCATAATGCTGGCCTGAATTTCTAACCGTTTCTTTTTTTACAATTTCTTGATGATAAATTCGAACCAGTAGAAGCAGCACCCCTTCTGCAATTCATGCGAGATTTTTTGGCTTTTTCCTCACTTCCTGATGCGCTTTGAGATGTTTGGGCTTTCTTTACACTTTGTGAATTATGCGCTGATTTATTTGCTGCACAGTTCATCAAAAATATTGATAAACATGCAATTATTGCTATTTTTTTCATCATTAACCTTTTATATTTTATATTTAATTATTGTTCTGTTGGTCAATTCCTTAACCTAAATAAATGCCAGTTCTACGTTAAAATTAATACGTTAAACTTAATACATCTCATTAGACTGACAATACGGTCCACATCGGTCAAAAATTTTCAAATTTACCAGTATTTTGATTGGTGTCATAGATAATCCGCTCTGCCGCTTGCTTGCTTCTTTTGTCATCACTCTTATGTTCTGCAACAGTTTTGCAAGTGATCACAGGAATACTAGAACCCGTTTTTTTCACCTTTCGGCAAACCACTCTATTGGCTTCATTTTCGGCCAGCTCACCTTTTAAAGATTTCTTGGCAGTTGGTGATACACGAGGCTTACCATACTTATCATTTAATGGCGTTAAAGAGGCATTTTGATTGTATGAATTATTTGAAGCACAGCTGATCAACATCATCATTACTGACATAAGAATTATTACTTTTTTCATGGTTTTCCCCTTGTTATTCACTTTATTAGCCAAAAACCACCAGACGAGCAATCATCTGATGGTTTATTGTATTATCAATAGCAAAATAACTGCTTTGACTGTTGTTTTTATTTTTACTCAAACTCTTTTTCATCAAATTTGATCAAAAAGGATTATTTGGTAAACCAGGTTGAACCCGCTGATTTTCGAATCTTCCTGTATTTTGATTGGTATCATATAAGATGCGTTCTGCTGCATCTTTACTTCTTTTTTGATCACTCTTATGCTCTGCAATTGTCTTACATGTTATGACAGGAATACTTGAGCCAGTTTTTTTCACTTTACGACACACCACCTTGTTGTGTTCTACATTGGCCAATTCGCCTCTCAAGGCTTTTTTTGCTGTTGGCGAAACACGTGGTTTACCATATTTATCATTCAACGGCGTCAATGATGCCTTTTGATTGTGCGCATTATTTGAAGCACAATTGACCAACATCATCATTACAGACATAAGAACTATTATTTTTTTCATCATTTTCATCACCTTTCATTTATTAACATTAGTGGCTGTACAAACAATTTGTTTGCCGCCGACTTTTTATTTCAATTGACAACAATGGCACCTCTGCACTTTGTTGCTTTATGTTACTGTTATCCATTAATCACCAAATCTGTCCACCATTTTGCATGGCTTCATAAACGATTCGAGCAGATACGGATCTGTATCTGTTATCATCAACGTTGTGTTCTGCAATGGTTTTACAGTTAACCACAGTGATCCTTGAACCAGTTTTCTTGGCTTTACGACAGGCCACCTTATTGTGTTCAGTTTTGACCAGTTCGCCTTTCAGTGCTTTTTTTGCCTTGAGTGAAATGTGCGGCTTACCGTACTTGTCATTCAATGGCGTCAATGATGCCTTGTGGTTATATGAACTGCTGGAAGCACAGTTGACCAACGTCATCATTACTGACATAAGAATTATTATTTTTTTCATCATTTTCATCACCTTTCTTTTTTACTTTTACCCTAAAAGACCACATGAACAATCACCTTTTACTGGTTATCATTCAATAGACCACCAAACCTGCCTCCCGTATTTTGCATCCCATCTTGGAGCATACGCTCGACAGCAGACTTACTTCTTTTTTCATCACTTTTACGCTCGGCAACAGTTTTACAAGTAATCACTGGAATACTAGAACCAGTTTTCTTCACTTTACGGCAAACCACTCTATTGGCTTCGTTATTAGCTAAATCACCCCTCAATGATTTTTTAGCAGTAGGAGAAACCCTTGGTTTACCATATCTATCATTAAGAGGAGTCAATGAAGCTTCAGGATTATTTACCTTGGTTGAAGCACAACTTGCCATGAACAATATTGCTGATAATAAATACATGAATTTTTTCATATCATTCTCTTAATACGAATTTAATAGTAGTACACATATTACACGTACGAAATTATTACTGCAAGTATAATTATAGAAAATTTTGCATGATCAAATAGATCAATGTCCTACTTTTTGAATTTTCAATGAAGTAAATTGAATTGAATTTTTTGGCCTGGTCTTTTCTGAGCAAGACGGTCAATCGAGTTTTCTGATAGTTGTAAGATGCGAGCATAACCACCTGTTGTTTGACAATCTCTCATCAATACCATGATATTGCCAGCAGGCGTCAATTGAATCGTTCCAGCATGCACTGCTGAACTGATGATCTCCTGCGCATGCAAGACAACCGTGCTGCCATTGTGTATTTTTAATTGATAAGCCATACGGTTGCTAGTGGCCTCAACAGAGCACTCATGTGTTAATAAAACGGCTTTCATTTGATCATTCAATAATGCAAATTCAGGCCCTTTCATAACATCAATGGTCTCTGAATGAAAATATGTTAAATCTGGTTTAACAGAAGCTCTGTTGATGATATTTTTGGCTGATTGATGAAACAGCAAGTCATCACCTAGCTTTATCATTGCATTGGCAGTAACACCTTGGTAAAAACTGCAACTGTTTAATACAACAGGACAATCAAACCCACCAGCTATGGCCAAATATGCCCTGGCCCCAAGAGAAAATGTACCGACTTTCAAAACACTGCCAGCATTGATGGCAATCACCGAGTTGTGACGATAAGGCTGTCCATCGACAAATATTTGAGCCAACGCTCCGGTTATGGCAATACATGCCGACTCATTGAATTCAAGTATGACACCCTGATAAGTCATCTCCAATACAGCACTGTTAGGATCATTATCAAGCAATGCATTGGCCAATTTGGCACTGTATTGATCCATGACACCACTGCTTGGCACCCCAATGTTTCGATAACCATGACGCCCAAGGTCCTGAATGGTGGAAAATATCCCAGCTAAGCGCACATGGATCATGGTAACACCTGCTGTTCACAAACAAAATGGCGGTCATTCTTGATGACATGATAGTCATCAAGAGATACGGCGTAGAAGCGTATTTTATCCAGAGCCCTTATTAAACATGGACAAGGGTTATGGGGATCAAATAATGAAACAGGGGTTCTGCCAATCACATGCCAACCACCTGGGCTGTCGATCGGGTAAATACCGGTTTGTTGACCGCCGATTGCCACAGAACCTTTTTTAACCAGCGCCCGGGGTTTAGCCAATCTTGGTACATGCAGCGAATCATCCAAACCATTGAGGTAAGCAAAACCTGGTAAAAACCCTAAAAAATCAACCGTATATTCTGGTGCTGTATGGAGCTCTATCAGAGTTTGAACATCACAATGTTTAACCTTTGCCAATGCCGTTAAATCAAGGGCAAATGTTAAATCATAACAAACAGGAATATACCAACGACTTTTGTTTTCTTTAATTAAATCACTTTTTTGATGATAGAGCACCCTCAGTTTTTCAATCACATCCGCCAAAAACAACTCTGTTTTTACATAGACTGTTAAACTGCAATAAGCAGCCACGGTTTCTTCAACAATATCCAGCATATGCTGCTGAATTTTTTGTTCAAAAGCCTCAATATCACTTCTGATTTCATGATCAATTTTTTGTGGCCAAGCAATCAGAATGGCATTTTCACCAAATGGCTGGAATATTAACGACCTAAACATTTGCTGATGTGCTGTATCATGGCAACAGCGCCCTCCTCATCTCCATGTAAACAAAAGGTTTGGGCAGAAATTTTCACTCGATTTCCTTCTACCGATGTTAAATGACCTGTCTCTATAACATCAGACATTTGTTGCCAGGCCTCAGTAGGATCAACAATCAGTGCATCATTTCTTGAGCGCGATACCAGACGTAGGTCGTTATGATAACGTCGATCAATGAAAGCCTCATGAATGACCGGAAAATAATCTTCAGCCAATACCGCAATGGCCGATTGATAAGGCACATAAATGGCAATATCAGCTTTAACAGCAGCAAATACATTCAATACCAACGCCGCAACTTCAGCATCGCTAGCGGCCAGATTATACAATGCACCATGCAATTTGATGTGGTGCATGTCCATGTCGCATAAAGTACACGCTTTTACAAAATCTTCGATTTGATGATACAAAGAGTATTGCAGCTGCTCAGCTGTAATTTCAATGATTTTTCTACCAAAATTATGTTTATCAGGAAATGAAGGATGAGCACCTACTTTTACATTATGCAGTTTTGCCAGCTTGATTGCTTGTAACATGGTTTGTTGATCGCCAAAATGCCCTCCACATGCAATATTACAGGAATCAAGATAAGGCATTAAAACCGCATCATTATCCATGCCTTCACCCAAATCACAATTGATGTCAACATTCATATTTTGCTCCCTTAATCACAGTATACAAAAATGCTCTGACCATTAAATCAAACCAAACACAGAACTGAGGCTTTTCAAGCCCAACATAATCGCCATCAACACAATAATTCCACCAATAATGTTGTGATGCACTGCATTGACATGCTCGCCTAGTAAATGTCGACGGTTCATCACCCATAACAAAAATGCTGCAATCAATGGCAACAACAAACCATTGGCAATCTGGGCAAATTTAATGACTTCAATAGACTTAAAACCTATCGAAGAAAAAACCACACCCATAATCAAAACCACCATCCATACGACTCTGAATCGCATTGACTTTAAATCGGCAGACCATTGGAAACAACCAGCAACCACATAGGCAGCAGCCAAAGGTGCCGTGATTGCAGAAGTAATGCCAGCAGCAAACAAACCCATTGCCAACAAATACTTGGCATAACTGCCAAATAAGGGCTCAAGGCCTTTGGCCAAATCTGCAGCATTGTTAATGTTACCCGTCTCAATAGCAGCAGCGCAAATAATGATAGCAATGGATACCAGACCACCAAAAATCACGGAAATAATGGTGTCTTTTCTGGCTTTTGGCAACTCACTGACCCCTTGCCATTTTTCTTGTACCAAAGATGCATGCAAAAATAAGTTATAGGGAACAACAGTTGTACCAATCAAAGCCATAATGATCAAAATACTGTGTTGTGGAAAAGAAGGAATCAACAGTCCTTTTAATACATCCAATAAATTTGGCTGCGTCATAAATGCAGTTGCCACAAACGCAATACTCATCAACACCACCAATGTTACCAGCACTTTTTCTATCAGTTGATAGTGCCCAATATAAAGTACGATAAAAGCCAGCAAACCAATCAATAAACTGAAAAGGTTAATATCTAAACCGATCATAGATACCGTTACTGTTTTAATTAGTGTTTCTAAACCCAATACACCACCACTGATGTTGCCAGCTTCATAGGCAGCATTACCAATCAATATGGCAGAAATCATTAAAATAATGGCAGCCAATTTAACAGCAGGGTAAGGAATTTCTTTCCTTACCGCCTCTGCCAGTCCCATTTTCGCAACAATCCCCAATCTCGCAGCCATTTCTTGCAAAACAATGGTGGCAATGATTGAAAACACCATGGTCCATAACAATACAAATCCATATTGGGCACCTGCCAAAGTACATACAGTCACTGTTCCAGGCCCAATAAAAGCCGCAGCAATTAAAACCCCAGGGCCCAAATCTTTGAATACATTCATTTATTTGTCACCTGAATCATGACCGAGCTGATTGAGTGCATAAATGGCAAAACTGGCCAACCAGTGGCCACCTTCATAACTGTCTCCGACTAAATTGGGCAAGGAATATTGAACATGTTTATTGGCAATATTGATCAAATGCTGATAGGCTGGGTACTGTAAACCCAGACCATACAAACACCAGGCTCTGCTGAAATTCACCCCGTCAAGATGAACCAGCTTGCCATCAGTTCTGTCGCTGACAATACCCACCTCCAGGTCATAATCGGATTGGCTAAGTTGTGGTAAAAATTTCTGCAACCAGGGTTCAAAATCTTTTGCTTTGAGTATTTTTCGCATGATATCAACCTCTTGCAGACAAGGCGAGAGGAAATCAAAACCGCCGGGTTCCCAGTTCATCGGACAAGCATAATCACTGGCATAAAAATCCATGGCCCGTTTTTCAATCAAAGTCATAAAATCTTTATCATTAACTGTTTTGGCATAATCATAAGCAAATGACAAGCCAAATGCGGTATTGGGGTGTTCTCCAACCCTTATTGGATAATACAGTTTAGGGACAAAATCTTTAAATCGTTCAACAATAATATCTGTCAGCGGTTGCAAATCATGTTCAACTTGTCTGGCCAAAGGATCATTCCAAGTATGGAGTTCCTCAGCCAATTTTAATAGCCAAGCCCAACCATAAGTTCGCTCCCAAGACTGATTTAATTTGCCATGAAAATACTCAACTTCAAGGGCTACCTTAGTCGATGTGATATTATTCTTTAACACAGCCCTCATTTCTTCAGCGCGATCGAGGTCTGGAAAATTTTTCAGCAAACTGACCATCGACCAATAACCATGAACCGCACTGTGCCAGTCAAAACAACCATAAAAAATAGGGTGTAATTGTTGTGGTGATTGTAAATCAGCATCACTACCGATTGTTTGATTGAGTTTATTCGGGTATTCTGTTTCCACACAGTGCAAAGGCAACTGTGCCAAACGGTTGGCTTCACTGAGGTTCAGTATTGGAAGCGGGTATGTAGCAACAGATTTTTGTTGAGTCGTTGAACAAGAAATCAAGCCTGACAGAATAATCAGCACACCAATAAAACGCATAAACCCACTCCGAAAAAAAATAAATTTTAACCCAAAATTAACAGAATTGGTGTTATTATCAATGATTATTGACAACAATGACAAGCATGCGCAGGGAAAACCACTTCATATCTTTGACCTTGATACTGTTAATGCATGCATTGCAAACTTCTGCATTGACATTTAATACAGAACGCCTCAAAGATTCACAACACAGTAACTATGTTGAATTTATTGGCCAAAATCCCAATATCAGCAACGCCTATGACAAGACAATCGCTGACCTCAATAACGATGGTATTGATGACATCATTTCTCTGGGCGGGCAATTGCAATGTATTGTTTGCACAGTACAACCACCAACACCTTCTCAACCCATTGAACTCATGATATACCGTGATGGCGGTTATCAACCTCAAATCAGTAATTTCAGCACTGATGGGTTATATTCAGCCATTATTGATATTGATCAAGACGGCGATCTAGATATCATATTACGCAATGGCAACATCGCATACAATGATGGTCAAGCCAACTTCAGCGAAACCCCTTTCACAACTGATGTATCGATCAATGGACAAATTTACGGTGTTGACTGGGACCAAGATGGCGATACTGACATCATCACCCAAGACAAAATATACTTGAACGATAGCAAGCAACTGTTTAGTTCCAAACAACTGAATTTACCAAGCAATGCACAAAACTTCATTGTCACAGAATTAAACGGAAACAGCAGACCAGACGTATTGATCAATCATAATGGGCAAATACAATCTTGGGTTAATCTTGACAATCATCATTTGACACTGAAAAGCAGCCTTCCAATCGAGACATTGAATGCTTTAATTTTCAAAAAATTTGATTTCAATAATGATGGTGCGCAAGACTTTTTTATGATCGACAATCACCCAACTGCCACCATATCCATTTTAATCAATGATGGTCACGGTCAATTTTCTAGACAAGCGTTTGAATTGCCCGGAGTACTCAACCATATTCCACACAATCAAATCATCATCACTGATATTCACACCATTGATGCAGATAATGACAAGGATCTGGATGTCTGGATCAATGCCAAAGTACAAAACACCACTTCAGAATGCTACCATCAGCCAAACATCTTGATGATCTATGACAACGATAACACAGGTCAAATTCACTTCAAAAAGGCCTTACATTCCAGCGGTTATGACACATTTCATCGCAGTCACTTTCGTTCAAACATGGCAACCATTGTTGACCTCAATGGGGATGGTTTACCCGATGTGGTTTCTACTGGCGAAAAATCACTTGCCTGGCAACAAATTGATGATCAACCCTATTCATTTAAATTAACAACAGCCTCTTCAATGCAATTCAATCAGCATGTCCAAGTCAATGATTATAACCAGGATGGATTAGCGGACATACTCAGTACAGGTCTTGCCAATGATAATTGCACAACCATTGATGAAATTGACAAACTTCAATCAGCCACCCATGAAATGAGCGCAACTGGAACCTTATGGTTGGGAGACGGCAATGGTCAGTTTAAAGCGTATCAAAATCCTGAAAATGATTATCTTTTTAATGCAGCCTACCAAAATGCTGCACTGATTGATTTGGATCATGCTGGCAGCATGCAGCTGATTGCCAACTATCCAAGCCACCAAAACTCCACGCCAATGTCCTATTACATTGACCCAAATGCACCAGATTTCATCAATCATGTTCCTCTACCCATTGCCACAAAAAAATCATTGAGTGCAGATATGGGCTTTACTGATGGCGATGAAATCATACTGCAGGACACAACTGTTGCAGGCAACATCTTTATTGTTGAGAAATCAGCCAACCCTACAAGCTTGCTTACAGATGAGTTTAATATCATCTATGGATTCAATGCCGAGCCAGGTTTTGCCACGACAGATTTTTCAGTAAAAGACATGAACAATGATGGTAAGAATGACGTTGTTGTGCTCAACAAAAATGACACCTTGTCATACATCAAAATTTGGTTCAATAATGGTAAAGACAGATTCAACGCTTCAGTACCATTTGCTCAAGGTGCCAAACTCATGACAACAGGAGATTTTAATGGGGATGGTCTGATTGATATTTTTGCCACACATGAAGAAAAAAACATATGGATCAATAATGGCAAAGGATCATTCACCAAGACAACTTATGATCAATCCATCTGGCTAGAGCCTTTTCCAGTTGACAGTCAAAATTTAATCAGCATTATTCCTGAAAAAATTGTCGCCAAAGACATCAATGACGATGAGTTAAGCGATTTGTTTGTTTATGTCAATAACAGTTTAAATGTTTACATCAATACCAGTAGACACAAAGGTCATTTATCATTTTACAAAAATTACAGCACATTTGTTCCGGGTAATAATGACACTGAACCACTGAACCACAGCAATATTGATTTTGCTGATTTCAACAATGATGGCTTAATGGATTTTGTCAGTGGCGGTGACAACTTCATCACAATCAACACCCAAACTTCATTGAATTTAAAAACAGGCCTCTATTATGATCCGAGTCACAATGGGCATGGCTTTACCATTGAATCGATTGGAAGAGACAATCTCTATCATGCCATCTTCTTCACCTATGATGACGATGGCAAACCGATGTGGTATTCGATGCTTAACCAACTAGAGGCACAAGAAAATTATTGGAAGCTTGATCGGATCAATGGCGAAAATATCATCCAATATGTTTATGATTATGAAGAAAATGCAGCCATCATTGGTCACTCGTCGACTCACAATGGTTGGATGACGTTTTTTAATCAAAAAGATCAACCTTCAATAGATCATACCTTCTTCCAAATTGGCGGCCAACAAGACATGTGGCCTTTGCAACCGATTATTTCTTCATCATTAAATACTGAAGACTTTTCAGGTTTATGGTGGGCAGGAAATCAGGATGCAGGTTGGGGCTTGTCTTTATTAATGGTGCCCAAGCAAAAAACAATTGAATTACTCGCTATCTTGTATTTTTACGATGAAAATGGCCAGCCCCGTTGGTTGATGGGCCAAGCCAATAATTTCATCAAAGACAAGGACATAACCATCGATATGAAACAAATCAACGGGTATGCACGAGGACAAACAGCAACAGAATTGACTGAAAATTCAGCCGGCTCGATCACAGTAAACTTACATCAAGCATCCAATGACCTTAATAAAGCAGGTTCTCTGAGTATGGATATTCACTATCCAGATGATGAATTAAATGATAACTGGCGCAGAAAAAACATTCCGATTGCTTTATTTTCTGAGAAAAGAAAACATAATTGATCTCGGTTAGTGGCTCATTTTAATGGGCAGTTTTTCGAGAAATTATGATCGACAAGTCAAAACATCATAATTGGACCTTACCTTTGATAACAAAGAATTGATTCTGATTCTGTCTGTGAAAACAGTTGACTCAGCATGTTATCTATCACAGAACTGACATATCACTCACAGTTATCTGTATTCGTATCATTATTTTGGCATTATCTTGGAGAAATATGGACAAATGTCTTAAAATACTGAGTCCAAAAAACGAGAGTAAAAGCACGCTGTTTTAACTCACAACTCAATGGGGACAACAATGAGTTTACGCGAAGACATTAGAAAAGCGGCTTTGGAATACCACAATGATTTTCCGCCTGGTAAAATCAAAATAGTGGCAACCAAAGCCTTAACCACTGCCAAAGATTTGGCACTGGCTTATTCACCAGGTGTGGCCGCGCCCTGTGAAGAAATCCATAAAGATCCATCCAAGGTATCATTGTATACAGCACGAGGCAATATGGTGGCTGTTATCACCAATGGCACCGCTGTTTTAGGGCTGGGGGACATTGGCCCACTGGCATCAAAACCTGTAATGGAAGGCAAAGCCGTATTGTTCAAAAAATTTGCAGGCGTCGATGTTTTTGATATTGAAATCGATGAAAAAGACCCTGACAAATTGATTGATATCATTGCAGCGCTTGAGCCAACATTCGGTGGAATCAATCTGGAAGACATTAAGTCACCAGAATGTTTTTACATTGAAGAAAAACTCAAAAACCGACTCAATATTCCAGTTTTTCATGATGATCAACACGGTACCGCCATCATCACTTGCGCTGCTGTCATCAACGGATTAAAAATCATCAATAAAGACATCAGCACAGTTAAATTGGTCACCTCAGGTGCTGGTGCTGCTGGCATGGCCTGTTTGGATTTATTGGTAGATTTGGGATTATCGATAGACAACATCACCGTATCCGATTCACGTGGCATCCTACATGAACAAAGACAAGACATTGTTAATGAAACCGATGAACGTAAAAAGCGCTATGCCGCAGGCGTTAAAGAGCAAACACTCGCAGAAGCATTGGTAGGTGCCGATATTTTCCTCGGTGTATCTGTAGCAGGTGTGCTAAAACCTGAAATGATTCTACCAATGGCTAAAGACCCCATCATTTTGGCATTGGCTAATCCAGTACCGGAAATTATGCCAGATGCGGCACTCAAAGCGCGACCAGATGCGATCATAGCAACAGGACGTTCGGATTTCCCCAATCAGGTTAACAATGTATTATGTTTCCCTTACATTTTTAGAGGCACTTTGGATGTTGGGGCTCCTGTGATCAATGATGCGATGAAAAAAGCTTGTGTTTATGCACTGGCAGAACTCGCTCAAAAGGAATCATCAGATGTAGGTGCACAAGCTTTTGAAGGTGAAGTCAAAGGCTTTGGCAGAGACTACCTTATTCCACAACCCTTTGACCCTCGCATATTATTATATGTTGCCCCTGCTGTGGCCCAAGCCGCAATGGATTCCGGAGTTGCAACAAAACCCATAAAAGACATGCAAGAATACAAAGATATTTTGAGCTATTTTGTATTTAAAAGCGGTTTAATGATGAAACCCATCTTTGATAAGGCAAGAAGCAACCCTAAAACAGTGGTTTATGCTGAAGGGGAAGATGAACGGGTTTTACGTTCGGTCAGAACAGTATTAGATGACAGACTCGCCAAGCCCATATTGATTGGTAGGCCAGAAGTTGTAAAATCAAGAATCGAAAAAATTGGTATAGATCTGACCATTGGTAAAGATTTTGAATTGGTCAATCCACAAGATGACGTGCGTTATCGAGAATACTGGCAACTGTATCTGAGCATTATGCAAAGAAATGGCATCACACCTGACATTGCCAAAGCGTTGGTTCGAACACGCTCATCTGTGATCGCTGCACTGATGGTTAAAAGAGGCGAAGCCGATGCCATGTTAGCAGGCCTTACCGGACGTTTTCCAAAAGTCCTGAGCCACATTACTGATGTGATTGGTATTCAAGATGGTGTCACTCAGCCCGCTACCATCAGCGGTATTTCAACTGAATATGGTAACTTCTTTTTCTGCGATACCTATGTTAACCCAGATCCAGATGCCGAAGAAATTGCCGAAACGGCCATATTGGCAGCAGAAAAATTAAAAGATTTTGGCAAAACACCAAGAATTGCTTTATTATCTTATTCGAGTTTTGGTTCAAGAGGTGGCAAGAACCCAAGAAAAATGCGTAAAGCATTAAAGATTCTCCATAAAAAAGCCCCTGATTTAGCCGTTGAAGGCGAAATGGAAGCTGATATAGCACTGATTCCTGAATTGCGCGACAAGATTTTTCCTAACTCTCAACTTAAAGGCAGAGCCAATTTATTCATGATGCCAAATTTGGATACCGCCAACGCTGTCATTAATATGCTTAAATGCTTTACCAAAGGCGTAACCATTGGCCCAATACTATTGGGCTGCAAACAGGCTGCACATGTATTAATTCCAACAGCATCAGTTCGTCGCATCATCAATATGACAAGCATTGCTGTAGTAGATGCACAAAATAAAATAGAACAAGATAGACAAAGCAAGTGAGTAAATAAATGAATGATATTACAAATAAAATAGACATTGATTCACAAGAAACCAGTGAGTGGTTGGATGCACTGACTGCCGTTATCAATCATGAAGGTCCAGAAAGGGCACATTTCTTAATAGAACAATTGATTGACTTAAATCGTCGTTCTGGTGGACACCTTCCCTATCAGGCAACCACAGCTTACCTCAATACCATTCCAACAGGAAAAGAGCAACGCTCTACTGGTGATTTAGAACTGGAATATAAAATTCGAGCCATCATACGTTGGAATGCCATGGCAATGGTTGTACGTGCCAATCGTCGACCTGGCGCACTGGGTGGACACATTGCCAGCTTTGCTTCAGCCGCTACCATTTATGACGTTGGTTTTAATCATTTTTTCAGAGGTCCTGATCACCAAAGTGGAGGTGATTTAATGTATGTACAAGGCCATTGTGCACCAGGATTTTATGCCCGTTCCTTTCTAGAAGGACGTTTTAACGAGGATGACTTAGATAATTTTCGACGTGAAGTCGATGGCAAAGGCTTATCATCTTACCCACACACATGGTTAATGCCTGATTATTGGCAGTTTGCTACAGTATCTATGGGCCTTGGTCCTTTGCAGGCGATCTATCAAGCTCGCTTCATGAAATATTTACAAAACAGAGGATTAATACCAGTCACCGATAAAAAAGTTTATTGCTTTTTGGGTGATGGTGAAACGGATGAGCCAGAATCACTAGGCGCGATTTCTTTGGCTGGACGCGAAAAATTGGACAATTTGGTTTTTGTGGTTAACTGTAACTTGCAAAGATTAGATGGACCAGTCAGAGGTAATGGCAAAATCATCCAAGAGCTCGAAGGCGTATTTCGCGGAGCACAATGGAACGTCATCAAAGTTATCTGGGGCGGTTATTGGGATCCATTATTGGCCAAAGATAAAGATGGATTATTACAAAAACGCATGGAAGAAGCCGTTGATGGCGATTACCAAAACTATAAATCAAAAGACGGCGCTTATGTCCGTGAACATTTTTTTGGCAAATACCCAGAATTAAAAGAAATGGTTGCAAACATGAGTGATGAAGACATTTGGCGACTTAACCGTGGTGGCCATGACCCTCACAAAATGTATGCAGCTTATGCTGAAGCCAATGATCACAAAGGCCAACCAACTGTTATTTTAGCCAAAACAGTGAAAGGTTACGGTATGGGTCAAGCTGGACAGGGTCTTAATACAACGCATCAGCAAAAGAAAATGAAAACCTCAGCTGTTGAACATTTCAGAGACCAATTCAATGTGCCCATTGCCGATGAAGAACTGGATGACGTGCCATACTACAAACCAGCCGATGATTCACCAGAAATTCAATACCTCAAACAGCGTCGATCAGAGCTGGGTGGTTACCTGCCTCAACGTCGTGTCGATTATAAAAAACTGTCGATTCCTGCGCTGGATAAGTTCGCCACCATTTTAAAAAGTTCAGGTGATCGTGAATTTTCTACCACCATGTCTTTTGTCCGAACATTAGCCATTTTATTACGTGACAAAGCCTTGGCTCCGCACATTGTGCCCATTATCGCTGATGAAGCCAGAACTTTTGGTATGGAAGGATTGTTCCGCCAATTGGGCATTTACTCACACCAAGGCCAAAAATACACACCTGAGGACTCTGATCAATTAATGTATTATAAAGAAAGCCAAAATGGACAAGTGCTACAAGAAGGCATATCAGAAGCGGGTGCTGCATCATCGTGGATTGCAGCAGGAACATCTTATGCCAACTATGGCGTGGCCATGATCCCATTCTTTATTTACTACTCCATGTTTGGCTTTCAACGCATCGGAGACCTCTGTTATGCAGCAGGTGACATGCGCACCAAAGGCTTCTTATTGGGAGGCACATCTGGACGCACCACCCTCAATGGCGAAGGTTTACAACATGAAGATGGACATTCCCATCAATTCTCTGCAACCATACCAAACTGTATTTCTTATGATCCAACTTTTTCTTATGAAGTAGCGGTTATTATCCAAAATGGTTTACAAAGAATGTATGGAGATGACGAAGACATTTTCTACTACATCACATTATTGAATGAAAACTACCAACACCCAGAAATGCCAAAAGACGCTGAATCAGGCATTTTAAAAGGCATGTACCTATATCAAGCGACCAAAGGTAAGATTAAAGCACAACTATTGGGCTCAGGTGCCATTTTACGCGAAGCCATTGCTGCTGCTGAGATGTTGAAAAAAGATTTTAAAGTTGACTGTGATATCTGGAGTTGTACGAGCTTTACAGAGCTGAAACGTGATGGACAAAGCGTGGACAGATATAATCGTTTGAATCCAACTAAAAAGCCACAAGTCTCCTATGTTGAACAATGCCTGTCAAAAGCCAAAGGTCCTGTTATTGCAGCCACAGATTATGTACATGATTTTGTCGAACAAATCAGACCATGGGTGCAAGCTGATTATTCAACGCTAGGCACAGATGGTTTTGGGCGCTCTGATACTCGAGAGCAACTGCGCTCATTCTTTGAAGTAGACAGCAAACACATTGCCTTTACCACTGTAACTGCGCTGGTTAAATCTGGTGATTTACCCAAGTCTGCGGTTGCAAAAGCGCTTAAACTTTATGAAATTGACGCCAGCCGTCCTGATCCGGTGGGAGCATAATCATGAGCACAATAACAATAATAGAAGTCCCTGACATTGGTGATGTCGATGCCGTTGAAGTGATTGAAGTGTTGGTCGCTGTTGGTGATAACATTTCTGTTGATGACCTTATTGTCACACTTGAAAGCGAAAAAGCCACACTTGAAGTGCCAAGCACAGCCAGTGGCGTAATCAAAAAACTGATGGTCAAAGAAGGCGATTCTGTTGGCAAAGGCACCGCTTTGATTGAAGTAGAAGTAACCGACTCTGCTGAAGAAACACCTGAAAAACCTGAGCAATCGCAAAAACAAGCGGCACAAAGCACCACTGATGAAGGCGCCATTGAAACCGTCAAAGTCCCCGACATTGGAGATGTTGACGCCGTTGAAGTGATCGAAATTTTGGTCTCTGAAGGCGATGAAATTGCCATCGATGATGTAATTGTGACACTGGAAAGTGAAAAAGCCACCCTAGAGGTTCCCAGTTCACACGCAGGAACCATCAACAAAATCCTTGTCAAAGTCGGCGACCAAGTCAGCAAAGACAGTGAACTGATTACATTGATGACAACAACTGATAGCTCACCTCAATCTCAGACAAGTCCAGACAAAGAGATCGAACAACCAATACAAGCCGCACAAAAAAATGTGCAAAAACAGGCACCACAGAGCAGCCACCAAAAAGCCCCGCCTGTCACCTTACAGGCCAATAATCTGGTAGGTAAAAAAGCCCACGCTTCACCCGCCATCAGAAAATTTGCCCGTGAACTCGGTGCCGATATCAACATCATACCAGGCAGTGGCCGAAAAGGTCGCATCACCAAAGAGGATGTTAAACACTACATCAAAGGCGCTTTACAGTCTGGGGCAACAGTTGCAGCCTCAAGCAACCCTCACTTTGATGTGTTACCGCCACCAAATGAAGATTTTTCTAAATACGGTGACACTGAAACCGTTTCACTGTCCAGAATTCAAAAAATTTCAGGCAAATACTTACACCGCAATTGGGTGCGCATACCGCATGTGACACAATTTGATGAATCTGACATTACCGAGATGGAGGCCTTCAGACAATCCATCAAAGGAGAAGCAAAAGCCCAGGGGTTTGGCCTCTCGCCATTGGCCTTTATCATTAAGGCGGTAGCGGTGGCTTTACGTAAATTTCCTAAATTTAACGCTTCATTGGATGCTGCTGGCGAAAATTTAATCATGAAAAAATATTACCATATTGGTATGGCCGTTGACACACCAAACGGTCTGGTTGTCCCCGTCCTCAGAGATGTACACAGCAAAACCATCATGGAAATCGCCAAAGAAATGGCAGAAATCTCGGTGAAAGCGCGTGAAGGCAAACTTTCTCCTGATGACATGAAAGGCGGCTGTTTTTCAGTCTCGTCATTGGGTGGTATTGGCGGTACAGCATTTACACCCATCATTAATGCGCCAGAAGTGGCCATTTTGGGTGTCAGTCGTTCAAAAATCAAACCCGAGTACAATGACAAAGGCGAAGTTGAGCCACGTTTAATGTTGCCACTGTCGCTATCATATGACCACAGAGTCATTGATGGTGCCGATGCTGCGCGATTTATTGTATATTTATCCACCGTATTATCTGATTTGAAGAAGATGTTATTATGAGTACCACTATAGACATAAAAGTCCCTGATATGGGCGATTTCGATAATGTTCCTGTGATTGAAATATTGGTCAGCGAAGGGGATACTGTTGCTGCTGATGATTCACTGCTCACATTAGAAAGTGAAAAAGCCACCATGGAGATCCCTTCTCCACAGGCCGGAAAAATCACTGAGATATTGGTCAATGAAGGTGAAAATGTTAAACAAGGCTCTGTCATTGCCAGAATGGAAGTAGCCGATGTTGTTAAAGAAGAAAAGATTGAAAAAACTACCACACAAAGCGTTACAGAACAATCCAGTCCAAATAGTACAACTAGCTCAAGCACCAATACTTCTGGCGAATACGATGTAGAATTATTGGTCTTAGGCGCCGGCCCTGGTGGATATACCGCAGCTTTTCGTGCCGCTGATTTAGGCATGAAGGTGACATTGGTTGAAAGGTATGAATCTCTTGGCGGGGTTTGTCTTAATGTTGGCTGTATTCCATCAAAAGCTTTATTGCATTCTGCTCAAGTCATCCGAGAAGCCGATCACATGTCACAACATGGCATCGATTTTGGTCAAGTAAAAATTGATCGGGAAAAATTATTGGGTTGGAAAGATTCCGTGGTCAATCGACTCACCGGTGGGTTGAAACAAATGTCCAAACAACGCAAAGTTGATGTGGTTAAAGGCACCGGTACTTTTGTTGATGACCACACATTATCTGTCGATGGCAAAAACATCACATTCGGTCAATGTATCATTGCAGCAGGTTCTCAAGTATTTAAATTGCCCAATATCCCTTGGGATGATAACCGTGTCATGGATTCAACCGACGCACTGGAAATGAAAGACATTCCCGATACAATGTTGATCATTGGTGGTGGTATCATTGGTATGGAAATGGCAACCGTCTATTCTGCACTTGGCACAGAAATTACCGTTGTAGAAATGATGGATCAAATCATTCCTGGCGCTGATAAAGATATTGCCCGCCCATTAATGAACATCAGCAAAAAACGTTATAAAGAAATCAAACTCAAAACAGCCGTCACCAATGTCACTGCTCAAAACAACGGGCTTGAGGTTGAGTTTGACGGTCAAGATAAACAGACTTATGACAAAGTCTTGGTCGCTGTTGGTCGTACACCAAATGGCCTTAAAATTGGCGCAGAAAATGCCGGTGTTGAAGTCACTGAACGTGGCTTTATCAACGTAGACAAACAAATGCGCACCAATGTACCGCATATATTTGCCATTGGTGATATTGTTGGTCAACCGATGCTGGCCCACAAAGCCACCCATGAAGCCAAGATTGCCGCAGAAGTGGCACATGGTGAAAAAGTATTCTTTGATGCCTTAGTTATCCCATCTGTCGCTTATACAGATCCCGAAGTGGCATGGGTTGGCGAAACAGAGATTACTGCCAAACAAAAAGGCCTCAATTATGGCGTCGGTAAATTCCCATGGGCTGCCAGCGGCAGGGCATTAGGATTGGACAGAACAGAAGGTGTCACCAAAGTGTTATTCGATAACGACACCAATCTGGTTATTGGCGCCGGCATTGTTGGGCCAAACGCTGGTGAATTGATTGCTGAATTATCATTAGCCATCGAAATGGGCTGTGAAGCCGAAGACATCAGCCTCACCATTCACCCGCACCCAACGCTATCTGAATCGGTAGCCATGAGCGTCGAGGCCTTCGAAGGCACCATCACCGATTTGTATATGCCCAAGAAGAAAAAGTGAAGAAAAAACAAATAAAGCATAGCCAATCAGGATAAATTTAAAAGCGGTGAACCACACCGCTTTTTTATACCTGTAATGGTCAATTATCTCCGTACACATTTTTATGCTATTTTAACTAATTGCTTAAATCTCTGATTCAGCGTCTTAAATGATAGGCCAACAAAAAACAAGTCAATGTCTTTTTAATAAAATCTTCTGACTCAATTTTTCCCATAAATAAAATCGATTTTTTTACCGATTTGATGAAAAATCCGGACTAACATCTACATAACTATTTAGCTTGCTTTACACTACAGCTAAGGTTGTAGTAACCATCTCATTTGCCTCACATGTTTCAATCGCTTGCTGTGTTGCTTGACCAACTATTGAAGCATTGGAAATTTTATTAATCCTGTCTTTTACTTTTCTTATTTCGCTTTTTCCAAACGGTTCATCGAGTAACACACCCACCTTAGCTAAGGCTATCAAAACTGCACTTCGTGGATCGACATATGGGTCGCTGGAAAAAATAATTGAATGCAAACGTTCCAAAATGAGCTTTTCTGGTTGAGGATTAATTTCGGGATAAATTTTCTTGGTAAAAATAAAGAGTATTGTCTGTTTATCTGCGAAGAGTATTTTACGTTCGCAAAGCTGCATGGCAACTTTATGGCGCAATTCCTTAATTTTAGATAAACGTTCAACCCATGTCTTAAGCGAAAGCTGTCGACATGACGCTTGGATTTTGCTGAAGCATTCTTGCATAATCGAATCACTTTGTATCGCTGTATTGTTAACTTCAACGAGCAGTTTTTTCGACTCGCCAACCACGATAGACCCATTAAGCTGTAGCTCTGCAAGAACAGCACCAGAGATTAAATATTCAATTCGTCTCGTTGAGAATGTCCCTTTAGTGTCTCTAAGCGCAAGCAATACAATTTCCTCATAAATATGTAATAAATTGTGTTTCATTATTTACCTCAATAGTTATTCGATACTGAGTTATCATATGCATATTTTCTGTTTAGATCAACTAAAATGGATGGACATGTCGCCACATTAAAAACACTGTCGTTTAACTAAAATTCTCAGGTTGAAATTAAATCAAAAAAGGTATACCTCTGAGTGTCGAGGCCTTTGAAGGCACCATCACCGATTTGTATATGCCCAAAAAGAAAAAATAAGCCATTCCTTTTTTATTTTTGAAAAGCGGTGTATCTTCACCGCTTTTTTGTACCTGACAATAATGACTAACAGCCCATGGCTTTTGCTGCTTATAGTATGATATAAATAACACTCCATTATCATTGGCAAACCACATGAAAAAACAAACCTACAATTACAAGGCCTTTAGTACCACATTAACCGTCGTTTTATCATGGTTATTGATCTCACAAACTTTATCTGCTCAACAACCACAGGCCATCGACATTCACCAACAACAATTAAAAGCTTTAGTTGATGACAAACTCAACAACAAACACGGCGTTGGTGTGGCAGTTGGAATTATAGAAAAAGACCAGATGCGTTATTTTGTATCCGGCATAGCCACTCATCAAAATAATCATCAAGTTTTGACCGAGGACAGTCTGTTTGAAATTGGCTCCATCACCAAGACTTTTACTGCTTTGGCACTGGCCGATATGGTCACCGATGGTACCGTTAAGCTGGATGATTCGATTGTTCAGTACTTGCCCAAAGGTATCAAAGTAGCGCAAAAAGATGATAAACCAATCACTTTGCTGGCTTTGGCAACCCATGACTCTGGTTTACCCAGATTGCCCAGCAACTTAGACCTCAACAATATCACTGATCCTTACCGCTCCTACGATCAACAAGCGTTGTACGATTTCCTCAATAACTATCAGCCCACAAGAGCAGTAGGTGAAGAACGCGAGTATTCTAATTTGGGTTTTGGCCTGTTGGGACATCTGTTAAGTGTGATTGATCAAAAGCCTTATGAAAATGTGATTCGAGACCGCGTGCTCGCTCCATTGAATATGCAACATACCTATCAATTGACTCCAGTCAGAGAACCTTTTGTTGATGGGCACAATCACTTACTTGAACGTGTCAGTCCTTGGCATTTTGATGCATTGGCGGGTGCTGGAGCTTTAAGATCTAGTCTATCTGACATATTAATTTATATGAAAGCCAATATGCTTGGTCAAAACAAAGCGATCACTTTAAGCCACCAGCTCCAGACAGATTTTGGTGCACCCAATCAAGCCATCGGATTGGCCTGGATCACCACCACAACACCCAATGGAAAATACACATGGCACAATGGAGGGACAGGTGGTTTTAGATCCTTTATTGGCTTTAATAAAGAAACACAAAAGGGCGTTGTCATGATGGCCAATTCAGTTTACGCCATTGATGACATCGCTCGAGCTTATTTAACCGATGAATTAACACCAATGGTAGAAGATTTGAGTCAACCAACAATCGATCTCAGCACTGATCAACTCAATCAATTGACCGGTATTTATGCGCTAAACCCTGCGTTTAAGCTCACTGTGAGCCAAAAAGATGGCACTCTGTTTGTCCAAGCTACCGGGCAAGATGCATTCCCTGTATATGCCAGATCTGCAACTGAGTTTTACTACAAAGTGGTCAAAGCCACATTGAAATTTACCGTTGATGACAAAGGTGCAGCCAGTGGCCTAACTCTGTTTCAAAATGGGCAGGAACTATTTGGCCCAAAAGAATGACATTACAAAAATAGACAAGCTTAAAAACCACACCATGCGCATGATTTTTAAGCTTTTACCAAAAAATATTTTTGAATGCTTTGCCTTTATTATTTCTGTGAGTCAGTATTTATTGCTGGTATTAAAGCCTCACACAACATAGCAGTACCCGGTAATGCGCGCTGAATTGGAATGGTGCCACTCAAGCCAGCACTGGCAATATTGTATTGTATGGTACCAGAACCGCAATCTGAAAATGAAATATTCATAGTACCGTCTTGTTTAGTGGTGGTTGATTGTGGGTCATCAAAAACACCACCAGATGATACAAATATGGGCAGATTTGCGCCATTTCCACTGTAATTACCCGATGCAGAGAACCAGCGTTGATCAGGTGATCCAATCGCTTTCACATTTTCACCATCGTTATAGGTGAACCATGCGACAAAAATAAAGTCTATGGTTGGATCCACATCAATTAAGAAACCTTGGCCACTGGTGGCCGGCTCAAACCAACTGCCAGATATGCCTTGATTGATGGCAAAACCACTGCCACCATTGGTAGCCGAGATCACAAACCTGATTGGAAAACCTAAATTAGTTAGCATTCCCGACCCATCAAAATAGACCAAACTACTGGCCCCTGAGGCTTGCGCCAAAGGAACCAACACATCATCTACATAAGCATCGCCTGAACCGGTTGAAAACTCGCTGGCTTGCAACATTACTGCAGTTCCACTCAACATCAATCCTGGCTCTGTTGAGGTATTGCCATTGATTAAAAATGAAATGTCTACATTTAAGGTGAAATCGCGAGTTGTTGGATTATAACTGCCACTGTTAACAGCAGTAATTGTTGATGTATATGCACCGTGGCCAGGAAAAGGTTCGCTGCCACTGGTGATATTCAAAGCACTGACAATGGCTCCTCCACCATTGTTGAATACCGATTGATCTACAGTAACATTGCCATTAACAAATGTTATGGCATTAAAACCTGTTGGTAATGTATTTTCATTTGAAGCCCCACCAAAATTAAAAGCATTGTAACCGTAACTGCCTGCCATGTTTGGTTCTGAACCATTATTAACGGTTGAATTTGCAGACAAGACATCATCTGCGTTACCAATAAGGCCATCGTTACCAGGATAATGATTGACTGCATTGTGATTTGACAAAATGCGCATTTCCACTTGTTGTGACCAAACACTGGTGCTGACTAAAAAAAACAGCGTTAATACAATTGTTGTATTGCGATGCATAAAGATACCCCTTTTTTAATTATTAATATCTATACATGCGAGATTAGATAGAGATTTACGCCAATTAATTTTTTATTTATTGTAAAGATTGATGATTTGAGATCTCTGCATAACTATATGACAAAAAATAGAGAACAGCTGATAGGTTTAATTATCTTTATCATAGTTATGCTGAGATCCCGATTTATTTAAATAAACGGTCATTTCATGACTAGAAACCATATTCATAAAAATTTAAATCGGACTTTCACCAGAAAGTTATCACCATTAATCTGATTAATACCTGAATCAAATAAATTTACAATACCCAAATCATTATCAAAAGAAGCATTGCCTGCTCGAGTATACACCACATACAGATTTGACAAGGGTGCGATTTCATACCGATAACGAATTTGTAAAGCCGTATTACTGATGCTGAAATCATTGACTTCCATCAAATCTGTTTGTGATAGGCCACCTTGATCATTTAATAATAACTGTTTTTTAGCCTCCGCACTCACAGCGATCCATTGAAAGCGAAGCCTGAGCTCTTGTTTTTGACTGAAATTGGCATTAAAGTCCAGGATATTTCTGAGTTGTTTGCGATGATAAGATCCAACAATATCGTCTTGTTTCCAATTTAACCAATCATTGGTGTCAGTATAATAAATCCCCAGTGAAACATTATATTTATCAGTAAAATAATAACTGGGATGTATATGTGCTGAAAAGCCTTGGCCACCAATATACGTATCAATATAATTTAAAAAACCATGGTTTCTAAATTTCCCAGTGTTTTTAGCAAAATAAGTGGCACTCAAAGTATAACCTGAGTCAGTATCCAATAGACCATTGCCTCGGCTGAACAAATCATCTTTGCCTGAGCTTAAATATTCGAAATACCAACTTAAAGAAGATGAGTTTTTATAACGCCATATATCCATAAATCGATAATAAGAACCCAAAGTATCGCCTGAATCATTGCCCCTGATATTGGCATCTACTCGTATTTCACGCTCTTGGGTAAGCCTGCTCTCAGTAAAATTGTTCTTTTTAAAAGAACCAAAATAGCGTGCAGTATTGAGGTTATTGCGAGGCAAGAAACCAAAATCATGTACTTCAAGATCATTGGTATAATGGCTGATTTCAAATCTTTGACTGGTGTTCTCATTAATTTGGTGCTCAAACCGTACGGACCCACCTGTTCCACTGTTGTTATTGCCCTTATCATTGATGTCAGTCCTAATGATTTGGCTTCTTAATTCAAATTTATTACGCCATCGATATTCATGATCAAATGCATATACTTGTGCTGTTCGATCAATGTCAGCTCGATCTGTATAAGTACCTAAAAAACCAATGGATTGATCATTTAAACGGCGTAAAAAGCGCGTTGCAAAAAAATCACGGCCATCAATGACACCGTTTTTAGATTCTGATGCTGCAAATAAACCATAAGTCAGGTTATCGGCATTATTGGTGTATTTAATCGCGCCATCAATATCAGATAGCACAGCGTCCCCGGCATCTGGTCTGGCACCGATCCTTCTGGTATTTATTAGCCTCAAACCATTGGCCCCTCTGATATCAAAAAGCGATTGATTTTCTGTAAAAAATGGCCTGCGTTCATTAAAAAATACTTCAGTTGGTGCAAAATTAACCACCAGGTTATCGCTTTCTATCTGACCAAAATCAGGGTTAACCGTTACACTCAATTGTTGACCTCCACCAGACTTCCAAAAAAGATCAACACCAATGTCTGATGTTACTTGTTTTTGCAAAAAATCTTGTCTGGCGGTAGCGTAACCATAGACTTGATACGAAGATGCCACAAAATCTTGTATTTGCAAAGCAGTAAAATCGGTTAAAAAGCCTTGCCTTGAACCAACTGTTGCGACGTTCGCATAAACTTGGTTATTGTGAGCAACTGAACGAGAAAAGTACCATTTGACCGTTCTCATATTTTGATCATTTTTTTTCATCGAGACGATATCCCAGGGGATGTGTATTTCTACAATCCATGCTGAGCTGTTATTGCTGGTTCGTGCTTGCCAGTTACCATCCCACTCTGAAGAATAATTATTTTCATTGTTCCAAATACCATCTCTGATAGAACCTGCGCTGCCCACTTCAAACGCATACGCAGAGTGACCATTGCCATCAAAATCAATGACAATGTTATTTTTATCTGAAGTCATGTTCATGTCTCTTGGCGAAGTATCGTTGTTTCGTGTATCAGCGGGTTGAGAGTTTTTGATGCCAAAATAGATGCCGTTTTTATCTGAAAACACCAATACCTCACTGAGGTATTCTGATTTTGATAAAGAGTATGGCTCTACAGTGATCAGTTGATCAAATTTTTGCGCCCGCTGCCACTCTGAATCATTTAACACACCATCCAGCACAATAGCACTCATCACATCTGATGAAATAAATACAGCTGAAAGCAGTACAGAGCATACAATTTTTTTTAATAATGACATGGATTAATATTTTTTGATTAAGATACACACACAGATGCTGCGCTTGTTGAATCCGTCGCATCTTTTTATCAAATGGTCATCAATCTCATTCATCGTTTTATATCTAAACAGTGGTATCAATGACAAAGTTTACAATAAAAATCGTCTCTGCTACTATTAAGGTCATATCACTGCCTTTACTAATGATTCATGACAATCAACATTTATAACCTGATTATTTTAGTTGGTGCCATTCATGGACTTTTATTATCGGTACTGTTATTTTTCAATAAACCCATAAAATCAACGAACACTTTACTGGCTCTTATATTGATTTATTACCTCAGCCCACTGTATCTCAAAGTTAACCAGTATTTGATCGCCAGCCCTTCCAATCAATATGATTTGCTGTGGTCTATCCAACAATTTGGCGGTATTTTCTCAATTCTTTTATACTTAAGTTTAAGTATAAAAATGCTGATGAATTATTCACGATGGGTTAAAGACAACTATTCGGATATACATAAAAAGAATCTCAATTGGATACAAAAACCAATCATTTTATATTCCTTGTTTTTTTTATTGTGGTTTGCACAAAGGGTTTATGACATTATTTTCTATGCTGATTCACTGCCTTTAAAGCATTATTATCCACTGTTAATGCTGTTATTATTGACTACCTACTGGATTGGTACAAAAGGTTACCTCAGAAAATGACACAGGCAAACAGCCATAAAATCCCTAACAAAAACACATACTGGCATCAAAATGACAACAACACTCAACCAGTTAGAGCTTTGTATGGAAACACAAAAACCTTACCTGATTAACGATTTATCATTGAACACATTGGCCGATGTCATGGACATTAATCCACGTTCACTATCAAGGCTTATCAATGAAAAAGCAGGCACCAATTTTTATGATTACATCAACACTTATCGTTTAAATGAATTTAAAAAAGGATTAAAAAGAACAACAAATCAGCCGTTTTAAAGCTGGCTTTTGATTGTGGGTTTAATTCAAAAACTACCTTCAATCACATATTCAAAAAACAGACTGGCCTGACACCTTCTCAATATAAAAAGAATCTCCAATAAAAAACGTACGCCTGGATGCAAGCGCACGATTGAATGTATCAAGCATGCTAATGTGCCAATTTTAAAATCGCAAAGGTATTTAAGTATAGTGCAAATAATTCAGATATTCATTATGGTTGTTCTCTTCTGTAGCGGTTGTCAAAAACACAAAAAGAGCTCAAATATTTATCAAGCAACCATTTATCGAGACAACTTTGGGGTTCCACATGTCTATGGTAAAACTGATGCAGATGTCATCTTTGGGGCCGCTTATGCCCGTGCCGAAGATGAGTTTCATTACATGGAACAAGCTTATATTAAATTATCTGGTCAAGTCTCTGCAATCAAAGGTAAAGACCACCTTCGGTGGGATGTATTTGTACGCAAATTACAATTGGTAAAATACTCTCAACAAGAATACCATGATGCACCAAAACATATTCAACAATTATGTGATGCCTTTGCTGGAAGCCAGCTATAATTATGTACATAGAAAAAATCAGGCAAAAACATTTAACCGATTCATCAATTCTCGTTTGTTCAGTGCATTAGGCCCTTCATTTTTTGACACCAATGGCGTGGCTACTTGTGGCACACCTGATAATGTTATAGCCAATTGTGTACCATTAAACTTGTTTGGTGGTACCGGAACGATAACACCTGAAATGACAGATTACATCAGCTCAACAATGACTGATGTTACCACAACACAATTAAGTGTATTTAATGCCAATGCCTCTGGTGTTTTATTTGATTTACCTGCTGGTTCAGTTCACTCTGCATTTGGTGTTGAGTACAGAGAACTGGATTCAGAGTTTATTGCTGATCAATCCATTGCCCGTATTGGCTATCCTCTTGGCAAACCAGTGCCACCACCTAATAATTACAATGTAAAAAGTTTGTATGCCGAATTTAATGCACCTTTGTTAGAAAACAAATCATATGGCAAATTAGACCTGAATGTAGGAGTCCATTATGGTGACTATTCAACAGGAGAATCTAATACCACATTACAAGGCAGCTTTAATTATCAACCATTAGATTCAATAAATATTCGTGCTACATACAATGAAGTATTCCACGAACCCAGCATTGATTTACTTTTTGCAAAACCAATAAACACCTTCCCTATTGCTATTGACCCATGTGAGGCAGGGTCTTTTAATCTTTTGACTGTAGAACAACAAAGTATTTGTCTGACCCAAGGCGTGCCGCAGGGTGGGTTGCTTCAGGCAGATGCTCAACTAAGACAGATTACCGGAGGTAACCCCGATTTATCTCCCGAAGTTGGAGTAACAAAGTCATTGGGTGTCACATGGTCTCCAGAGTCAATCAGAGGACTCAGTAGTTCCATTAACTGGTGGCAACTTGATTTAAAAGATGGCTTTAATAAACTCAGTTTAAGAGAAAACATATTCAATTGTTTAGACAGTGGCAGTGCTATCTCCACAGCATGTCAACGCGTCTCTAGGCGTGAAGATGGCAGTATTATATCTGTTCTTGGTGGACCCATTAATGTTTCTAACACTGAAGTTGAAGGCATTGATTTCGACTTAAACTATACTTTCAGTAGTGATTTAGGCCAATTTGATTTAAACCTGCAATACAGCAAAACATTGGATAACGACACTCAAGATTTTGCCAGTGCTCCTGAGCAATCTCTTGAAGGCCGATTTACAAATAACACGACTTATCTTGATGACAAAGCACAGCTTTCAGCAAACTGGAATTATGGGGTATGGGGCGTCACTTATGTATTAAACTACATTGGTAATATTCATGCTGATTTACAAAACTTTAATGAATTCAGTTTAATCAGCAACGGCGGAGACTTCAACACAATTACCCAAAGTATTGGTAGCCAAGCTTACAATGACCTGGCTGTTTCCTATAAGTTCGGGATTCATAAAACGAACCTGACCTTTGGTATCAATAACATTTTTGATAAAGCTCCTGCTTTTATCGAAAGTGCCAGCAATGGTGGTACCCAGCCAGCGACCTATCGATCGTTTGGAAGAACGTGGTTTTTAAGATGGAGCACCTCTTTTTAAAAATTTACTTTGTTGCCGTATGGCTTAATGACGCAATATCTGGGCCAGAAATAACCATTAAACGAACAAATTATTGGTAAACCTCTAACCTAAAACCAGGATGGGTGATTTCACTGACTTGTATCTTCACCTCTTTAAGCTCATCGTCTCTGATGTATTCAATGGTCAATAGATCCCCCGGTTTTATTTGTGCTTTCATCTGACGAAAAGCTTTGTCACTTGCCTGCAAAGTATTATTCACAAAGTTATACTCATCTATCCGCAAAACTTTATCTCCTGTCAACATTCCCTTTTTAAAAGGATCTAAATCCGGCGTAATACAGGTCAAAATAATACCGTGAACAGTCACATCAGTACAAAAACCAATAATGGTTTCCATAGATTTTTCATGTTCAATAACAAACTGATCCTTTTTGGTCAATTCAAGCAGTTTTTTCGCCAAATAAGACGTTTCTTTTTCTATGTCTTCAACAGTACAATTACAACTTTCTTCACCAGCATGAACGGGCAAATAAAAAGCCAATAACAGGGTGAATAAAAAGATATTTTTCATAGGGCACCTATAATAGCTGGGGTTCATTGTTATTATTGTTTAATGTATGGTAACCATCGCTGATGGCTTTTAAGGCTCTGATTCTATCTTGCCATAAAATCATTTTTTTATCGATATCATCCACTGAAAGCGATTGGATTTTTTGATCGATCATCATCAAACGCCATTTAAGTTTATCGATACTCAGGGATGCTTGTTGGTTCAAAGCCTGATTATCTGTGGTACGTTGTATCTCTATCATATTTTCTAATGCATTGGAATCAGCAATCAATTGCATGAGTTGGCGGCCTTGGCCATTTTGCCTTGTATCATAGCCTGCAAACATAAAAATGATACCGCCGCCAGTAATTAATACGGTTGCCGCCAACGTATAAATGGCAGTTAATAAACGTCGATTGTGCCGTTTTTTTTGTATCGAATCGTATTCATTACAAATATTTTTCCAAGCATTATCTGGCACTTTTGCTGTTAATTGGTTCAACTCTTTTTGTGTTTGTTTTAACTCATACAAGGCTAGTTGACAGTATGCACATTTATCCACATGTGGACTTATGGCTAGGGTTTTGCCATCTTTTATTGCTAATAATTCATCGACATTAGCATGCATTAGTTTTTCTCCACTGTTTGTTTTTTTGATGAAGTCATAAAGCGACTCCGTAAAACTTGATAAGCCCGTGAAACCACGGATTTAGAATAACTCTGGGTTTTGCCCATCATTTCTGCGATTTCCTGGTGTGTATAACCCTCTACCTCTTTTAACCACAATATAGTTCTTGTTGTCAGAGGCAATTGCTCCATCAAAACAAATAAATCCAATTGGTTATCTGCATGACAAGTTTTTGCCTCGGTATTACATTGTTCTATTAAGGATGGATAAAGATTAACAATGTTATCTTCATCAAGTAATGACATGTGGTATTTGTTATGATTATTCTGTTTTCTGATATACATCAATACCTGATTCACAGTGATTTTACGTAACCACATACCAAATGGTGCTTCGTATCTGAAGCTTTTGATTTTATTCAATACATTGATAAAAGTGTTCTGTAAGATATCTTCTGCAGCCTGTTTTTGTGATGTTATCCTCAATGCTAAATTATAAACCGCAGGCGAAAATTGCCGGAATATCACTTCATGTGATTCCATGTCGCCTTTTTGTGCTGCCTTAATTAACTTATCACAGGCCACACTATCAAATGTAGATTTAATACTCATTAATCCTATAGATGTCGCAGCTTAATAAATGGTTGCATTTTTTATAAAAAAATATGATAAACCTATTTTCCATGTCAATGATCTGACACATAAAAAAACCAATCATACCTGAAAATTAGTACTACACTTTTAATAGTTTTTAATCTAAAATCATGTAAATTGTTTATAAAACGTAACTTTATTGGACAATCATTATTAAATCCTATTGAAAAATCTTACAAACTTATGAAAATACAGCACAACAAAGCTTTGGCCGCCATTAGAAGGGTTTTATTTTTTGGCACTGTAATTACCTCTGTGGTTATCAATCAATACAGCTATGCAAAAAACAAATCGATTACAGGCACACATCTGAATATAGATAATAATCCAGCTCTAATAATTATTGAGAGAGAACAATTATTGAGCACAGGCATTACAAATGTAGGTGAGTTATTACAAAGACTCCCTGTTTTTAACGGTTCTCCGATAAACAGCCGAACCAATCTGAATGGTAATGGAGATGTGCGAATCGACTTACGTGGTTTGGGCAGTGGTCGAACATTGGTATTGGTAGATGGTCAAAGAACAGTCGACAATGGTGATTTTCAAAGCATACCTTCAGTCATGATTCAAAGGGTAGAAATATTGCCACAAAGCGCCTCAGCCATTTATGGTGCCAATGCCGTTGCTGGCGTGGTCAATATCATTACCAGAAAAGGCTTTTCTGGCACAGAAATTGAAGCCACTTACAGTGACTCATTTGAAACCGATAATCTTGAAAAAAAACAGGCCAGCTTTATTTTTGGTCACAATATTGACCAAGGCAATCTAACAATTGGTTTTCAGCATGAAGACCAACAGGGTGCACTGCGCAGCGACACGCCATATGCCTTTTTACAAAACAGTTATTTTATTTCTGATGCACAAGCCTATCAGAATGGTGGTTTCAATGTCAATGCGGATTACTTATTGGCCATTGGCAGTTCTCGTATCCCATGTGGGGTATTCAATCTGGCAAGCGGCGGACCAGCACTGACAATTAACGGAAATAGTCCAGCAACAGGAGATTGTGGAACGCCAGGTGCACTTTTAACACCAGATAATTTTAGACCGTATATTGGCAGTTTTTCTGATCCTGATAACGACTCTTATAACTATGCGCCATTCAGTCTCATACAAACACCCTATGAAAAAACAAATATTTTTGTTAATGCCAATCACGAATTTAATCACGTACGTTTATTTGCCAATATCAGATACAACGACAGAACTTCGAGTCAAAAACAGGCGCCCTTACCCTTTGACAGCATCAATAACCCTGCAGCACCCTTGATGTTTGGCGGCAACGGCATTTCAGCAGAGAATGTCTATAATCCCTTTGCTGAAGAGATTGTTCGAGTTCGGCGCAGGATGACTGAATTAGAACGCCGAAACAATCAAGATGTGCAACAATATCAGGCTGTCATTGGCATCAATGGCGATTTTGCAAACAATACTTGGCAGTGGCAAGCCAGCTATAATTACGGTATGCGTACAATCAAAGACACAACCATTGATCGATTGCTTGGCCCGAGGCTCCTTAATGCATTAGGGCCTTCTTATTTTGATGAAAATGGCGTAGCCGTTTGCGGCACGCCAGAGCTGACCATTGCTGGATGTGTGCCTTTGAATCTATTTGGCGGACCCGGAACCATTACTACAGATATGATCAATTATATCAGTGCGGACTTGACGGATACCACCACCGATAAGCTCAATGTTTTTAATGCCCATATTTCTGGATCTTTATTGGAATCACAAGCAGGTTCTGTTGATGCCCACTTTGGCCTTGAATATCGAAAACAAGAAACTGATTTTTTAGCCAATGAATTTAGGCGCAATTCATTAATCCTTTTTAATGATTTTCAAGTACCATCCGGAGATTATGAAGTCAGCAGTTTTTACAGTGGAATACATGTGCCATTGATCAATCACGAGACAATGGGGCAATTGTTTTTTGATGTGAATGGCAGGCATGATAAGCATTCGATTGTAGGAAGCCCAAACAGTCTACAAGCCTCCCTAACCTATCAACCAACCACCTCATTTTTAATCAATGCAGGTTACAGTGAAGCCTTCCAAGAACCAACCACTGTTCAACTCTACACGCAAAGATATTCAACCTTTCTACTAGACTTCGACCCCTGTCTCATTGGTTCAGGGTTTAACAGTTTAACACCAGAACAACAAGCCGTATGTTTGGCTCAAGGTGTTCCCAATGACCCAGGCGTTATCATTGACCCAATATTTCCATTGACCCGTGGTGGTAACCAAGATCTCAATCATACCACTGCCAAAAACACATTTCTTGGCGCTGATTGGCGACCTGAATTTTTACCGGGATTCAATCTTGGGCTTAATTGGTGGCAATTTGACATTGATGATGGCATCACAGAAAATACAGCCAATGACATCATCTTTAACTGTTTAAACAGTGGAGATGCCAATTCGCATCAATGCAGTAGAGTCGTGAGAAACACCAATGGTCTCATCAGTTTTATTGATGGCACCTTCGATAACACGGTCCAACAAAAAATATCAGGCATTGATGTCAATCTCAACTATACTTTCCAAAACGAATGGGGCGAATTTGATCTGGGTGTGCATTACAGCACAATACTGGAGTATGAATCCCAACAAAATTCAATCACTGAAACCAATGAGTTGACAGGTCAGTTTAGCAATGAACAGGTTTATATCGAAGACAAAGTCCAAATCATAGCACAATGGCATCGAGGTGATTGGCAAATCAATTACCAATTACAGTACCTCAGTGGCATTGAGGCGCCAATACAATTTTCTTCTACACCAGGAAATCAAAAAATTGGTTCTCAAGTTTATAATGACATCAGTGTAGCCTATCAAACACCAATTAATGACGCAACAATCACTTTTGGCATCAATAACTTTTTAGATAAAGACCCGGTTTTTATTGATGCGGCAAGTAACCTGAATCATACACAGGCCTCTACATATCGCGTGTTTGGACGCACGTGGTTCATGCGATGGAATATGGCCTTTTGAAACTAAAGGAGTTGTCATCTAAAAAGGGCAAAGCATTGTTGATTCAATACATACCTTGCCCTTTTTATACCCAATTCTATTGTTGATTATTTAGCAGAATGACGGGGCCCAGACCCAATTGCTCAAGCCGTTTTAGTTGAGTTTTAGCGTCTCCAACAATCAGGTAATTCATACGTTGCGGATTGACATATTTATCTGCAAGTTTTTTGATGTCATTAACAGTCATAGAACGGACGATTTGTTCTCTCATTGACATATAGTCATCAGGTAAATCAAACTGGTCTATGTTATTGATCATGGCCAACTTTGCGCCCAAAGTCTCAAACCTTCTGGCATTACTTTTAATCAAATAGCCTTGGCTGACTGACAAATCATCGGCATTGAAATTTTTGCCATAGTTTTTCAGAATATCAATAATCAAAGCCACGGATTCATAGGTGACATTACTGCGCACACCTGATGCTATGGTAAATGGCCCAGCAATATCTGAACCAGAAAAACTTGACCCTATGCCATAAGTATAACCTTTGGTTTCACGCAACTGTTGTGTCAATTGTGAGGCAAAACCTCCGCCACCGAGACGATAATTCATAACATTTGCGGGGTAAAAATCTTGATCAGTAAACTTCATGGCCTGGTAACCAAAACGCAATTGTGATTGTTTTGCATCAGGAAAATCATAAAAATAAACCTGTGGTTTATCCAATGGTTTCATTTCAGGCATGGTTTTAAAAACAATAGCTCGTTTAGCCCATTGCTGATTAAGCACATGCAATGAATCGACCACCTGTTGTTGACTGATCGCTCCAACCACACTAAAACTGCTGACATTTGGTGCAATAAATTGGTCATAATAGTTTTTTAGGTCAGTCATGCCGATGGCTTGGACCGTTTGTTCAGTGCCCAATTGATTGTAAGCATAAATGTGCTCTTCGCCATAAACCAATCGATCAAATTGCAAATTAGCAATACTGGAGGGGTTGGCCAACTGCTGTTGAATTTGGGTCAATGTTTGCTGTTTCAATAAATCCAACTCGGTTTGATCCCAGCGAGGCTCAAGCAGCATTTCGCTGACCAATGCCATCACTTGAGGGTAATTTTTTGATAAAGTATTAACGCTTATATAAACCCCATCTTCAGCAGCATTAACACTCAAACTGGCACCCAAATTATCAATCGCATACTCAAATTCAGCTGGCGTTTTATTTTTTGTACCTTTGGTCATCAATTGTGCGAGTAAATGTGACACTCCAATCTTATCTTTTGTCTCGTTTAACAAGCCTCCTTTAATACGCAGCCTGGCTCTGACCAAGGGCACCTCATCATTTTCAATACCAATAAGCTTGATACCTGATGATAGTTCATTGTTCCATATTTGTGGAATTTTTAATTGAGGACTCGGACCATATTCGGGTTCAACTGAACGATCAAAAGATGAAGGCGTTCGTTCATATGTGGCAGTGATGGAAGGATCAAAAGTGTCTTCTTTGTTACTGACAATTTGTTCTTCTTGCACAGTGGCCAGTTTTGAACCTGTCAATGCCAAGTGTTTTTGGCCTTTGGGCACAAAACTGGTTTTGATCAATCGCTTGTCTTTGATGTATTTATGATAAACCTGCATGACCTGTTCGGGGCTTACATTCAATATACGCTGAATGTCCTGATTGACAAAACCAGGGTCATCAACAAATATTTCATATTCTGCCAACTGAAAAGCTTTGCCGAGTACACTGCCAATACTGTTGTAAAAATTGGTTTCTTGACTGGCTTTGATTCGATTGAGATCACTCAAAGGAATGCCCTTTTGCTCAAATTTACCGAATGCCAGATCAATGGCATCTGCCACGTCTTCTAACTTTACTTGATCATAGGCTCTAACCACCAGTCCAGTTTCACCAGATAATTCAGAGTGGTATTGGTACATTTGCACATCCGATGTGAGTTTTTTATCATCAATTAAAATACGATTCAAGGGTGCCAACTTACCTACCGAAAGGTATTGACCCAACACACTTAGCGCATAACTATCAGGATGATATTTCGGCACCGTCGGCCACACATACGTTAACTCAGGAACTTGAGCAAAATTATCTTCATAATATAAATTTTTAGTGGCTTGTAATGTAACGGGTTGCTTAGCTTGTCTCGAAACTTCTTGCCCTCTTTCTATCTCATCAAAGTATTTATGCACCCACCTTTTAGCCTCTGCGATGTCAAAATCCCCAGCAATCACCAACGTGACATTATTCGGTGTATACCATTTCCTAAAAAACGCTTTGACATCAGCCAATGTGGCGTTTTGTAAATCCTGCAAAGAGCCAATGACTTGCCAATTATATGGGTGACTTTCAGGGTATAAATTTTTACCAATCACATATTGGGTATGACCATAAGGTCGATTGTCTATGCTTTGGCGCTTTTCATTCTTAACCACTTCTTTTTCTTTGGCCAATACGGGTTCTGTGACTGTATTAATAAAATAACCAAGCTTATCTGCTTCAGCCCATATCATTTTTTCTAAAGCATCATTTGGAACAGTCTGGAAATAATTAGTGGCATCACGACTGGTTGATCCGTTGGCTCCAGAACCTCCGATCCTGGCACTCATTTGATCCAAGCCCCCTTTGCCCAAGTTTTCTGACTCTAAAAACAATAAATGTTCAAATAAATGAGCAAAACCCGTAAGGCCGGCCTCTTCTCTTGCAGAGCCAACATGAGCGGTCAGTGCCACGGCTACAACGGGGTCAGAACGATCAATGTGAAAAATCACACTCAAACCATTATTGAGGGTCATTTGTTCATATGGAATATTTAATCCATCTGTACTCTGAGAATCTATATCATTGACCTTGTGGTGTTGATTGTAATTGATATGCTGACAAGCACTTAATAGAAGCATGCAGCTGATAAAGATGAGCTTTTTCATAGAGTCACTGGCTTAGTTACAAAAATTCAGTGTACGCAATTCATGACTCAAGTCAATTTAAAGGTAAAATTGTTGTTTTATTTTCCTGATTGCTCATTCTGGAATACAAAACATAACAATATTGATCATTCTGGAAGTCCATATTTACTGACAATGATGTAATAAAGACATTGGTAATACAGTAGAAAAAATAATGAAAAAAAACAATACACATCAACAAGCAATGGCCTCAGTACAGTGGCAAGATCTATTGAAACTCAAACCAATTGAGATAATCACTGAGCTTCTCATTTCTTTACCATGGCTCATCAGTTCTCTTGTCGCTGCTGCTTACCAATGGTATTTTATGGCCTTATTCTGCTCTTTTGTTTTTTTTCTCACAGGTTTACGACAAAATCACAATGCCAATCACTATGCCATTGGTATAAGCAAACCTCAACACGAATGGTTGATGTTCATATTAAGCGTTTTGATGTTGGGTTCTATGCATGTTGTTCAAATCAATCACCTTCGTCATCATAAATTTTATCCTGACGAACAAGACATAGAAGCCATCAGTGCTCATCGGTCAGCATTATTCGCCCTGTTGATTGGCCCGTTATTTCCAATCCTACTCATCATCAAAGCATTTCAAGTAGCGAACAAAAGGCAGTTGAAATGGATTTGTGCAGAATTGTTAGCCAATACTCTATTCATTTCTTTGATATTTGCGGTTCTGGATTATGATTTTTTAAAATACCACATTGTGGCCATGACTTTAGGCCAATGTATGACTGCCTTTTTTGCTGTTTGGACTGTTCATCATGATTGTGACCCCGACATTCATGTCGGAAGAACCATCAGAAATAAATGGTTAGCAAAACTGACATTTAATATGTTTTACCATATGGAACACCATTTATTTCCTGCGGTACCAACCTGCCACTTAGCAATTTTGGCCAACAGAATCGACCAAGTAGCCTCTGATTTACCAAAAAAATCTGTTTTTTCTATAAAGTGATATGAAAAATAATTAACAAATAAAAAATAACATTTTATATTTAATTAACAAATAAAAAACAACAATATTCATGAAGATCAATAAGATAGCTCATACATTTTGAAAAAATATTTTTTTTTCAATCATATGAAAAAAATTTTATACTAACTAGACCTAATTCACAATTTCAACAAACAACCTGCAAACAGTAACTGTTTTTATTTTTAATTGTGCTAACTTAACAAGCAGGTTCCTTAGAATGAACCTGAAAATAATAATAAAATAAACAATATATAGAGGAGAATTTACTCATGTTTAAAGTAAATAAACTAACACTATCTGTAGCAACAGTTTTGTTTTCTGGCATGTCAATAAATGCCCAAGCACAACAAGGTTTTACTAAGCAAGAAGTCCAAATGAATCCCATGGCCCCGGGCATCATCATTAAATATAAAGACACCAATAGATCAAAATCATTGAACCATTCGAAAGATAGAGCCATTGAAATGGGCAAATCATTTGGTGTTGATTTAGCTTATAAAAGAACCATGTCAGGAGGAGCTGAGGTCTTAAGCCTTGATATGACCCAATCCAAACAGATGTCTAAATTCGAAGTTCAAGACATGCTGAATGAGTTGAATAAAAGAGCAGATGTAGAATACGCTGAAATTGATGCATGGATGGTTCCTTTTGCCACACCAAATGATACATCTTATAACACTCAGTGGCATTATTTTGAAAATGCTGGTGGTATGCGTTTACCTGCTGCATGGGATACAACTACCGGTTCATCAGCTGTGACAGTGGCTGTATTAGATACAGGATATCGCCCTCATGCTGACCTAGTTGGCAATGTGGTTGGGGAATATGACATGATCAGTTCTGCGGCTGTTGGTGTTGATGGCAATGGCAGAGATAGCAATGCACAAGATCCCGGTGATTTTTCTGCTGCCAATGAATGTAGGCCAAACACACCAGCCAGAGACAGCTCATGGCACGGTACTCATGTTGCAGGCACAGTTGCTGCTGTTTCTAACAATAACAGAGATGTTGCCGGTGTGGCCTGGGGTGTTAATTTAGTGCCTGTCCGCGTACTTGGTAAATGTGGTGGTTCACTTTCTGACATTGCCGATGGTATTCGTTGGGCAGCGGGATTGACTGTTGCTGGCGTTCCCAATAACCCCAATCCAGCAGAAGTCATCAACATGTCTTTAGGTTCTACACAGCCCAGTGCCTGTTCAAATACCTATCAAAGTGCCATCAATGCAGCCGTTAATGCCGGTACTACTGTAGTAGCTGCAGCCGGTAACTCAAACAGTTCATCAGGTTTCCCACCTGCTAACTGTAACAACGTTATTTCAGTGGCTGCCACCAACAGAGACGGTGGTCGTGCCTACTATTCGAACTACGGTACAACTATTGATGTAGCAGCACCCGGTGGTGATGCATGTATGCCTCCTGGAGAAAATGCACCCACATCTTTAGCAGATTGTAGGGGTGGCGTATGGACACCAGCTAATATGGTACAATCTACGCATAACAGTGGCACCGCCACACCAGGTAATGACATCATTGCAGGTCTCCAAGGGACCTCTATGGCTTCACCTCATGTAGCAGGTCTTGCAGCTTTATTGTATTCTGTTAAGCCAGATGCAACGCCAGCCGAGATTGAAACAACACTAGAGTCAACGGCCAGAGCATTCCCTAATGTCAGCTCTCATCAGTGTTCAACATCAGGAAGTAAAGATTGTGGAGCCGGTATTGTTGATGCAAATGCTGCTGTACAAGACATCAGCGGTAGTAACAATCCACCGCCACCAGCAGGAAACTTCTTTGAGAACACAGCAAATATCAACATTCCTGACAACAATCCAGCAGGCGCAACAAGTAGCCTGAATGTGACCAGAACTGGTGCATCAGGAACCATCGAAGTCAGCTATGCTATTGTTCACACATACATTGGTGATTTAAAGGTTGAAATATTCACCCCAACTGGTGAAACAGCAGTACTAAGAGATGGAACTGGTGGCAGCGCCAATAACATCAATGAGTCCACAACACTCAATGCTGGAACCATTGAATCATCGGGTAACTGGAGATTAAAAGTGACCGATTCTGCTGGCGCAGATGTTGGTTTCATCGACTCTTGGAGCATTGATTTTCAATAAGAACTCCCCACGTGTACCAGCATTTTATGCTGATTGTACCGGTAAAAAAGCCCAAACCAATTGTTTGGGCTTTTTTATATTTACTCTGCTAGATAACAGCTGTCACATACCTAAATTATGGCAACGGGATACAAAATACAGTAGTATCAAACTTGCCACATGACCAGCCAAATACCCAATAACAAGCCTTACCTGAAATATTCAAACAGGCTTTACCACCGCTGATCTTCAAATTAAAACAGATATCGGCTTTGGCCACACCCACATTTGGTGAAAAGCACACACCCAAATTATGTGGGTCAAATTTATAAGTTGTACACCACAATTCGGCACCCGCAACAATTAAACAGACCTTTAAAGAAGCTGTCCAATTACTGGATGAAGTTCCACATAATGTCAACTCACCACTCAATCCGATGACCTTAAAAAGTGAAATTGAAAACTTTTGCGAATCGCAATCATTACTGGTTTTGGTTAAAGCGCCCACTTCGGGGTGAGGTTCTAATGCAGCAGATCTTGCATCTTGACCCAAGTTTTCAATAGCTCCGATGACGCGCTCCTTTAATTCATCAACGCTAACTCCAGCTGTTTTTGCCATTCTTTCCCAACCTTCTGGGCCAACTTTTGCTTCAATAGAATTTTTAATACTCATGATATTTTACCTTTATTATTTTATTAAATTTTATGTATGATTCTCAACAATCTGATTTTTGAAAAAAACTGATGATGGATAATGCCATCGCCATAAATTTAAATTTCCCATCCAATCTAAATTCGCTGTCCATTATGTTTATTCACTGCAAACAATCCCTTACTTTAAACTTGTTTTTTCTTACTTTATTCTTACTAAACGACTTCTTTATTTATTCCGCTTGTCTGGTGCCATTAAAAAAATTATTTTCAATTTATACCATTCAGGTATAATGATATTTTTTAACCTGGATAATTCATTGACTAAAAAAGCCATTTTCCTCATGGGACCAACAGCAGCGGGCAAAACCGATGCTGCCATATTGTTGCATGAAAAATATGGCTGTGAGATCATCTCAGTTGATTCTGCATTGGTTTATAAAAAGATGAATATTGGCACTGCTAAACCTGACCTTGCCACCTTAAAAAAAGCCCCACATGAATTGGTAGATATCATAGAACCGTGGCAATCTTATTCTGCAGCTAATTTCTGTAATGATGCTTATCAATTGATGGAAAATTTTCATCAGAATCAACAAATGCCATTATTGGCAGGCGGGACCATGATGTATTACCATCGATTACAAAACGGCCTGTCAGCATTACCCGATGCCGATCAATCAATCAGGCAGGCCCTGACAGAACAAGCCACGAATAAAGGTTGGGCTCACATGCATGATCAATTGAAAGTCATAGATCCTGAATCCGCACAGAGAATCAATGCCAATGATCCACAACGCATTCAACGCGCTCTGGAAGTCTATGAAATCAGTGGCAAAACCATGAGCGAGTTACATCAACAAGATCAAGGCAATCAACTTGATTACCAACAGTTGAAAATCATCATTGCTCCTGACAGAGCTTTATTACATGAGCGCATCGAACAACGTTTTCATTTAATGCTCAAAGAAGGCTTTATTGAAGAAGTAGAACAACTCAAAAGTGACCCAAGAATCAATATTGACATGCCATCCATGCGCTGTGTTGGCTATCGACAAGTATGGCAATACCTTGATGGGCAACTCAACTATGATGAAATGATATTTAAAGGCATTGTAGCAACCAGACAGTTGGCCAAAAGGCAATGGACCTGGCTGCGAAAAGAACAGGATGCCATTTGGTTAGATCCTACGGATCAAAACTATTTGGATGAAATTCAGAAATTAACAGAAGTATTTATGGCAAACGAATTGTGAATGTACTGATCTTATCTCGCAACAAAGAACTCTATTCAACCAGAAGATTATTAGAAGAAGCCAATCGCGCCGGGCATAATACAGCCATCATTGACTACATGCACTGTAGCATTATCAATGAGCAAAACAATCCAGTCATTTATTATAATGGTCAATCACTCAGATACATCAATGCCATTATTCCACGAGTAGGTTCAACGTTTACTTATTATGGCTCTACAGTAATCAGACAGTTTGAAATGCAAAACATTCCTACTTTAGTGACCGCTGATGCCTTATTAAAAGCCAGAGACAAACTGCATTGTTTACAGTCTTTGACCAATAAAAACATAGGCATGCCAAAAACTTTTTTCATGCATTATTTTTATAACATTGAAGAAATGATTATCGCCATCGGAGGCTTCCCTTTTGTGATGAAACAACTTGAAAGTGCTCAAGGTAATGGTGTGTTTTTAATCAAAGACCGTAAACACGCTCAAGAAATCATCACACTGCATCAAAAAGCCAATAAAAAATTCCTCATACAAGAGTATATTGCAGAATCTAATGGTGCTGATATACGAGCTTTTATTGTGGGCAACCAAGTGGTTGCAGCCATGAAAAGACAAGCTCAAAATGGCGATTTCAGATCAAACCTTCATCAAGGAGGTAAGGCTGAACCTATTGAGTTGACTGCCGAGCAACAACAAACGGCATTGACCGCAACAAAAACCATGGGATTGTCTGTTGCTGGTGTTGATATGATACAATCCAAACGTGGCCCTCTGGTACTGGAAGTCAATGCTTCTCCGGGGTTAGAAGGCATAGAAAAAACCACAAAAACCAACATTGCTGAAAAAATCATTGTTCAATTACAAACCATCACCCAAAGGCATGAATAGACTCATGAGAATAGCAGGCATTGACATCAAAAAAGGCGAAAGCACAAAAATCACCCTCAACATTGCCAAATTAACCTCCGGCACTCCCATTGAAGTCCCGGTTTTTATCAACAGAGGCATTAAGGATGGACCAGTATTGTTATTGATGGCAGGCTTGCATGGCGATGAAATCAATGCCATTGATGTGATTCGCAGTGCCATTGATGACAACATCAATCAAGTGGACCGTGGCACAGTAATCTGTGTGCCCATATTGAATATTTTTGGTTTCATCAACTTTTCTCGTGAAGTCCCAGATGGCAAAGATGTGAACCGCAGTTTTCCCGGCCATTCAAAAGGTTCTCTGGCCAGTCAAATTGCCTATCAGTTGACTAAAAAAATATTGCCACATTGTGATTACATCATTGATTTACACACCGGTGGCAAAAGCCGCTTCAACATTCCCCAAACCCGTGCTGTATTAACCAATGAAGCTTGCAAAGAACTGGCACTGGCATTTAATGCCCCTTTCACATTACATTCAAATGTGATCCCAAAGTCATTGCGTCAAACAGCACTAAAAAAAGACAAAGTCATCATTGTTTATGAAGGCGGTGAAGCGTTGCGATTTGATGCTGGTGCCAAACATGTGGCCATAGAGGGTATCAAAAAAGTACTCCATTACCTTGGCATGAAAAATTATCACCATTCTCCTATACAAACCATAATCAGGCACAGTCGTAAATGGTTAAGGGCCCCCAGTTCTGGTTTCTTTCACCCAACCATTACAGTGGGTCAAAATGTTAAAGAAGGTCAAACTGTTGGGCACATATGTGGGGCATTTGCTGATTATAAAAACGAATGTATTGCACCAAAAACTGGCCATATTGTGACTTTAAACAACAATCCAATGGTCAATCGAGGCGACGCCATTATGCAAATCGCTTTTGAATAACCAATTAATACAAATTCCATTATTTTAAGAGAACATTCGGTGATCATTGGTCTATAATTTTTAAGGACTATTATTTTGATGTCTCAAAATAAAAAACAAAATATTGTGAGAATCTTCTTGAATAATCCTCCTTTCGAACACATAAAGTAAAGACTATGAATAAATATGAAAAAAACCAACAAAAGATTGATGCATTAAATGATGAACAATACAGAGTCACACAAAATAATGGTACTGAAATGCCCGGTACCGGTGAACACCTCAACACCAATGAACCAGGTATATATGTAGACATCGTTTCGGGAGAGCCCTTATTTGTTTCATCAGATAAATTTGATTCCGGTTGTGGCTGGCCGAGTTTTAGCAAACCCATAGAGCCCACTCACATCAATGAAGTTCGTGATACTTCTCATGCAATGATTCGTACGGAAGTCAGGTCTACTCACGGTGACAGCCATTTAGGCCATGTTTTTACTGATGGTCCACAAGACATGGGTGGCTTACGCTATTGTATCAACTCTGCTTCATTGCGATTTATCCATCGAGATAATATGGAGGCTGAGGGATACGCTGATTACATTAAACAAATACAAGAGAGTAAATAATGTCAAGAGAACACGCAATACTAGCAGGCGGCTGTTTTTGGGGAATGCAAGATTTGATCCGAAAAATGGACGGTGTGTTATCGACCCGTGTGGGTTATACAGGCGGTGATGTTGAGAATGCCACTTACAGAAACCATGCAGGCCATGCTGAAGCCATAGAAATTGAGTTTGACAATGAAGTTATCAGTTATCGTCAAATTCTATCCTTCTTTTTTCAGATTCATGATCCAACAACGCTTGATAGACAAGGCAATGATATGGGTGACTCGTATCGCTCTGAGATTTTTTATACCACTGATGAACAAAAAACCATGGCCATTAAAACCATTGCTGATGTTAATGCTTCCGGTTTATGGCCTGCACCAGCGGTCACTAAAGTCAGTGCTGCACAAGCTTTTTGGGAAGCAGAGCCAGAGCACCAAGATTATTTAGAACGCATACCCAATGGCTATACCTGCCATTTTGCTCGTCCTGATTGGGTTTTACCAGAATCAGACTAAAGACTCTTTTATTTTTTAAACTGATGAGCCTTCAAAATTGTTGGCTTATCAGTTTTAAACCCTCAATCCTGCTATAATTTGCAACTTTATTTCAAACAGGCAAAAAAGTGTTAAACCCTCAACAACGATCTGCGGTCAATTACTGCGAAGGCCCCTTACTGGTATTAGCAGGTGCAGGATGTGGTAAAACTAAAGTCATCACTGAGAAAATCGCCCACTTGATTGGCAATAAAAATGTCAAACACCACAATATATTTGCCATTACTTTTACCAATAAAGCTGCCAAAGAAATGGCAGCACGTGCCAGAAAAATGATCCAGCTGCATGATGGTGAAAGCTTGAACATTTCAACCTTTCACTCTTTGGGTATGCGCATCATCCGCGAGGAAATCAAACACACGCCCTATCGGTTTGGTTTTAGCATATTTGACAGTTCTGAAACGCACAATATCATCAAAGATTTATTGCCCAAAGGCAGTAATCGCGAACAAATCAACACCGTTCAATGGCAAATTTCCACATGGAAGAACGAAGGTTTTACCGCCAAAAACCTAGATACCCAGTTCATACTTGCTCAAGAAGTATACAAAGAGTATGAGCAACGTTTGGTTGATTTTAATGCTCTGGATTTTGATGACCTCATTTTACAAACATTGTCATTATTAGAAACAAATAACGAGGTATTGAATCGCTGGCAAGAAAAAATGCAATACGTTTTGGTGGATGAGTACCAAGATACCAATGGCAGCCAATACCGCTTACTCAAATTATTGGTCAGTAAATACCGAAACATCATTTGTGTGGGTGATGATGATCAATCTATTTATGGTTGGCGTGGTGCACAGGCAGAAAATCTGAGTATATTAAAACATGACTTCCCCGAACTAAAAGTGATTAAGCTGGAACAAAACTACCGTTCAACGCAGATCATTTTAGGTGCCGCTTATGACGTCATCAAAAATAATCCACATGAGTTTGAAAAAAAACTGTGGAGTGATTTGGGTTCGGGAGAGTTAATCAAAATCACTCAACATAATACGCCTGAAGATGAAGCCAGACAACTCAGCGCAGAGCTGGATTATCATAAATTACTGAAAAAAAATCAATTTTCAGATTACGCTGTTTTATACCGTTCAAACAGACAAGCCAAGCTAATCGAACAAGTCTTCCGAAGTAAAGACACGCCTTATATTATGAGTGGTGGTCGTTCATTTTTTGACTATGTTGAAATTAAAGATTTAATGGCCTACATCAGAATTTTATGTAACCCGCAGGACAATTCAGCATTCTTACGAATTGTCAACGTTCCAAGGCGTGGCATAGGTTCATCAACGCTGGCCAAACTTGCTCAACAGGCTGAGCAGAAACGACTTAACTATTTTAAGGCTGCTGCAGATGATGACATTTTAAAAACGCTGCCGACCAGAGCCGCGCAAAAACTCAAAGAATTCCATCGATTGATTTTACAATTACAACAAAAAGTTCATGCCGATGTTAACGCCGATATCATCATTGATGAACTGCTTTTGGAAATCGATTATGTATCATGGATTGAGCAAACCAGTAAAGACAAAACCAGCAAAAATAATCGCACCAAACTGGTGCTTGATTTTCAAAAATGGATCCGTGCCTTTAATCAAAATTCTGACATGAACCTGGTTGATGTGGCTGCACAAATCACCTTACAAACCAACAAAGAAGATGGCAACAATGATGATGCTGTTCATATGATGACCTTACATGCAGCCAAAGGGCTCGAATTCACCAATGTTTTCATGATTGGTGTCGAAGAAGGCATATTGCCACACAAAAACTCCATTGAAGAAGACACAGTAGAAGAAGAGCGACGCCTCATGTATGTCGGCATGACACGCGCCATGCGCAATCTCACCATCAGTTACGTCAAAAAACGCAAAAACCGTTTTGCCGAAGATGGCGATGTCAACACTGGCCCCAGCCGTTTTCTTGATGAATTACCAAGCAAATACATTCAAGGTTATGGCAAAGTGACTCAAGAATCCGCAGATGATAAAAAACAAAAGAAAATGGATCACTTGGCCGCTTTGAAAGCGATGTTGGATTAATTCAAATTAATGGAATAAAAAGTTGATGACCCCAGTGATCATTCCAATCAAGATCGGAACCCAAATAAAATATTCAATAAACTCAATAAAATAAGATTCTTGTTGAGACTGTGGTCCATACCTATCTACAATGTATTGTGCTTCACCCTCATCAAACCATACGCTCTTACATTTTTGACAAATTTCCAGTTCAATGTCATCAACATAAGTTATAAACATGTGCTCATTACAGCACGAACAAAACAGTTCCGAAACTGACCTATTCTGTTCATCAAATATATTTTCAATTATAGTCGTTTCATAATTCGCCTTAAATGCCAAGGTGCCTTTTTCTGTTAGCAAGACACAATGGCAATGATCACAACAATAACCTACCACACCCTGTTTATGGTCAATCATTAATTGTGTGCTATCTTTAGGACATTTCATAGTGATATTATCACATTGAATTCACAACCTTGATCACAACCATATGATATCATATCATTATACAAACGAGTGCATGATTCTTTTACAGTGTTAATGTCAATAGTCATGCCTATTATTATCTCATGACAAATCACTAAATTAAATAGGTCAAAAGTCCATTTTTGACCTTATGAAAAAAGTGTGGGTGAATGCCTAAGAACACATTTGAGTTGATATAAAATTCGTAATACAGTCACTCCATTAATAAGGCATTAGCCGCTATTTAATTTATTGGTCTTCCAACAAAGATCCTGCTGCCCAAGAGTGAGCCTCATTGGCCTCTCTTTCAAAGCCGCCACTAACGCTCGATGCATGACCATTGGCGGTGTTACCGCTCCCCCCACAAACGGTTGACTTATCGCCTGTTGCCGTATTGCCAAAACCTCCACAAACGTATGAGTATCGACCTAAGGCTCGATTTAATTGGCCACCCCCAATACTACTGAAATCCATCTCCACCTCATTATAATAACCTCCATTAATGCTCGAATAATCACCGAATGCGACATTGCCTCTACCACCATTGATACCTGCATAAAAGCCTATGACAGTGTTGAGACTTCCAGCATTGACACTAGAGTATTGACCAACAACATGATTATCATGACCACCACTGATATGTGAAGCTAAAGCATCCGCAGAGTTTCCTCCTCCACCACTGACACTGGCAGCTGGTCCACGGGCAGAGTTAGCAAAGCCACCACTGATGGAAGAGTATTCACCGATAGCGAAGTTGAATGAACCTCCCGTAATGGTAGCAAAAGGGGCGTTAACGGTATTCTTATGTCCTGCAACAATTGAAGCATAATCATCGTAAGAGTTCTCCAATCCAATAATCAGGTTATGTGATCCTCTGCGCACATTGTTTGCCCATAACTTGGCATTGTTTTCACATTTGACTTTATTTGTGAATTCTGGATCAGAACAAAAGCTTTGATTGGACTCTGCAATTTCGTTGTACCCAACGGTTAAATTTCCGAGTCCATTGACTTCTCCAGCCGTGTCACCTGAACCGTCGTTGATTTGCACATTCACGGTAGTGAATTCAGCCGTTGGATAACCATTGATTTTGGAAAATTTGAGCAAACCATCTAATTCCAGCACAGAGTTACTTCTGACAATTGATAATTCTCTGTTTAGCATAGCAATGGTTGTGCTTTGTTGATTGATGGTTGCTTGCATAGACCTCATCATTGACTCTAGTGATTGAAGCCTTCTGGAATGATCACTGTTAAGCGATTGTTCAGTCAAACTATTTTCTACTGTGTGAATATTGTATGAATCCTCAGATGCTGCCATGTTTGAAAAGAATATGCAAATAGAAATTAGGAAAAATTTGTCGAAATGATAAGAAAATTTCACATTGTTCATAGTGGTTTATTGATTTTTTAAGTGTCTTAAATACTACATACGAAATACCAAAATAACAGCATTGGTTAGTGAAATCTATTATCATTTTTTGTTTTTATTTGGATAACATACAAATTAAACTTAGTTTCGTACCTGTTCTTTTATATTTGACAAAATTTGTCAATCTATAGGTTTGAATATTGCTATTATCTTGAATCACTGTTCAGAACCATTAAATAAAAGATGCACTTTCAAAGGAAAAAACCACTGTATTGATAACTATCTTATGTATTCTTGCCATAGTTTTATCGTTGAATATTAAACTTCATGTATTACCATTTCAACAGTCTACTTAAACTACTTGCGTAGCTTCTATTTCAAAGTTGACAAAAAAGCACTTGATAACAATGTTCCGACTTCTATTAATGTATATTTAATACTTGGGGACCTGTTAGTTTTATAAGCTTCATAATGCTCTTATTGAGAGTCAACTCATCATTTTTTCTATGACTTAATCTAGTTTAATCTCACCAATCATGTATTTTAAATAACCATTCATTGACTTCATCACATTTAACGTAATTTTACTGTCTACCAGGTTATAATATATTCATTGTTTCGTACTTTATACTTAGTAAAACAATAAATACCTCAACTAAAAATACACAGGAGATTGAAAATGAAAAAAATAATGTATTCAAGCTTAATGGCATTATCCATACTTATTTTAGCCCAACCAGCCACTGCTGGCAGTGATTGGGTACGTGTTGGCTCTTATTTTGCTGCAAATGGTGAGCTCGTCATTATTCAAGAATGTCGCACAAACAACAGAAATTTTTATTACTGCACGCCAGGTCAAATCCGAGAAGTGAGATCAGGCTTTTTTTAAACCTTCAGCTTTAACTGATTAGATAATGAGGCCGAAAGTCACTTTGGCCTCATTCACAATATGACGATGATCAGTTCGCCTTGGTACGGATAATAGTCGTAGTATTGACATCATGCAAATCAAGTGATGTTAACTGATCAGGATTGATTTCGCCCACATCTTGTTTCATTAATAGGGTTTCGCCAGTAACGGTTATCTTATTTTTATTTCGGGTTAAACTCCATTTAAAATCCGACCACGTTGCACCCGTTTCTTTAAGATAAGCAGCGATATTTTTCTGGCGCTTTGCCAAATCCACCGCTTTCATTAAGGTCATGTTTTTATAAACGCTTAATTGTGTATTGATGGTTACGGGTTGTTGTTGCCAACCATCTAAAGAACCAACTCTTAAAAAAGGGTTCTTTTTATTAATGATGGCTATGATTTTCTTATCATTGTCGATCAGAGCTGGATTAATCAAAGCAAAACCATTTTTGAACGTTTTAATGTCTTGCTCATTACTATCAAAATAGACAAAATCTTGTGGAGATTTAATGATGGGTCTGTTCACATCTCGCCCACCAAAATAAATCGAAAGTGTTTTTAATAGTTGATGGTGTTTACCCAAGGAACAACCCAACAACCTCATTTCAGTATTGGTATCTATGACGTCATCATCCAAAGGTGTAAAATCATCTGCATTAATGGCTTGACTTAAAGCAAACACATCAAAATCCGAGTCATCATTATTCAATCTACCGGTTAAACCACTCCACAAAGAAGAATGGGTAACAATATTGATAACACCCCATGGCGAACCCTCAGATTTTTGCAAAAACTCTTTTACCGCTGCAATACTGTTCAAATGCGTAATCACCTGATCGGTTTTATACTGCTGGCTGTTTTTAAAGAATTGTTCAGCACTGGTGTAGTACTGGTTATCAACCGTCTCATCCTCACCCAATATAAAAGTAACACTTGGTCTATTATCTAATGCCACATGATGAGTCATGTTTGAACCATCATCAATACCCATAAATACAGGATCCTGAATCATATCAGGCAATTTTTTGTGGGCGAACTCTTTGTCAAATGAATCGATATAGCCATAACCAAAACTTCTAACATTCGAACTTGTTACTGTAATAGCATCATATTCTTCAACATCTGTTGCAGCACTATTTCCAAAGATGAGATTTCCAACTTTAGTGGTCACTTTTTTGGTTGCAATTTGATCATCAACGGCCACAAAAGAAGTGTAATCTGTTAATAAATTATGACTTAAACCAAGCGCTGTAATTTGTTGAGCTTTGACTTGGTCAGACTCTTTAAAATCGGACAAATAACCGTCACCCAGTGCCATGACCTTTTCTTTGGCCCATAAATATTTAATCGCTTTATTTTTATCATTGTGTTGGGCACCGGTTAAATCAAAAACCTGAGCATAATTTTTTTGCCCGCCTTTGGCACTTATCTCGATGCTCCCTTTGCGAGATAAATCGTATTTTCCTGTTAAAAATATCGGTCTTTGTAAAAATAAATCTGGCAATGCGCTGGGTTGCAAATCAACCGCTTCAAAACCCAGTAAATCGACATTGATGTCTGTTAACAAAGGATACCTGATGTAATCTAAAAATGCAGACTGTATCTCATCTAGCTGCTCTTCACTTGTGACAATAAATTCTTGGCCGTTACCGGCTTGTGCAATTCTATTCACAGCTGGTAGATCATTGTTGTATTTACTGACCCCAATGGCAAAAACATTCTGTTTATGGTTGTTTTCTTGAATGATATCAAAGGTTTCATTGGTAAAAGTGATGACACCATCTGTTAACACCAATAAAGATCGTGAATAACCTTCGGTTAAGGGCACTGTTTGCACCTTTTCAATGGCACTGAGTAAGTCTGTACCGCCACCGGCACTAGAAACATCAATCATTTTAATGGCTTTTCGAATATTTTCAGGCGTTGGTGACATAGAATACTCACTCATTAATTGTGAACCACCAGCAAATAGCACCACATTAAATAAATCATCAGGCCTCAGTTCAGATAGCAGCACTTTTGTAATGTTCTGCGCCATTTCTAAGGGTTGACCCTCCATTGAACCTGAAGAGTCCATGACAAAAATATATTCCTTTAACACAACATCATGTTGATCTACACTTTTAAGCGGTTCTACCATCATTAAGAAATACCCCTCGTCATTCTCTACATCATCATAAGTTAATACACCACTGTTAATTTGTTGACCCAGTAATGAGTATTCAATAATAAAATCTTCCTTAAAGTTTAAGGTTTCGTCCAAATCCAATAATATTTGTGCCTGATTATCATGAATATACTCAACTTCTGTTTTGTGGTTGATGCTGCGTATGTCATCAATAGCGATGGGCGAATCCAACTTGACAACCATATCAAAACCCATAGCGGCATCATTGTGGACTCGTGTATGATTTTTGTGAGTATTCAATACTGATGGAACACCTATTGCCGGATAAGTAAATGTGTATTTGCCATTTTCAGGAATTAACTTCTCGGTATAAATCAATTCCACTTCAATTTCATCATCTGGCAAAATATTGGCCACCATCATGGTGAACAAACCAGGATCGGTTTGCTCTAACAATGTCGTGGTTTTACCCTCAGACTTTGCTTGTTGATAAGTTTCTCTTGCTTGTTTTTTTTCTTGAATTTCAGCATTGAGAGTTCGATCACCAATTTTCATGGTGACTTGATGCACCGCTGCTTGTCTTGAACCCGGAAACACATATTGCGCCTCTAAAGGCACATCACCATTATTTTTATAAAGCTGTGTGACTTTAACCTCAACAATCAAACCGCTGATGTGTGCATCAACAGTGGTCAGTAGCAAAGGCATTCGATCTATCTTTGCCTCCTTATTCAACACTTTTAAATAAGGTGAAGATATATCGTCACTTGCACAGGCAATATGTTGTATAAAGAATAAGCCAATAATGAGTAATTTATAAATCCTTGTCATGGTTTCACCGTCAAATATGAAAACATCAGTATAACTATTTTATCAATTAATTTAAAGTGTCTGAATCATTTCCTCATCTTCGGTTTGTTGTCTTACAAACAATTCATCATAACAATGTGTTAATACTGCAATTTCAAAAACACTGAGTATCGATCCAATGACAGAGATCATAAAATAATAAAATACATTATCATATCTCGAAAATGAAAGTATTAAATTGAATAACAAAGGCATAAGTATTATTAACATAAATAATGTACTGACATTACCTTTTGAGTATTCCCAACATTCTTTCAGTGTAATGTCTTTATCAGTGGCTATTGCAGGAAAAACCAATGCAAGTCGACACAAAATCAAACTACCAACAACATAGAGTATTGTCAGAGGTAAATAAAGTCCAAGGGTGTTATTTGCATTTAAAAATATCGGCATCACTAAAGCCAAAACAATGCTTAGCAATCCATAGGACAAAAAATACACGCCTATGATCAAAAGAAAAAACTTGAATTCAATATATGACCAAGAAAAGAGGTTTTTTATACTGAATTCCTGATTCAAAATAGACCTATGAACCATTACTGCTACTTTTATAAAAATAAAAGATATTAACATTGGAAAAAGGAACTGGTTTAGCCAACCAGGTAATAAAATCAAATACTCAAGTAGGTAATTAATAGCTAGCATTATAGCCATTAAAGACACATAAAATTTACTATTTTCAGAAAGAGATAAATAGGTATTTTTTAGAATAAAGTCAATTGTCAATTTTTTCATAGTCATCAGCCAATTCAGTCAGTCAAATTAAATTATGGCATACTAATTACCAATCAACAATAGGCCAAAAGCCACAGTATACTTAGTCGACCCTGATAAACTCCTAACCTCTTGATAGCCAACGATATAATCTATAC
>CAYGTC010000009.1:72088-95014 GCA_964352735.1 uncultured Alcanivoracaceae bacterium | reverse complement strand
TGAATAACTGGCTTTGAGGCGATATTTCCCCAATCTATTTTGCCATTTTCCCCCTTAATTCCATTCTATGATGAAATATTCGGGCTAAATACGAAAAGAGCAAATGTTGTTTTTTTCAGGGCCAACTGCATTTATTCTGTTGCCTTTTAATGTTTTTTTAACAAAGCAGCTGGTACACTTATTAATTAAGCATTGCTACATTGTGGCAAATAGTGCTTACGAGCTATAGGTGTTAAATTAATTTTTAATGAAAAGGGAATCTGGTGAAAATCCAGAGCTACCCCCGTAACGGTCATTAAGTGTACATTTGGAATAGACCACTGATTGGAAACAATTGGGAAGGTTCAAATGCCAGTCTTATCAGTCCGGAGACCTGCCTATTGTTTTTACTTTGATAACATTTCGCGGTGGGCGAAAGGGGAAGACCATGAAAAATCAACACAATGTCGTTAAGGCATCATATGCCTGTACCTGTATAAATAAATCACACCTTGATTATTCGATTGAATCAGCAAGAACCATGCTGAGTCATTCTGCATTGGATTATTTTTAGAGATGTTTGCGTAAAAATATATATCAAAAAATTTGGTCAAAAAAATGACTGAATAGCACATTTATATAATAGTCACATCATTTAATCGGGTAACTTATGAAAAGAGTAATTTTATGCATGCTGGTCATATTGATCAGCACTAATATTGATGCTGTACGCATCAGTACCAATAATACAGGCGAAGTGTTGATTTTTCCTTATTATACCGTTAACAACAACTTTAATACACTCATCAATCTGATCAATACAACAGATCAAGCCAAAGCATTGAGGGTTAGATTTAGGGAAGCAGCTAATGCTCGTGAGGTTTTGACATTTAACCTCTATTTGGGACCGAATGACGCCTGGGTTGGCGCAGTGGATAAAGGCATTGGGCAAGGGAAAGAATCAACAAGACTAATTACAAATGATTTTTCCTGCACAGTGCCTTTAATTAATGATTCAAACATGTCACTTGAAGGAGGTGTTTTCCATAAAAATAATTATTCAGGCGATATGCAAGATGTTTATGGTACATCTAATAATCGAATGAATGAAGGTTTTATCGAGGTCATTGAGATGGGAGTTTTGTCAGGGGAAAGCGCGCAATCGACAATAGTCGAGGATGATTTTCCTAACCCCAATTGTATTGACCTGATCAATGCCTGGGATAACACTTCGGATGATGGTTATTGGGCTAATGACAGTAGCATTAACTTGTCACCTCCAGCAGGAGGGCTTGCTGGTAATGTGGTATTAATCAATGTCATTGAGGGGTTGGCAATCAGTGAAAAAGCTACGCTTTTAAATAATTTCAGCGATGGAGTTATTCATTTCAATGTAGACAGTGTATCACCCAATTTAAACGATGGTGTGACTTCATCCACTGTATTTCATGATGGTCGATTATTTGAGTCTCAGTGGTCAACAAGCTTTGAAGCCGTCAGTTCAGTATTAATGGCTAAAAATTTAACCAGTGAATATGCATTGGATGAAGGGATTTCTGCGAAAACTGAATGGTTGATGACTTTTCCAACATCACAATATCACACAGATCCATTATATGTTCAAGGTGATTCTGCAATAGCACCGTTTTACCAAATGACAGGTCTAGAGCCCAGTTGTGTAAGATATAACATTGATAATCTTTTTAATCGGGACGGTGACAGGCTTATTGACTCTATTGGCACTCCTCCACCTGGTTCTCCTGGGCCTCCGCCACCACCCGTTAATGAGTTGTGCTATTCATCAAATGTGGTCAATATTTCCCAAGGTCAAGGCTTTAATGGTGAACAGACTCCAGTTTTGGGCAGTCGTTTTTTTCCTCTGGTTAATGCCAATACAACTTATCGTAATGGCTGGTTACAACTACAATTTACTAGCATGCCTATTGTCAATAATGATGTTATTTTCACTGGCCTTCCAGTGATTGGTTTTGCAGTGCAACAATACAAAAATTCTAATGCACAACCAGGTTTATTGGCCCAGTACATGGGAGAGTTTGAATTAAATAAACAAATGGATGTAAGAATCATAGGGGATGACCAAAATCGAACTAAAAAATCAATGTCCATTGCTAACAATAATAGTGGTCAAGTATTGTTGTACCCTTACTATTCTGTTAGAAACCAGCTGAACTCAATCATAACAGTTGTTAATACTTCAGATAAAGTCAGGGCTTTAAAAGCAACTTTTCGCGAGGGTTTAAATGCCCGTGAAGTGTTGAGTTTTAATATTTATCTGGATGCATATGACGTATGGACAGCAGGGTTAGTGGAGACAGTATCGACTCTGGCCGGATATGAAGGACAACAGTCTACTAAACTCCTTACCATTGATGACTCATGTACAGTACCATTTGTTCATGGACAAGAGTTTCTGCCTTATGCATTTACAGGCGATTTTAATGATGGTTTATTACAAGACATGTCTCGAGTTAGAGAAGGTTCGATTGAAATTATTGACATGGGCGTTGTCACAGGCAGCGATGCAGATGCTGCTTCTCATGAGTTTGGAACTCCTCAGAACTGTTTACAATTGATAGCTAATTGGACACCACCAACAGGTCAATGGATTTTAGATCCTCAAATCAATCTTGAACCGTCCACTGGTAATGAAGGATTGATGGGAACGATGAGCCTTATTGATGTGGCCAGTGGGATAGACATGTCATACAATGCGACAGCCATAGAAAATTTCACGACAGACATGATACATAGTTTTCCAGGAGATGTTTTGCCGAATCTGGCATCAGGTGATAACTCCACAACTTTAATTGAAACCAGTCAAGGGATATTGAGAACCACATGGAACTCTCCTGTTGAAGCGGTAACCGCATTATTTATGCAAGCACAAATCAGCAATGATTATGCCATTGATGAATCCATTAATGCAGAGACAGAGTGGGTCAATTATTTTCCCACCAGAAGGTATTATGTAGATCCTCTATTTTCACAATTTCCCGTGCCTGCAGCACCATTTTCACAGTCAGTTGATAACAATATAGGTTGTGAGGAACATCGATTTAAGTCTTATAACAGAGAACAACAAATAAATCCGGGCAAAATTGGTTTGCCCTTAGATCCTCCTCCTCCAAATTTTAGCACTCTTCCTCAAACTTGTTTCGCAGTAGTGGTGACAGATATAAACAAAGGGGCCAATGACAACACTATATTTGATTCACAGTTACCAATTCTTGATTTTAGACAAGACATCAATAATGCACCAGTCGGTGATTTAACTTATGAGAATGGTTGGATGAAGATGGATTTTTCCGATGAGTTTGTTCACTCTGGTCATTTGACTGGGACGGGTGCAAATGGCGAAACGCACACCATTTATGGCTTGCCTGTGATTGGCTTTGTGGCACAAAAATACATCAATAGCAATGCGCAACCCGGCTTATTGGCCAATTATGGAGTGATCAATAGGAGCAAAAACAAAAAAACAATAATTGTTACCGATAGTAAAGGAGAAGATTAATGAAAAAGCATTTAACGTTTGGCATATTGCTGTTATTGAGTTTGACATCACATGCAGTGCACCTGAGTAAAAATAACATGGGTGAAGTGTTGATCTTTCCATACTATACAGTTAATGGTGGTTTTAATACTTTGATTAACCTCACCAATGCCACCAATCAAGCCAAAGCATTGCGCGTCAGATTCAGAGAGGCAGCTAATGCCAGAGAGGTCTATTCATTCAATTTGTATCTTGGGCCTAATGATGTTTGGGTTGGTGGATTGGTGAAGAATGATGTAGAGCAGGGAAATGTAACCCAACTGATCAGCCAAGATCAGTCCTGTACTGTGCCTATACTGAACAATGCTATAAGTCCAAACCTGTTTTATCAAAATAACTACCTTGGTGAGTTTGAAGATGGCTATGGTACAGCATCAAATCGTTTGCATGAAGGTTTTATTGAAGTCATTGAAATGGGTGTTTTGACAGGAGACAGTGCGGCCTCAACATTGATGGATCATGACGATCCTCAATTGAACTGCCAAAGGCTACAGAATGCCTGGAGTCAATCATCAGAGAACAATTATTGGTTTAATGACAGTCAAGTCGATATGTTGCCCCCATCGGGAGGCATATCAGGTCATCTCATATTGGTTGATGTCGTTGAAGGCATATCGATCAGTCAAGATCCAACAGTGTTGGAGGATTTCAGTGAAGACATTTTACATTTTAATAGTGGTGATGATTCACCATCACTAGCAAACAGTAAAACAACATCAAATATCGAACAGAATGGTGGGTCAATCACATTGGAATGGCCAACAGGCTTTGAAGCAGTGACTTCAGTTTTAATGACTTCAACATTGTCGAATGAATATGCTTTAGATCAGGGCGTTAATGCTAAGACAGACTGGATTATAACCTTACCAACCAAACATTATCATCTGGATGAACAGTACACAAGTGAAGAGAGTATTCCTGTTGATCCTTTTTCAATGATAACAGGTTCTGAAGAAACGGGCTGTCAATCCTATGGAGTTGCTGGTTTATTTAACAGAGAATCTGACACTCCAGGTGCTGGCAGTCTGCCTCCTCCTCCAGGGGGGTTGCCACCAATGCCAGAACAGAGTATTCCTGCTTTTTGTTATGCCGCAAATAATTTACATATAACCCAAGAAAGTGATCAAACAACTCCTGTAGGCATTTTTGGGAGTAACTTCCCGGCAGCTGATTTACAAGGCAATCAAGAAGATTTAGTTGTTCCTTACCGGAATGGTTGGTTTGAGCTGGATTTCTCATTTGTTGGGGTTGAGAATGAGTTGTATCGAATTAATGGCCTGCCAGTGATTGGTTTTGCCACTCAGCAATACACCAATAGCAATGCCCAGCCTGGCTTACTTGCTCAGTATGCTGGTAATTTTGAGCATAAAAAACAGGTTATTGTAGAACGCTTGGATGAGGAACCATTGAGTTCAGAACAAGCGATGCAGGTTGCTAATGATAACGTTGGGCAGGTGCTTATTTATCCTTATTATTCTGTGAGAAATGATTTGAATTCATTGGTGACAGTTGTCAATACGACTGATCAAGTCAAGGCGCTTAAAATAAGGTTTCTTGAAGGGAAAAATTCGAGAGAAGTATTGGATTTTAACCTTTACTTGGCCGCATACGATGTGTGGACTGCGGGCTTGGTCTATAGTGAATCGACACTACCAAGTTTTGAAGGACAGCCAACAGTCAAGATTTTGACCAATGATAACTCGTGCACAGTGCCAGTGATCAATAATCAGGAATTTCTACCCTATGCCTTTACAGGAGATTTTAATGATGGGTTGAATCAGGACATGTCAAGAGTAACAGAAGGTTCTGTAGAAATTTTAGAAATGGGCACTGTTATTGGTGATGATGCTGATGCTGCAACACATATATTGGGCACTCCACAAGATTGCCAGCAGCTGATAAATAATTGGACTGCACCCAATGGTAAGTGGATTGTGGATTCGTCTGTGAATATTATCGATCCTGATGGCTCAGGTGGGCTTTATGGTTCGATGAGTTTGATTGACGTTCAAAAGGGTATTGATATGTCTTATGATGCAAGCGCCATTGTTAATTTTAACACTGATGAAATGCACGCTTTTCCTGGCGATTTAATACCCAATTTATCCTCAGGAAACAATTCGATGACAGCAATCCTAACCAATGAGGGTCTCTTAGAAACCAGATGGGTATCACCCTTGGCTGCTGTGACGGCTTTATTTATGCAAGAACACATTAGCAACGATTACTCAATAGAAGAGCCTATCAATGCAGAGACTGAATGGGTCAACTTTTTTCCAACCAAAAATTTTCATATTGACCCGTTCTGGAATTCAATTGTACCTGGGTTCCCATTCACCATGCATTTGAATGAAAACGGTGCTTGTGAGGATTACATATTTAGCTCATATAATAGAGAACAAGAACGGCATGTGGGCCCTCCAAGGCCGCCGGTTGGTATTGTTCCTCCTGGAGGTATAGGAGAACAATTTCCATCAAATTGCTGGTCAATTAATGTTGCAGACATCAATAGTGGAACAAACACCAATAGCCTTTTTGATTCGTTGTTGGCAAGCAGGCCTGGGCCCGGTTATGAAAATGCACGTTATGATGATTTGACTTATCAAAATGGTTGGATGCAGCAAGATTTTGTTATTGGAACTGGCACCACTAACTTAATAGGATTGGGTGCAAATGGAGACAAACACTGGATCTCCGGTTTGCCAGTGATAGGCTTTGTGGCGCAAAAATATACCAATGGCAATTCGCAACCAGGTTTGTTGGCCAATTATGGGGTGATCACAATGAATAAGAGTAAGAGAAAAATTCGAATTTTTTCAAGCACTACTCAATAACAAATATTCTTGGACAAATGTTCTTAACTCGGTACTTTGAATCCAATTTATACTGGTGCCGAGTTAATATTGCTTTCAGATAAACCAGAAGTCATTTATAATCTTGTGATGTTTAGATTTCTGGTTTTATTGTCATTATTTATTTGCACATGCGTTTATTCACAACGTTATGATGATCGTTGGTATTGGGGTGTCAATGCCGGAGTTATTGTGCCTGATGATTCATTACAGTTAAATGATGCCCGTGTCTATGATCTGCGTGCTGGTAAAAGCATCAATGATAAATGGGCATTTGAAATCATGGCATTTACCGATGAATATGATTTTGATATAGATTATGGCCTAAAACATCATGGCTTGGGAGTCAACTTCTTAAACATTAATCATGAACCTCTGTGGAAACCTTATTTTCTTTTGGGTGGTGGTTTCATCTATCATAATTCGCCATTGGATTCGGGCACCAATTTGTATATTAATGTCGGTATTGGTGCGAGTTGGTATTTTATGGGTGACAACATTCGTTTGAGAGCTGAGGCCATATCTCGTTTAGATTTGAATAATACCGATTTGCCAGGACAAGATGGTTTTGGTGATGGTGTATTTACATTGGGATTAACCATTCCTATTAAAAATTAACAATACAGATAAAAGATGATAAATACCTCTTCTAATAGAAAATAATAATATGAACGACTTTAATCGCGAAATAGTTAATTATGCTTATCTTGGTAACTTCAGAGCACTGGCTCTAACAGAAGATGGTTGTAGAATTTTACTTGACACAAGAAACCCCCAACATCTGAAAATAATATCACATGGTGTTTATGAAAAGGCGGTTAGTTGGGCAATAAAAGAGCACCTTAAGCCAGAACAAACTTTTGTAGATATTGGTGCCAATATTGGTTTCTTCACTTTGTTGGGCTGTAAAATAGTTGGACCCAAGGGCAAGGTTTTTGCTTTAGAGCCGAACCCTGTCATCTTTGAAATGATGGATAGCTCGGTTTTTGCTAACTCCTTTGGTAAAAGGTGTGAAAGAAAAAACATTGCTGCATTTAATGACGATGGAGAGCTTGAATTAACGTGGGACTCTGCAAAACATGGCGGTGGTAGACTGGTAACACATGACAAAGTGACATTGGCAGAAAATAGAAAAGCTGTCAAATTACAGAAACTTGATGATATTCTCTCTGAGAATGATAGGCCCATATCTGTCATTAAGATAGACACAGAAGGATCTGAGCCTTTTATTTTAGAAGGTGCGCAGCAAACATTGAAAGACAATCCTCAATGTGTTGTCATTGCAGAATGGTCTCCTAGGTTTGTTAAAAGCAGGGGCTATGATTTTGAAAAATATGTTGATTTTTTATTTGCTACTTTTCAATCAATTGAGATTTTACAAAAAGTAGGGGTGGTAAGAAAAGTAAACAGGCAAGAACTGATAAACATTAAACATGGAAATATAATACTCAAACAATAAACTGACAACATTGCCCATATGAATAATCAATTAGCAGAACTGAATAAACTCGTTACAGACACCAATTGGCAGAAATTTTGCACTACAGAAGATTGGCATCTGCCTGATTTTTCTTATGTTAGGCAGCATTTCTTCAAAAATACCGCATCTTATCATCGCAAGCAATGGGAGTTCGTGGTTATCTTTTTGAGCTTGTTACAGCAAGGAAAGTTACATGAAGAATCTGTTGGCGCTTCCTTTGGTGCAGGTAAAGAGCCTTTGATTTATGTACTGTTACCATTCATTAAATCGTTTACAGCAACTGATTTATACTCGTGGTCTACGGGATGGGATACTGCCAGAATGGGTCAAAAAGATACACCGCAAGATTTTTTGACAAGACATGCACCTGACGGTTTAGACATAAGTAACTTAACCGTCTTAGAAATGGACATGAGGTCATTAGATATGTCGGATAACAGTCTTGACTTTTGTTATTCTTCATGTGCATTTGAACACATTGGTCATAGAGAGGATTTCTTACAGCATTTATCCGAAGTGAAGCGGGTGCTTAAGGATGATGGTGTTTATGTAATGACGACTGAATTATTGTTTGATCATGAGACCATTGCCAATAAAGGGAATTATAAATTTGACATATCATATTTAAAAGCAATGTTCCTCGAAGCGGGCCTTGATACTCTGACGCATTTTGATGGTCACTGTGAACAAAGCCGATTAAATGTGCCTCGTGCTTTTGTAAGGCCTATATTGGGTGGCAAATCTTTTGAAAAGCTGTTGCCTTCAGCGGCCATTCTCGATATTGAAGGTGTAGCATATACTTCTTGTAATTTTATTTTAAGTGTCAATAAGGATAAAAAACCTCAAACTTTTAAAACATCAGGTTTGAAGCAGTCCAGCCAGTTTATCAATAGAAAGAAACATCGCAACATGTTGACAATGTATGAGTCGAAGAGGAATCTTGATCCGTTTTATTCGCTAAAAAAATCATGCCGATTATTCCTTGATGATCACGCAAATTTTAGAGTAGATTCAAATGAACAAAAAGCACCAATAAAACTCCAACAAGCGAATTTTTGTTTTACTGATTTCATCTGGTTCAACAATCAAGAAGTTGAATTCAATATTGCTTTTAAATTGGGTTCATTCGATGGAAAGGTTAATTGGATTTTAACGGAAAAAAAGCAACTTGAGTTGAAGAGCAGAAAAAATATTACAAAACAAGTGGTGAATTACAAAGCGAAGTCAGGACTCAATCAATTGAGGTTTACCTTTCGCGCAAAACCAGGTATGACTTATGCCATTATTGGCCAGATACACAAAGGGTTGTTCAACAAAGAGGGCCCAGAAGTTTCTATAGAATATTTGCAGATTGATGCCAGTTTGGTGTCATAAGGTTTTTTTTACCACTTTTGACCAGGCAATTTTACCAAAAAAATAAATAAGATTAATATAATGCTGATTGATTTTATTGTGCACTGTTGCTCTTAAATTATGCTTTTTAACAGTTTTCATTTTTTTGTATTCTTGATTGTTGTATTGATTGTTGCGGCATTGCTGCGACGGTATTCTATGAGATCAGAAATTCTGTTTTTGGTAATTGCCAGTGCTTATTTTTACGGTCAATGGAACTGGACTTACTTATTGTTGATCTATGTCACGATAGTTGTTGATTTCCTGCTTGGTATAAAATGTTATAAAGCATCAGAACCACAAAAATATTTGAATGTCAGCCTGATGGTTAACCTGGGTATATTGGGTTTTTTTAAATACGCTAATTTCTTGATTGCCACCAGTAATGATGTTTCATATACTTTGGGTGTGAATTATCAATTACAAATGCTTGATATTTTATTACCTGTTGGAATTTCATTTTATACATTTCAAAGCCTCAGCTACACCATTGATATCTATCGCAAACAATTGAAACCACGGCAAAGTGTATTGGACTATGCCTTGTTCGTGTCATTTTTTCCGCAATTGGTGGCTGGCCCTATCGTTAGGGCATCAGAGTTTTTTGAGCAGTTGGATAAAAAGCGCAATTTCAGTTTTGTTATGGCACAATCAGGTGTTTTTTTGATTGTATTGGGTTTGGTTAAAAAGGTGGTTTTTGCTGATAATTTGGCATTGTTTGTTGACCCAGTATTTAATAACCCCCAAGGTGTGAGCAGCCTTAAAACTGTGTTGGCTGTCTATGGTTTTGCATTTCAAATCTATTTTGATTTTTCAGGTTATACAGACATTGCCATTGGCATAGCAAAGTTATTAGGTTTTACTTTCCCCAAAAATTTTAATTATCCTTATTTGGCTTTATCGATCACAGATTTTTGGCGTCGTTGGCACATGACTCTGTCTCGTTGGTTGCGGGATTATCTGTATATCAGCCTTGGCGGCAATCGCAAAGGTGCTATAAAAACCCTGCGTAACTTATTTTTAACCATGTTTCTTGGTGGATTGTGGCATGGGGCATCATGGAATTTTGCCTTGTGGGGAGTTTTACACGGTTCGTATTTGGCCATAGAGCGTTTGGCAGATCGATATATGTGGTTACAATGGAATTTAAACAATAGATTTTTAAAGTTTTTAAAATGGTTATTGGTTTTTCATTTGGTTTGCTTTGCTTGGATATTTTTTAGAGCTCAAGAGTTGAGTACTGTTATGTTGATAATCAACAACATCATATCATTCAGTGGCGTTGGCTCTATTAAAGGGGCTTTGTGGCAACCCTTGTTGTTGATCGCGAGTATGCCTTTAATTCACTGGTTCTCATCAAGGATTAATTTAACCCATAGCAGTGCAACCATGAATACTAAACCATACATCGGTTATATCACTGTATTACTGACGATTTTGATCTTATTTAATCCTGATCAAGTAGGTTCATTTATGTATTTTCAGTTTTAATACCATGTTGAAATTTTTTTTACACAAGAAGTTTTGGATGCCAGCAGTCTTACTGCTTTTATTGATCATTCTGGCAGAACTGCTATTGCGCTTTGGTTTTTGGGATGATCAGGTAGAACCGCATTCATATTTGGGAAATGCCATCTATCGCGAAAAAGCCATCAAGGCATTTGGTTTGGATAATATTGAATGGATAACAGTTGGAGATTCCAAAATGGATTGGGGTATTGAGCACGAAAAATTTTTTAAGATGTCACAATACAATGGTATCAACCACCTTAGAATGTCTTTTGAAGGTTCAGAATTTATGGCGATTCAATCAGTTATTGAGTGGTCTATAAAAAACATGCCCAACCTCAAAGGTATTATGCTAGGAGTCACGGAAAATAATTTTGGCCATTTTAACGATGTTGATAAACAACACAAAATTTTAGGCCCGTTTAGCTCTCACAAAAATGATAAAAAATATGCTTACTATAAAGATGGGTTGAGACTTGAGCGTGTTCTTAATTCGTTTTATGCTTACAAATACTTTGCTGATTTTAAAGATTTTTTAAAAAACTACAGAAAAAGAATTAAAAAGATAAATCACTATTTGACATATGAACATGAAAATATTTTCACCTATAGCAGGCAAGCCTCAGGAAATATTTGCCAATATAAACTGGATACTTTGCAAAATTGTGTTGATGAAGCTACGCAGATACGTGAAAAAGCAGGTATTTTACAAGCTGCTGATGAAGTAATTCTATTGGTTTGCGATAATGATTATGCCAGAAATAGAGCTAAGAAAAAATTATCTTTTTGGTCATTATCAGATCAAAAAATGAGAGCATTATCCAATAATTGGCAACAATTGTTTGATACAATTCTCAGCCATGACATTAAACTCAAAGTGGTTTTATTGCCAGATCACAGTATTATGAATTACAGTGTCAAACCCACTAATACTTCAAAGGTGATGAATAAAGTGCTAGGTGATATTGTTGGAAGAATTAACGTCGATGTATTGGATTTAAGGCGAATCCTTATTTCAAAAGATGGACAAAAAGAGTGTGACTTTTACTATGAACCGTTTCATTATAATAATAAAGGTAAAGCTTTAATAACTGAACGCATCATTGAAAGTTTTAATTTTATGAATAAACACGAAATCAATAAAGACCTCATCAATCAATTTGATTTTCAATGACTTTTTAGCCCGAATATTTCATCATAGAATGGAGTTTAGGGGAAAAATGGCAAAGTATGTTGGATAAAGATCTCCTGCAAGCCAGTTATTCATGGCTTGTGAGGGGTTTTATTCAAGACATGAAGCCATTCTTTATTGTATTCTACATGAGAGACCTCTGCTTGATTCGTGAATGAAGATAAAAAGTTTAAAGATTTTCTCAATCACCCAGAATTAAGCAGAGGTCTCTATTAGTCTTTGTTATTTAAAGATAAAATTTGTTTTACTATCGATTTGATGAAATATTCGGGTTAAACATGTGTGATCAAAGGCTTATGAATTAGAATGGCAAGTCCATTGGTGAATAACCTTCTGGAATGGCAAAAATATTGGGATCAATTGTGTTATGGCTGACATCAGAGAGTACTCCAGTTTCGCCAGCTTGGTTGTAATGTACAGGAATAAAATCACCCAGATTTGAAAAATCCATGCTTTGATCTACTCCATATTTTTGCGCCAAACTTTCAATGGTACTTTGGAAAGAAGTAATAACAGCATATTCATCTGATGTCATGCCCAGCTTAGCATACTGTGTCACACAGAAATCTGCACTTTTATTTTTGGACTTTTTGGTGACTACCTGACAATCATAACCATTATAGGATTTGGACTTTTCAGTCAAAATATATTCTGGCTTGGGCATTTCTTTTGGTAATTGAGATTTAATCATATTTTCCATCATGCCGCGCATCATGGCTCTTTGTGCCTCAGGCATCTCACCGAGTTGCTCTTCTAGCAATTTTTCTACCATCGCATTCATATCACTGAGAGCCGCAATTTCTTTTTCTCCCATAACATAGTATTGTTTTGACTCAACATCAAATGTCGTGAATGTTTTTTTATTGGCATCATAAATCATGTACGCACGATCTTCACCAATTGACGTAGCGCGTAATTGGTTGTCAGTAATTTGCATTTTCATAGATACATTTTTATTATTATCGTTAAATGTCAATGTGGTGTCTGCCACAGCGGTGCTTATATGACCAACCAATAAGCTTGTTAAAGTGATCGTTTGTAAAATTTTCATAAGTGAATTCCTGTTTTATGTTAATATTCAGCGTCTAATAGTCATAAGTACGTCAGTCAATTGAAAAAGGTGACAAAAAAATCTAAATTACCATCCACAAAAAAAGCCATAGTTCGATTTCTTTTATGGTTTTTCCCTGGGGTTTTGGTGGGTGTATTTATTCCATGGTATTTCTACTTACAATCTATCATAAATAATTTATTTGTAGAATACAACTGGTCAGTACCATCATCAGTTTATGCAAGGGCCATGAATTTTTATGAAGGCAAACAAATCACTGCGGATGAAATTAACTATGAGTTGTCTGCACTGGGGTATCGGTCCAAAAATCAAGCCAATAAAATCGGTGAATATTCATACCATGATGGCCAGTATGTGATATACACGAAAGGTTTTGGTTTTATCGATCAACATGAACCACCTAAAAGGATTGTTTTCACACTTAACAATAATTATATACGAAATTTAAATCGTGATGTTGCCAGATTGGAGCCTTTGTTGATTGGACAATTCTACTCACAATCATTTGAAAACAGACAGCCCATTGCCGTTCAACAGTTGCCAAATACCTTGGTTAAAGGTTTGCAAGCGGTAGAAGACAGAAATTTTAAACACCATATTGGGGTGGATTTTTTTGGCATTGTTCGCGCTTTATACCACAATATTTTTGCAGGCAGAATATTACAAGGTGGCAGTACCATCACCCAACAATTGATAAAAAATCGCCTACAATACCGCGCAAAAAGCTGGATAAGAAAAGCCAATGAAGCATTAGCGGCCTTGATGTTGGAGAGAAAGCTCAATAAAGGACAAATTTTAGAAAACTATTTCAACGAGGTCTATTGGGGTCAGCAAGGAAGTGTTGCCATTCATGGTATCAATCAAGCAGCCGCTTATTATTTCTCCAAAAAACCGAAACAATTGACCATCGCAGAACAAGCTCTATTGGTGGGTATGGTGAAAGGGCCCTCATGGTACCATCCCATCAAACAACGTGACAGGGCATTATCAAGAAGAAATACTGTATTAGATACTTGGTATGAAACCACAGTGATCAATAAAGATCAGTGGAATAAAGCGCGACAATCCGGCATAGATTTACGCGTTAACGATGCTTTTACCCAGCACCAATACAAAGATTTCATGGGCTTGGTTAAACAGCAATTGGCGCAATCCTTCTCTGTGACAGAATTGAATCAACAAGGTTTAAAAATATTCACCACCATTAACCCCTATTTACAGTATCAATTATTGAATACATTACAATGGCATACCAATAAACTAGGCGCTGATTTACAATCTGCTGCAGTCGTTAGTGATGCCCAAACAGGGGATATTCTGGCCATAAAAGGTTCAAAAGAAAAGTACAGTTATTACAATAGGGCATTGTTATCAAAAAGACAGATCGGGTCATTGATTAAACCCTTTGTTTTTTTAGCGGCATTAGAAGAAATTCCTGGTTTTGATTTGTTGAATAGGATTGATGACAAGCCTGTTTCAATTAAGACAAACGGTGGGGGAAATTGGCAACCCAAAAATTGGGACAAACGTAGTTTGGGTAAAATAAGTGCACATCATGCTTTGGTACACTCAAGAAATCAAGCCACTGTTCATTTGGGATTGAAGTTGGGTATTGAATCATTCGTTAAATTTTTATCGTCTCTTGGATTGACCATCAATCGAACCAATCACCCATCGGTATTACTGGGAGCAACTGAATTAACACCATTAGAAGTGACCAATTTATTTGTCATATTGTCATCACAAAGTAAAGTACATCAGCTGGTCAGTATTAAAAAGATTGTTGATAATAATAATCAATTATTGGGGACAATCAAACGCACTAACAGTCTTGATCTTGCGCGAAATAATGTCCTTGATATCAATCAGGCTCTACATGACGTCACAACTAATGGTACGGCAAAAAAATTAACCCATACTTTTGGGTTCAATGATGTGTATGGTAAAACGGGTACTACCAACGATGGTAAAAATAGTTGGTATGCTGGTTTTGATGATAAATACCTGGCCACTTTTTGGGTGGGTAAAGATGACAATACTCCTACAACCCTTTCAGGCAGTTCTGGTGCCATGCTTTTGTGGGCAAATTGGTATGAAAAACTTCAATAACTAAAATCAAGTAATGAAATTAGTGTTTAAAAGGTGTTCTATTAGTGCCTTTGTGATTTTCATCACATTATATTTTAAACAATTACCTTATACTTTATAGCGTATTATGACATTGAAAAAAGTTATTCCTGTCTATATTATCTTATTTTTTCATGTGAATTGAATACGCAATAGAAACATCTGTCTCTGGGTAGTGCAGTACCTCCCTTCTTCTGTGCTACTCATTGAACTTCGGCATTATCTAGCAGAGTTAATATAATAAGCTTTTCACAATAAATTTTTGATGTGTATTAAAGAAGGCATCTGATCAGTATCATTATTTTTATTACAAGCCTTGACTCTATAGTATACTTTAAGGTTTATAATAAACCCTTTAGCATAAAACAGATAACGATGAAAATTGGTCAATTGGCTAACGCTGTTAACATAGATATTCAAACCTTAAGATACTATGAAACACAAGGGTTATTGCAACAACCACAACGCCTTGCTAATGGTTATCGGGATTACCCAGAAGAAGCCATTGCTCGTGTCATTTTTATTAAAAAGGCCAAAACGGTTGGTTTTACATTAAAAGAAATTAAAGAACTATTGGCCATACAAGTGACCAAAGATGAGCATACCTGTCATGAGGTCAAAAGTTTTACACAATTAAAACTGGATGAGATCAATCACAAAATTACCGAATTGATTGATATCAGAACAGCATTAGAAAAAATTCATACTTCTTGTTGTGGCGGTAATGAGACTGCTGCACATTGTTCTATCTTATCAGCACTGGAGCATTAGATAATGGCTTTATTGAATAATATTTTGATCTTATTGTTAGATGCTTCTTTTTGGCTTGTCATCGGCTTATGTATTGGTGGTGTTTTTAAAACATTAATCCCAACTGATTTTTTGCATAAGCACCTCAGCACAAATAATTTTTCATCCATCATTAAAGCTGCCATTTTGGGTGCTCCTTTACCATTGTGCTCTTGTGGTGTCATTCCAGCAGCCATGGGATTAAGACAAGCAGGCGCATCAAAACCTGCTACAACATCTTTTTTGGTGTCGACTCCTGAAACTGGTGTTGATTCAGTATTCATTACTTATGCAATGATGGGACCATTTATGGCGGTGACACGACCCATTGTTGCAATTGTATCTGCAATTACCACAGGTATGCTGGTCAATACATTTGATAAAAGTGATGAACCAGGTGAACAACCATCGCACCAAGCCGTATCTTGTTGTGACTCTGAAAAACAAACGACTCTTAATAAGAAAAAAACCGATACAACCAGTGAGACAACATGTTGCTCAAGTAAAAGTCATGGTCATGAATCCGTTGTTAAGCCAGTTAATAAAGAGCACAAAAAAAACAGTATTTTTAGCAAAATGATTGATGGTGTGGTTTATGCATTTACAGATTTGTTGGATAACATCATATTGTGGTTGGCCATCGGTATATTGTTCGCTGCGCTTGTTCAAACGTATGTACCCAGTGATTTATTGATTCAGTATGGCACAGGCATAACAGGCATGCTTGTTATGTTGGTTGTTGGTATACCCATGTATGTTTGTGCTACAGCATCAACGCCTTTGGCAGCTGGCTTTTTGATGGCAGGCATATCTCCAGGTGCGGTTCTGGTATTCTTGATGGCTGGGCCAGCGACTAATATGGCTACTCTTGGTATTATTAACAAGCACATGGGTAAGAAAACCATGTGCTTGTATCTGCTTGGTATTATGTTTATTGCCTTGCTCAGTGGATTTTTATTGAACTGGATTGTGGAATTATGGGCGGTAGATTTTAGCCAATATTTACAAATGAACCACAGCCACATACCGCTGTGGTTACAATTGTTGGCATTGATTTTATTGACGGTAGTGAGTCTTCGACATATTATCAATGCATTGATTGGACGTTTTATCCCTCAACAGCAATGATGGCATCCATTTCAACCATCGAATCTTTAGGTAGACCAGCAACTTCAATAGCCGCTCTGGCAGGATAAGGTTGTTGAAAATACTCTGCCATGATCTCATTAAGCGTAGCAAAATGAGATAAATCTTGCACGAAAATATTTAATTTTAAAGTATTGTTCAGCGATGTATCAGCCGCTTGAGCAACGGCTTGCAAATTTTTAAAAACTTGATGGGTCTGTTTGGCAAAGTCGTTCTCAACCATTTTACCTGTTTCCGGTATCAATGGAATTTGTCCAGAGCAATACAGCACATTGTTATGAACAACAGCTTGTGAGTAGGTGCCTATGGCAGCAGGTGCATTATCGGTATTGATTATTTTTTTCATGATTTATTTAAACTCTTTTCGGTTGGCTTTTAATACTTCGGGAAGTTGTCTGAGTTTATGTAATATTTCGTCAAGCGTTTCGGTATTGGCAATGCTGATGTGGAATGCCAAACCTGAATAATTACCATCTCTGTCAACTTGTTCAAATCTTTCAATGTTACCATGGTTTTCAGCGACAATACTGGCCAATTGTGCCAACACACCTTGTTTGTTGATCACATCCATGACTACAGTGGTTTGAAACATCATAGCGTGCTCAAGGTCCCAGTCCATTATAATCATTCGTTCTGGGTGTTTTTCCAGTTCTTCTAAATTGGGGCAGCTCTTTCTGTGCACAACAATGCCTTTTGCTGGACTCAAATAACCAACAATATTATCGCCAACAATTGGTTCACAACAATGTGGATAATTGATGATAGAGCCTTCTTTACCTGTGATGGGAAATGCCTCTTTGGGTAAGTATGACTTGCCTATGTTTCTTTGTTTTAATAATGGTAGTAGGCGTTTTGCTGCCAAAGAAGGCAATAGTTCGCCCATGGCAAAAGACTTGAGCAGCTCATCCATGCTGTCTTTTTTATAATACTTGAGTACCCTTTTTCTGGTGCGTTTGTCAATAGAGTCAAAAGAATGGCCGAAGGTGTCCAATGCGCGGTCCAACATTTTGTGTCCAACTTTTACAGCATCCTCTTCAGTGATTTGTTTCAGTGCTTGACGTATGGCTGTCCGTGCTTTGCTGGTGGTAACTATCTGTAACCATTCTGTGCTGGGCACGGAGTTTTCATCAGTAATGATTCTTATAGACTGTCCGGTTTTTAACTTCTGTTTCAAAGAAGCGTGTTTGTTATTGACTTCTGCTGAGACTGCCTTTGTACCAACATTGGTGTGTATCGCAAACGCAAAGTCAAGTACCGTCGCATTGATGGGCAATCGAACAATTTTACCTTTGGGAGTGAAAACATAGATTTCATCGGTGATTAATTCACTCTTCATGTTTTCATAAAACTCCACAGAACTGCCGGTTTTTTTCTGTAGATCCACCAAACTGCCCAACCAGTTTCTGACCAGACCCAAACGTGAACTGGTTTCAGAGTCACTTTTTTTGTACATCCAGTGAGCTGCGACACCCGACTCACAGACCATGTCCATTTCATGCGTTCTGATTTGAATTTCTATAGCCAGCCCAAAAGGCCCTGTGACCAATGTGTGTAACGATTGGTAACCATTAGTTTTTGGTACAGCTATATAATCTTTAAAACTGCCTTCATGTGGTGTATAGAGTCCGTGAATAATGCCCAGTGCGATATAACAATCTTGTACTGACTTGACAATCACACGTATGCCAAATACGTCATGAATCTGTTCAAAGGACAGGCTCTTTCTCTTTTGCTTTGAGTAAATGCTATACAGTGATTTTTGCCTGCCATGAACTTTTGCCGTCATGTCAGAGTGGATCAATGCTTTGGCAATTTTATTTTTGATTTTTTTAATCGGGCCTTTGCGATTCCCTGATAGTTCTTTTACTTTCTGTGAAAGTTTATCTGCAACATTAGGCAATAATGCACAAAAAGCATGGTCTTGCATTTCGTTTTGGATCTTTTTCAACCCCAGCCTTTCAGCAATCGGAGCAAAAACTTCCAGAGTTTCTCTGGCAATCCGTTTGCGACTCGATTCACTCATGGCGCTGATGGTACGCATATTGTGAAGGCGATCGGCCAGTTTTATGATAATGACACGAACATCCTTTGACATGGCAAAAAGCATTTTAACAAAACTCTCTGCCTGTGCTTCTTGTAGGTTACGAAATTTAAGCTTGTCTAACTTGGTCACTGCTTGAACCAAATAAGCCACTGTTTTGTTAAATTCCTTACTGATCAAAGCCTCAGTTACATCCGTATCCTCGATGGTGTCATGCAGTATCGCTGCGCACAATGAGTTAATGTCAAAATGCAATTCAGCCAATATACTGGCAACTGTAATGGGGTGTGTGATGTAAGGTTCGCCTGATTTACGAAATTGTTTGACGTGTGCACGTGCACCAAATTGCAAAGCTTTTGATAATAAAAGCTGCTCCTTTGGATTAAGATAGTTATTGGTCAGGTTGGTGAGGCTTTTGTAGGCAGAAACAACTGCTGGGTGGTTTAGTATTGCCGTGACGTTTTCTTCTGTCACGACAACACCTTATTTTTTTGAAACATGATGGTTTTCTTTGCTGTGCATTTTATGGTGATTAAGGAAAAACACATTTTAATAAAGCACATATTTAAGTATAAATAACTGTCCAGCAGTGAATAATTGATGATTTTTTCACTGCTGTATGATTTGAGTTTATACTTTATTGTTTTATTCACGAATCAAGTAAAGACCTCTTTTATATCATTTGTGAATCTTGTTCTTCAGCAGCAGCATTCCATTCGTCCAGTTCTCTGGCTCTTTTCTCTTCAAGTTCAAGTTCTCTGAGTTTTTCTTCAGTCATGAGCCCTGCTGCAATTTCACGCAGTGCCAATACCGTAGGTTTATCATTTTCTTCTTCAACTAAAGGGGCTTGTCCATTAGCAATCAAACGGGCACGTTTTGCGGCCAACTGAACCAATGCAAAACGGTTCTCAACATGTTCTAAACAATCTTCGACGGTAACTCTTGCCATTTTTATTTCCTGATAAAATATCTTCTCTGAAATCGACCGCCAATCATAGCAAAAATACATCAAAAATAATAATTATCTCAAACTTTTTAAGGTGTTTTTGTAGTTTTCGATCACTTCATCAGAAATATCAGCCAATTTTTCTCCTTTGATGTAGCAATCAAAGGGAATTTGATGGCTTGCAAAGATCATATTGTCCAAACATGCTTCGCCATTGAGGTGCGTCAAAAGAGGGTCAGAAGTATCAATACTGAGCCAATTTGCATGGTGCCCAATTTGTAAGCCGGCGACGTTTAAACCAGAGGTTTGGGCTCCTGATTTGATGGCATGATTCCATAAAAAAGTACCAACATGTGGTTGCTGCTTATTGCTGGCAATGATTCTTTGCTGCTGTTGTAATCTTTGTGAATATTCCAGAATTTGTAGCTCTTGAAAAGGGTTGATTAAAACATGGCTGTCAGAACCAATCGCAAAGTAACCACTATTCTTTAGAAAAGATGGTAAAGGAAATATTCCATCGCCCAGATTGGCCTCAGTAATTGGGCACAATCCTGCTACTGCACCAGATTGGCTGATCATATGAATTTCCGATTCACTCAAGTGAGTGGCATGCACCAGACACCAGTTTTTATCCACATCAAAGTGATGAAACAACAATTCAACAGGTCGCATACCAGTGTGTTTGCTGACTTGATTGACTTCAACCATTTGTTCTGCAATGTGGATATGGATGGGTTGTTGGTTGCCTAATTTTTCAATGACTGCTTTGATTTGTTCGATTGAAACGGCTCTCAGAGAATGGAAGCATAGGCCCATTTTTTGTTCAGGATAAAGCGCTTGTTGCAAGGATTGATAAAGTTCGATGTACTCATTGGTCGACAATTTAAATCGTTGTTGTAAATTTGATAATGGTGAACCATCAATGTGGGCTTGGGTATATAACACTGGCAATAACGTTAGTTGAATGCCTGTCTCGTGAGCTGCCTTAATGATGGCTTTAGACATGCTGTGTGTATCATGTGGGTTATCTAAATCACGATGAATATAATGAAACTCACATACTGAAGAGAATCCAGCACTCAGCATCTCACTGTAGACATATTTGGCAATATGGTACAGGTGTTCAGGCGTGATTTGATTAGCGTATTGATACATCAATTCTCGCCATGACCAAAAGCTGTCATCATCGGCTGTTTTATACTCAGTCAAACCTGCCATAGTACGCTGAAAAACATGCGAATGACAATTCGGCATGGATGGAATCACGCAGTCTAGAGTCTTAGCTTCTTGTTGTTGAGATCCATTGATCTCAATATCTGAAATGTATCCTGAACGGTTTACAGCAACACACACATTGCTATACCAACCATCTGGAAGTAAGGCTTTATTGAAGTGATAATTCATCGTTGTTTTCTTTGACATATCAATGCTATGGGTTTTACAAATACATAAGTGGGTATCATAAGTTGAATGATGTTTTATTGAAACGTCAAACCCAAATTTTTTTAATTTTGTTAAATGTTATGAACAAGATTTTATTGCTGATGCATTATTTTTTGACAATTACCTGTATTGCACAAAGATAAATCAATATCTTTTATAGTATGAATTTGTTAAAATCCACCCCTTTCAAGCAGTCTAGATTTATTATGGGTTTCAAATGTGGCATTGTTGGTCTACCCAACGTCGGAAAATCAACGTTATTTAATGCATTAACCAAGGCAGGAATTGATGCCGCCAACTATCCTTTTTGTACCATTGAACCAAATGTCGGTGTGGTCGAAGTACCAGATCCACGTTTGGAAAAAATCAGCGCCATTGTGGTGAATCCAGAAAAAATCATTCCAACCGTTATGGAATTTGTTGATATTGCAGGATTGGTTGCAGGGGCATCTAAAGGTGAGGGGTTAGGCAATAAGTTTTTGTCCAACATCAGAGAAACCGATGCTATCGCACATGTGGTTCGCTGCTTTCAAGACGATGACATTGTACATGTGGATGGTAAAATCAGCCCAATAGATGATGTCGATACCATCAACACAGAATTGGCCCTGGCCGATTTGGATTCCGCTGAAAGGGGCTTGTTAAAAGCCCAAAAACAAAGTAAATCAGGCAATAAAGATGCCCAAGCCAGAGCCGCAGTGCTGGACAGAATAGTTGCCCATTTGGCTGATGGCTTACCCATTCGCAGCATGGACTTACCCAAAGAAGAATATGCGGCAGTTAAAGAATTCAATTTTATTACCGCAAAACCAGTGATGTATATTGCCAATGTTTCAGAAGATGGTTTTAAGGACAACCCTTTTCTTGATCAAATTGTTGAGCTTGCAGAAAAAGAAGGATCAACAGTGGTGCCTGTTTGTGCAGTCATCGAAGCTGAGATTGCAGTGCTTGATGAAGAAGACAAGGCTATGTTTATGGAAGAGTTAGGTCTGGAGGAAGCCGGGCTTGACCGTGTCATCAGAGCAGGGCATGACTTGCTTGGTCTACAAACTTATTTTACCGCAGGCAAAAAAGAAGTCAGAGCTTGGACCTTCAAAGCCAATTCAACAGCCCCTCAATGCGCTGGCGTCATTCATACCGATTTTGAAAAAGGTTTTATCCGTGCCGAAACCATGGCATATGATGATTATATCCAATACAAAGGTGAAGCCGGATGCAAAGAAGCGGGTAAATTGCGTTTGGAGGGTAAGGATTATTTGGTCAAGGAAGGGGACATTCTCCACTTCCGCTTCAACGTCTAAAATTGGTGGGGATATTACTGCATTTATTCACTTACTCGGCGTTGAAAAATGATCATTGACGGTTTGTCAACTCACATTTTTCG
>CAYGTC010000009.1:53348-71988 GCA_964352735.1 uncultured Alcanivoracaceae bacterium | reverse complement strand
ATAATGATCATTGACGGTTTGTCAACTCACAATTCCTGTCTTGATTAAACTGCAAAACTGCAGCAATCTCTCCACTAATTTCCAAATTTTAGGATATCCAACTTATTTAATTTACTTGGCGTTAGGAATTGATCCTTGACGGTATGTCAACTCACAATTCCTGCCTTGATTAAACTCAAAACTGTAGTAATTTTCCTACCAAAACTCGTATTTCCTATTAGCTCCGGTCATACCTGCGCAGGCAGGTATCTCCATCAGAATAGCTAATTTTCAACAGATACCTGCCTGCGCAGGTATGTCGATTCTTTTTTGAAATAGTATCCATGTTTTTTGTCGAAAATTTTCTATATAATCTTTATTATCAATGTCTATTAATCCAGAGGAGGTTGATTGTGAGGTGGCTGATCATTATTGATATCATATAGATCAGGTGAAAGAATTCTCATTTCATCTCCTAATTGCAAAGGGTATGAGGCAGCATTGACCACCCCCAAGCTAGATCTTCCAATTAAACGAGGAACGGCTGAATGAGGGCCATCATCATAGTGAAAAGGGCTGAGCATAAAAGTAGGCGTGTCATTAAAGCCTTTACCAACCTTTAAAATTGCCCCAGCTTGAGTTCTCTTAGGTATCGGTGAAGATGAATTACTAGCAAATGATTTGTTCCAGAAAAATTCAAATTCCACAAATTTATCCGTGTCATCCAATATATATGATTGATGGAAGCTCCCACCATTTACAGTATCAAACCATTGTAATTTTAATTGCCAAGATCTACCATTGTTGATTGTTGCTCCTTCAATAAGTCTTACTTTAAGAAATGGTCGCTGTACATTGAAAGCATCTTGTTAGGTAAATGTGTAAATGACCAGTTTAGCTGGTGGAGAATAACTTTGCAGTAAATTTTCAGTACTCAATAAAAATCTGAATCTGACTTCATTTGAATCATTGTGATCCTTAGTATAAAAAGCAGTTGCATTAGGGTTGTTGCCTGCACTGTTGACTTGTATCGAAAATGCACAGGCTTGTCCAAATGCTTCACGAAAATGACTAATAGAATTGTTTGCGTCTTTAAATAGCCATTGCGGAGCTGTGCCGGAGGGGCCTACAGAGCTTAGTGTGCCATTTTCGCAACCAAAATCATCGTCAGCATGAGCATTAATAAAAGTTGCTAACATTAATATTGTAAATATTTTTTTCATAAATTTCTCCATTTGAATTTTTATAAATTTTTTTAATGCATCATTAAAGTATTTGTTTATACACTGTATTACGCGATAAAGATCAATAAATAATTATTTTTCGTCAGAAAAAAATAGTTTTTCATATATTTCTTCTGCGTGAACACGGATAGCATTAGTGGGAGAAGAGTGTTTTCTTAATACATCAATAGATAAATTCAATAATTCTATTGATTCATCAAAGTTATCCTTTTTGTAATTTATGACTGCTAATAAAGCTCTAGATTCTGCAAGGTTTTTACCAATTTTATAATTCTTTTCAATATAATATGGAATTAGTTTAGTTAATATATTCTCAGCTTCATTATATTGATGAGTAGCGATTAGTGCTAAACATAAAATTCTTTGGAAATGGTTATACATATTTTTTTTTACTGTAATTTTCGGCTTTAATAATTCCAGTGCTTTATTGATATTTAGAATTGCACTTTCATAATTTTTGCCTTGGGAAATATATACTAGACCTATGTTAAAATATATTGGTGAAAGTCTAAAATCATTTTTTGATTCAAAATATGTTTCTTTAATTTTAATTGATTTTTCAAAACTTTCTATAGCCTCTCTAAATTTTTTTAATTGTCTATTTATATCACCAGCAGTATTATAAATGTTACTTATAATCATATGATTATTGCCGTAAATAGATAAATAAATTTCTTTAGCTAGGTTAAGTTGAATAAGAGAATTATCTAAATTACTAGTTTTTCTATATAGAGAACTTAGCATACTATGAGCCTTGGCAAGATTTGTTTGACCAATATTTTTTTTCTTTTGATATATTTTTATTATATTTTTATAGTTTTCAATATTTCTATGATAGTAAAAATTTTCCTTAAAAAAAGTGGTGTAATTCATTAGGTAATTGGCATAATCAATACTATTTGTTCCATAAAGTGCTTTGCTTTGAGTAAGCATATGATTGGCTATTTTTTCAGCTTGCTTATCTTGGCCAGAACCACTTAATATATAGGCTTTCATCTGTAAATATTTCAATTCCTGTTCTGTCCTTTCTTTATAATTAAATTTTTCAATCTCTTGCATGGCTTGGTCATATTCGCCTTCAAAATTGAGGATTTTGGCTTTGAGTAAGATGACATCGTTATTTTCTTGGGTGGACTGACTGATGAGTCCCAGGGCTTTTTTATGTTCGGCCAGTTCGTAATAAACTTCCCCCATTGTAAGTAATAACTTATCCTTTATCTGAGAATCTTGCTGATTGTTGATTTGCCTGACGCCTTCTTCCAGTATTTCTTTGGCGGTGATTTTTTCGCCTTGGGTTTTGGTGGGGTCAGCATTTTTAAAGGTAGAGACCAGAAAGCTGGAGACTTCCTCGGCCAGTTGTTTTTCCTGAATAGCTTTGTCGCGTTCCAAACCTACAAAATAGGTCGATAAGCTGAGTATGGTGATGAGCCCTACGGCTGCGGTAACGGGCAGCCAATTGCGGCGCAGGTATTTTTTGATTCTGTAGGCTTGTTGGTTGCCTCTGACAGATATCGGTTTGAAGTTGAGGTGGCTGTGAATGTCTTGGGCCAGGTCAGCGACACTTTTATAACGGTGTTGTGGTTCTTTCTTGATCGCTTTATTGATGATAGTGTCAATATCGCCTTTGAGCAGGCTTTTCAGCTGTACTTTATTCTTAAGCTGAAACTGTTCGGTATTGATGTCTTGTTGAGTCACCTGCTTGCTGGCATTGATAAAGATCCTATCAGTGATGACTTGTTCCATCTGTGTCAATGATAAGCCAGTCAAATCTTGCGCCAAAGTACCTGTGAGTAATTCATACAACAAAAGGCCCAAGGCATAAACATCACAAGCGGTACCGATCACGCCATCAGTGAATTGTTCAGGTGCGGCGTATTGCGGTGTCAAAGCAAAACTGCCTTGCATGGTTTCTTGCCTGTTTTCCATCCCTGGTAATTGTTGCAAGGGTTTGGCGATGCCAAAATCCAGCAGTTTGACTTGTCCTTTGTCTGTGACCAGTATGTTTTGTGGTTTGAGATCGCGATGGATGATCAGGTTGCTGTGGGCGTAACTGACCACGTCGCAGACATCGGTAAATAATTGTAGGCGTTGTTTAACGGTGAGCTGGTTGTGTTCACAGTATTCATCAATCGGCTGTCCTTCAACGTATTCCATCACGTAATAGGTCATGCCATCATCGGTGACACCTGCATCAATCAATCGTGCTATGCCGGGATGTTCCAAGTGAGCCAATAACCTTTTTTCGGTTTGAAAACGTTCAAAAGCGGATTGGTTCAGCTTGTTCTTGAGGACTTTGATGGCGACCTTTTGTTGCACTTCGTCATCTGATCTATTGGCCAAATAGACATCACCCATGCCACCAGATCCAAGTGGTTTATCAATAACAAATTTACCGATCTTTTGGCCTTCAGTAATATTGTGTGGCTTGTTCAATAATTCAGATAATGGTTTTTTTGGTGTGATGGTTTTTTCACCGCTGTCCATATGCATATTGACCAGAGACATGACAGCATCAAACAATTGATCATTGCCCTCACATTGACCTTTAACGTAATCATTGATTAAGTCTTGGTCAAGCTTTACCGATTCGGTAAAAATCTGTTTGGCTTTGACAAAATCTTGTTGACTGAGGTTTTGCAGATTTGACATGTTTTAATTTCGGGTCGTTTACATTCCTTTTGAGGAATCAGTTGGTGTTTGTTGCTAAGTTGCTAAGTTGCTAAGTTACAAGGTTAACAAGGTTAACAGGGTTAAATTAAAGTCAATGATCAATCGACAAAATACCATGCCCGGAATATTTTGTTGTCTTTGTATTGGTAAATGCCCATGGCTGAGGCACTTTTGGATTCGCCTTGGTTACTTTTATAGCTGATGACTTCCTTGAAACTGATGCGGTTTCCGTGGATGGTATAACTGTCTATGGTTGATTGTGGGCTTTGCACCGCATTGAAATAGCTTTGCATGGACTTTTTGAAGGATGCTTTGCCTTCAGTTTGTAATACCAACTGATCATTGGAGATGAAATAATATTTAAAATCATCACTGACATTGTCAATCATGCTTTCAACGTCTTGTTCATTTAAGGCCTGTATTTGTTGGTCTAACAAAACTTTTAATGGCTCATCATCGGCTTGTACAATACAACAAAAAAATAATAAAAAGGCGATAACACTGGCTTTTTTCATGGCTATTTCAGAAAATGTAAAACCTGATTATACATGATAAAGCAAACATATGAAATTCACAGGTACAGAACGTTACATTGCAACCGATGATTTGAGCATGGCAGTCAATGCAGCTGTGACTTTACAGCGGCCATTATTGATTAAAGGTGAGCCTGGTACGGGTAAAACCATGTTGGCAGAAGAGGTCGCTGACGCCATGGGTAAAGAATTGATTTGCTGGCACATTAAATCCACCACCAAAGCGCAACAAGGACTGTATGAATACGATGCGGTTTCACGATTGAGGGATTCTCAATTGGGTGATGAAAAAGTCCATGACATCAGCAATTACATCAAGCAAGGCAAGATTTGGCAAGCATTTGCCGCGGACCAGCAGGTGGTGTTGTTAATTGACGAAATAGATAAAGCGGACATTGAATTCCCCAATGATTTATTGGTTGAGTTGGATAAAATGGAATTCAGTGTTTATGAAACTGGCCAACAAATCAAAGCTATAAATCGTCCCATAATCATCATCACCAGTAACAATGAAAAAGAACTGCCCGATGCTTTTTTACGCCGTTGCTTTTTTCATTATATTGATTTTCCTGATAAAAACACCATGCAATCTATTGTCGATGTGCATTATCCTGACATTCAAAAAAGCTTGGTGAAAGCGGCTTTGGATGTTTTCTTTCAACTGCGAGAAGTACCGGGATTGAAAAAGAAACCCTCTACATCAGAGTTGATCGATTGGATTAAATTGTTATTGGCGGATAAGATTCCTTTGGATTTATTGCAGAATAAAAACATTAAGGAGGCCATTCCTCCATTGTATGGTGCATTGCTGAAAAACGAGCAGGATGTTGATTTGATTCAGCGCTTGGCTTTCATGATGCGCAGAGAATAAGCAAAACAATTTAATTGGCTGTCTTTTGGTGTACATGGGCAGTTTTGAGTTAAGATGTTTTAACAATTTACTGATTTGGAGTGTAACAATGAAATTTTTATTCATCTGTGTTTTTTCTGTCTTTATGATATGTTCTATGTCTTTGGCACAGGCAAATATTTGCTCTGACAATGATTATGCCTTGTGTTCACATGCCAATTGTGAATGTCTGGATGAAAATGGTGAAGTAGGCAGCTGCGAACTGTATGATTTTAAAAATCCTGGATCAAATAAAGGTTGGGCTCGATGCACTTGTCCCATTGTTAAAAATACTGAAGATGACATTGCCTATAACAGTAATTTTGCCACACTTGATTGCGATACACTCAATGACCCTGAAAATAGCTCTAATGGTAATGCTTTTCCACAATTTGATCATTTAGCAGATAAAAAAGTTGAAGTGTATTCCGCTTATTCCTATGGTGACAGTCTGGATAATCGTAAATTTGGCACTTTAGAAAATGCCAGTTTAATGGTGTGTGATAAACCGCAGTTGATGACTCTTTGTTTAGATATGCCCTGTACCGTTGGTCCTGATGGAGGAGTGGCTCACTGTTATTGTCAAAACGCGCCAGCTACCAATGAATTGGGTTGTCAGGCAAACGATAATTGCTCATTAACGGTATGGAATACACTGGGTGGTGATTGTGATCAGAACAATTGTGATCCAGGAAAAAACCGTGTATGGTCGGCTGCTTATATAGGACAAACGCTTGAGGGCATTAATGATTTGTATAACCACATCAGTAGTGAAGTGCCTGGATTTAAAGACATTGCAGGGTATTGTCCAAACAATTGATGCAAGTGAACTTGGTACAAATCCAAAATATGAGAACATGACATGTTGATTGATTTTTTTTATCACCTTAAACGGTTTAACATCCCTGTCAGTATAAAGGAATTATTGGTGCTGATAGAGGCAATGGATAAGCAAGTGGCTTTTGGTAGTATGGATGCGTTTTACCATTTATCTAAATTGTGCCTGGTTAAAAATGAAAAATATTTTGATCGGTTTGATCAGGCCTTTGGTGAGTATTATCAAGGCATACAGGCCAGAGAAGATCTGAAACAAGCTGTTATACCAGAAAACTGGTTGGAATCTGAATTTTTTAAACACCTCACTGAAGAAGAAAAAAACAAGATCGAAAGTTTGGGTGGTTTGGATAAAATTTTAGAAACGTTAAAAAAACGCCTTGAAGAACAAAAGAAAAAACACGCCGGTGGCAATAAGTGGATAGGTACAGGTGGCACCTCTCCCTTTGGTCATGGTGGTTACAATCCTGCTGGTGTCAGGATAGGCGGCAAAAGCACCCACAATCGCGCTGTCAAAGTGTGGGAAAAAAGACAATACAAAAATCTTGATGACAATCAGCAATTGGGCACAAGAAACCTCAAAGTGGCGTTAAGAAAATTGAGAAAATTTGCCCGCACTGGTGTCGCCGAAGAACTGGATTTGGACGATACCATCAAAAGCACCGCACAAGATGCGGGTTTGTTGAACATTAAACTGGTTCCAGAGCGCCATAATGCGGTCAAACTACTGGTGTTTTTCGATGTTGGTGGTTCTATGGATCGACATGTGAAAACCTGCGAACAATTATTTTCTGCGATCAAAACCGAGTTCAAACACTTGGTGTATTTTTATTTTCATAATTGTGTTTATGAAAGTTTGTGGAAAGACAACGCCAGACGTTATGATGAAAACCTCAGGACGTTTGATATACTCAATACATTTGGCTCTGATTACCATGTGATTTTTGTGGGTGATGCATCGATGTCACCTTTTGAAGTGATGTACGAAAATGGCAGTGTAGAACACAACAATGAGGAGCCAGGACATTTGTGGTTAAAACGCATCAAAGACAAATGGCAAAAAGTCATTTGGTTGAATCCTGTAGCTGAAAACCATTGGCCATATACACAAAGTGTTCAAATGATCAAACAAATATTTGAAGATCAAATGTACCCGCTAACCGTAGCAGGGATCAATAACGGCATTAAATTCCTTTCAAAATAATGGATAGATTATTGATATTGTAGGGCATGTAGCTTTCATGCTAACTTCTATAGAAAGTTTTTATAAAAACGGACCCTTTTCTATTTCAAACCATTTTCTCTTTTTTCATGAGATGATTAAAAAGTATATTTTTACATATTTCTGTGTTTTTTCTCGCGTTAATCTAGTAACAAGGGTTCATCTTACATTTTAGTGTGATTAATGGTGATTACATTAGATGCTGAAAAGACCAATCGATGATTTTTTCAATGATGAACGAACATTTCAATATGATGGAGTTTATCATGACAGAGAAAGAAGGTTTTATCGATTCACAAGTTTTAACAAAATGGGTCAAATATTTTTTATGGGTTCAAATAGTCGTTGCTTTAATGGCAGTTGCTACAGATGTATGGGAGTACCATGTGTTATCAAATATCAGCAATGATTTTTATGATACCTATGATCAAATGATGAAGGAAATCAATGACAGTGATTTAAGGCAATCTATCATGGGCATTTTATACATAGCAGTATTTGTGATCTCAGGTATTTTGATACTCAAATGGATTCATCGAATGAATCACAATGCCAGGCAATTGGGTGGTGAGCACATGCAATTCACTCCAGGCTGGTCAATTGGTTATTATTTTATTCCTTTTGTCAATCTTTGGAAGCCCTATCAGGCCATGGTTGAAATTTTCAATGTCAGTAAAAATCCCAACAACTGGTCTAATGAAACAGAATCTTTTATGTTAGGTGTTTGGTGGTTCTTATGGATTGTGAACAACATCTTAGGACGGTTGATTTTTCGCTGGTCACAAGACGCAGAGGAAATTACAGCATTTATTAACCTCAATATACTCACTCAAGTTTCAGATGTTTTGGACATATTATTGTCTTTATCTTTACTGTGGATCGTCAAAAAAGTCTATGTTATGCAAGTAAAACAAGTTGACAAAAAGTTGAGGAGTGACGAAAGTGGTGCTTTGCTGACCTAAACCAATGAATTTTAGCTCTTAACCTTTGCTGATGATCCCGCCATTTGGCCCCTCTCACTCGAATCATACTGGTTGTCCGACCAATGCCAGTAATATTCCTGCGGCTACTGCTGAACCCAATACACCTGCAACGTTTGGCCCCATGGCATGCATCAGCAAAAAGTTTTGAGAATTGGCTTGTAGCCCCATTTTATTGGCCACCCTTGCTGCCATGGGTACAGCGGAAACACCCGCGGCTCCAATCAATGGGTTGATGGGATCCTTGGAGAGCTTATTCATGAATTTGGCCATGATGACGCCAGAGGCTGTTCCAATGGCAAAAGCACAGATACCCAAGGCTAAAATTCCTAAGGTTTCGAGATTTAAAAATTTGTCCGCGCTGAGTTTCGAGCCTACACCCAGCCCGAGGAAGATGGTCACTATATTGATCAATTCATTTTGAGCGGTTGTGCTCAATCTGTTGACCACACCTGATTCACGCAATAGGTTGCCAAAACACAGCATGCCCACCAATGGTGTGGCTGCTGGTAGCAGTAATACGGTCAATAACAAGACCAGTAATGGGAAGGTGATTTTCTCGATCTTTGAGACATGCCTGAGTTGTACCATCACCACTTGTCTTTCAGACTCTGATGTTAAGGCTTTCATGATGGGGGGTTGAATAATAGGCACCAATGCCATGTAAGAATAGGCTGCAACTGCTATGGCACCCAATAAGTCTGGAGACAATCGTGAGGCCAAAAAAATCGCTGTTGGGCCATCGGCACCACCGATGATGGCAATTGCAGCAGCATCAGATAAGCTGAATTCAATTGAAGGGATGACATTCAAGGCAATGGCGCCAAACAATGTGGTAAAAATACCGAACTGGGCTGCGGCTCCCAATAATAACATTTTGGGATTGGCAATCAGTGCACCAAAGTCAGTCATGGCGCCCACTCCCATAAAAATGATCAATGGGAAAACGCCTGTACTGATGCCAATCTCATAGACATAGAATAAGAGTCCACCCGCATCGGTGAATCCAGCCAATGGGATATTGGTTAATATCGCACCAAAGCCGATGGGAATCAGTAGTAATGGTTCAAATTGTTTGGCAATGGCTAAAAATAATAAGGCCAAACCCACCATGATCATCAGTATTTGCCCAAGTTCTATGTGTGCCAATCCAGTTGAAAGCCATAAAGTATTCAGTGCTTGCATGCTATTATCTCAAGCTTATCAATGGTTGTCCTACAGTGACATTGTCACCCTGTTTAACATGTATGTTTGAAACTGTACCAGAAAATGATGAACGTATGGCCGTTTCCATTTTCATGGCTTCCATAATGATGACTATTTGATCGACTTCAACATGATCACCTTGATTCACTGAAACTTCGAAAATGTTTCCTGCCAATGGTGCTTTAATCTGTTCTGATGCTTCAGAGTTGTTTGTAGGCTGTTGTGTTTGTTCAATGTTTTGAATGGTGCCTGAAGGGGCAACTTCAACTTCATAGGTTTTACCGTCTACTGTGACTGCATAGGATTCAGCACCCTTTTGCTGACTGTTTTGGTTATTGGTTTGGCTGCTGGTTTGTTGTGCTTCAGTCTTCCCTGGAGCCGGTTCAAAAGCGTCTTTGTTGTGGCGATTTTTGAGGAATTTGAGGCCGATTTGTGAGAATAGGGCATAAGTTAACACATCATCAATGACTGCATCGGCTAACTTTATGTTGTCTTTTTGAGCAAGATCAAGCAGTTCTTTTGTCAGTGTTTCTACCTCTGGTTCCAGCAGGTCAGCGGGGCGACATGTGATGGCTTTTTTTCCTTCCAAAACGCGTTCTTGTAATTCTGTATTGACTGGTGCTGCTGTGGCCCCATATTCTCCTTTGAGTACGCCTGCTGTTTCTTTGGTAATGGACTTGTAACGTTCGCCAGTTAATACATTTAACACGGCTTGACTGCCGACAATTTGTGACGTGGGGGTGACCAGTGGAATATAACCTAAATCTTGGCGCACTTTGGGTATTTCGGTTAACACTTCATCCAATTTATCAGCTGCGCCTTGTTCTCTGAGCTGGTTTTCCATATTTGTGAGCATGCCGCCGGGGACTTGTGCGGTCAATATTCTTGCGTCAATACCTTTGAGGCTGCCCTCAAATTTGGCGTATTTCTTTCTCACTTTACGAAAATAATCGGCTACTTGCGTCAATTTATTCAAATCAATACCGGTGTCTCTTTGCGTACCTTCTACAATTGAAACAATGGTTTCGGTTGCCGAGTGTCCATATGTCATACTCATGGATGAAATAGCGGTATCAATCACATCAACGTTGGCGTCAATCGCTTTCATATGAGTGGCTACACTCAATCCGGTTGTCGCATGGCAATGCAGAGAGATGGGCAAGTCGACGGCGTTTTTTATTTCGTTGATCAGTTCAGTGGCCACATAAGGTTTCAGTAAGCCGGCCATGTCTTTGATGCATAAAGAGTCCGAACCCATGTCTTGTAGTTGTTTGGCCATGGTGATCCAGCCTTCAAGGTTGTGAACGGGGCTGACGGTATAGCTTAATGTGCCTTGTGCATGACCGCCGACTTTATTGGTGGCCTTGATGGCACTGTGCATATTGCGTACATCATTCATGGCATCAAAGATCCTAAAAACCTCAACGCCATTGACATAAGCGCGCTCTACAAATTTTTCTACCAAATCATCAGCATAGTGCCTATAGCCCAGTATATTCTGCCCTCTGAACAACATCTGTTGTTTGGTTTTTGGCATCGCTTTTTTTAAAACACGGATGCGCTCCCAAGGATCCTCTCCTAAGTACCGTATACAGGCATCAAATGTGGCGCCACCCCATGATTCTATTGACCAAAAACCCACTTCATCCAGCACTGGTGCTATGGGTAACATGTCTTCCAATCGCATGCGAGTTGCCAACAAAGATTGGTGGGCATCTCTTAAAACCAGTTCAGTAATGCCCAAAGCTTTGTGCTGTGATGAATTTGACATATTATGATTTCCTCTTTTTTGCTTGTTATGATTGTGATTGGCGGTATTGTTTGATGGCAGCACTGATGGCCGCGATGACTTGTGGTGGTGTTTGTTGATCGTTTTGATTGCCATCCTTGTTGATTTGATCAGGGTATTTTTCTCCCAGTGGAGTAATGATGAATCTGATACAAAAAATCAGTAAACTCAGAAACAAGAAAACAAAAACCATGCCAACAAGCATCAGTATCGCCGCTTGAGAAAATAATTGTGATGGTGTGTCTATCATTTATTCCTCTCTTTTTGTTAATCATCATGAATTCACGCACAAATTCTGTGATGAAAATGAAGTATTGTAGTCCAACCATTATATTCATATAAGCTCATTAACAGCAACCCTTAATTTGATCATTTTTTATTTGTTGTTATAGTAAAGTCGTGACTCAATAGATGGTACTTATAAAGAACACAATGTATCAGATATTTTTTAGGCAAAAAAAAGCGCCATTGAAATCAATCAATAGCGCTTCAATATTAACAATTAGTTTTAAAAACTAATTTGGAGGAGTGCCTCCGTATGGTAGTTCTTGATTGACTGATACCGTAATGTGTAAATCAGGAGTTAAGCCACTGTCATCACTGAGTATTACATATCCGAATGCCATGCCCTCTGCTACAGTAGGTACACCTGTTGCAGTGATGGTGATTTCTTGTGGCATTGAAGTCACAAGTGGTGAATTATCAAATCCATCACCATAAATGACATCATTACTGGTCATAGCGAAATTTGTAGGCGAGACTTCAAGTGTGAAGGTACCATCAGTTTCAGTGCTCAATGTCCAGTTTGAATCAGCATTTAATTTATGTTTTAGGGTTCTTGTCCAAGAACAAGAAGCGCCACAGGTAGAATTTCTGACACTTGGAAGGTTCAATGTCATTGGGTCACCGCCAGTTGCAGGATTGGCCGCTAAGAAATTATCAAAACTCTCATCCATAACAAGGCCTACCATAGCTGCTTTTGATAAGTCAACTCGACCACTACCGACATCATCATGGTCTGTGGGGGTAGCATTGTCTTCTTTTCTACCAGTGCGATCAGCAGTCATCATAATGGCAGATTTGATTTCTGGTACACTCCAATTAGGATGTGCACCTTTCATCAATGCACCTGACCCTGCGATATGTGGGCCAGACATTGATGTACCACTGATAATGCCAATTTCTGCAGAACCATCAAGCGTATTTGGGTTGTTGTTAAACGCCGCAGCAATTGATGTGCCGGGTGCTGTAATGCTTGGCTTAGTGACATCAAAAGATAAATTGGGCCCACGTAAACTACTACCACTGATGACATCTGCTACTGCAGGATTGCCACCAGAAGTAGACATATTAATGATTTCACCCATGTGGCCAGCTCCGCTTGCTAACCAAGCTTTGATTGCATTGCCACTGATATTATCTACATGAATGCCTGGTAAGACATGGAAGTCAGCAACTACCGATGCAGCACCACCATCTATATTAGCTAATATTAAGCCACCTGCACCACCAGCTAAGACATTCGCACCTTTGGCAACACGGGCAATGGCGCCACGATCACAAACTACAATTTCACCATTGGTCCAAGTCCCAGCAGGAAATGGATTCAAGCATTGTTCAGGCTCTGTTTCACCTGGGTTGACAAAATCACCAGCATATACAATATTGGCAGGCCCAAAGTTTCCTGTATTTGATTGCCCAGCTGTATCAGCAGGTGCTGTGGTATCACCACCAACAAAACTGCCTGTTATTCTTGATCCATCACGATCATGTGTGCTGTTTGCTACTGTCATAACCCACGGACCATCATGTGAAGTATCAGCTATTGGGTTGGGATTGGTGTCACGGGTGTTACCAGCACTGGCAGCAACGAATATATCTGCATTGACAGCATCTAAGAACAAACGGTCATTATCTGACCAAGGAACATTACCACCTGAAATAGAAAAGTTAATCACATCGACACCATCTAATATGGCTCTATCAATACCAGCTGATGTTGAAAAACATGAAGCCTCACAAACATCATAGGCAATGATGTTGGCATGTGGAGCTACACCTGAAATTTGATCAAGAAGGATATTTGCATTGGCATTGCCTTCAAAAAATGGTCCAGCCCAATGATTACCTGCCGCTGTACTGGCAGTATGACTGCCATGACCATTACTGTCTTCTGGTGCGGCTAAGTCTCCATTTTCTAGCCCCCAAGCTCCAATCAATTTATTGTTACATGGAACTTCGGGGTTAGGTGGATCATTAGGAGGGGGTAAGCCATCATTGTCACCACCTATACAATGACCAACAAAGTTGCCATCACCAAATGGATTAACGTGTACGTAACCATCAGCAGGTCCAACTTCAGCAAAAGATGGGTGATCAGTATTGATACCAGTATCTATTACGCCAACAATGAGACCTGCGCCTTCACCAGGAAACGCATTGGTTGGAACAGCAGTGCCTTCCCAAATTTCATGGGCTTTGATCCAGCGTGGGCCTCTTTCAGTGTCTAGCTCATAAACAGGCTCTTTTGCAACACTTTTGATATTTGGCAGATTCTTGATTTGGGCTGCTTCATCTTCAGATAAACGCATCATCACACCATGGTACATGGCTTTGTAGTGATAGCTTTCTCTTTTGTTGCTGCCTATGGCTGTTTTAATCTCTTCCATTCTGTCTTGCTTAACCGTTTTTAAGTGATTACTGTAAGCTTTTGAAGCAGGAGAACGGGCGTTGAATTTCTTATGGTTTTTGGTAAGTTTTGGATTGGTGGCTTTTAAATTGTCTAAGCCTCCGTTGTAATAGAGTAAGCCATCTTCAGAAAATTTGATGACATAATTGTGCTCAGCGGCAATCACTCCCATTGTGATTGAACTGATGCAAATTGCGAGTATTAATCGTGCTAACATTGTTACCTCTCTTCAGTTGTATGATTATATTTAATGCTAAAAGATATTCTATACTTGACATGGCGTATAATCAAGTGTTTGTGTACTGCAATTTGTAATGTCAATGAAATATTTGGTTATGCAAATAATATTACATTTATAATGGCTTTTTCCCCATAAATTTTGACCAGTTGTTGTGTTATACTTGGATGTGAAACCTCCTTAACTCAATGCCTTTTATGTCAACAAACAAGAAAAACAACTCAAATATCAGTATCGAACAATTCAAGCCTCATATGGCTGAGCATTTTTATAACATTAATGCTCAGTGGTTGAATGATATGTTTGTGGTCGAACCGATTGACGAGAAGGTTTTGTCTGATCCGCAAAAATACATCATTGATCAAGGTGGCAATATTTGGTTTGCGCGTCACCCTCAACTCGGTGTCGTCGGAACTTGCGCTGTAAAAAATGCAGGAGAAGCAGGTTATGAACTGACCAAAATGGGGGTGTTGTCATCAGCCAGAGGTTTGAAAGTTGGTGAAACTCTATTAAAACATGTATTGAACGATTGTATGAAAATGGGATTGACCCCACTGTTCTTATTAACCAATCATAATTGTGAAGCAGCCATTCATTTGTATGAAAAAAATGGTTTTGTGCATGATGATGAAATTAAACAAAAGTTTGCAGGGTTATATGATCGAAGTGATGTGTTTATGAGGTATCATCCACACACCACTTGATTATGGGGTTTTATTGAACTTTATTATCCTTAATCAACTTCATCAGAACCGTCAATGAAGTCTTCATATAAATAAGTACTTAAGTAGCGTTCGCCAGTATCTGGCAGCATGGCTAAAATGTTTGATTTTGGTTCAGCTTTTTGTGCCACTTTAATTGCCGCAGCAAAAGTGGCCCCAGCAGAAATACCACATAAAATGCCTTCTTTACTGGCCAGTGCTAGAGCGTATTGTTTGGCTTCAACATCATTAACAGGAATAATGTCATCATAGATTTCTTTATTCAGTACATCAGGTATGAAATCTGGTGTCCAGCCTTGAATTTTATGTGGGTTCCAGTTCTCACCTTTCAGTAATGAAGCCTCTAGTGGTTCTGTGGCAATGATTTTGATATCAGGTTTGGCCAGCTTTAACACTTCTCCAACACCGGTTATTGTGCCGCCTGTGCCATAACCACTGACAAAGTAATCTAACCTCTTATCAGCAAAATCTTGTAATATTTCTGGCCCTGTTGTTGCGCGATGATAGGCTGGATTGGCTAAGTTTTCAAACTGTCTGGCAAGAAACCAGCCATTTTTTTCAGCTAATTCTTTGGCCACTCTGACCATGCCTGTGCCACGTTCTGATGCTGGTGTTAATATCACTTTGCCACCCAATGCTCTGATCAATTTGCGTCGTTCAATGGAAAAAGTTTCGGTCATGACGGCAACAAACCGATAGCCTTTTGCAGCACAAACCATGGCCAGTGCAATGCCCGTGTTGCCTGAAGTGGCCTCAATAACTGTTTGTCCTGGTTTGAGTTGCTTTTTTGCTTCAGCATCGGTGATGATTGCATGAGCCAATCGATCTTTAACGGATGCCATAGGATTAAAGGATTCAACTTTAACAAACATGTTGACGTGTTGCGGTGCAATATTATTGACCTTAATGATTGGTGTTTTACCAATCGTTTCTAAAATGGAATTATAAATCATAGAATTACCTGCTTTATGCTGTTTTTAATAATTTTTCTTCTGTCGCCATATGAGTTTGTGGGTGAAACCAGGCGAGTTCATTGGCTAACTTTGCCACTTCTCCAATAACGATTAACCCAGGAGATTTGATGTTATGAGCTTTAATTAAATGTTTTAATTGTTGTAATTGACCAGTGATGACACGTTGATTAGTATAAGTACCGTTTTCTATAATTGCAACTGCTGTCATTGGGCTTTTACCATGTGCGATCAAATTTTTAACCAAGTGATGTGACTTCATCAGTCCCATATAGACCACTAGAGTCTGTTTTTCTTTCGCATAAGATGCCCAATCAAGTGTATCAATTGAGTTTTTACAATGTGCGGTGATGAATTGTACGTTTTGGGCGTAATCTCTGTGTGTTAATGGAATGCCGGCATAGGCAGAACAACCCACTGCTGCAGTAATGCCTGGAACAATTTGGTATTTAATGTTGGCTGCTTTCAAAGCTTGGATTTCTTCGCCACCGCGTCCAAACACAAATGGATCCCCGCCTTTAAGTCGACAAACCCTTTGTCCCTTTTTGGCATGTTTAACTAACAATGCATTGGTGTCACTTTGTTGAACCAGATGATGGCCCATGGATTTACCAACATTAATGAGTTCAGCGTCTCTTCTGACCAGTTCTAAAATTTCTGGGGATATCAGTCGATCATGTAATACCACATCGGCTTTTTGCATGACCCTGAGTGCCTTTATGGTTAATAATTCTGGATCACCAGGACCCGCTCCAACCAAATAAACTTCACCTTCTGGTGTGCTTTGTTGGTGATAATGATCAATCATGTCTGGTTTTGACTGTTGATGGCTTGCTGCCATTTGTTGTTCATTGGGTGGACTTTCAAAAAAATTTTCCCAGAACTTTCTGCGCATCAGCATGCTGGGAATGTGCTTTTTAACTTTTTCTCTTAAGCTTTGAGCAAATGATGTCAATCTTCCGAGTCTTTGTGGTAACAGTTTTTCGATTTTTTCTCTGATCATTCTCGCTAAAACAGGCGCAGCACCACTGCTTGAAATGGATATGATCAGTGGGCTCCTGTTCACTATCGCTGGTGAAATATAACTGCACAAGGATTGACTGTCTACAGTATTGATGAGGATATTTTGCGATTGTGCATGATCATAAATGTGCTGTGCAAGTTTTTTATCATTGGTTGCAGATAAAATCAGAACCATTTGTCTTAAGTCATGGTCTCTTATGTATGCATAGATGTCACTTTTGATGATGGTGATGTCTTGATCATGACTCAGTTTATTGATTTCTGGGTGTATCTCTTTGGCAACGCAAATAACGCTGGCCTGTGCTTTGAGAAGCATTTGTATTTTCCTTAAAGCAATCGTGCCAGCGCCAAACACCAGGCATTGTTTTGTTTTTAAATCTATGTTAATTGGTAAGTATTGCATGGATACACCTTATTTATGAGACTAATTGTAAGTTAATATAACTGCCAAGGTCATGATATAAAAATACCAATTACATCTGAGTATATAACGAAATGTTATTAGATGTTTAGATGTCTATAATTGTATTATGCATAATAATAAATTATGCTGTACTCAAGATGATGAGTTCTGATTATGAAACTACAACAATTACGATTTTTTTCAGCAATATGTGAACATGGCTTAAATGTTACTGCCGCAGCACAAGCGCTGTATACCTCCCAACCTGGTGTCAGTAGACAAATCAGGTTGTTTGAAGATGAGTTGGGTTTGTCTTTATTTGTTCGACAAGGCAAAAATTTAATGGCATTGACACCAGCGGGTGAGGCCATCTTGATTCGATGCCAAAATGTATTGAAAGAAATTGATAACATCAAGGCAATTTCTCAGGACTTATCAAAAGTCACACAAGGTGTGCTTAATATTGCTACGACTCACACACAAGCCAGGTATGTTTTACCTCCTATTATTAAGAGCTTCCATAATAGATTTCCTGATATTCAGGTCAACTTACATCAGAGTTCATCACTCAAAAACATAAAGTCAACGATTGAAGGTGAAGCCGATTTTACCATTGCCTCAGGCCACAACAGAGACCACAAAGGCTTGGTAAAATTGGATTGCTTTAAATGGCAAAGGTTGGTCGTAATACCAGAAGATCATGCTTTAGCAGATAAAGATGCCATCACCATAGAAGATTTGGCCAATCATCCACTCATTGTGTATGTTTATGATGACGAAGAAAATTCTTCCTTGGTAAAAACTTTTAAAGAAGCAGGGCTGGATTATAAAATTGTTTTTACAGCCAGAGATTCTGATGTGATCAAAACTTATGTGCGATCAGGTTTGGGTATTGGTATTATTGCCAGTATGGCTTATGACAAAGAATCAGACAGCGATTTAGTGGCATTGGAAACCACTGGAGTATTGCCTTTGTGCTCGACATGGATTGCTTTTCATCCGAGTTTATTCTTGCGACAATACATGAGTGAATTCATTGCTTTGTTTGCACCCCATGTCAGTAAAGCGCAAATCGAAGAGGCTATCAGCCGCGAAAACGCAAAGCTTGATCCTCAAAAGATTACATTGCCAGTACATGCGATGTGGCATATATGAACTAAGTGCAAAAATCGTTTATTCGAGTATGCCACATTATGTGGCATATATGAACTAAGTGCAAAAATCGTTTATTCGAGTATGCCACATTAT
>CAYGTC010000009.1:0-53248 GCA_964352735.1 uncultured Alcanivoracaceae bacterium | reverse complement strand
ATATGAACTAAGTGCAAAAATCGTTTATTCGAGTATGCCACATTATGTGGCATATTTGAACACCATAAAGCGGGTGTTAATCATGTATACCACATTCTCTTTTTAAACCAAAAAATCGTGTGTCCTCTATTGACATACCTGCACTTAAGGGTTCAGAAGTTTGCACGTCACCAATAGATACATAGCCTTTTTCCCACAGTGGATGATATGGTAAATTGTGTTTTTTTAAGTACAAATAAATGTCCCGATCCGACCAGTCAATGATCGGATGCACTTTAACGATTTGTTGGTCACTATTTTTCTTGAATTCAATGACGGATTTGTCTTTTCTTGAATGGGATTGGTTATTTCTGATGCCGGAAAACCATACCTTGATCTTCAATTCATCGAGCGCTTGATTCAGTGGTGCTACTTTCATGATGGTATTGAATTTATTGATGCCATTGAGCCCTTGAGACCATAATTTACCGTATCTTGACTCCAACCATGCAGGACTCAGTGCGCTTTTATACACTTTTAAATTGAGTTGTAATCGTTCACTGAGTTCGTCAATGAACTGGTATGTCTCAGGAAAAAGATAACCCGTATCAATAAGAATAATCGGGATGTCTTTTTGCTGTTGTGTGAGCATGTGTAAGCTGACAGCCGATTGTGCCCCAAAACTTGAGGTTAAAGCATATGGACCAGATAAATTATCCAGAACATGGGCAATTCTTTGTTCGGCACTCAACGTGTCTAATTGAGTACGAAAATGATTGATATCAATGGCATTGAAGTTACTGTGTGGTGTTGCTGTATTCATATTAACCTCTTCATGGAACATGTTTGATTTTGAGCGTATGTACTTGTGATCCATGCTGTACCGAATTGACGTACTGTTGTCGAATGACAAAATCACCAAAGTATTCATCTTGATTGGCGTTTTTACCATAATCTTCGAAAATTCCGTCCAGTGCTTTGAGAATGGCCTCTTCGTTGATGTTTTCTTTATACAATTGATTTAATCGATCACCAGTGAAACCACCGCCAAGATACATGTTGTATTTTCCAGGGCCTTTGCCAACAAAACCCAGTTCGGCAACAAAAGGTCTGGCGCAGCCATTGGGGCAACCAGTCATTCTTGTGATCATTGGGCGATGCTGAATTTCGTGCTTGATTTGTAATTGTTCAATTTTATCAACCAATGTAGGTAAATATCTTTCAGCCTCCGCCATTGCTAAAGAACAGGTTGGCAGTGCGACACAAGCCATGGCATTATTTTTCAATAACGATTGTTCAAATTGGACATTATATTGTGACAATAGTTCTTCAATGCTGTGTTTGTTGGCCTCACTGATGTTGCCGAGAATGAGATTTTGATTGGCTGAAATACGAAAATCACAAACATTCAACTGTGCCACAGTTTTAAAAAATGATTTAAGTTTCAATTGACTTTTATCAATAACACGGCCGTTTTCTATGAATAGGCTGACGTTCCAACTGTCATCATGGTTACGAGACCAACCGAACCTGTCTCCATTTGATGTGAATGTAAAATCCCGTGCTTCATCTAATGACCAACCAAGGCGTTGGTTCAGCTCCTCTTTGAACCATTGAATGCCTCTGTCATCAATGGTATATTTAAACCGTGCGTGTTTTCTATTGGTTCGGTCACCAAAATCTCTTTGTATTTTGACCACATGTTCAGCCACTTCAGATACTTGTTCAACACGACAAAATCCAATCACTTGTGATAAAAGTGGGAATGTACTGCTGTCTCCGTGCGTGGTGCCCATGCCACCGCCAACGGTCACGTTGAATCCAACCAACAGATCATTCTCTATGATGGCAATATAGCCAAGATCATGGGCATAAATGTCTACGTCATTATCGGGTGGTATGGCTACCACGATTTTGAATTTTCTTGGTAGATAAGTTTCTCCATATATGGGTTCATGATCATGCGATGACTCAACTTTCTTTTTATCTAGCCAAATTTCATGATAAGCGCTGGTCTGAGGTGTTAGGTGTTCACTGATCCCAGCTGCAGCCTGATACACAGATTTGTGAATGGCAGATTTTTCAGGGTTGGGCGTACACATAACATTGCGGTTAACATCACCGCATGCTGCAATGGTATCTAGTAATGACTGATTAATGTTCGCAATGGTGGTTTTGAGGTTTCTTTTCAGTACACCATGTAGTTGAAAGGCTTGTCGCGTTGTGAGCCTGATTGATCCATTGGCATATTCATCTGCCAATTCATCCATCACCAACCACTGTTGTGGTGTACAAATGCCACCTGGTACACGGGCACGAATCATAAAACTGTACGAAGGTTCTAGTTTTAGTTTTCTGCGTTCAACAAGCGTGTCTCGGTCGTGTTGTTGATAAATACCATGGAATTTGGTGAGTTGTGTATCATCTTCTGCCAAAGCACCTGTTATTAGGTTATTTAATCCCTCTGCAATGCCTCCTCTGAGATAATCACTATTGGTTTTGATGATTTCGACGTGTTCTAGTTTGTTGTTATCATTGCTCATGTTGTTTCTCAGTAAATGTCTTTTTGATAGCGGTGATTGCGTTTCAACTGTTTTAGGTGGTTCTGTGCTTGTTCTTGGTTCATGTCACCATATTTCGAGATGACAGCAATTAATGTCTGCTCAACATCTTTTGCCATGTAATCAGCGTTACCACAGATGTATAAATGTGCACCATTTTCAAGCCAATGCCAAAGGTCTTGACCTTGTTGTTCAACACGGTGTTGAACGTAAATTTTTTCAGCTTGATCTCGGGAAAAGGCCAAATCAATGCGATTCAATACTTCTGTTTGATGAAACTTTTGCAACTCAAGTTGGTATAAAAAATCATTTTCATAACTTGGGTTGCCAAAAAACAACCAATTTTTGCCAGTTGCTTTCTGTGCTTGTCGTTCTTGTAGAAAAGCGCGATAAGGGGCAATGCCTGTACCTGCTCCTATCATGATCACATCCACTTCAGTGTTTTGTGGTAATTTAAAATTATTATTGGGTTCTACATAAATATTGATGTTGTCCCCAGCTTCGGATCGGTCACACAACAGGCCACTGACCAAACCATTATTTGGTGTGTTGTGACTGGATTCAACTAAAGATACGGTGAGGTGGACTTCCTCTGAGTGAACTTCATTACTAGAGGCTATTGAATACAATCTGGGTGTTATTTTGACCAGGTTATCAATCAATAATTGTGCTGTTAAATCAGAAGGAAATTCTTTCAATACATCAATGATTTGTCTTTTCTCAACATAACCATTAAAACTGTCCTGTGCCTTGAGTACAGCTTTTAATGGTTCAGCATTGGCATATTGGGCATAAAAATTTAAAAATTTTCTATTCAATAAAGTGATTTCTACATGCGTGGTTAAAAGCGATTGCAATGTGTAGTCCTCGCCTTTGAACTGGATGATGTCGTCCGCATTGGCCTGAATAATTTCTATCAGTTGTGCTACAGTTTTGGTGTCATTATTGGCGACAATACCTAAAGAATCGCCCGCTTGATAATTGATGCCAGCCTCTTCAATAGAAAGCTCAATATGATAGACATTCTTAACCGATTGTTCCGTGGTTATCTTTTGAATGGCCAATATTTCAGAGGCATAGGTGTTATTGCGGTCATAATTGACCGGTGAATTATTGGTGATGAGTGACAAAGGTGTTACATGCGTATCTTGTTTAGCCTTGAGCTCATCACTGAATATATTTAATGTATTGTTTTGCCATTGATTGGCTTCATCTTCGTAATCCAGATCACAATCAACCCTTTCTGCAATCCGTTGAGCCCCTAATTTCTCTAATTGCAGGTCGATGTCAACACCTGTTTGGCAAAACTGTTCGTAACTGGAATCACCCAATGCCAATATGCTGTATTTGAGTTTTTTCAGTTGAGGCGCCTTTTGGGAAAATAGGTACTCATAAAAAATCTCAGCATCATCTGGTGCATCGCCTTCCCCATGGGTGGAGACCAACAAAACCAGATGCGTTTCTTTACTGATTTGTCGGGGCTTGTAATCTGCCAGCGAAACCAATTGCGCGTTTATGCCTTGGGCGTTTGCTTGTTCGGCATAGTTTTGTGCTAAGTTTTTGGCGTTACCTGTTTGACTGCCGAACAAGACTGTTAATGTGCTTTGATTTCGTGATTCAACAGATTTCTGTGGCAAACTCAATGATTGGCCAGCCAAATAACCCGATAACCAAATCTTTTGTTCGGTACTGAAATCTTGAATCACTTGATTTAGCTGATTCAATTGAGTGGCATCTAATGGGCCAAGAGTTTTATTTTCTAATAACACGATCATACTGTTTAAATTGGAATATAAACAGTATATAGACGCCAAATAAGAAAGAGAAATATGTAATTTCTATATCGTTAGAACGATTTGTTATGAATGAAATTCAGCCGTGTGTGGTCTACCGTTATTGCTGTTGAGCGCCTTGGTTTGATTCGTGCTCCATTAATGACTGATCATACTCATGGTTATCTTTGGCCAAGTCATCATCAGTTGGCAATGGTTGACCAGTATAGGCGTGCAGAAATGCTTCACATAACAGTTCGCTGTTGGTGGCATGCTTTAAATTCATGACCTGTCGCCGGGTTCTTTCATCGGTTAAAATTTTTAAAACGCCATAAGGTATGGAGACTGTTATTTTTTTAACATTGCCCTGTTTTTCACCGTGTTTGATATAAGGGTTGATGGGTTTACCGTTCCAAGCCATAAATATTGTATCATGTAAATGAATCAATAATTTTAACATACCAAGCCGTGTCTACAACTATGAATTGGATAAGTTTTATTATTTTATGGTGATGGTATTATCTGGCAGGGTCAATACTATGGTCAGCTTAGGTGATTACTAAAAAAATATACTTGTTAAATTTTCGGTAGCAATCATGACAACATGAGATAAAATTTATCCATGAATAAAGCATTATCCTTTCAACAAAAATACGCCATTATTGGCCAACAAGATCCACAATACGAGGGCGTTTTCATTACTGCGGTAAAAACCACAGGTATATTTTGTAGACCTTCGTGTCGTGCCCGTAAACCCAACAAAGAGAATGTCACATTTTATGATACGGCACAACAAGCCTTACAACATGGCTTTCGTCCGTGTAAAGTGTGTAAGCCCATGCAGAAAAAAGATGAGACACCAGATTATATTACTCAAATCATCAAAGAATTGCATGACAATCCTGATTTGCGCATCAAAGATCAAGACCTCAAAAAACGCGGTATTGAGCCCAGTCATATGCGGCGATGGTTCAAAAAGCACCACAACATGACTTTTCACAGTTATCAACGCATGTTGAGAATTAACGTGGCTTTTACCAATATCAAAAAGGGAGAATCCATAACGCACAGTGCATTTGATAGCGGTTTTGAATCACTCAGTGGATTCAATGATCGGTATAAAGCCGTATTTGGTGGCAGTGCCAGTCATGCCAAAGACAAAACCATCATCAATATTGTTCGCTTCACATCACCTCTGGGGCCGATGTTTGCCTGTGCTACTGACAAAGGCGTATGTTTGATGGATTTTACCGACAGAAAAATATTGCCAGAAGAATTTCAAGACTTGTGCCAACGCCTTGATGCCGTCATCCTCCCAGGCGAAAATCCGCACTTGGCGTTGTTGCACAATCAAGTGAACGAATATTTTGCAGGTTTCAGAAAGACCTTCAGTGTGCCGTTACATACTCCCAGTACAGATTTTAGAGAGTCAGTTTGGCAAAAATTACAAGACATCCCCTATGGTGAAACCCGTTCCTATCAACAACAAGCGCTGGCACTCGGTAACCCTAAAGCAGTGAGAGCTGTGGCCGCTGCCAATGGGCAAAATAGGGTCAATATCATTATTCCATGTCATCGCGTTATTGGCTCAGATGGTAGCTTAACGGGATATGGTGGTGGTTTGCACCGTAAAAAATGGCTGTTGGATTTTGAAAAACGCCATTTATGACAGATCAAAAGCCTTGTGGTGACTTTATGTACTGATTTTAGAGGATTCTTGCCATATATAACCAATAATTGGCATCACACAAACAAAACAGAGCTATGATGAAGGGAATCTAAACTTGAGTGATGACGATGTCAAAAAAGCCCAAAAATATCTCGTCTGACTTGCAAGGCGTCAGTCAGCTGACAATTGATGCGGTCAAAGGTGTTACTCAAGTGGTTGAGTCGCTGCACAGTACCATCAGTCATTTAACGCCAATACTAGGTAAACCTAAACACAAAACTAAAGGCATTACAGGGGCTGTCTATAAGAGTATCAATACAATTACTGACTTGATTGGTAAAGGCATTGATACCGCACTTGAAAAAGCCAATCACCTCGAAGACCAATATGCTGGTGAACGTAAAGTTTCATCTGCTCGTGAAGCCATGGTGTCGGCCATGAATGGCGTATTGGGTGATCATCTCGAAAACAATAACAATCCTTTGGCGATAAACATGAGTTTTAGGTTGAATGGCAAAACGCTCAGTGATCAGCAATTGATTGAACTCTTGTCAGAGGCATCACCACAGATCACAATCATGATTCATGGTTTGTGTATGAATGACCTACAGTGGCACAGGGATGGGCACAATCATGGCCATTACATAGAACAGGAGCTGGGTCATACGGTCATTTATTTACATTACAATACCGGTTTGCACATCTCTGATAATGGACAACAATTATCACAACTGTTCAACAGTATTGAACAACTCAATAATAGTCAATTATCGATGAACGTTGTCGCCCACAGCATGGGAGGGCTGGTGATTCGAAGCGCGTGTTATTATGCAGAAAAAATGGACCATCATTGGTTGTCACAATTAAATAATATCATTTTTCTGGGCACTCCACATCATGGAGCATTATTGGAAAAAGGTGGTCACTGGGCAGATGTGCTGTTGCAAATCAGCCCATACAGTGCGCCATTTGCCAAAATCACCACAGTGCGAAGCAATGGCATTAATGATTTACGACATGGTTACCTAATAGATCAGGATTGGGATGGCAGTGTTGATGATGGCAACATTAAAGCACTCATACCATTACCACATCAAGTGAAATGTTATGCCATTGCAACAAACAGCGGAGATAAACATCAATCTCAACTCAAACGTGACATTGTTGGAGATGGTTTGGTGACCATCAACAGTGCGTTGGGTAAACATAAATACATGGATTTAAACATACCGGATTCACAGCAATGGATAGGCACAAACATCAATCACATGCAGTTATTGAGCGATCCACAAATTTACGCTGTGATTAAAAAATGGTTGGTTGATTAATGCTCATTCAAAACTGTTGGTAAAGATAATATCAGAAGTAAAAAAGCGCAAATCTTTGCGTTGAATATTACCCTGATTGTCATTGACAGAAACCCTGATGTGCCGTTCAACAGGATCTATGTTCAAGCTTTGATCAAGAGCAATGGTATAAATGCCATCACCTGATTCGGTGACCAGGTGACTCAGCTCTGTCTCAGCAGCAAGACCATTGACCGGAAAATCAGCGGTGACAGATAAACTGCTGAAATTAATGCCTGAATTGGCATCAGCCATTGCAAATCGAATGGTGTTGATTGTTTGGTTGTTGATGTTTTGGCGTGGTTGGGTGATGGTTAATGTCGGTTTTGAGTCATCTACAAACCAGCCAAGATTGGTGCCGGTGCTTTGTGAAATGTCTAGAGGAGCGCCCAAGTCTATCCAGCGTGCGAAGGTCATCTTTTGTTTCATGGTTAATGCTGTCATACCGCCTGTTGGGTGAGCTGTTGAGGCAATAAAATCTAAGTCTGCATGATTGGGATTGGTGTCTGCTGGTAAGGTGTTTGCGTCACCAAGCGCGCTTTCTGTTGGATGATCATCATTGCTCCAGCCATCCAGTCGTTGTCCAAAAATTTTCCATACCAACAAACTTCTGCGACTTTGGAATTTACGAATGTATCGACTGGCATTGGTTTGTCGCCAGACACCATTGCTGATGACTGGTGGATAACCAAAGTCAGCACCGCTGTCAGCGGCCAACCGATAGTAGTCGCCAGGCATGTGATCAGTCATAATGGCTGTGTCATCCAGAACTAACTGGCCCGCTTGTTGATTGTTGTTGTGGCATGAAATGCAGTGCTGTTGGAGCATCGGACGAATGTCTCGATAAAATTCAATGTCTACTAATGACTGTTGAACATCTTCAACGTCATTATTACCAGCATTGTCATTGCTGATCAATGGGGTGGATTTACTGAGGTCAGCAATTTGATATTCTGCAGAATGCGCCGCAGTAGACTCAAATGATAAGGGTATCTGACTGTGTGCATGACAACCACCGCAGTCGTTACGGACTTCCCCAGGACGGACTTGATGCCAGGTTTGCGAAGCATTCAGCACCATGCCATTGCGATCCAATGTCTGAAAAGTAAAAGGTGTATCGGCTGGGATTTTGACCAAAAAACTGGTGTCAGGATTACCTTCGCTGTCCATCACGGGTTGATTATTATCATCGAATTTTCTGACGGGAATTTCTCCTAGTATGCGCAATTTTTCATTGGCATGACTGATGAAATCACCGGCATGATTGTGGGGTGAATGATTGGGTCCATATCGCCTGTCAGTAATCGGCTCCATGGCCAAGAAACGTACCGCCCAAATATCACTGTTATCATATTTACCTGCATCGGCGCCTTGCCAAGTCCAATTGCTGCTGCTACGATTTTCAGAAGTATTGAATGGATCTAAGCCATCAAAATTACTGTCACCTCTGCCTGGAAAAGTATCGCGTTTGTATAAACTGCTGCTGCCAACTAGGCCATATGGGGTGCCGGCTGGTAACGCTGCGTGTTGGCTGCCATCATTGGGTAACCAGACTTTTTGTGCCGGCTCATCGGTGCCATGAATAGACTTCCATGTGACCACAGCTCTGGGCCATGCTTCATTATAATTGGGATCATTTTTGATCAAAACCAATTCATTGGGATGCCACACGGGTGTACTGTTATTGATCATGTATAAACCACTGTCGTAGTAGGGCATGGTCGTGGGTCTATTCAAATCATTGGCAGGTCCGGGTGTCCAGGCCACCAACAAATCATTGTGTGGTGCTGCACTTGGGTGGGTGAATTTGCCAACTCTGGTGATGCCATCAAAATCCAGTGGCGCGGCATGATCACCGGGATGTGTCATCGGTGTCATCGCATAGTAGCCCTGCGGAGTAAATGAAAAATTAAAAGTTGAGGGGCTATTGATGTCTTGACTGGTTTGGGCAATATCTGGGTTCAGTGATGGAATGGGGCTGCCAAATGGGGGTATTGAGGCATCTGGCGTGGCAGGCAGTGCATACAAAGCACCAAAGCCGTTATTATTCAGGTTGTAATATTGTTCAACAACAATGTCGCCTGATGAAATTTGGGTATTGAAGTGAAAAGCATTGGGTGAAGTCATGGCACTGACCAATGGCGCCCAGTTTCGACCATCAGGATCAATGGTCCAAATGCCCCACATGCGGCGGTCACGTAATCCTTGTGACTCATAAGATGAAAACATGATGCGCCCGTCATTGAGTATGGTTGGATGTAGTGCACTACCAATCGTCATTGGTGCGATGGCTTCAACATTGGAACCATCAATGTCCATCACAAACATTTGTAAAGTTGGGTTGGTAAAACCTTTGGTTGGCACATAACCATTACGGTTACTGGTAAAGACCAATTTATTACCCGGCAATGGCATGGGGCCAAGATTGAGTATGCCATACCCAAGTCGATTAAATTCAGAGGCTGGATTAACAGGATTGCTCTCATCCCAATTTCCGTTACCAGTATTGGGGGTAAATTTGCCATATGTCAATTGTTGAATTTCTCTGCTGAGTAAATGGATCCTAAATATATCCGCACCAAGCAGTGGCAAATCACCACGTTGGGTATTGAGTTCGGTCAAGTCATGAAACAAACTGTAATAAACCCACTTGGCATCAAATGATATGAAGGGGTCAGTAACTCCGCAAACATCACAATCAACCAATATCTCTTCGTTGCCATCAGGATGTAATAACATCAAATCAGCACCAGCATCCATTCGTGCAGGATGAAAAATCTCTGGCCAGATGGTATTGACTTCATCACCAAATCGAGCTTGGCGAACATAGACAATGTCAAAATCAACTGGATTACCCGCGAAGGTTAAACCTGAAGGCGCTGAACTCAAAATAAACGAAAGTAATAAAAAAATAGATTTCATGGCTGATTTCTGCTGTTTTTTTCAATCATATCGTCAGCCTGTGAAGCAAATTGTGACATTGCTCTCATTACAAACAGCCATTTAAGTAAAATAATGCCCCCTCTTGCTTTCTGGTTAAATAAATCAGCTGAAGATGACCTGATTTTATCTAGATCAATCTTTCAATGGTAAATATATGTCAGTGATCAATTCATGCTCAGCGACTTGAGGAAACAAATTGTGGTAATGAAAAAAACATGGGAAATCTCGCAATTCTTGACCGGATTGTGGCAGCCAGTTGACGTACAACCATCTGATTTTTTCATCCATCAAATCATGCGAGCCTTCATGTCTCAGCACGGCACAACGCCCAGCAGGAATGGTTTTATTGATGACTCCCTGAGGATTTTCAGGCACCTCTTGGGTAACTTCTCCGCACACATCAAATCGAAAATCATCAGGCTTTGTATTTTCAGGATCATCATAAGCCAGACCAAAGGTTTTACTTGTGTTTACAGGTGAATAATCAGTGGATTTTCTCCATGTGATAAAACTTGTGATGGAATCATTCAATGACTCAACAGGGCCTTCGTGTTGTTTTACGGCTATTTTGGTGTCCATAAATTGGACGATCGATACATTCATATCTATTGACTCCTGACTTGTATTGGTTTTAGGTTGCTTATGTTTTTGCAGCCACATTTGCCATTGTGGGTTATTGCGAAATTGGGATGGCGTATGCGCATAGATTTTTTTAAAACTGCGAGAAAATGACTCATGACTTTCAAATCCAGCACCTAAGGCAATGTCAATAATCTTCAACTCTGGGTTAAAAGCCAATTGATAACTCGCCCGTTTCAAACGGATCAATTGCACATACTTATGCACATTGACGCCTGTATGAGCGGAAAATTGCCGATGAAAATGGTACTTTGAAAAACACGCCACCGCACTTAAGGTCTCAACAGTGAGCGAATCTTCCAAATGCTGATAAATATAAGTGATGACCCGCTGCATCCTGTCTTTGTAGTTTGGCATATCAAATTGATGTGTTTCTAATATCGCCATTGTAGCTTGAGATAAATGATGAGTCTTGACCATTCTTGCTATTGTTGCAAAACTTAACCCGATGAAATAATGGGCTGATGTGTTAATTTACTATCAAAACCATTCCTCTAAATAGGATCCTCATGATATCTTTAAGTACGCATTGAAAAAATCATAAAAACATTGGCCTTTAAACTGAAATAGGTGGAATCTGCTCAAATATTTTTGCCTCCCACAATCACGGTTTTAGGTGTTTCCTGTGAATATTAAGGTCATACCGATGGTGTTGGCCAAGCCATGAGAAATGATCAATGGCCATAGGGTTCGTTTACATTTGATAAAGATGAGGCCTGAGATCATTGCAATAATGGTGGTTTCAAAAAAGCCTCTGATGCCTTGGTAGTAATAGTGTTGTTGGCCAAAGATGACCGCTTGTATGATGATGGCTGCAGCGGTTGAATAAGCTGTTTTATCTAATGCTTTTTTAATACGAAGGATAAAAAATCCCCTGAATAACATTTCTTCAGTAAATCCTCCGATGACCCATGAAACCATTAACCAATAAAGATAAACTGGCCAATTACCAGGGACATTGGCAAAACGGTTTTCTCCAGCCATACCAGCAGCTTCTTCAGGATTGGCCATGATCGCATTGACTATGCTGCCAACCACAATACCTGCACCAATGGTGACCACCAAAGCGATGAGGCTCCAGATCAGTAAGTACCGTTTACTCTGTATTTTGAACAATCCTAAACTGTGCCAGGATTCGTGGTTCAATTTAAGCCGCCATGTTGCTACTGCTAATGCTGTGAGTAAGGCAATTGGGCCTGCAAAAGTCCACAGGCCTGGAATTTTCAAGAGCATCCATTTCACACACAACAGTGTGGTCAATACCCATAAAAAATCTATGGCAGCCGTTTTGTTGTTGACCGTCTTGTCATTTTTGTTGTTTGTCATGAATTTATGCCCCTTCTATGTCATTGAAGCGTTGTTTTAAAGATATATCCGATAATGCTGCTTCTGCTTTTTGAAATATTTCACTTAAATTAAAACCAAGATCGTCTGTGAATTCTTCAAATACCACAGTCATTTTTTGTAAAAATGGTTTTATCTTGATCACTTCCATGTGTCCTTTTGGGGTTAACACGATATGTTTAGCCCTTTTATCGGTGGGTGATGTGATCCGTTCAATAAGGGTTAATTTAATCAGTGAATTTATCCTTTGAGTTGCCATCTGGTGGCTGACACCTAATGCTTCTGCCAATTTAGCACCAGTGATGTCTTGGTTTTCAGACAAGAATATCATCGTCGAAATTGAAGATGATGGTGTTAACAAGTCAAGTTGTTGTAAGACTTCTGTCCCTTGATCATTGATCAAATCAGCCAGCCTTCTGGCGTAATGAGCAAGAAAGGCATTGCCTAATTTTTGATAATATTTTGTATTCATATATTCAGTTATTATGTACAAGTACTTGTATATTAATCTCAAACAAAAATATATACAAGTACTTGTGTATAATAATTTGATTAAAAGTTTTCTTATTCAGTCAATGCAAGCTTTTGTCGATTATGTTTAAATATGGTCAAAATGATTATGGGTACAAATATGAAATTCATTGTGATTTTACGCGGCATCAATGTCAGTGGACAGAAAAAAATTGCCATGAAAGATTTACAAGCTATGTTTGAAAACATGGGGTGTTTAAATGTGCAGACTTATATCCAAAGTGGCAATGTGATTTGTGATTATGATGGTGATGATGTGGCATTAAAAAGTGCCATTGAAAAAGCCATTGTCAATCAGTATGGCTTTGAAGTGCCAGTGCTGATCAGAACACCAACAGATTATGCTCGCATTATTGATGAATGTCCTTTCAGGATTGTAGATTTGACCACTGATGGCACAAAAGTATTATTGACATTTTTAGCAGAGTTACCAACGGAAGAAGATATTGACGATTTGATGAAATTTGTCAAAGCACCTGAACAGTTAATAATCAAGGGACGACATGTCTACCTTCATTGCCCAAACGGTTATGGCCGCAGCAAATTGTCAAATGTGTTTTTGGAAAAGAAACTGAAAGTACAAGCCACTACACGCAATTGGAAAACCGTAAATAAATTGTATGAATTGAGCGAATAACGGGTCTTATACCGACATTGGGTATCAAGTGCGCTACCCAATGTTGATGAAATCATTTATAATGCTGCGCATGTAAAAACTGATCGAGTAGAGAATCAATATGACAAACCCAACCATTGTGTATACATTTACAGATGAAGCACCTGCTTTAGCAACGGCTTCATTTTTGCCAATAGTGAAAAAATTCACCGCTGCTGCTGGTATTAATATCGAAACTAAGGACATTTCTTTAGCAGGCCGCATCATTGCTAATTTTTCAGATTATTTAACTGAAGAACAGCAACAATCAGATGCTTTGGCAGAATTGGGAGTATTGGTCAAAAAAGCCGAGGCCAATGTCATCAAATTGCCTAATATTTCAGCTTCTGTTCCGCAATTAAAATCCACCATTGCCGAATTGCAAGACAATGGTTATGCGGTGCCTAATTATCCTGATGAACCAGCCAATGATGAAGAAAAATCCATCAAGGCACGTTATGCAAAAAACTTGGGTTCGGCCGTTAATCCAGTATTGCGTGAGGGTAACTCTGATCGTCGTGTGGCAGCACCAGTAAAACAATTTGCCAAAGACAATCCTCATTCCATGGGAGCTTGGAGCTCAGATTCACAGTCACATGTAGCACACATGACGGATGGCGACTACTATTCTAGTGAGCAATCATTGGTGATGGAAGATGCAGATGATGTCAAAATCATTTTGAATACTTCAGATGGGTCGGTTGTATTGAAAGAAAGCACACCGATAATGGCTGGAGAAGTGATTGATTCAGCCGTCATGAGTGTCAAAGCATTGCGCGCTTTTTTTGAAAAAGAAATCAAAGATGCCAAAAACAAAGGCATTTTGTTTTCATTGCATTTGAAAGCCACCATGATGAAGGTTTCTGATCCGATTATGTTTGGTCATGCTGTGACGGTCTTTTTCAAAGATGTTTTTGAAAAACATGCAGATGTTTTGCAAGAGTTGGGAGTCAATCAAAACAATGGTTTTGGAAATGTTCTTAAAAAAGTCGCCTCATTGGATGACGCCAAGCGACAAGAAATTGAAGCAGACATTGCTGCCTGCTATAAAAATGGCCCTGCCATGGCTATGGTTGATTCTGATAAAGGGATTACCAATTTGCATGTGCCCAGTGATGTCATCATTGATGCTTCCATGCCTGCGGCGATTCGTACCTCAGGTATGATGTGGAACAAAGACGGTAAAGCTCAAGACATGAAGGCTTGTATCCCCGATCGCAGTTATGCTGGTATTTATCAAGAAATCATCAGTTATTGCCAAGAACACGGTGCCTTTGATGTTGAAACCATGGGCAATGTTTGTAATGTTGGATTGATGGCACAAAAAGCCCAAGAATATGGTTCTCATGACAAAACTTTCGAAATTCCTGCCGATGGTAATGTACAGGTAATCAGCAAAGATGGGGATTTGTTGATGGAGCACTCGGTTGAAAAAGGTGATATTTGGCGCATGTGTCAAACCAAAGACTTGCCCATCAGAGATTGGGTTAAACTGGCTGTCAGCAGAGCACGCAATACTGGTGATGCGGCAGTATTTTGGTTAGACCCAGAAAGAGCACATGACAGAAATTTGATGGCAAAAGTTGAAGAATATCTATCTATGCATGACACTGAGGGTTTGGAAATTTCTATCAAATCACCAATAGATGCGATGAGATACACTTGTGAACGTGTCACAGCAGGTAAAAATACCATTTCAGTTACAGGTAATGTATTGCGTGATTATCTGACTGATTTGTTCCCAATTCTTGAATTGGGTACCAGTGCAAAAATGTTGTCAATTGTGCCACTATTGGCTGGTGGCGGTTTGTTTGAGACAGGCGCTGGTGGATCTGCGCCAAAACACGTCCAACAATTTAACAGTGAAGGTCACTTGCGTTGGGATTCATTGGGTGAATTTTTGGCATTGGCTGTTTCACTTGAAGACATTGGCTTAAAAGGCAATAACAAAGCCATGGTGATGTCAGAAGCTCTGGATACAGCAACCGATCAATTTTTGAAAGCGAAAAAGTCACCATCTAGAAAAGTTAATGAATTGGATAATCGTGGCAGTCACTTTTATTTGACATTGTATTGGGCACAAGCTCTAGCTGCTCAAGATAAGGATGCCGATTTGAAAACACAATTTGCGCCTTTGGCAAAAGCATTGAGTGAAAATGAAGCAAAAATCAATGAAGAATTGATTGCTGCACAAGGTCAGGCTGTGGATATTGATGGTTATTATTTTCCAGATCAAGAAAAACTATCTCAAGCCATGCGCCCAAGTGCTACATTCAATGGTTTGATTGATTAAGTAAAATTTTCAATCAACAAATAATCTATGTATTGAATTATTTGAGAATTTTTTATCATAAAGCTCTGCTTTTCTAAAAAAAATTAGAAAAACAGAGCTTTTTCATTTGTATTTGTCATTTATTGAGATAATATCTGGGTTTTATCCAGTTGCCGCAATCATGAAAACAAATCACGTATCAGTCATTAAAAAAAACTCCAGCCCCTATCAAATGATACTTTTCACTGTTTTGATGCTGATTTCAAGCCATGTTGCAGCCCAATATTCATTGTTTGATGATACCTATGTTCATGAAATAAGAATATCATCTTCAGACCCAAATTTTTGGCAGCAACTGGACGATGACTACAATGCCTGGCTGAATGGTTCAGCTACAGATATTCCTTATTTGCCAGCAACAGTGAGTATGGATGGCACAGTTTTAGATGATGTCGGCGTCCGACAAAAAGGATTTTCATCAAACTTTTTCACCGATTCTACTAAAAAACCTTTGAAATTAAATTTTGGTAAATTTGTTGAAGACAGAGAGTTTGACGGTGTAAGAAAACTTAATTTAATGAATGGCGTTGGTGATGCATCGATCAGTAAAGATAAACTGGTCTATGACATGTTTAGAATGCATGGTGTTCCTGGGCCAAGAGTGGCCCATGCAAAAATCTATGTTAATGATGTGTTTTGGGGTGTGTATGGCATCATAGAGCAAGTTGACAAAAGGTATTTAAAAAGAAATTTTGCTGATAATGATGGTGAGCTATGGAAAAATAAAGGCAATACTTCATTACAATGGAGTGGGTCCGATCCATTAAGTTATCCGTTTGAATTACAAACCAATGAAGAAACCAATGATTGGAGTAAATTTATTGGGTTTGTGGATTTTATCAATAACTCATCAGATGCTGAGTTTGCAACACAGTTAAAAGATATTTTTGAGTTAGATGAATATTTTAGAATATTGGCGATTGATATCCTCACCAATAATTGGGATTCATACTTACAACATGGTCGAAATTGGTATATGTACTATGAACCAAAAATTGATAAAATGCATTGGTTGCCATGGGATTATAACTTTGCCTTTGATCGAAAAGAGTCAGGGTCAGAAGATTTAGATTTAATACAAGATGTAGCTGCGGCAGGAGCTGATAAAGTATTAACTACCAGAGTCTTTGCTGTGTCAGAATACAGAGAAAAAATATTGAATTACATGTGCGAAATACTTGAAGTAAATTTTACCAATCAAAGAATTGACCCGATGTTAGATTCGCAACTCAATTTGGTACTCAGTGAGTGGGGTGCCAGTAATGAATTTTTTGATACAATGACTGTTAATGATTCAGTCAATGCTAATAATTGGGATGGCGCATTTCGTGGTGTGTCTCAGGGTTTAAAAAGGTTCATCACAGATCGTTCAATAGTGATTCAAAATGAACTGGTCTCAGAGGGACACACATGTGTCAATTTGAATGCTGCCATTGATCCGAAAGATGTGGTGATCAATGAATTTATGGCACGCAATGATGACGATAGCCCGTGGTCTGATCAAGATGGTGATTTTGATGATTGGATTGAGCTTTATAACAATACCGATTCTCCAATATCGTTGGACAACTATTTCATCAGCGACACCAGTTCTTTTATCCACAAATGGGAAATTCCCGCTGGTACTGTTATACCTGCCAATGGTTATTTGATCATTTGGGCAGATAAAGATCCACATCAAGTGGGCTTGCACACCAAATTCAGTTTGGATAAAGATGGAGAAGAAATTATATTTTCCTACATTGATGGAACGATCATTGATTCGGTTACTTTTGGTGAACAGGAAAAAGAAAGAAGCCTATCCAGATCTCCAAATGGAACGGGGCCATTTTTCGATATAGATGTCACATTCGATGGGCCAAATGGCGATGCCCCAGATGTGATTTATGTTTCTGGATTTGAAACCTTATGATGTATAGATGAAAAATTTTACGATTCCCTTGATATTGTTTCTTTCGTTGATTTTGTGTGGTTGCAGCAATGATGAGCCGCTGACCAAACGCCAACGCTTATTGCAATCAGTTGCTGAAATTGAAAAAGGTTTTGAGGACAGAGTGCTTGGGGATGTATTGAAATACATCAGTCAAGCTTACCATGATCAAAGCAACCGAGAGTTTGAAGACATTAAAAAGGTCATTCATATTCAGATGCTCAGACACAAATCCTTGCACGTTTTTTCAAATGTCAAGGACATACAATGGACAGATGATAAGCATGCCACAGTGGAAATCGTTGCAGCTATGGGCGCTAAACCGATAGAGAGTGTCAATATTCTGACCTCAATCAAGGCAGATATGGCCAAATTTACGGTTGATTTTGTATTGGAGAATGATATTTATAAAGTAAAATCTGTTCAATGGAGCTGGGCGGAACCCAGTGATTTTCTGTGACGTTGCCGATGTTGACGATGTTGCCAGAAAGGTGAGTTGGGCCAACGTTGTTCTTGTTCATATAAATGTCTGCTGTCAGCCAGATAATGCTGGTAATCATTAATGATCAATTGTTGATAAGCTTTGAGCGCGGTGTTGTTATTACAAAAATGTTTTTCAATGGTTTCAGCTGCTTTAATACCATGAGTCAGGGCTTTGAATATGCCTCCAGCAGAAATGGGGTCAAAACTACAAGCGGCATCACCTGTAGCCAACCAATTGTTGCCAATGATGTCATCAAGTACAAATGATGAAGCCAAATCAACCCTTAAACTCTTATTGACAAATTCAGTGTTCTTAAGTGTTTTAGAAACTTGTTGGGTGCTTTGATTCAATAATATGTGCCAGTTATGCGATTTATATACTTTGAATCTTTTTGCAAAAGATCGGTCACAAGCCAATGCAACAGCCAGAGAGTTATTGGGTAAACAAGCTGCATACCACCACCCATATTCAACGGCTTCAAGTAAGGTGTGTTTGCTGATGATATCGTTGCGGTTTTGTTGAAAAAAGCCAGTGATACAAACCATGTCATCATTCTCTTGTTGTGTACAGCCCATTTTTTTACTGAATCGACTGTTTTTACCTGTGGCATCAACAACAAATCTGGCTTTAATGTTTTTGTTGTCCTTCTTGCCCGTTTTTACCGTGAGCAGATGATGAGATTTTATTGATTGTGTTTGATAAACGCTACAATTTTGCCAACAATCAATACCACGATTTTTGACGCTAGCGATTAATCTGTAGTCAAATTTTTGACGATTTAAATGCCAACCATGACCCATGGGATTAAACAAATAATCATTATATCCCAGTTCACTATGCCCCCACAATGAGTGACTGCCTAAGCATGGATCATGACTGTCATTAACAAAGTCCTGCCAGATGCCCAGTTTTTGCAATAATAAACGGCTATCTGGTGGAATTGATTCACCCACGCGCTGGGTGTATTGATTGCCCTTATCAATCAACAATATACTCAAGTCAGATAATTGATTAAGCATCAATGCTGTGGCACAGCCAGCAGGCCCACCTCCTATGATCACTACATCAAAAACCTGCTGACTCAAAACTCAATCCTCGATGATTATTTTAGGTAATGAATTATTGGTGTTTGGGTAAGGCTCAACAGGGTTAGTAGGACTGCGACCTTCTTGCAAGAGGCTTGCCACTTCTAAATAATAATCCGCATCAGCAGGCCCGCCGTCTGCATCGGTATCTATGGCATTACCTTGCATGACTACACCAATATTTTGCCAGTTTTTGATCATGTTCTGGCTGTTTTGGTAACGGCCCCAATTTTGAGCAACGGTATTTTGTGTGCTGGTGCCTTGGCCCCTGACTGACCATTGTTGCAGCTGGCTGCCATTGATGGTGGTTAAACTGCCATCATTATCTGCTACCTCTTTAGCGACATACACAGCTACTGGCCTTTGTGCTGGCCAAGACCAAAATAAATTGGTATTGCCTGATGGGTTAGGGGATGGTAAATGGGTTGCACAAGAGTTGTAATCCGTATGCCATGGAATGGCCATGAATTTTGATAAATCGCCAGGTTCAAGTCCAATATTGCCGGTATGTAAAGGGATGTACCCTTCAGTTAATAAAGGTTGATCATTACTTATGTGTAGATAATCTAACGGTGCAGGTTTTATTCGAAATGGACCTGTACCTGATATTGACCAGTCTTTGATGTATAAATCAGGCTGTCTGACAATAAAAGTTAAATCAATGCCTGGGCTGAATCGACCACCCAAACAATTCATCAATACATTTTTATCCAACAGCTCACCAGCATTCAATGCCGTGCCATTACCCGGGTGATACTGTTTATTTGTCCATTGTTTTAAATAAAAATATTGGGTTTCAGTAACAGCCAAAAAGCTTTTATTGGCATCTCCTAATGCTAATGGCATATAGCCCGTTTGGTAAAATTGTTTTTCATTATTGGGGTCTCTGACACTATCGAGTACACCAGTTGTTGTTGGATCAATTTCAGCAGTTATTTGACCGACTTGATCGTGATAACTGATACCAATACTGTTGAGATTAATGTTCCATTTTTGTAGCGCAACGCTTTGAAAAATTGGGTTCAAATTGTCATCAAAGTAAGGTTTGTAATCAGTCTGAAATTGCCCATCTGCATACAAATCAGGCGATAAATTCAATGTTTGCACCCATGAGTTATAGATGTCATCAAATAATGGCACTATATTTAATGTCTGAGGTGCATAAGATGGATCTGTGGTGGTCACCCAGGCATTGGCATCCATGCATTGATAGCTGCCATCATCAAACTCAATTACAGCACTGACAGGGCCATCAGAAGCATCATCAAACCATTGATCATTGTTGACATCACCAGTAAGTTGATGCCTGCCCCATGAGCATGCTCTGCCTTTGCCTCCAGTAACAATGAGTCGGCCATGTTGATCAGTTTGTATTTCTCCCAATGTATTTATGGGACCTGTTGGGCAATCGAGGTCTCCAAAGCTGTCTTGCGGAAAAGACATCGGGTAATGTGGTAAAGAAACGACATGTGTGCCATCAAAGAAACTGGCCACAGTTTCGTCATCAAAATTAACAGCTCTGCTATTGATGCCTGCGACAGTACGTGGGCCGGGGTCAATGGTGAGCTTTTTGACCCGTACCGGATCATTCAGTACCTCTATTGGGTTACTGGGTTGAGGGGCTGATGGATCATCAATTCTCGTATTTCTAATGGGTGGTAACTTACCGTCTTCATAACCTGTTATGCCTTGGGCCTGATTGACATCTTCTACAAGTACAAATGTGTTGGCTTTTTTATTGGCCACATGTACTGTCCAAATGATGTTGGTAACTTTTTTGCCATTGATTTCTGAACCGATGGTGATTTCTTGGATATCTTGTTCAGGGAGATTCATTGGGTAGGTTTCTTTTTCATCACTGATCAAGTATTGGTAAATTTTGAAACGAGCGGCTTGTTTTTTAAATGCGCCTTCTTTATCACGTAAATCACTGCTTTTTATGGTCTCTTTTTCCGTATTGGGTTTGATGGGGAGGCCCCCAGTTTGTTCACTTTTGGGATCATCTTTAAGGCCTGCTACAGTTTCTGGGCCTAAATAAAATTCATGGCTGTTACCGACGCGGGAGATACCGATGGTAGGATGAATACGATAATTGTATTTTTTCATGGGCTTATCTCTTAAATTGAAGTGTTATGCAATTGTGCCAATAGATCAGAGTATAGTCCTTACGATTTTATTGTATCTCCTTACCAAAACCTTACTGCCATGTCTGGTCAATGCAAATGGTTGAAAAATGTTGATGAGTTGTCATGGAATTGATCAATAATTACAGAGTGTAAATTTTTGTTAAATAATAGTGGTAAAAATTGTTGTTTGGTTGTAGATTATTGTATACCCTTTGATAAACCCTGAAAAAATGTTACCCATAGAAATATTAGAACAAAAACCATTCTATTTGGGCAGTTGGTTGGTTAATCCTGCTAAAAATACAATAAAAAATAAAGACATTAATAAAACTGTTCAACCCAAGTTGATGGAAGTGTTAACTTACCTGAGTTCAAAACAGGGAAAGATAGTTAATTCGGATGAATTGATTAAACAATGTTGGCCACATCAATACATCAGTGATAATCCAATACACAAGTGCATTGCGCAATTGCGTAAGGCGTTGGGTGATTCTTCAAAGAATCCTAAGTATATTGCGACCATTCCCAAACGTGGATACTCAGTGATAGCGCACGTTTCAACAACTCAAAACAGCGGTTCTTCGATAGAACCTTTTTGGTTGAATAAGGCGCCATTTAGGGGGTTAAAACAATATCGGCAAGAACATAAAGACATATTTTTTGGGCGTTCACAAGCGATCATAGATATATTGTCATTGATCAACAGTAAAGCCAGTGGTTCTACAACGCTGATCATGTTGTTGGGTCAAAGTGGTTGTGGAAAATCTTCATTGGTTCAAGCAGGGCTCTTGCCAAAATTATTGCACCCATACAAACCTTTTAAAAACCATTATGTGGCTTCATATGACTTTGTACCCAATGCCAATAATGAGTACAATAATGTTCAAAATTTCCTGACGTTTTTGTGCGAAAATGGCATCTTAGATGATCAAAAAACAACAAGTGAATATGCACAATTGTTGATTGAAGATTCAAACAAGTTGCTGGATTATGTTAATCCAAAGTCATTAGAAAACAACCCGACTGACAATGGGCAATTGATCATTTTTATTGATCAATTGGAATATGTTTTTACTAGTGAATCCTCTGGCGACATCATTAATCAATTCTTTCATTTGATCGAGTTGTTAATGCTTTCTAAAAAATGTTTGGTTATTTCGGCATTGCGCAATGAGTATTATCAAGAATTGACCGAAACCAGCGCTTATCTCAAGATCAGATCATCTGCTTTTCATTACGATATACCGCCTCTCAACTATGATGAGATCTGTGACATCATACGCAAACCTGTTTTGGCTGCTGGACTGAAATTTGAGATTGATAGCAAAACGCACGTGCCTTTGGACACCTACTTGATCAATATGGCTCAAGCCATTCAAGCCAGTTTGCCGATATTGCAATACACATTGTGGAACCTTTATCAAAATAAGCAAGAAAAGGAACTGACTTATGAAGTGTATCAGAACAATGGGGGCATGGAGGGTGGTTTGTCAATTATGGCAGAAAACCTTTTTCAAGAGCTGTCCCCATCTTCACAGTCGAGATTTGAGGAGTTGTTACATAATCTGATTCAGATTAACCCTCAAGCTAAAAATGCCATACGCTGTAAAAAAGCTTCAATGAAACTGTTCACAGATCATGACAGTAAAACAGTGATAGAGAGATTCATTGACAAACGATTATTCAAAACAGAATGGGTGGATGATGAGCCTTATCTTTCTATTACCCATGATATATTGATTAATAGCTGGAAACGTCTAAGCGATTGGGTTTCAAAAAATACTTCATTACTGAATTCACGTCACGAACTGACAGTGGCAACTGATCAATGGTTGCATCATGATAAAAGCAAAGATTTTTTGTTGATAGCAGAGCAACCGTTACGTTCTGCCAATGTGATTGCTGATAATGGTCGAATTAATTTGACAGATGATGAAAAAACCTTCATTCACTCTTCTAATACCAGATTTAATTTCTCCAAACGACTGAAACAGGGGTTAATTGCTTCATTGATGGTATCTATGTTTTTATCTTCTTTTTTAGCGATTTCAATTTATTCAAAAAATAAACAAATTACAGCAACAAAAAACAATGCAGAAAATTTAATTTCATTTATTTTATTTGATTTGAAAGATAAATTAACGCCACTTGGGCGTATTGATTTATTGGATTTGGTTGGCACTAAAACCATAGATTATTTTGCTAATATCGGGACCAAAGAACTGACAGGAAAGTCCTTGCTTCATTGGATTGAAGCCCTGCATATTGTTGGGGAAGTGAGTTTTACCAAAGGTGATTACCAACAATCATATGGTAATTTTGAAAAAAGTCATGATATTTTATTAACGGCCCTAGAAAATAACAGTGACGATAGTGTTTTGCTAGAGAAACACATGTTGAATAACTACTGGTTAGGCTACATTAATGTCATTAAAAAAGACTATGGTTTGGCCGACCATTATTTGCAGCAGTATTTGAAATCCGCCAAAATACTATCCGATAGAGAACCTGAGCTAAGCAAATGGCAGCTTGAGTTATCTTATGCGTTGAATAATTTAGGAACGCTGGCCATTAAAACCAAGCAACTTGGTTTGGCACATCAATATTTTTCAGATTCTATTGTGATTAAAGAGCGCTTATTGGCCGATGAACCACAAAATCAACTTTTGATCGCTGACTTAGCAGACAGTGTCTCTTGGCTGGGTAAAATCAAACAGCAAGAAGGTGACTTAAGGGCAAAATTGAAAATCAATCAACAGTCTTTAGAACTGTCAAGGGAACTGGTAGCAATCAATCCGAGCAAACCGCAATGGCAGCACCGTTTGAGTATAGCATTACATCGGGTGGCATTGGTACATTATGATTTTGCAGAACTGATTGCTTCAAAAGAGCTGATCAGTGAATCCATTCAATTGATGGAATTATTGGTTGACAATGATGCAGATAATTACACTTATAAAAAAGAATTGATCAATAATTATTTACTGATGGCAAAAATTAACAGGCATCAAAAAAACCTGGATAAAAGTCTGTTTTATATTCAAAAAGGGCAAGTGTTGATAGATTTGTTCAAAACGCAATTGAAATTTAATGAAAAAATAGCGCGCTATAATGTCAATTTTATTGTTGAGCAAGCGAATATTATGGTGGCGCTTAATCAACAAGATATTGCACTTGAGACTTTAGATGGTGCAACGAATATCTGGAATGATTATCTTCAAGGAAAATCACAATCTGAAAATGATGAAGCGGCATCTATGTCTTTGGCTTTGATTAATTTAACCAAAATTAATACCCTAAAAACCATGCAGCATAATTCTGAGGCCATGCAAAATAAGTTATTAAAAGTAATAGACATCAGTTTAATGCCTTTAATTGGTAAGCAATCAACCAATTTTCGCGCCATTGCGATGTATTTACAGTTGCACAGACAACACAATCATGATGGCATGCCAGATGGTTTAAATGAAATATTGAAGGAATCTGAATATCAGAATCCGGATTTTGATTTAACTGGGTATTTCAATAATCTTGAAAATACCTTTTCACAAAAATGAATAGAAATTCAATGGGAGAAAAAACACATGATTATACAATTAACAGTCGCTTACGTTGGTTTTGGGGGAAACATTGGGGATGGAGAGTATTTCTATAGTTACAGTCCAAATACTGTCATCGTTAACGGTAAAGATGAACCTTTAGAGTTTGTTTTTAGCGATGCAACATCTGATGAGTTTGCCATGTTAGAAATTTTGACCAGTGATTCTTTTAATCAGTTTGAAGTGACTGAAAAAGCACCAAATGGTCGTAGTATTACAGCCGTAGACAGCAATAGTCATTCGCAACTGACTATGTTAGCCATCATGGTTTTTGATAAAAAAAGAAAAAAACAAATCAGTTGTGACCCTCAGATTCTTAATGTACCGGATTAATAAATAGTGAAATTGTAGGAACATCAAGGGTGATTTATTAATCGCCCTTTTTTTGACTCATTGGTTAAAAAATCAGTACATAATCATTTCATGATAAGCTATCACCAACTTTAACCAATAATTAACGTTTAATCCTTACAATATAAAAATAAAATACATATAACCTTGATGAAATGAAAACATATGACTGGCTGAATTATAATCAGTATTGGTATCGAAGCGCGTTAGTTTGGCTGGTATCAGTGATATTGCTGTTTATTTTCATGTCAATTCCTATGAAAAAATTGATGTTTTCCACACAGCAACCACTGCTTATTATTGAGTTAGATAAAAGTACTGTCATTTCTTCGGTAAAAAGTTCTGCTACAGAAATTTTAGAAGAATTAAATTCAACGCCAACCACTCAACAAAAACCGATAATAGAGGTTCCATTAAAACAAAAGCCCCTCAACAAACCTAATAAAAATGTCAAATTAACCGATAATACACCTGAGTTAATTGAACAGAAAAATGTTGATATTGAATCAAAAACCGATATTGAACCGCCATTACCCAAAAGCAGTATCATAATGAACAGTGCTTTTAATAACAGAAAAGATTTGCATGTAGGCAAGGACTTTCAGGTAAAATCCAAAAACATCGATGATTTCATCAATAAAAAAGTGATTGAACCTGAATGGAATACCGTGACAAAATGGATCAATGAAGATGTTGACAAACCAAGTGTGGCGATGAGGTTTTATTCGCCAGGTATCGCTGGTTCTACAGAACGATTCTTTGATAAAATAACCATTAAAAAGACATTTACGACCAAATATGGGACTAAAATTCACTGTGCTTTGATTGGCTTGATTGGAGTGTGTGGTTGGAAATAGGGGGTATCGGTATTCAATAAATGAATAGCGTATGAGCCGTTGAACCGTTTATAGTCGACTGATCAGCTCTGCCGTGAAATCAAATACTCAGCCAAAAATTTCAGATAGTTTGTATCACCTGGAAACTGCTGTAACTGCCTGATGGCTTCCTCAGAATGGTTAACCGCTGCATATTTGGATGCTTCAAGGCCGATGATTTTTGGGTAGGTGGATTTATTATTAGATTCGTCAGAGCCAATCGGTTTTCCAATTTGAGCCTCATCGCCAATTACATCGAGTACATCATCAATGATTTGAAAAGCCATGCCAAAATTGTAAGCATATTTTTTAATGGCAGTTTGATAGTCATTTTGATTTCTGTCCTTTGTCTCTTGGTTTACCAGTAATCCTGTCATTTCCATGACAGCAGAAATCAATGCCCCAGTCTTGAGTTGATGTATGTTGTCCATGGCTTTTTTATCCAGTTCCATATTCTCAGAGGCTAAATCAAGAGCTTGACCCCCGGCCATTCCCGATGCACCACATGACAAACTTAATTTTCTAATCAGTTTAACCGTAATATTGGCATCACAATGAACTTGGCTTAGGATTTCAAATGCCATGGCTTGTAAGGCATCTCCTGCTAATATGGCGGAGGCTTCGTCAAATTTGATGTGGCATGTTGGCATTCCTCGACGTATATCATCGTCATCCATAGAAGGTAAATCGTCATGTATCAAAGAGTAGGCATGAATCATTTCTATACTGGCAGCAATATAATCTGCTCGATTTAAGTCTATGTTTAAAGCTTCTGCAGTGGCATAACTTAATAAGGGTCTGATGCGTTTACCACCTGAAAGTAATGCATAGGATACGACTTCAATCAGTGGCATGGGTTGCGAATAGTTGTTGTTCAGAAAATCAGTTAAAAATGCATTGATGCGTTGTTGGTATTTTTGTGTTTTCTGGCCAAATTCAGAGTTATTCATAAATGTTATGTTGATATTGAAGTGTTTTCAAGGTGTATGGCTATCTTTACAGTGTAAAATGTTAATCAGTACTGTCAACTTGCGCCATAAGTTTTTCAATTTTTGTTTCAGCTTCGCTTAATGTTTTTTGACATGAACGAGTGAGTTTGATGCCTCTTTCAAATAACTCAAGAGATTGATCAAGGCTGAGATCTCCAGATTCCATTTTCGCAACAATGTCATCCAATTCTTGTACTGATTTTTCAAAAGACGTATTTTTAGTCATAAGCGTTCTTCAATAATGGTGTCCACAATATAGACGTGATTCTAACAGGTTTTCAATAAAGATAAACCATACCGATGGTTTATCTTTCACATTTTAAGTACTTCACTTGTCTCAATCAGTCTTGTGTACTCTCTATGAATAATTAACCCGAATATTTCATCAAAAAAGTAAAAAAATTGATTTTATCCATTCTACTTTGTCATTTTTACCCTAGAATCAATTCTATGATGAAATATTCGGGGTGCCTGCTTTATTTAGTTGGAAAATGTGAATTACTCATACAATACTCTTGTAGAATGGATATTTAAAGTGTCAACAAGTGTTTAGAATACTTTTAAATGAATCAATAATGGGTACAATAACTGGGTTGTAAATAATTATTTGGTATATCAGGACTTCATTGATGAAAAACTTTGCATTGATAGGGGCGGCAGGTTACATAGCGCCCAGGCACATGAAAGCAATAAAAGAGACAGGCAATGATCTGGTAGCTGCACTGGATCCTTATGATGGAATTGGTATCATGGATAGCAATTTTCCTGAAGCCAGTTTTTTTACTGAATTTGAGCGATTTGATCGTTTCGTTGATAAATGGAAGCGGGATACTGGTCGAAAGATCGACTATATGTCCATTTGTTCGCCCAATTATCTGCATGATTCACACATACGGTTTGCGCTCAGATCTGGAGCTGAGGCCATTTGCGAAAAGCCGCTGGTACTTAATCCTTGGAACATTGATCAATTGAAATTAATTGAGCATGAAACGGGCCATAAAATCAATAATATTTTGCAATTGAGATTGCACCCATCGATCATTGCATTAAAAGAACGGGTGCAAAAAACACTCGAGACTGACCCAAATAAAGTATACGATATAGACCTGACTTATCTCACCAGTAGAGGCAAATGGTATTTTATTTCATGGAAAGGCAATGACAGCAAGTCAGGAGGCATTGCCTCCAACATCGGTGTGCACTTTTTTGACATGCTGTGCTGGATATTTGGTGATGTTGAGGAAAATATCGTTAATTTAAAAGTGCCTGACAGCAACGCAGGTTATCTGAAACTAAAACATGCCCGTGTCAGATGGTTTTTGTCGGTCAATTATGATTATATACCGCAAGAAGTCAAAGCCAGTGGTCAAAGGACATATAGAAGCATAAAAGTTGACGATGATGAAATCGAATTTTCGGGCGGTTTTACAGATTTACACACCAAAAGTTACCAAGAAATTTTGAAAGGTAATGGCTTTGGATTGGAAGAGGCTTATGGTTCGATAAAAACAGTCTCACATATACGCTCTGCTCAAGCTGTTGGCTTAAAAGGAGAATACCATCCTTTTTGTGAAAAAGTGATTGATGTATGACAAAAGATTATTTTGTACATGAAACCAGCATTGTGGATGATCAGGTTAAAATTGGCCATGGCACAAAAATTTGGCACTTTTCCCACGTATTATCACATACCATCATAGGTGATGGTTGTTCATTTGGACAAAACTGTGTTGTTGGTCCACATGTTAAGATGGGCTCTGGAATCAAGGTGCAAAATAATGTCTCCATCTATGAAGGGGTTGAAATAGAGGATGATGTTTTTTTAGGCCCATCAATGGTTTTTACCAATGTCATCAACCCAAGGGCATTTATTCTCAGGAAAGATGAATTTCAAAAAACTTTATTAAAAAAAGGCTGTTCAATTGGGGCCAATGCCACCATATTGTGTGGTGTGACCATCGGTGAATTTGCCATGGTGGGATCCGGCGCTGTGGTCAACAAAGATGTCAAAGCGCATGCGTTAATGGTTGGTGTGCCTGCTAAACAAATAGGCTGGGTCGGTATTTCAGGTGATACCTTAAAGTTTCAAGACAATAAAGCCTTTGATGAATATGCCCAATATGAACTTCGCAATGACGCATTATACGTATTAAATAAATGAAGATAGATTTTGCTAATTTACAGCTACAATACCAAAAATATAAATCTGAAATAGATCAGGCCATACAAACGGTCCTGGATAATTCTCACTATATTCTTGGTGAAGAAGTGCCAGTTCTTGAGCAGAACTTGGCAAAATTCACAGGCGCTAAAAATGCCATCAGCTGTTCTAATGGAACAGATGCTTTGTTATTGGCCATGATGGCTCTGGATATTAAACCAGGGGATGAGGTGATCACACCACCTTTTACATTTATTGCCACTGCTGAAACGATTGCTTTCATGGGGGCTGTTCCTGTTTTTGTTGACATAGATAAACAGACCTATAACATTGATGCCAATAAGATTGCTGAAAAAATCACCGATAAAACCGTGGCCATCATGCCGGTATCACTGTTCGGTCAACCAGCTGATATTGATACCATTCAAACCATTGCTGATCAACATGATTTAAAAGTGATAGTTGATGGCGCTCAAAGTTTTGGCTCTAGCTACCAAGGTGTAACAGACAGTTGCATGGGTGACATTTCAACCACCAGTTTTTTTCCTGCAAAACCATTGGGTTGTTATGGTGATGGAGGGGCGGTTTTTACCAATGATAATGACCTCGCATTAAAAATCAAGCAATTAAGGGTACATGGTCAAAACAAAAAATATCACCATAAATACATCGGTATGGGAGGGCGACTGGATACCATTCAAGCCGCTGTATTGAACACAAAATTGAAACACTACCCTGATGATTTATTATTAAGACAACAGGTGGCAGCACAATATGATGTGGCAATGAGGTCTATCGGAGTAACGCCGCCTGTTATTTTGAGGGGCAACACTTCAGCTTATGCTCAGTATTCGATTCAGGTGAATAACAGAGACACATTCCAAAAAAGACTGCAAAAAAAGGGCATACCGACTGCCATTTATTATCCTAAGCCATTGCATTTACAAGAATGTTTTGAATATCTTAATCATAAAAAAGGTGATTTCCCAATTTCTGAAGAAATTTCTGCTAAAATCATATCGTTACCAATGAATCCCTATCTCAAAAATGATCAGATTGCTTACATCTCTGATGCCTGCGCAGAAGCACTTGAGTGATCGGTTCATAATAAATACTTAACGAGATCTTTGCTTGATTCTAACAGTACTTTTATACTTTAATTATCGCGGTTCATGAATTGAACAAGGTTCTCTTAACAAAAATAATGGTTATGCAAAGCCCTCTAATAATAAAAATGAGTAATGGTAATCAATCCTACCTGTTATCAAAAAAATTAAAAAGATAATACCATGCGCTCAATTGATGAGGTATGCGGAATCTACTATGGTATTTTATGATGAAATTTAGAACAGTTAATGGTGCTCAATGAAGCGGATGATTGATAGATTGGCTCTAAAAATTGATGACTTGTTAAGAAGCATCAAAATCCGAGCTGCACAACAGAGGATGAGGAAATACCCTCATATTCATGAATCTGTGGTGTTGGGTCATTCAGTGGAGCTGATTGGCACACCAACTGCCATCCATATTCAGCAAGGCAGTTATATCAATGATGGTATTTTATCCACAGGCACACAAGCACAAATATTCATTGGACGTTATTGTGCCATAGGTTATCGCGTTTCTATTAAGGCTTTGACCCATGATGTTAATGATCCGTGTCCAAATGAAAGCGGCCATACGAAAGTGATAGAAAAGGACATTATTATTGGTGATCGATGTTGGGTTGGTGACAATGTCTATATCAGGGAGGGCGTGACCTTGGGTAATAATGTGGTGGTTGGTGCTAACTCAGTAGTGACAAAATCTTTTGGAGATAATGTTGTCATTGCTGGAGTGCCCGCTAAAGTGATTGCAAAAACAAAGAATAGCTAATGATTCAATCCGTAGTTAAAGATAGGGTGAAAGAATGATAAAAACAGAGTTTATATTTGCAGGTAAAAAAATCACCATCACAGGATATGCTGAAGATGATTGGATTTTTACAACCATCAAAAATCAGCAAACTTTCTATGAGATTGATTTGTTGAGGTACATGAGGTTCGCCTTACCCAAACAACAGGGTGTGATTTTTGATGTGGGCGCGAATATTGGCAATCATTCAGTATTTTTCGGTTCAATCATGAACAATAAAGTTGTGTGTTTTGAACCCAATCCTCCCATTTACCAAATATTGCAGGACAATCTTAGTCATAACAATATAGAACATTTGTCATTTCAAATTGGATTGGGTACCCAAAAAAGTCAGTTTTCAATCGACGATGATCACCAAGGAGCTCAAAGTAATATAGGAGCCGCTAAGTTATACCATAACAGTGATGGTGAAATTCGAGTTGAAGCGATGGATGATATCTGTGATGATATTCTCAAAGACAATGAGCACTTAGTCGCCATTAAGGCAGACATTGAAGGAATGGAAGCGCAAATGCTGAAAGGAGCCATTAAAACACTAGCAAAACATCAACCAGACTTGTTTTTGGAAATCAATGAGCAAGTACAAATGAACGATATTAAAAATATCCTCATACCTTTGGGTTATAAAAAGCTTTATGCTTATGCTGGTACGCCTGTATGGCATTTCTCTCACCAATCCAGATTGTCATCAATGCGCCGTATAAAACTGTCTGCTTATGATAAATTTGTCAACTGTAAACAATTCGTAGCTAAATTATTGCGATTAATTCAATTGCGATCAACATAAAATGAAGAATAAAAACACCAGTCAAATCTTATATCAAACCAAGGCCAAAAGAGGCATTGGGTATTACATTGATTTGTTTTGTGCTGTGCGTATTGGTAAAAAAGCACCCAAATTTTATCAAAAAAGGGGTCATAAAATGGCCGTTTTTGCGAATGATTACGTTGGGATCCTTATCAATCAATTTGGCTTATATGAACGAGATGAACTTGACTTGTTGTTTGAATTTTTAACGCCATTAAAAGAATGCTTCTCAAGCGGTACGGCCTTGGATATTGGTGCCAATATCGGTAATCACTCCGTGTTTTTTTCAACCTATTTTTCACAAGTTCATTCGTTTGAACCAAGCCCCGATACTTATTATTTATTGCATTATAATGCAAAACAACGTGAAAATATTACTGCACACAATATGGGCTTGGGGGATCTCAGTGGTCAGTTTCATATGGTTGAGAACCATACCAATATTGGAGGAACTTACATTGACACAGCTGATAATGATCAAGATAGAGGTGAAACCATTTCAGTACAAAAAATGGACGAATTGAGTATTGATCTTGATGCATTAACATTTATGAAAATTGATGTTGAGGGGTTTGAGGAACGAGTGATTAAAGGAGGCATTGAAAGCATTAAAAAACATCAGCCTTTGATTGTGTTTGAGCAAGCAGAACAAGAATTCATGGATGGTTCTACACCATCAATAGAAGTGTTAAAGAGCCTTGGTTATTGTTTTTGCTGGCAGAACAAACAAAAAGTGTCTCGATTCTGGTTAATCAGAAGGTTAGCCAATCTTTTCCAAGCAACAGTTGGCTTTAAGCCAATGATTGTTACCGGCCCAGTGGTACCTAAGCAATTTCATTCGATGCTGATTGCCGTGCCTGCTCGGTTTAAGAGTTTACTCAATATCGAATAAGCATAAGTTATCATGGATTTAAAACTGGGTTTATTTACAAAAAATTTCATTGGAACGTTCATGAGACAAATTGGTGTTGGGATCATCGGCTTGGTTTCTGCTGTGGTTATAGCCAGAGTTTATGGGCCTGAAGGAAATGGTGCTTTTGCAATTGCAGTACTGTTACCCACACTATTGGGTACAGTTTTGAACTTAGGCATTGGGCCAGCCAATGTGTATTTTCTGGGTTCAAAGCAAGTCATGCCTCAAATAGCATTTAAAGTAAGTATCAAGGTCTTTATGTGGCTTACTGTTATTGGATTATTATTGGGTATATTCTTAGTTAAATGGCAGGGAGCGGTTTTTTTTCCAGGCATTGATGAAAGATTACTGTTGATGGGTCTGCCTATATTTCCTGTGGCTTTATTGAATGGCTATTTGCTCAGTATTTTTCACGGACAACAAATGTTTAAGGAGTATAACACGTTTTTGATTGTTCAGCCTTTGATGTTTTTTGTGATGGTTTTATTGTTGTATTTTATTGACATTAAAGACCTCGAAATACTGGTGTTGTGTCAGTTATTGAGTCATTGTATTGGGTTATTGTTGATGTTTGTTGCAATGAAAAAGTCTTGCAGAAGTTCTGAAGGTGTTGATCAATCATGCCTAGCAAATGCTGATTCCTATCAAAGTAAAGCCATCAGTTATGGTTGGAAATCCAATTTGTCTAATATATTGGGTTTCATTAATTACAAGACAGACATATTTTTGGTTAATTTTTTTCTCAGCCCTGTGGCAGCAGGTGTCTATGTGATTGCTGTAACCTTAGCTGAAAAGCTGTGGTTGATTTCAGGGGCTGTTTGTACTGTATTATTACCACGACTTTCAGAGTTATCATCTGAAGAAGACAAGCGAAAATCATTGACACCTATCATCAGTCGATTGACCTTTGCCATCACCACAATTGCTGGACTGGTTTTGCTGGTGTTGGCTAACTATTTGGTTGCTATTTTATTTGGTCAACAATACTTAGACAGTATATCACCATTATTGTGGTTGCTGCCTGGAGTGATTATTTTGGCTGTAGCTAAAGTTTGGGCCAATGATTTAGCTGCCCGTGGGCGTCCTGAAATCAATACCTACATAGCTTTTATCACACTGACAGCCAATATCATTGGTAATGTGATTTTGATTCCTTTATATGGATTATCAGGCGCAGCTATGGCAACCAGTATGGCTTATTTAATTTGTTCAATCATTACTTTGATGGTTTATGTCAGAATCAGTAAAAATAGTTGGGCAAATACCTTATTTGTCAATGTTTCAGATATACAGGCTTTAATGAGGTTGGTGAAGAAATAAATGCACATTCTTATGCTTCCATCATGGTACCCAAGTAGTTATAACGAGTTACAGGGTGTGTTTTTTAAAGAGCAGGCTGAAGCATTGGCTCATAGTGGCCATGATGTAGGAGTCATCGCTATCCCTGCTGTGGGCATTAGAAATATTCTACAACATAAAAAATGTGATTTTTCCAAGACAAATTTTATCCTCAATAAAGTCCATACTTATCGAGGTCAGTATCTGGATGTGAAATTTGACTTAATTGCACAATACATGAGAAAGAGAATTTTTATTAAGCTATTTGCAGATTATATTTCAGCACGTGGATTACCAGAGGTGTTGCATCTTCATTCGTTTATGTTAGGCGATCTTGCTTTGTATGTTAAAGAGCATTTTGGCATTCCTTATGTGGTCACAGAACATTCCAGTGGCTTTTTTCGCCAATCTTTGACCGTTAGTCAACAACTGCTTGCTCAAAAAGTCTATGAAAATGCAAATGTAAACCTAGCGGTCAGTAAAAATTTAGCCACACTGCTTTCAGACCAATTTGGTTATTCATTTAATTGTTTGGGCAATATTGTTGATGTGGATTTCTTTACAATAAAGCCGACATTAAAGGGCAATACAGGTGAACAGCAGTTTACATTCATCAATGTTGCATTTTTGGATAAAAATAAAAACCAGGCAATGTTGATTGAGGCTTTTAATCAAGCATTTAAAAAACATAAGCACATTAAGTTGGTTATCGTTGGAGATGGTGTTGAAAAAAATAATTTATGCTCATTGATTGATGATTTAGAAATGAGCGAACAAATTGAGTTATATGGCAGCGCAGATCGTGAGACTGTAAAGCGTCTTTTGCAGAATAGTGATGCATTCGTTTTATCCAGTGTTTTTGAAACATTTGGCGTTGTTATAATCGAGGCTATGGCTTGTGGATTACCTGTCGTTGCAACCAAGTGTGGCGGCCCAGAATCTATCATTGAAAGTAAACAATATGGATTGTTGTCTGATATCCAAGTCCATTCATTGGCTAGCCAAATGCTCAGGCTTTATCAGAATTATGATCATTATGACTCTAATCATATTCGTCAATTCGTAAAAAAACATTATTCCCAATCCGCAATTTGTCAACAACTCACAAAAATTTATCATAAGGTATTACTATGAAAATAGTCACCATATTGGGAGCAAGACCTCAATTTATCAAAGCCGGTTCAGTGAGTCGTGCCATCGCTCAACATGAAGGCTTAAATGAAATAATCGTCCATACTGGTCAACATTATGACGCCAACATGAGCGATATATTTTTTCAAGAAATGCAGATCCCTCAGCCTGATTATCATTTGGATGTTAATGGCTTGTCACATGGCGCTATGACTGGGCAAATGTTAGAAAAAATCGAACAGGTTCTGATCAAAGAAAAACCGGATTGGGTATTGGTTTATGGCGATACCAATTCAACCCTAGCTGGTGCATTGGCAGCCAAAAAACTGCATATAAAATTAGCGCATGTGGAAGCGGGTTTGCGCAGTTACAATCAAAAAATGCCTGAAGAAATCAATAGAATTTTAACCGATAGGATCAGTGACGTTTTATTTTGTCCGACTGATCAGGCCATTACCAACCTGGCTGATGAAGGTTATGAAAAAATGGATTGTAGTATTGTTAAATCTGGCGATGTGATGCTTGACGGGGCTCAATTTTATCGAAACCTTTCTTTGCAGCCAGATTTTCAACTGGCAGAGAACTTTATACTTTGCACTGTACACAGAGCTGAAAATACTGATAACCTGAACCGTTTACGCAGTATTATTGATGCTTTGAATGTTATCAATGAACAACAGCAAGTTGTCATGCCTGTGCATCCAAGGACTAAGGCCATCATGAAAAAAAATGCAATCAATGCTGACTTTACAATTGTTGACCCTGTGGGTTATCTGCAAATGGTATACTTGATTTCGCACAGTCAAATGGTCATGACCGACAGTGGTGGATTGCAAAAGGAGGCCTTCTTTTTCCATAAGCCCTGTATTACTTTGCGAGACGAAACAGAGTGGCAAGAGTTGATCAGTCATCGCTATAATGTATTAGCTGGTGCTGGTAAAGAAAAAATTTTGGCTTTGTATGATCATCACAGTTTTAATGATGATTTTTCCATTGATCTGTATGGTCAAGGCCAAGCAAGTGAAATTATCATCAAAAGTATTGTGGAGCATTCATGAAGGTTTTATATGTTGGCGGGCTGTCCGGACCACTAAAGGATATCTTGTCTGGCAAAAAAGAAGATGAAATAACCCATGCAGCACAATTTTTTCATCCATGGTATCAATTGGTGAAAAAAGGCCATCAGGTTGACTTTATCGTGGCGTCAAACTTTAACGAACCCATCACCATTAATGTGGACTGGTTCAATGAAGACAATCTTTATGCCAATGTTTATGATCCATATTCTGAATTACCATGGTATCGGCGCATCTTTCGACGCATCAAAAGATTTGCTAAGTTGCTTTATTATACCAATAAAGCGGTTAAGCAAAACAAGTATGATTTTATTTATTGTTTAACATATTATGAAGGCTTGGCAGGAAATATCATTGCCAATATGCGCGGTATTCCATGCGGTATGCGTTCAATGGGGACCATGCTTAATGAAGATTTTAAGCAGCATGGTGTCACAGGAACTGCATGGAGAAGACCAATAGAATATTTAATGTTTAAAATGAAGAAAAAATTTATTTTAATGACTGATGACGGTACCAAGGGGGATGTAGTCTACAATGAATGGAAACCTCAGCCAGAAAAATACGATTTTCATTTTTGGAAAACAGGCATTGATATGACGCAAATCGATCAACTCCACTCAGACACCACAATACCGCAACATGACTATCTTTTTTTTGCGGCTCGCATCGAGCAATGGAAAAGACACGATAGGGTGATCAAAACGTTACATCTTTTGCATCAGCAAGGACGTAAATTACACTTGTACTTTGCAGGAAAAATTCAGTCACATGCTTATAATGATGAAATAAAAAGCTTGATCAGCGAGTATCAACTGGATGAATATGTACACTTTATTGGTGCCATCAAGCAAGTAGATGTTAAATTGATGGCTTATCATGCGGCTGCTAATCTCTCAATGTATGATGTGTCAAATTTAGGCAATGTTTTTTTTGAAATATTTTCAATCGGCTCAATTGTGATTGGCATCAATGACGGGACACTGGATGATTATCTTATACATGATAAGACGGGTTTTATTGTCAATGATGAACAACAGGCATGTGATATTATTGCTGATTTATTAAACGATCCGAAAAAAGTTGAAGAAATCAGAACAGGAGCGATTGAATATGCTGCAAAACATGTTCTGTCTTGTGATGAGCGTTTTGGTAGGGAAGTAGAATTGATTGAAAAATCTGCTTCATGATGATGGGGCAAACGATATTGGGTCTTGAGAGAGAAAATGATTAGAGTATTGCATTTTATTCCTGCCTATGGCATTGGTGGCATGGAGTCTCTGGTGATGAGCATTTATCAATCGATTGATCGAGCACAAGTCCAGTTTGATTTTTTAGTTGAAACGCAAAAGTGGATACCTGAATTTGATGCCATTACTGCTTTGGGTGGTCGAGTTTATCAGTTAAATCGATTAAATAAACGTAAGCCTTGGCAGTATATTTTCCAATTGAAAACATTTTTTAAAGAAAAAGCTACGCATTTTCAAGTGCTTCATTGTCATAACATTGAACGATCGATCGCGGTACTTTATTATGCCAAAAAATACGGGATTAATTGCCGAATTTTTCATGCGCATACTGACAGCGTTGTTGATGCAAGATTTGAGAGGCTGACCAAGTTCATTATTCGTCTGAATAATAAATTCAGCACAGCTCATTTGGCATGTTCTGTTTCTGCAGGAGACTTTTATTTTAAAAAAGATAATACCCGATACAACGTTTTGAAAAATGCCATCAATACAGATATTTTCTCTTTTAATCCTTCAATCCGTCAAAAAGTGAGAGCAGACTTGAATTTAAATGGTGCCTTTGTCATAGGGCATACGGGTCGTTTGACATATCTGAAAAACCATTGGAAAATTATTGATGTTTTTAAGCAAGTCCATAAGAAAAATAACAAGGCACGGTTATTATTGATAGGTGATGGACCATTGAGAAGCGAGCTTGAACAAAGAGTTGAGAATCATGAACTGACTGATGCCGTTATCTTTGCAGGTGAGCAGGCTTCAGTTGTTGAATTTTTGCAATGTATGGACATATTCTTATTGCCATCTTTTGCTGAAGGTTTTTGTATTTCTTTGCTAGAGGCACAATCAGTTGGTCTACCATGTGTGGTCTCTGATGTTATTCCTAAAGAAGTCCAGCTGACTGATTTGATCAACTTGATGTCCCTTGATGCCACTGATGAACAATGGGCTGCTAAAATTCATGATTTAATCGATCACCAAAGATACAGTATGCACCAAGATATAATAGACAGTGGCTATGATATCAGAGAAAACAGTCATTGGTTGATGAATTTTTATTTTGAAAAATTAAATAAAATGCCTTTAAATATACAGGAGGTGAGCACATGATCTGCCCTGATCAACGTTTGAAAATACTCATTGCATTTGGCACACGTCCTGAGGCGATTAAAATGGCGCCATTGGTTAATGCTTTCAAGAAAAGAGAGGATGTTTTTGATATAACCGTATGTGTGACCGCTCAACATCGAGAAATGTTGGATCAGGTTTTGGCGTTTTTTGATATTGTGCCGCATTATGATTTGGATGTTATGAAACCAGGTCAAGATTTGTATGACATCACAGCCAATGTTTTGCTTGGCATGAGAAAAGTAATCAATGATTGTCAACCTGATATTGTTTTTGTTCATGGCGATACTTCAACTACTTTTGCCGTGGCTTTGGCAGCATTTTATCAACAAGTTCGAGTGGCCCATGTTGAGGCAGGTTTACGGACAGGCAACCTATATTCACCGTGGCCAGAAGAGGCCAATAGGCAGTTGACTTCACAGATTACCCGTTATCATTTCGCCCCAACAACAACCAGTCAACAAAACCTTTTAACTGAAGGTATTGATCCAAAAAAATTATGTGTAACTGGAAATACAGTCATAGATGCTTTGTTATTGACCACTGATAAAATTCAAAAAAACTCAGTGTTAGAGCAAACCATTGTTGATCAACTCAGTGGTTTGATTGCCCATGAAAAATTTGATGTTAATGCCTCTAGATACATTCTTGTAACAGGACACAGGAGAGAGAATCATGGACAAGGCTTTGAAAACATCTGTCAAGCACTCAAGCACATAGCTTTGAATAATCCTGATGTGCACATTGTTTATCCAGTTCATCTCAATCCTCAAGTACAAGAACCTGTGAAGCGCTTGCTTTCTTCAATAGAAAATATCCATTTAATCGCTCCATTGCAGTATGAACAGTTTATATATTTGATGTATAAAAGTCATTTTATCATTACAGACAGTGGAGGTATTCAAGAAGAGGCGCCAAGTTTAGGGAAGCCTGTTTTGGTGATGAGATCAACCACAGAAAGACCAGAAGCTGTTGATGCTGGGACTGTTAAACTGGTAGGTGTTGACAGCGAAATGATTATTGAAGAAGCACAAAAATTAATTATTGACAATGGTTACTATGCATCAATGGCTCAAGCACACAATCCATATGGAGATGGTAATGCTTGTGAACGAATCATCTCCTTTATTCTCGAAGATGACCAGAGACAAGATAATCGATAGAAGCTTATGGAAAACGGTCAAGCAACTGAAAACAAAGTCAATATTTATTACGCTGGTTTCAAACACAGGATTGGTGGTGCGTTTTTTCATGCTGTGAATTTGTCTAAAGGACTTAATGAGCAGGGGTATAACGTTCGCATAATCACTTTGGATGATTTACCGGTCTATTGGCGTTATATTCCACACCTGTTGCAAAAAATAGTCAATCAAATTAATTCTCCAATGGGTTACTTGGCCAAGCAAAAGAGCATTCGTTTCTTCTATAAATGGTTGTTTAGAAACAGTGCTGACATTGAAATATTTGAGGATGTTTATACTTACTGGCCATCGAAGAGTCCATCTTTGGTAATGCTGCATGCCTTGTGGAGTGATAATCTACAATCAAGTTATGTAAGCAGTGAACAAAGGGAGAGGCTTGAAAAAAAAGAAGCGGCCATCATCAATACCATTGAAACCACCGTTAATACGGTGTCGTATCCATATAAAGACTTTTTAAAATCCAGACTCATGCCCTTGGGGTTAAAGAAAAGTATTGAGGTGATTGAGCTTGGAGTTGATATTGAGAAATTCTCTAATGGGGGCAGGCATAATCAATCAATCATATTTGTTGGTTCTTTGGAAGAAAGGAAAAACATCAAATTTTTGTTGAATGTGTTTGAAGTGCTCCAATCACACTCTGCTTATCGATTGACCATAGTGGGCGATGGGCCGCAAAATATGGAATTGCGAGATATCGTTGCTTCTAAAAATATCGAGGGTGTCACCTTTTTGGGCCGGTTAAGCTATGATGAAGTGATAAATGAGTTGCCAAAACACCAGTACTATATGCACACTTCAACCAAAGAATCATTTTCATATTCACTGTTGGAAGCCAAATTATCAGGTTTAACCACCATTGCGTATGCTCATTTAGAGGTGCCAAAAGAGTTCATTGATATCACGGTTGATAACTTTGAAATCAATGAGTGGGTGGATAAAATCACATTGCATAACCCCGAAGTGGATCCAATAGATGTTCGCAGATTCTCCTATCAAAACATGACCCTAAATACCCTTGATAAGGTGAGTAGATGATCAGTTATTTTGTCATATATTTGATTCCATTTTTGGTAGCAGTATCGGTATCAAATAATATGTTTTTGGCAGACAAAGGGCAAAAATATGTCATTCCTGCTCGTCGAAATAATGCCGCTTGGTTTGCATTGGCTCTGTTATTCATATGGTTTATTGGGTATAGGCACCAAATTGGGGGTGATTGGTTTACTTATTTACGTCATTTCAACTTAATGAGTTATTTCACTTTTGAAGAAATTCTTAGAAGAGCAGACCCAGGTTATTATGTGATCAATTGGCTGATGCTAGATTGGGGTTATGATATATATGCCGTTAATATCATCTGCGGTAGTATATTTATGAGCGGATTGATAGTTTTTGTTCGCAGGCAACCAAACCCGTGGTTAGCGGTGGCTGTTGCGTTTCCTTATTTGGTTGTGGTCGTTTCCATGGGTTATGCACGACAAGGGGTGGCATTGGGGTTTGTGTTTTGGGGGTTGGCTGCTCTGGATGAGAAAAAATTCAAACAATTTCTAATTTTGGTGGCATGTGCGGCAACATTTCATAAATCTGCTGTATTGATGGTGGGGCTGGGAATTTTTCTTCAAGGCAACGGTAAGGCCATAAGATTTTTGGCTGTGAGTATTGTGGCTTATGGTATTTGGAATGCTTTTTTAGCCCAGCACCAACAACAGTTGTGGAATACCTACGTGAGTCAGCAGATGCGATCTCAAGGTGCGATAATCCGGGTTGCAATGAATTTGTTGCCTGCGCTTATTTTTATTTTCTATCGCAAAGAATGGAAAAAACAGTTCAATGATTACCCTTTTTGGGTAATGATAGCACTGGGCTCTGTTGCCAGTGCTTTTGTAGTGAACTTCGCTTCTACGGCGGTAGATAGAATTGCTTTGTATTTTACGCCGATTCAAGTGGTGGTGTATGCTCGCCTTCCTTACCTGTTGAGCAAAAAATTTAATCCAACCATCTTAACAGTGGGTATTTTGATTTTTTATATGGCTGTGTTATTTGTGTGGTTGAATTATGCCGTCCATTCGAGGTCATGGGTGCCCTATAATAATCTATTCTTTGGGGATATTGTTTGATGGCAATGGGAAAATACTGATGTGTGGATTGGTTGGGTTTATCGCAGAAAAACGGCAAGATAATGCGATTGATGCCATGCTGGATCAATTGGCCTATAGAGGCCCTGATGACAGAGGGGTATTAATCAGTTCAGAATCTGGTCATCATGTGCATCTTGGTCAAAATCGACTGGCGATTCAGGATACGTCAAAAAAAGGGCATCAACCCTTTGTTTCACAATGTGGTAATTTGGTGATTGTATTCAACGGTGAAGTGTATAACTTTCATGCCATAAAAGCTCGACTGGAAAAACTCGGGCATGCATTTATTTCGGGCTCAGATACAGAGGTGATTTTGTATGCTTACAAGCAGTGGGGCATTGCATGTGTCGATGAGTTTATTGGTATGTTTGCTTTTGCAATACTGGATAAAATACAGCAACACATCATCATTGTTCGTGATCGAGCAGGGGTTAAACCCTTGTATTATTATCATGACCAACAGGTGTTTGCATTCTCATCAGAATTAAAATCATTTCATCAACTGGATTCGTTTGATAAAAAATTGAATTATGCCGCTTTGCCTAATTACTTTCAATTTGGTTATATTGCTGCACCTGATACCATTTTTGAAGGGGCCTACAAACTAAAACCAGGGCATTATTTAACCTATGATTTAAAGTCTGCGACCTACGAAACGAAACAATATTGGGACCTTGAAGATTATTATCTACAAGCTAAATTCTCTCACAGTGAATTAGAGATTCGCAATGAATTAGAAGAACTTATGTTTGATGCGGTTAATTTAAGGATGATTTCAGATGTACCAGTCGGGGTTTTCCTGAGTGGTGGATATGACTCATCTTTGGTCACAGCATTATTGGCTCAAGACAAGTCTCGAAAATTACACACTTATACCATAGGCTTTAATGACAAACGCTTCAATGAAGCAGAACATGCCAAAAGGATTGCAGAGCATTTGAAAACTGACCACACTGAATATTATGTAGATAACCAGGACTTGCTTGAAAAAGTGACGCTTTTACCTTGGCATTATGATGAACCTTTTGCTGACAGTTCAGCATTACCGACCATGATTGTAGCAGAATTGGCAAGAAAACACGTAACAGTGGCGCTCTCTGCAGATGGAGGTGATGAGGTGTTTTGCGGGTACAGCAAATATTTTATGTTGCAACGTTTTGCCAATGTTTTCGGCAATGCATTCAAAAAAAACACAATAAATGTACTTTTAAAGTGCTTTAATGAGCGGCAAGTTGCAATGATCAATCATTGTTTGCCCAGCAAATATCAAGCGACCAATATAGAGCAAAAATACCTCAAATTTAAAAGGGCCATGCAAGCAAAGGATTTGTCAGAGATGTTCAGCCAAGCTTCATCCTATGTGCCCCAATCTGATGTTGTTCAGTTAATAAAGATTAATTCAGCATCAGGCCGTATATTTCAATTCAATGACTCATTTTCATTTATGGATAACATGATGCTTGCTGATTACAAAGCTTTTATGGTGGATGATGTGTTGACTAAAGTGGACAGAGCGACCATGAGTTGCAGCTTGGAGGGCAGAGAGCCTTTATTAGATCATCGAATTAGCGAGTTTATGGCAAGAGTCCCTTTATCGATCAAGTACAAAAACAAACAGGGTAAATATTTGGCGAGACAAATACTCTATAAATATCTACCAGCAGCTTTGGTGGATAAACCAAAAGCGGGTTTTCAAGTGCCCTTACAACAATGGCTGTTAACAGATTTACGACCACTCGTTGAGCAACACCTGACTGAAGAACGGCTAGATGATAAAGTGTTTCATATAGAACAGGTGCTAAACTTTAAACTGGCATTTTATAATGGTGATCACAGTAAGTTAAATGCTTTGTGGTTTATATTGATGTTCCAGATGTGGAGGGAACAGTGGGATGTCTGAACAAAAAAAAATAACCATTGCTATTGTCATTAACACTTCCTGGAATATATTCAACTTTCGGTTAGGATTGCTACAGGCATTAAAAAATCAAGGGTATAAGATAATTGCCATCGCCCCACGCGATGACTATTCGCAAAAATTACAAAGCATGGGGTTTGAGTATCATCATATTTCAATGAATAATAAAGGCACCAATCCAGTTCAGGACCTTAAGTTACTTGTTGCATTTTATAAACTTTATAAAAAATTAAAACCAGATGTTATTTTGCAATACACCATTAAACCTAATATTTATGGGACCATAGCGGCCAAGTTGGCTGGTTGTCAAACCATCAATAATATCTCTGGTTTGGGAACGGTTTTTTTGAATGATCATTTTTCATCAAAGTTGGCACGTTTTATGTATCGTTGTTCTCTTAGATTTGCAAATAGGGTGTTTTTTCAAAATCCACACGATCGACAATTATTCATTGAGCATAAACTGATTACAGAGAGTAAAACAGATTTACTGCCAGGTTCCGGAATTAATGTTGATAAATATAAGCCATCAAAACGTGCTCATCAACAAGGCTCTTCATGCATATTTTTACTCGTAGCTCGGATGATTAGGGATAAAGGAGTCATTGAATTTGTTGAGGCTGCTGGTCATTTATTAAATGAAGGTACAGATCAAGTAGTTGAATTTTGGCTATTGGGTGATTTATATCCCGGTAACCCTACAGCCATTTCAGCAGATCAACTTGAACAATGGCAACAGGATGGAGTGGTTAAATATTTGGGTCATGTTGATGATGTTGCAGCCGTTATTCATAAAGCTGATTGTGTTGTTTTGCCCTCTTATAGAGAGGGTTTATCACGTGTTTTACTCGAAGCAGCAGCCATGGCCAAGCCAATTATTACCACTGATACCCCCGGCTGTAAAGATGTGGTTGATCATGGTCTCAATGGGTATTTGTGTGCAGTCAAAAGCTCACAGGATTTAGCGTTGATGATGAGGGAGTTCTTATTGTTGGAAGAGCAACAAAGACTTAAGATGGGCCGTAATGGGCGATTAAAGATAGAGCGGCAATTCGATGAAAAGATTGTTATTGATAAATATTCATCAGCGATAAGGGCATTGATTGCTCATAAATCCGGTTATTGAAAAATATAAAATTATGGGTGTAAACTATCAAAATTAATAATATATTTCTAATTTATTTTATGAAGACTGTTTGTCATGATAAGGTGTTTAGATGATTGAGTCTAATTTACTTTTTGTGCCAGTGGCTATATTGATGGCTGTTTTATTGTATTTCTTCAGAATAATGGCATTGAAATGTGGTTTGGTTGATAAGCCAAATGCCAGAAAAATACACCTCAAGGCTGTACCAATAGTTGGAGGATTGGCTTTTTATTCGGTCGCTGCTTCTTTAATTGTAATTGTTGAAACAGATGTATTCATTTGGTATCTGATGATGGCTGTAACAGCAGTCGTTATTGTTGGTTTGTTGGATGATATATATTCTTTGAGTGCATCATGGCGCTTTTTGATTCAGATTCTTGCCAGTATTTTTATTATTTATTTGACTGGTGTTAAATTGAATACATTTGGTCATTTATTGTTGCCGAATTGGGATCTACAGCTTGGTCTGATGGCCGTGCCGATAACGATTTTTGGCGTTGTTGGAGTCATTAATGCCTTAAATATGGCTGATGGTATCGACGGACTTGCTGCCATGACCTTTTTTTGCCCAGTAGCTACACTCATTTTTTTAGCAGGCGATAGTCCATTGACTGCATGGTTATCTTTATTATTGGTCTGTGTGCTTATATTTGTTCTATTCAATAAGTCACAATCTCAAAAGGTTTTTCTGGGCGATAATGGTAGTCTCTTTTTAGGGTTTATATTGGCTTGGCTTTTGGTTTATTATAGCCAAACACCGATTAAGCAGATGTTGGTGATTCAGCCAGTTACCGCTCTGTATTTGGTTGGTTTGCCAATATTTGATACCATTTTTGTCATGCTCAGAAGAATCATGAATGGTGTTTCACCATTTAAGCCAGATAAAACACACTTGCATCATATGTTTTTAAATTGTGGTTTATCGCAAACCGTTACTTTAGTTTTGATGATCATATTACAGTTGATTTTAATTGCTATTGGCGTCTTTTTGCTATCAATAAAATGCCCTGAGTATTTGCAGTTTTATGGTTTTGTTGTCTTTTCTGCAGTGTATTATATTTTAATGAATAAAATTTGGAAAAAACATCACCATTGTAATTAATGAATGATAGAACGGCGAATAGAAAGTACCCCATCAGAGAACAAACGTGAAAAATAATAAAAAACAAATCCTTTTCTTTTTCATCTTTTGTGTGGTGTTGCTCATTAATCCATTTCCTCTTGGCTCTAATCGTGTATGGGCTTGGACATTTGAAGCGATGATTTTATCAGTATTGTTGCTGGCAATGTTATTGTGCTCACAGTTTTCACAAAACTGTATAACATGGCATCGATTAAAAAGAATGCGATTCGAGTTGGGATTGATGGTCATTTGGCTGTTGGTACATATTTTATATTTATTGCCAATACCATTGCCTATCTTAGGGTGGCTTGCGCCAAATATTGCAGATGCATATGCACAAGTAAATGATGACTACGGTTATCTGAGTTTAGATGTGTATGCTACCTATGAAGTGTTTTTGTTGAGTTTGTACTATTTCATCATTTTTATTATTGGTGTAACGTTGATCAATACACGTAATAAAATATACATTGTGCTGGGCTTGTTTTTATTTTTGGGTCTGTTTGAGTCAGTTTATGGTATGTATTTGGTCTCTTTAGATCAAACAGGTACCTTGGTACAAGTCAATTCAGTAAAAGCCAATAACGCTTCTGGTACATTCATCAATAAAAATCACATGGTTGCTTTTATATCTATGTGCTTTATGTTTGCATTGACATTTAGAATGTTGATTAATAGGAATGTCAATACAGTTGATCATACAAGTGGTAAGGTTAAATTTTTGAGGTTTATCAGTCAGCCAATCAGAATGGTCGATTTTAGTTTGTTTATCATTTTTGCAGGTATTTGGAATACGCATTCAAGAGCTGGTTTGGTTTCTTTTGTCCTCGCGCTTGTATGTTTTTATGTGATGTCTTTTTTAAGCAGAAAAATAACACGTTTTCATGTGAAAAAAGTTTTAGCAACTGTACTCATAATCGTGTTTTTATCTTCCTTTGTTGCTAATGATATCAGTTATGTACTAGATACTTTGGGTCAAAATTCTGATGACAGTATTGAACATGTTTTGAAATCAGCAGAAGGGAGGTTTCTGACAATCCAGCAGGCCATTGATAATTACCCTAAATATTGGTTAACAGGGGTTGGGCCTGGTGCATATCAAGTGTTTTTCGTCAATCACCGCTTATTAGATCAGGTTGCATATTTTGATCATGCTCATAATGATTATATTGAATTCATTATAGAGTATGGTTTATTTAGTCTCATTCTCATGGTGTTGGCAATAAAAATGATGTACAAGATGTTATTCTTTGCTTTTAAAACAGAGAGTAACTTTTATGGTACGTTGGCTATACTCAGTATTTCGTGTATTATTTATATGATGATTCATGGTACTATGGACTTTAATGCCAGAATCCCAGCAAATGTAGTGACAATAATTGTAGGTATATCCGTTATTTACGGGAAAATTGTAATGTTGAGTGTTAATAAAATTAAAAAAAATGTGTGAAATGTTAAATTTGGTAAGATTCGATTGTTAATGCTTCTCTTGTATTTATATTTCTTGATAAATGTGCGAAAATTGAAGTTCACGTGGGGTGTTAATTAATTATGAATAAAATAAAGCATATATTTGCTTTGTCATCAGTTTTAGCGTTTGGGACCGTTAAAGCACAACAAGATGGCTTGCAATTTGAAAATTTTACGTTGTTTCCAACGCTTGGCATTTCTTATGGTCATGATGATAATGTGTCTTTTGTGGGGGCAGATCAAGAGCGTATAAGTTCAAATTATACTATTTTTTCTCCTGGCATTCGATTGGAAGCCGAAGGAGAAAAATTTGATTTTCTTGGGCAATATGATTATGACAAAACGTCATTCAATTCAGATTCCCGATTTGATTTTGAAATGCATCATTTGTTAGCAAGGTTGGGTTACAGTGCTACGAATCGGTCAAGATTCCAATTAGCAGCCGAATACTTTGATGGTACTGACAGAATAGGAACCGCAAATCAACAGGGCAATATTATTGGATTGGACCTGGATCCTGATGAGTGGCACTCGCTTGGATTGTTAGGAAGATGGCATTATGGTGGAATTGGCGCAAGAGGTTCAATTGATATTGAAACTGGTACAATTGATAGACAATATGACAATAACAGGATTTTTACCAGTACAAGAGACAGAAACGCTAAGTTTTTAGGCGCAACTTACAGTCATCAAATGACTCCAAAGACTAGCTTTTTGACGCATGTCAAATATACTGATATAGATTATGATAGCGCAACACTGGATAATACAGAAACGCGTCTTATGTTTGGAGCCGAATGGCAAGCATCTGGTAAAACCAGTGCCAGAGCCTTGGTGGGTTATCTAGAAAAGGAGTTCGACGATCCAATACATGATGATTTCAGTGGGTTTGCTGTTGAAGCGGGTTTGACCTGGAGTCCAAGGAGTTACTCGGTTTTTGATTTAACTGTGAATAGAGAAACCGACGAAACCAATGGCAATGGTTCATTTATAGTTCGGAATTCAGTGGATTTGGGTTGGACGCACTTTTGGAAGGATCGCTTCAGTACAACTGCAAGTATTGGTTTCTCAGATGAGGATTATGAAGGCAGTAACAGGTCTGATGAGCTTAATTATTATGGTGTTGCAGCCAAATACCAATTCAGTAAGTGGTTGACTTCCGGTTTGGGTTATAGGCATCTGAATAGAGAGTCAAGTATATCTGAATTCAGATACAAAGATAACTCTTTACTATTGACCATAGAGCTATCCAAATAAATAAGGTAAGTATTATGAATAAAAATATTATTTTTCTCATTGTTTTTTCAATGTTTTATTTGAGTCATGGTTTTGCTTACAATATCAGTTCCGGCGATGTGCTTCGTTTGGAGGTTTATGGTGAGCCAGAATTAATGTTGGATGTAACTGTTGATTCTCAAGGGTTTATTGAATACCCTTTTGTCGGAAAGGTTAAAGTTCTAGGTTCCGAGGTTGAAGGCATTCGAGACGAAATCACAAACAAATTGAAAGATGGCTATTTTATTGATCCACAAGTGACGGTTTTGGTCAAAACATACAGGCCCTTTTTTATTCAAGGAGAAGTGACCTCGCCAGGTTCATATGCATTTGAGGAGGGTTTGACAGTGAGAAAAGCTATAGCCCTTGCTGGAGGGTTCACCGAGCGTGCCAGTAAGAAAAAAATCTACCTGACAAGGTCTGGTGATGCATCGACTGATGGAATAAAAGTTTCTATGGATCATAAGATACTCTCTGGAGATGTTATTCAAATTAAAGAAAGTTTCTTTTAACGTTCAATATGTCATCTAATCATGATCATCAAGTCAGTGATAAAGCTTTTGATATTAAAGATGTTTTAATATTGCTTCGAAAGCATTGGCTTATTATTTTGTCAATGACTATATTGGCATCATTATTTTCGGTATATCTGGCCATTAAGGCAAAACCTGTTTATAAGTCATCATCAAGTTTGTTGATTGAGAGGCCAAATAGAATGGCTTCTTTGGAACAAATTTATGGGATGTTAGGGATGGCATGGGAGTTTTACCCAAATCAAATACATTTGCTTAAATCTGTTCCAGTTGCACAAAGAGTCGTTGAAAGAATTGGTGTTGATAAGTTCATACCTAAAATCAAAGAATTGCCGTGGTATGAAAAAATGCTGCCAGGTAGTGCTATTCAAGATTTGACCGAAAAATCTCAAGAAGAATTGTTTGATATGGCTGTTGCAAACGTCAGAAGCACAATGGCAATTACTCAGGCCAAAGGCAGTGGTGTTTTTTATATTTCATTTGATGACTATGATCCTTATTTGGCTACACTGAAAGCTAATTCACTGGCAGAGTCATATATAGAGGAGGTCATTGAGTCGGGGATTAATGCAAAGCAAAGGACTGGAGAAAATATTTCAAAGCAATTGCCAGAATTAGAGAAAAAAGTGGCAAATTCAGAAAAAAATCTGCAAGATTTTCAAAAAAAGCATAAGATTTTCTTGCCGGATGGTGATGATTTGGCTGTAAAAGAGTTGGGTCAGCTCAATGCAAGAATTACAGAATTGAAAAGAGATAAACTGAATCTCGAATCTGTTTACAGACGCATTAAAAGTGTTGAGTCTCAACCCAGGCAATTAGCCAGGATTCCTGCATTGTTAGAGAAGCCTGAAGTTATAAAGCAAAAGTCTTTGTTGTCAAAAGTTGAAATTGAAGTTTCTAAGTTGGGCTTGGTATATGGTCCTAAGCATCCAAAGATGAAGAGGGCGCTTGAGTCAAAAAGATTGGCTGAAAAGGAATATTTCTCAGCATTGCAAGTTGCTTCAGATTTAATTGTTTTGAGCTATGATTCAATTGCCAGAGAAATTCAATACGAGGAAGTTGGAGTTAGCTCAATAAAGGGCAAAATTTCGACAGACAATGAATTGGCTTTTGAATATGATGCGCTTAAGCGTGATTATAACTACAATAAACAGATATATTCAGCATTTCTCAAGCAGTCAAAAGAAACAGATGCAGTTAAAACTGCTAGCGTTCAGACCATTAATGCGCGTGTTTTAAATAAGGCACTGGTTCCAGGATCTCCATATAAACCAAATAAAAAACTCATGCTGGTGATTGGTTTGTTTGTGGGTTTGCTGTTGGGTTTGGGTATGGCGTTATTGTTGGAGCATTTTGACAATACCTTTAAGTCTAGTGAGGAAGTGGAAACCAAGTTGGGATTGCCTGTAATTGGTATGTTGCCAAATATCATAGAGAGCGAAGCCTGTTCCTCGCCTGCCTTGCAGTTTGTAGAAATGCCTAAGTCATCATTTGCAGAATCAATTAGAACATTGAGAACCGGTGTTTTGCTTTCTATGCCTGATCTTGAAAATAAATCAATATTAGTCACCTCTACAGTGCCAAGCGAAGGGAAGACAACAATAGCTATGAATCTTGCGCATTCATTGTCTCATTTGGGGGCGGCTATTTTAGTTGAGGCAGATTTGAGGAGGCCAAAGGTCAAGGAGAATATGGGCGGAAGTGTTAATAAGAAAGGTTTGACTTCATTAATTTCTGGTGAATCAGGTTTTGCAGAAAGTATCACAGTTGATGCGCGCTCGAAAAAATTGCATATTTTATCTTCAGGTATGATTCCTCCGAATCCATTAGAGTTATTGTCTTCAGAAAAATTTGAGCTATTGTTGGCGCAGTTGAAGCAAAAATATAAATTTGTAATTGTGGATTGTGCTCCGGTCATGGCTGTCAGTGATGCATTGGTGTTGTCTCAAAAAGTGGACTCTGTTTTGTTCGTTGTCAAACATGAGTCGACGCCTTCACAATTGGTGGAAAGTGCCATCAAGCGTTTAAGAAGGGCTTCAGCTAAATTGATAGGTGTTTCAATGAATCGTTTGAAGACAAGTAAGGCACGTTATGGTCGTTACTATAAATACGAAGGAAATTATTATGGCCATTATGGTTATCATAATGATGATGCATCATCGAAAAAGAAAAGTGCATAAACATTTGGTAAGATAATGGAGAATCAATGGCGTTCATAAGAGAAAATATTTTTGCTTGGGTTTCTGTAATTGTTGTCTCGTGGAGTCTTTATCAGTTTTTTCAAATGTTTCAATCCAGTTTAAGGTTGGAAAACAAAAAAGCGATATTTCGACTCAGTGATGATCATCGTCAGTGGGAAGATCTTGACTTGTCAGTATTATCAAAACATGGCTATAATAATGGTGTTTTGCATCCTTTGTTTATCTCAATAACGCCTGCTGAAATTGAATTGCATTTGCGTTATCATTTGCTGAATCATGATTCGCAAAATTATTTAAGACGTGATATAGGTGATTTCTATCAAAAGCTACTAAAGGTTCGCCCAACATGGCCTTACTATTATTCTGGCTTATCTCAATTGGCAATGTTGTACGGGGAAGTTGATGAGTCCAGTTTAAAAGTTTCAAGTCAATATGGTTATCATGAAGTTAAAGTAGTTAAAAGTAATGCTGAGGTCTTGTTCAACAGTTGGAATAAGTTACAAAAAAATACTCGAGAGCAGCTTTTAAGTCAGTTGACTAACCAAAATGTGTCTTTGATTACCTCGGTTGTTAATATTTCTGCAAAATTTGCTAAAATATATCACATTTGTGATTTCATTTATGAAAAAAAACAGGTAGAATACCCGGCCTGTAAAGATCAATACTGGCAGCCTTTGAAAAGGTTGTAGTTATAGAGAGATTTAACTTGTTAAGATGCTGTATTTTTTAATTCAGAAAAAAAGAGGTTAAATTTAAAATATTGATTGACAAGGCTGATCTTTTGCTAGAAAATGCCTTGCTTTGTTTGAGCCGGAGGGATACCCAAGCGGCCAACGGGGGCAGACTGTAAATCTGCTGTCTCTGACTTCGGAGGTTCGAATCCTCCTCCCTCCACCATTTTGGTTATATCAATGAAAGTGAATGTCACTTTCATTTGGTTGCCGATCAGATTGAAGTTAGCGGGTGTAGTTCAATGGTAGAACTTCAGTTTTCCAAACTGACTACGAGGGTTCGATTCCCTTCACCCGCTCCAATTGTTATTGGCCCATATAGCTCAGTTGGTAGAGCACTTTCTTGGTAGGGAAGAGGTCACTGGTTCGATTCCAGTTATGGGCACCAGCTAGGATGGCCAAAACATATTATTATGTAGAGTGCTCGGACAAATAATGAATAAAAGTTTTAAGTGTGGTCTTAAAACTGACTTAGAACATACTATTGGAGTATAAAGCAATGTCTAAAGAAAAATTTGAACGCAACAAGCCCCATGTGAATGTGGGAACAATTGGTCACGTTGACCACGGTAAAACTACATTAA
>CAYGTC010000008.1:0-118438 GCA_964352735.1 uncultured Alcanivoracaceae bacterium | reverse complement strand
GATTATCTACAAATTCAGCAGCCAAAACGCTGAAGTATTCAGACCAACGCTGGATTGTTTCTCGATCAAATAAATCACTGGCATATTCCAATTCACCGCAAATGACTTCTGTAAATTCATTGTCTACCGTTTCTTTTCTTGTATCAGCAAGGGATAAACTCAAATCAAATTGCGCTTTTGTTTCCGATTCAAAATCGACAACATCTAAAGACAGGTTTGATAAATTCAGATCTCTTACAGCACCTTTCTGCTCAAAATTAAACATCGATTGAAACACTGGGCTGTAACGCAAACTGCGCATCGGCTGTACTAACTCTACGACCTGCTCAAAGGGCACATCTTGGTTAGCATAACCGTCTAAAGTGATGGTTTTGGTTTGTGAAAGGACTTGTTTAACACTCAGTCCAGCACTCAAGTCAACACGCAAGGCCAATGTATTCACAAAAAAGCCAATCAAACCTTCAACTTCATGACGTTGACGATTGGCCACAGGCGTACCCACTACAATCTGGTCTTGACCACTTAAGCGTGATAACAACACAGACCACACAGCATGTAAGAACATATGAACAGTGATGCCTTGTTCTAAAGCCAACTCACGTATTTTTTGACTCAACTGTGGATTAAATTCTATTGTGACAACATCACCTTGATAACTGGGCATCGCTGGGCGTGGACGATCTGTTGGCAAAGCCAAAAGTTCAGGTGCATTGGCCAAATGCTCTACCCAATAATGGCTTTGTTGCGCCAATACATCTCCACTGAGCTCAGTGCGTTGCCATACAGAGTAATCTGCATATTGAATCGGCAAAGCCGGTAAAGGGTTGATTTTATTTAAGCGATAAGCTTCATACAGTACATTGAACTCCTCAACCAAAACCTCCATAGACCAGCCATCTGAAACAATATGGTGCATTGTTATTAATAACACATGAGCTTGATCGGATAGTTCTATTAACTGCACACGAATCAGTGGCCCTAGAGTTAAATCAAATGGGCTTTGATTAAATAGATTTGCCTCAGTTGTTATTGCACTGCGCTGATCTTGAATGGTACGAAAATCTTTATAGGCTAATTTAAATTTAAATGATTCTACCGGAATAATTTCCTGTCGAACATCACCATCTACTTCCTTAAATACCGTCCGCAAAGCCTCATGACGAGCAATGATCGTATTCAATGCATGCTCTAGCGCATCATTTGAAAGTTCACCTTCCAAACGAACTGCACCCGAAATATGATAGGCAGCATTACCCCCTTCTAATTGAGCAATAAACCACAAACGCTGTTGGGCCCATGACAAAGGTAAAACCTGCTGGCGATCTGCTGGCACAATGGATTTTAAGTCAGCTTGTTTTGCTTCATCCAAAACTTGAGATAAATCTTTAAGTATCGGATATTCAAACAAGGTTGGTAGAGTCAAAGACCGTTCTAGTCGCTGTTGCACCAGAGAAACTAAACGAATAGCTATTAACGAGTACCCACCCAAATTGAAAAAATTGTCATGTCGACTGACCTGATCAACATGCAGTAATTCCTGCCAAATTTCAGCCAATGTGATTTCTGTATCGCATTGTGGTGCTTCGTATTCTGCCTGAGTTAAATGCTCATCATCAACTTTGGGAAGCGACTTGTGATCAACTTTACCATTGCTGGTTAATGGCAGTGTCTCAAGCTCAATATAAATTGTAGGTACCATATATTCCGGCAAAGATTTACTTAAACTCTGACGTAATGAATCACTATCTATATCAGTAATGTCAGCGGATACAATATAGGCAACCAAGCGGCCATTATCAACGCTATCATCAAGAACAACTACGGCATCACTCACTGATGCCTGACTTATTAACTGTGTTTCAATCTCAGCCAACTCAATGCGGAAACCGCGCAGCTTCACTTGATGATCAACCCGTCCCATAAATTCCAGATTGTCATCTTTTAACCAGCGCACCAAATCCCCTGTCCTATACAAGCGCTTGCTACTGTTGGGATCGCTAGTATCATAAAAAGGGTTATCTATAAACTTTTCAGCAGTTAATTCTGACTGATTCAGATAACCACGTGCCAAACCATCTCCACCAATCAATAATTCTCCAGCCACGCCTTTTGGCAACAATGACCCATCATCATCGCAAACATAGACTTGTGTATTGTGATTGGGTTGACCAATGTGCAGTTTTGACACAGGCTCATTAAATATGCCGACAGTAGCATAAACTGTAATTTCCGAGGGGCCATAGGCATTAATAAATGTCCTGTTTGGTGACCATTGCAGCGCCAAGTTTGCAGGACAAGCTTCACCACCGACAATTAAAGTATTGACCCCACTCCACTGTTCAACTCGCAATAAAGGCAATATGGCTGGAGGCAATAAAGCAAGACTGACATTGTGACGCATGACTACATTTGATATTGAATCTGGTGAAGCAAATTGTGCTTTACTGAGCATCACCAATGTTCCACCTTGAGTTAAGGCCGTAAAAAACTCCCAAACAGAAGCATCAAAAGCAATGGTGGCAAATTGCAATACATTGCTTGATGATGAGAGCTTCAAGTTGTCCTTTTGAGCGGTCATGAGGTTATTCAGACTTCGGTGCTCAATCATCACGCCTTTGGGCTTTCCTGTGGTACCAGAAGTATAAATGACATAAGCCAGATTTTGAGCATGTAACCCTTGTTTTTTTGCACCTGGATTGCGTTTAGAATGCCCTTGTAAACATGCAATCATTTCATCATTATCCAAACATATTGGCTGTGCGGTTGAAATCGAAGTGATCAATACTTGTAAAGACTCATGTGTTAAAACAAAATTCAAATTTGCATCTTTTATTTGATAAGCCAACCTTTCTTCAGGGTATGTGGGATCAAGCGGTACATAGGCGCCACCTGCTTTTAATATCGCCAATATACCAACCGCCATTTCCATTGAACGCTCAAGACACAAACCGACCAAGGTATCTGGTGTGACACCCTGTTCAATTAAGTAATGGGCCAATTGATTGGCACGTTGATTGAGGTCTTTATAACTTAAATTTTCCTCCTCAAATACCACTGCAATGGCAGACGGATTGGCTTTTACCTGATCTTCAAACATACCATGAACCAATGCTTGATCTGGGTAATCAACTTGCGTTTGGTTTAAATCCACCAACAAGTGCTGACGTTCTAATTCAGGTAAAATTGCCAGATTTTTTATTGGTGATCTTGAACCGTTTGGAATGCCATCGACAAACGAATGCACAAGACTTTCTATCGCTGTTTGCACATAATCAATCAAGCGTTGTCCATCAATATCTTGCAGTGCATGGAGGTTGAGGCTGAATTTTTTACCATTGTAATCATTAATATTCAATGCCAAGGGATAATTGGTCCGTTCATAACTCTCAACTTCATTAACTGTAAAGGTTTCACCAAAGACATTTATATTCTGAGTGTCATCAAAATCAAAATCATCTCGACGACAATTCAACAAGCTGGTAAACAATGGCGCATCATTTGGTAAACTCACACACTCGTTGATGATCTCTGGCGATGCATGTTCATGCTCAACTAAATTCAACAGTTCTTGATGGAGATGTTTTAGGGATTGTTCAACCTCAGTAGCCAATGATAATCTGATCGGTAATGTATTGATAAATAGCCCAATACTGTGTGCTGCACTTTGATCACCTTGTAATCGACCCGATAATACCGTACCAAATACAACATCCTCAAGACCACTACAATGACCGATAACCATACCCCAGGCCAAATGAAAAACACTGGCCGTACTGATGTCCAAACGAGAACACAACTGCCCTATTTTCACAGAAATTTCGTCATCTAAAACATGATTGTACTCTTTAATTTCATCCGCATTGACCTGAGTGTTGTAAACACCAAAGGGTACTGTTGGTTCATGCAAATCGCTTAATCGTGACTCAAAGTAGGTTCTTGTTGCATCATTGTCAGCCAACATCAATGTATGCGCAATGAACTCTCTATAAGGCACCACTTCTGGTAAAGTGGATAAACTTTCAGAGCCATTTTCATCAGCGGCCAAGAATGTTTTTATCTCATTAACCATGATTTCAAGGCCAATATGGTCATTGATGATGTGATGTTCACATAAAATCAAATACACGTTATCAGAATGAGGATCTGAAGCAATATCTACACGCAGCAAAGGCGCTTGACCCAAATTCATCCACAATTGGCCAGGGGTCATATGTGAACGCAATTGATCCATGGTGTCTTGCGAGGGATCTAGCGTCAGCTCATTGGCAACAATTGGGCTTTCACGCAACACCACCTGTACAGGACAAGGCAAATCGTCCCAAAATATAGCCGTTCGCATAACATCATGACGTGTAGCGACACAATTGAGTGCTTTAACAAAACGTTCTGCCTGTTTACGGCTGGGCAGAGATAAGAAAATAGGCATGATGTAGGTATCACCTGAATCTTCTGATGCTAATAGGTGATGAAATAAAATGCCTTCTTGTAATGGTCCAAGTGGATAGATGTCTTGAATATTAGCAGTACCGCCTGGTATTTGCGCCACCAGTCCATCAATATGTGATTGTTTCAAGGCCACCAATGGTAAAAGTTCTGGTGTTAAGTGAGTACAATTATTAGGAATTAAGTTGGCTGGAGCTTGAAATGATGCTTCATCAGACTTGCATATTTCATAGGCTAGATTTTTTAAAACAGGATAATCAAATACTGTACGCACACTAACGGTTAAATTCTTACTCTGCAATTCACTCATTAAACGAATAATAAGCAAAGAATGTCCACCCAGTTTGAAGAAATCATCATGTCGGCTAACCTGGTCAACATTCAATAAGTCTTGCCATATGTGTGCTAAAATTATTTCTGTATCACCATTCGGCGCTTCATACCCTGTTTGCGCAAAGAGGTCTCTATCGGGTTTTGGCAACGCTTTTCGATCCACTTTACCGCTGCTTGTCAATGGCAAAGCATCAAGTTCAATATAAATCTGGGGCACCATATATTCTGGTAATGATGCTTTTAAACCTTGACGCAAAGAGTCTTGATCTAATTCACCTTTAGCGGTGATATAAGCAACCAAGCGGCCTTCAGTATTCACATCATCCTTAAGAAACACCACTACTGCATCGCGGATGATTGACTGATTTTGTAACTGAGTTTCGATTTCACCCAACTCAATACGGAAACCACGCAATTTAATCTGATGATCACCACGACCAATAAATTCAACCAACCCATCAGGCAACCACCGTGCCAGATCGCCAGTTTTATACATGAGCCCTTCTGCAAAAGGATTATCAACAAAACGTTCAGCAGTGAGTCTGGCTTCTCCAATATAACCGATGCCAACACCCAAACCGCCGATACACAATTCACCCATCACTCCTTGAGGTACAAGATGTCCTGCTTTATCTAAAATATACACCTTGGTGTTGGCCAATGGACGACCATTGGGTAAACGATTTTCAAAAACTTGTGGACCTTGTGCCTTATACACCAAAGTTGTACAGCCCGTCTCGGTTAAACCAAACACATTGACTATAGGAATATTATAAGCTTGCCATGCATTATAAGCTGACATTAATACTGCATCACTGCCAAGTATGAGTGTCCGAAAATCCGTTGGAGGAGATATCTTGTGATCTTGTAAATAACTGACCCAAAGTGACCAGTAACTGGCCATTAATTCACAGACTGTAATCTTTAATCGATCTAACATCGACTGCAATTGATCTGGAGCCAAGAGCCCCTCTTCATCACGAATGACCACAGCAGCACCAGCAAACCAGGCTGGGAAGATCTCTTCAATTACCACATCAAAACTCAAGGAGGCAAATTGTAAGACCCGATCAGAAGGGGTTAATTCTAGCTCATTCGACATCGCCCACATGGTGTTGACAATACCTATATGACTATTTACCGCAGCTTTGGGCGTGCCAGTTGAACCGGAGGTTACATAAACCAATGCAGGAGCATCTCCAGAGAGTTTAATATTTGGATTCTTATTTGATTGATTACTTAAGTTTTTTTGTGTAATTGGTTCATCAAAATACAATTTATCCACATCAAATATGGTGTCACAATTTTCTTTCTGCGCACAATCACTTATCACCAATCTAAGATTGGTTTGCTCACTGATGGCTTTTAAACGATCTATCGGTTGATTAGTATCCAGCATGACATAGGCCGCACCAGCTTTCATGACACCCAACATCGAAACAAATATATTCAGTGAACGGGGCAAATATAGGCCCACAAAATCACCAGCTGCAACGCCTTGCTCAATCAACTCATGAGCCAATTGATTGGTCTGTTCATTCAAGTCTTTATAAGTTAAGCGCTGATCAAGGAACTCTAATGCAATTGATTCTGGATATTCTGTGACTTGACTCTCAAACAATTCATGAATGCTTGAAACAGACGGAAGCTCTGCTGTGTTATCATTATTTGATTCCAATAAACGATGACGCTCAGATTGAGATAATATATCAATATCAAAAACACTGCGCTCAGGCGCTGAGCATACAGCACTCAAAAGGTGATCAAAATGTACGGACATCCTTCTGATGGTGTCACACTTAAATAAATCTGTGTTGTATTTCCAGCCCAAAAATAAACCCTGATCTGTTTCTTTCATTTCCAAGGTCAAATCATAAGGCGCAATGCTATCATCTGCACTTTGATCTAATGACGAAGCGCTTAATCCAGAGAGGTTAATTTCTTTATCTTCATTATTTTGCAACACCAGCATAATCTGGAATAAGGGGCTGTATTCAAAACTACGCTCTGGTTGCAATTGCTCAACAATTTTGTCAAAAGGCACTTGTTGATGTGAATAAGCATCCAATAAGGTCTGCCTACTTTGATTCAACACACTGATAAAACTTGATGACTCTGACAATCGGCTGCGAAGCACTAAATTATTGATAAAAAAGCCAATCAAATCTGCAATGTCTGCTTGTTCCCTATTGGCAATCGGCGTACCCATAATGATGTCTTTTTCGTTGCTATAACGTGATAACAAAATCGAAAATATAGCGTGTAACCCCATAAATAAAGTCGCGCCCTGAGATTGACAAAGTTGATTCAATTGTTCCGTTAATTGGATTGAAACATTTGAAAAATAAGTAGCTCCAACAAAAGTTTGCTCTTTGGGTCGGGGTTTATCCAATGGCACATTATGTAATGTTGGTAAATCTTCTAATTGTTCTGTCCAGTAATTTAATTGTTTGTTGAATTTATCGCTTTGCAACCACTTGCGCTGCCAATGTGCATAGTCTTTGTATTGGATATTCAATGCTGCCAATGGGTTGGCTTTATTATGTAAGTGGGCATCATATAAAGTGCTGATCTCAGAGATCAACAATGACACAGACCAGCCGTCAGATGCAATATGGTGCATGGTAAGCTGTAACACATGCTCTTGTTTTGCTAACTTAAGTAATTGGCCCCTGATCATCAAATCGGTACTTAAATCAAACGCTTCTGTTGCACCCGATTCAAGAAGTGCTTGTTTTTGTTTTGAACGTTTTTTTTCACTTAATTTAGATAAATCAACCAAAGGCAATGAAAAGCCATCAATGGTTTGGATTCTGGCAACTGGATCACCATTCGCTGCTTGAACAAAGTAGGTTCGCAAGCTTTCATGCCGGGTAAGAACTGTTAATAAAGTCTTGCTTAAAGCTTCAAAATCCAATACTCCAGTTAATACCAAATGACCGGACATGTTATAGTGAGAACTGCTACCAACAATTTGATCTTGCAACCATAAGCGTTGTTGGGCATACGACAAACACATTTGTGAAGTCTTGGTAATACTGCTTGAACTGAAACTGTTTTCAAGCTTGTCTAGTGCTGTTGCTAGCTGATTCAATATTGGATGCGCAAATATTGTTTTAAATGGCACATCAATACCAAGTTCCTGATCAATTTGTGCAATCAATCTAGTCGCTATAAGGGAGTGTCCTCCTAAATTAAAAAAATTATCGTTACAACTGACTTGTTCAATATTGAATAGAGTCTGCCAAATATTCGCTAATATGTTTTCTGTTTCAGTTTGTGGTGCCTCATATACAGCCTGTGTCAAATGCACATCATCAACTTTGGGTAACGCTTTTCGATCTACTTTACCATTAGTGCTTAATGGTAACGCATCCAGTTTTATGTAGATTGTAGGTACCATATACTCAGGTAAAGATAAGCCTAAGCCTTGACGTAATAACTCGCTGTCAAATTCGTAACCATCATTGATTGTGACATAAGCTACCAATCGGCTGTCACCATTGGCATTGTCAAGAACAATTACTGCGCTGCGTATTGATTCCTGATTCAACAACTGTGCTTCAATTTCACCCAGTTCAATGCGTAAACCGCGCATTTTTACTTGATGATCAATACGTCCTAAGTATTCGATATTCCCATCAGGTAACCAACGAACCAAATCTCCTGTTTTATACAAACGCTTACTACTTTTGCCATCAGCTGGATTGTAAAATGGATTCTCAAAAAATTTCTCAGCTGTCAATTCTTGCAAGTTTACATAACCTCGAGCCAAACCAACACCACCAATTAATAATTCGCCAGGTACACCCATTGGGCAAAGGCTGATTTCTTGGTTTACAATAAAAATATCTATGTTCTGTATCGGTTTACCAATAGGCACAAATTCAAGTTCAGAATCAGCATCACATGCCCAATAAGTGACATCAATAGCTGCTTCTGTTGGGCCATATAAATTATGCAACTCACAATCATTTGTTGCAGTAAAAAATTGATCTTGTACACTTTTTGATAACGCTTCACCACTGCAAAACACCTTGCGAAGAGAAAAACAATCATTTTGTGATAGAGATGGTAAAATTGCATTAAGCATAGATGGTACAAAATGTAAAATACTGATCCCTTGATCTATAATAATATCAGTGATATAGTTTGGATCTTGATGTCCATTTGGTTTTGCAAGCACCAACTGACTGCCGCGTGTCAATGTCCACACAAATTCCCATACAGACACATCAAATGTAAAAGGTGTTTTTTGTAAGACTTTATCTGTGGGTAATAAATTGTATTCACTTTGCATCCAGTCTATTCGATTAACCAGAGCTTGATGTTCAACCATCACCCCTTTTGGATTTCCTGTGGTACCAGAGGTATAAATCACATAAGCCAAGTTATGAGCATGTAGCCCTTGCTTTTTAGCACTTGGATTGCGCTTGGAATACATTTTTAGACAATCAAGCATCTCAGCATCATCCAAACTCACTGAATGAATTGAGGTCATTGATGCCACCAACTCTTGATGACAATTCTGTGTCACTATGATGCTGAGGTTTGCATCAGTAATTTGATAAGCCAATCTTGCCTCAGGATATGTTGGGTCCAATGGGACATATGCACCACCTGCTTTTAAAATTCCCAACAAACCAATTACCATTTCAAGTGAACGTTCGAGGCACAAACCAACCATAGTATCTGGTTGAACACCTTGCTCTATTAAAAAGTGAGCGAGTTGATTGGTGCGTTGGTTGAGCTCTTTGTAACTGAGTGTCTTCCCTTCAAATGCCACGGCGATTGCACTAGGGTTAGCTTTAACTTGAGCTTCGAACATACCATGAATCAGCGCAGAATCCGGATAATCCACATGTGTTCGATTGCCAAACAAACTGGCTCGTTCTTCTTTCGACAGCATGTCATAGTCACAAATCTGACTATCTAACTGACTTTTTATGACTTTGAACAAATGCAATAGGCGATGTGAATGCGCATCTACATCATGTTGGGTAAACTCTGAATCATTTGCATCGACACATAACTCTAGCCCACCTAATTTGCCCCTGTCATAAATAATAATTGATAAACCATCCGTAGGGCCAGCTGACAGGTTGTGGCCTTGCCCATTACCACCACAAAAGCTTGTATCATACTCACAAGGTACTATGTTAACCAATGTAGTATAAAGCTTGTCTCTAACTGCACTTAAGCCCAAATCTGTTCTTAAATCTTCAATACGATAGCGTTGGTGCTTGAGTAACCTGCGAACATTTTTGCTTACTTGTTCAATACACTCTGAAAGAGTTAATTCAGGCATCATAGATAAACGCAATGGCAAATTATTGGTTTCAGTTCCTGAAAAATTTCTTAATGGTCGACCACTGCGTCCTGTTGTTGGAAAACCTATGATTAAATCCGATTCACCTGTCATTCGATATAAATAGACAGTAACAATAGCAATGAGCAGTTGTGGTAATGTTGATTCATACGTCTTTGCCAATTCTAGCAGGCAAAGGTGAGTTTGCTTAGGTACATATGATTGACAACGAACCAACTTTAAATCAGTAATGACCCCAGTTTGTTTTTTACTGCCTAAACTTACAGGTATGGGTCTGTTAGAAAGGTGATTCAACCAATATTTCTTATCTCTTTGATATTGTGATGACGAATTGTATTTTCTATGCGCTGCCATCGCACCCGATAACTGAGTAAACTTAAATAGTGGTAAAGCTTTGCCAGAAACTTGAGATAAGTACGCATCCGAGATGTAGCGCATTAGTAAATAACCACCGTATCCATCCATAATCAGATGATGAACAGAGAGATAAAAATATACACAGTCAGAAGACACTTGCAATAATGCCATAGATAATAAATGATTATTTTCAATATCAAATGGTGCATCCATGTCCGATTGCATCCACTGCTTTGCAGCTTCATTGGGATCATTTTCCAATCGAAAATCAATGATAGGACAATCCCATTCACCAGATAATCCAGCAACCTGTAAAGGGCCATCAGCAGATAATTCAAACATTGTGCTTAACGAATCGATATTTCCCATTGCTTTTTGAACAACATCAAGAAAAACATTTGAATCAAAAGTACCATAGATTTCTTCATAGACACCAACTTTAAAGACCCTGCCTCCTGCATGTGTGCTTAATTGAGCAGCATACCAAAGGCTTTTTTGTGCTGTTGAAAGCTGCAATTGATGACCTTGAGAAATGGGTGACTTATTTTTAGAAGATTCTGGTTTACGATTTTTCATTTAAATTATATAAGCTGGTTAATTAAGCAAGAAAATCACTATTTTTAAAATTCGACGGCCAAAACTCAATTGCCATATTATTTGTAATCTTTCTTATCAAAAGAAAGGGTTGCAAAATAAAATGAAACACAAAATTAAAACATGTTTTATACATACCTTACTCAACCCCTGTAAGAACCTTATCGATAATGGAATGAACTTGCTTCAATACAACTTTTTTATTCTGTTCTATAAAAAAATGCCCGCCTTGAACAATATGAATGTCCGCAGGGAAAGTAAAATGATCAGTCCATGCCTCAACATCTTGTAATGAAATTTCACTGTCTTCATCACCATGAAAAACCGTTACCGGACAATCAAAAACCTCAGAACCTGTGTATGTGTATGTTTCAGACAATTCAAAATCTGCCAAAATAGAAGGAAGCGCGAGGGTCATCATCTCTTCATTGCAAAGAATTTCTTCAGGAGTACCATCAAGTCTTCTCAGTTCTTCGATAAAATCGTTTCGGGGTAGTTTATAAAGCCCTTTTGGAGTGTCATTGATGTGAGGAGCAGAGCTGCCAGAAGCAATGAAGTGTTCAGGCATTCTTATGCCAGCTTGTTTGCATCTATACATTAATTCAAAGGCCACACAACTGCCTAAACTGTGACCTAATAATATATAAGGTTTATCTGTAAACTTTGAAAAAACACCTATCAAGTCATCAATTAGATTGCTCATATTGTTATAAGTTGGCTCGCCAAAACGACTTGATCTTCCTGGCAATTCAAGAGCGCAAACCTCAACATTTTTTGGTAAATCTTTTGTCCAAGGCAAGAAAGTAGATTCATTGCCTCCTGCATAAGGAAAACAAAACAATCTTATTTTCGCACAGTTATTATTACGTGGATTGAAAAAAAATTTTTTTTGAGACATTATAAAGATACCTAAAAGATTAATCTCCAATATTTATTACTTAAACTTAAGCCCACTTTCAAGACAAATGAGGGTGACGGAAAAACCTCATCCCCATTTGAAGACATCTATATGAAACAGTATTTTTTAAGTTAACTGTTTCATACTAATTACGTTACCGTCTTCTAATGAAAGTAATTTATCTGCCGTATCGAAATATTGAGAATCATGAGAAATTACAATAATTATCTTACCTTGATTTTTAAGCTCTGGAAGTATTGTATTATAAAAGAACTCTTTAAATGTAGGATCCTGATCAGCAGCCCATTCATCATAGATGCAGACATGTGCATCCAGCATAAAAGACTGAAGAAGTGCCAAACGTTTACTCTGCCCAGTGGACAATTTAGTCGATGTAACTTTGCCATCTTTTGCATCAATTCTTTCAGTTAGTCTCAAACGTTCTATATGCTCACGAATAATAATATCCTCTGCAGTCACTCCTTGATCATTTAAAATCTCAGGAAAAACATAGGAATCTGCAAATATTACACTAATGGAATTTTGAAAATCTTCAAGGCTCAATTCTGAGTCTACACCAACTTTATGTTGCCCAGCGTAAAAATCACCAGAATCAAGCTTATAGAGTCCTGCCAATAATTTTGCAATAGTTGATTTTCCACTACCATTTCCACCAGTAATAAATGTAACTTCACCTGCTTTAAAATCAGCTGAGATTGGGCCCAGTTTAAACTGATAATTATCATATTCCTCTTTACTGTCATGGGTAAATGTGGCATCTTTCAATCTAATTTCATCCCAATTATCATGTGACTTAAGTATTTTATCTTTTGAAGCCAAAAACTCTTCTGGTTCGACCAATTCCAAGCTGGTAATTTTCTTCAATGAAACACGTATGCCATTGATTTCGTCTCCAACTTCTAAAACACTGGTCAGAGGCTCAACCATATACATAATTGCAATTGTAAAGGTAACGACAACAGTTCTGTCAAAATCTGGAAAAAATGCCAAAGACATAAAGATAATTGAACCAACCAGAAACAAAATTAAACTATTGACTGAAGATTCAAGACCAATAAATGCCGCTGAAGCCTTAATGGTTTTATCTCTCATGCTTTTAAACAATGGCACCATGATTCTGCCATAAAAATGTCTCTTCCTGTTTTGATTGACATGCAAATCTTTACCACCATTGGCCAGAGCATTTAAATTTGAAAAGAAAGCATCATAGTCTTCCCTGAGTGCTTCTTGTTTTTTTAGTGAATATGCCATAGCAACTTCAGTCAAGATAAGAATTGCACCAATCACAAGAACCACCAACAAAAACAGCTGCCATGCAGTATAAATCATATAACCTAAGCATAGAATCACAGTTACAGCACTAAAAGTAAACCCAGGAAGCATGGTAATTCCACCAGCGATTGCCCCCACATCGTCTTTCATAGCAGCCATTATTTTATGGTTACCATGCTTTTCAATGGTTTGGTAACTGGTACCCAGTATTCTTTCCAATATTATCTTTTGGACTTTATAAACAACTGATGTGCTCATTTTTAGCATTATCCATTGGGACATAACGCCAAAAGCAATAACAACAACAAGCACTCCAGTAAATGTTAAAAAAGAATAAGCTGGCACATAGTCATCCGCCCCCATTTCTCCAACTACTTGAGCAATGATTGACATCATAAATAGAGAAAGCCCTGCACTTATAGCGCTTAGGATTGTGGCAATTACTAACTGCCATTTAAAATGAGAAAATAATTTTTTTAACATACTTTTATAAAGCCCTTTTATTGAAATTGATAATCGTTAATGTGTATTCTTTTACACTGACAAAAATATTCTGAAAAATCATTATTTTGAACTCAGAAATTGCTCAAGCCTGTTAAGCCCCTCACTCAATTTTTCAGCATTTCCACCGAAACCTAAACGAGCAAAACCTGGCATACCAAAACAAGAACCTGGCACCAAGAGCACACCATAGTCTGCCAATGCTTTTTCACAAAAACTGACATCATCTTGATGATTTAAAAGTTCTATTGCACCACAAACACCACCTTCAGGTTCCCTCCAATTGACATGTTGTTTGAGGTTTTCAGACCATGATTTAACTAATGCTCTGTTCTTTGTGGCTTGAGACAGTTTCTCTTGCGAAAACACATCTAAATTACGTAACATTTTCTCCGCAACAAACTCTACAAGTGGTGCTACAAAGAGGTTCCCATAATCTTTTTGCCTGACACAAGCATCCAACATATCTTTTGGTCCAATAATCCAACCAAACCTTAAACCAGGTGCTCCATATGCTTTAGAAAAAGTACCCAAAGTGATGGCTTTATCATAAACAAGAATGGGATCTTTCAGAGGCGCTGTTTCATAAGTAAGATATTGAAAAACTGCATCCCAAACTAAATAGACATCGTTTTCACGAGCAAGCTCAACAATTTCGTCTAACATAGATTGTGAAATCGACATCCCAGTAGGGTTGTGTGGAAAATTGAGAAATAATGCTTTTGTTTTGCTTGAGATCAGATTTTTGAGCTCATCAAAGTCTAATGAAAAATCATCTTTTTGGGAAATCGTCCATTTTTTAACATCACAACCCATTGACTCTGCAATTTTATCATGACAGTGATAACATGGTCCTAACGTTATTATTTCGTCACCTGGACCTAACAATGATCGTACCACCAAATGTAAAGCTTCATTGGCTCCACTTGTTGTCATCACCTGATCAGGGTCACCAGTACCAAATCTATTAGCCAATAATTCTCTAACAGCTAAAGAACCAACAGTTTCTCCATCTAAAACATATAAATCATCCAATTCACTGAAACTAAAATTGGCTTTTTCCCTGATTTCTGCGAAAGTAAATTCTTCAGCGCCACTGCCACTTATATCAATTTGATTGTTAAAATAACGATAACGATACCAGTCTTCTAATGGCGCAGACTGAAGCCCTGCCAACCTAGGTTCGCATTGATCTTTTGTAAACATATTAAGGGTCTCTTATTTTTGAATTGTTTAATTAAAGTTAAAACTCAGCATGAGTTAAAACCACAAGCATTTACGTACAACCAAATTAACTTCACTTTCGCGAAATTAATTTGGTTATATTTTTTTGAATATTAAAAGAGCAATTCCTTAATGTATTAGTAGATAACTCGTGAGCGTTTACTTTCAAGCACCTGATTACAACGTCTAATGTCTCTGATCACATTAATACGCTTGTACCATCTATCAGTTCCATCAAAGCGGGCTTCAAAAGCTCGTCTTCCATGCACAACTTCATAGTTATCAATGATAATTATTTCACCTGGGTTTAGTGCAACTTCTATTAAAGACTCTCCAACCAATTCTATGATTGCAGCCAATGCTTCTTTAGCTTCTGGGGTATCTGGCTCATCCATGAAAAACGGATCCAAGCGAAGACAAGGATCGCTTTTGCTACCAAATAAAACAGCAATTTTTTCTGGAGCAGCATCACGACTAAGCATGATATCGTAAGCGAGGTTCAAACCTTCGTCGTCAGCCATTTTTTCTTTTCTTTCTGAAGAATTGTTAACTGGCTTATGTGAATTATCAGGTCTGATTGTAAATTGTTTTTCAAAGAGTATATCTATTTGATCTTTAGTAAGTTTACTATAATCTGGTTTTGATAATGTCGTTGGAATTGAGTCGTTATTTCTCATACACATCATCATTAAGTAGTCACCTCTTAATTCATGAAAAGCATCTTCAGTATGCCATGTAAGTTCTTCTTTACTGCCGCTACCAAGTTGCTCACCTTCGTGATTTTCAATGGGCACAATATCATGAATCATACGACCGTCTTGTTGAGTAAGCCAACCGAAAATATCACCCATTACACCAGCACACAAACACATTGACATGACTTCGTTGAGACATGTATCGTTATTGGTTTTAATTTCCCAATGTGAAGGAGTTGGACCTAGCTTTTCATCACAAGTGAGACCTGTGGACAAAATACAGTAACCTGACTCATGCGGGTTATATTTAAATTCATTTAAAAATCTAACAATACGCTCTGGCATCTGGTAGGACATTAATGGCAGATCCTTCAAAAATTGATCATCATCAAATGTATCGTATGATTTGAGACAAGAACCGGCAAGTTCTTTCAATCCCTCAACTTCGCTTTTTTCTAAATCTATTCGATTGGTATTCATATTGTTATCCCCTTAAATTTTCAATTTACATCAGTATATTTTCGAAATCCCAGCATATATTTACTTAACGTATGCATATTACGTTGCATAAATATGTACAGAAACTGAATATATCCAAAACTAGTTAATATATGTCAGCATATTAGTATATTTTTAAACAAATTTGTATATATTTGTATTTTTTTGTATGAAATAATTTGCATTTTTTCATTTTAAACTAGAGATCTATTTATTTTTATTTTTTAATCTAAAGAAAACATATAAAACTTGTTGAGCATTTTATAAAAAAACAGGTTAAAAATTTTTAATTTGCCGACAAATTTGGACAGTTAGACGACATTGATGATGAAAAATATAAAAATCTAGTATCTAAAGAAATTTTTATTTTTGTATTCGTCTCAAAATATTAACGTCTAATTGTAAACAATTGTAACAAAATTTATAACTGAGATACATAAAATACAACTCTTAAACCATCAATTTGATGAAAATACAGGGATTACGCCCTCTTTTAATCAGAAGAAGAGCAATTTTAAAATTATTAAGGATAAAAAATGTGGGGAGCTAATCGAGTAAATTTCTAGTTTACCAGAAGTAATTTATGACTTGATTTAATAACATTTTTGTCAAATTTTGCAATACTTTCAAGAAAAAAGAGGTTGCATTTTTAATAAATATCTCGCTAAATGATCGCGTTTTAAACATAATTACTTCAGCGTTTTTGATCAATTCACTGCTTTCACCTGACCCACTCTTTAAAAATACAATTATCATTCCCATTCAAACGATTGATTGACGGCATGATTTTATGCTATTGAGGGCAACAATAAGGCAAAAAAATCACTTTTTGCCCAATAATTATATCTAAAAAATCCTGGGTTATATCACTTATCATCAACTAAATACTAATAAAAATGATACAGTTATGAATGCATCGATGACTATTTTTCCAAATGTATAAATGAAGATCGCTAGCAAACCACAATGCAAACATCAATATACAAATAACTCAAGTATTATTGTTCTAACTCGAAAACCAGTAAACATCGAGTGTCACGATAGTTAAATTTGATTTTAAAATACAACAATCTATCACACGATATATAACACTTCTAACGCTTTAATTGTAAACATAGATAGAACGACCTACTATATTGAAGTCATTTTAGTATTTATACGTACAATGAGTACCCGACCATAAATAGTTTAAAGCGGATCATTGATAGTCTGATTATTCAATTGTAATTATAAAAATGTACCAAATACCTTGATTAAATATACAGTCGATATTTCTTTTGTAAATTTACCTTTCTCAATAATACACGAATAAACGCTTACAAGATTTCAAAACTGAGTTTTACATTGCCTGATAGAAACAATGACACAAGCATTTAAGCTATCTTTTTTTAAATTAGTCACATAATGGGCTGCACACTTTTTAATCTTTTAGTTTCAGGTTCTACTGAAATCGATCATTACGATGTCTTTTTTAGGCCTTTTTGATGCCCAAAATCAGATACTCATATTAGATTAACCTGTAAAATGCTTGATATCACTGATCTATACAGTGTACAAATACGCACTATTAATCAATGTATTTTGAAATCTTAATGATCACAATGAAGGATGCTATATTAAAAAAATTATTTGGCTCATTTTTTGTCTATTAAAACACATTAAACCACCCATGATGCTACACAATCATCTCCAAACCCTCGTATCATAATGTTTTTTATAAGTTGTGAGGTTTTAAAAATGTTCAATACTTCGGAATCAACAGCAGTATAGAAATGTCTTAATAAAAGAAAATACTTAACTCCCCTGAATGAATATAATGAATACATCATAAATACAGAAAGATTTACATATATGTGCCAGATTTGAGGATCAAAGTGTCTAAATAAGCAAAGCGGAATTGATATTCATTGTTAGCAAATATCTACATATTGATTAAAACCTTTCATTGAATTTACAACACAATAGGTTTCTAATAAATTTGAATAAAAGATTTTATTGAATAACCATAAAAAAATGTATTTTTTAACTGAGATAAAAATTCCATAACAACTTGAAAAATTCAATTGATAAAGTCACAACACACCAAGAAAAACGCTTGAATATATCACTCTACTTGAGGTAATATCTAAAAGTTATTCCACTTCACTTAAAATCAGAAGCCAGAGAAAATAAAGTTAATTCTAATTTGACTACAATATAATAAATTCTTAAAAAACAATAAATACTTCTCAGAGCCACATGATGCACAAAAGTAGAATGAGGCAAGGTAACTTTTGCGTGTTCAAAAAATGACTCAATTTAATAACTCTCTTACCATACCTACATTATTGCAACAAAGATCTGAAGAATTAAGTGCACATTGCGCATTGAGATTCTTACACAATGGTGGAATGGAAACAGATAAGCTTTCCTTTAGCCAATTAAGGGCTTGGGCCAATGAAATCGCTATTGGTTTGTCAAAAATAACCAAACCTGGTGATTTTGTCATTCTCAGCTTTCCTGCTGGATTAGAGTTTATTGCCTGTTTTTATGCCTGTTTACAAGCCGGCATCATCGCGGTTCCTGTTGCGCATCCCTCAAATCGAAAACACCACTGGTCAAGGGTTAAAAAGATTTGCGATGATTGTCATGCAACATTGTTTTTGACCACCGAGTCTGCTGTATTATTTGCTACTGAACATTTAGAAGACTCAAAGCTGCCACAAATAATGGGCTTAAAAAACCTTGATAAAAAAGGCACACCACCAAAGCACACAGTTAAATCGACTGATATTGCTTACTTACAATACACATCAGGGTCTACTTCTGACCCAAAAGGTGTCATCATGACCCACCAAAATGTATTACATAACGTCACGGCCATTGCATCTGGATTTTCTTTAAATGATTCAGATGTGGTTGTTAGCTGGTTGCCACATCATCATGATCAAGGGTTGGTTGGTATTATTTTAGTTGGGCTTTGGGTTGGTATTCCTGTTGTATTGATGGCACCAATGGCCTTTTTACAAAATCCATTTAATTGGCTCCAAGCCATATCTCGTTACCGTGGAAGTTATTCTGGAGGGCCCAATTTTGGCTTTTCATTTTGCGTAGAAAAACACACAGAAGAAAAATGTAAAGATTTGGACTTATCATCCTGGAAAGTCGCTTTTAATGGTGCAGAGCCTATTCGTTCAGATACATTAAACGATTTTGCTGAACTATTTTCGAAAGTGGGGTTTTCTGCCACAGCACTGGCTCCATGTTATGGACTTGCCGAGGCGACCCTGGCGGTTTCCTTAACCCCAAAACAAGTCAATCATTTACAACTACGAGTTGACAAAGACAGCCTTGAAAAAAGGCAATGGAAACTTTCTGAAAACGGCATTGAATTGGTCTCATCAGGAAGAATCATTGGACAACAAACGGTTGTTATTGTTGATCCAAAAAACCTTCAAGAGTCTCCAGTAAATCACATAGGTGAAATTTGGATTTCTGGGCCCAGTGTTGCCATGGGGTATTGGGAAAATCAACAACAATCCATTAAAAATATGGGGCTTTCGCTAGCCAACCATGCTGGTAAGACCTTCTTAAGAAGTGGTGATTTGGGTTACCTTCATGATGGAGAATTGTTTGTTGTCGGACGAATAAAAGATGTCATCATCATAAGAGGCCGAAACCATTATCCGCAAGACATTGAGTTAACAGTCAGCCAAACATCCAATGCGTTTCGACATTCAGGTTGCGCGGCATTTTCTTGTAAAATTGATGGTTCTTCACAACTTATTGTGGTTCAGGAGATAGAACGCGTTTCAATAAAGAAATTCGACCCAATTGAAGCAAGGCGTCAAGTCATTGAACAAATTACCTCGAACCATGACATAAAAGCTCACCAAATCCTGTTCATTCGCCCACTGACGTTGCCTAAAACTTCCAGTGGCAAAGTTCAACGCTCACGTACCAAACAAATGTTCACTGAAGGCACTTTAAGTACCATCAAAGAACAAAAAGGTAAGACCCATAAAATAAAGATTAGCGCACACGATGAGCAATCTAAACTGGGTGAAATTGCCAGCGAAATTATTGGCGAATCTGTAGATATAAATGCATCATTATTGTCTTTAGGATTTGATTCAATTGAGTTGATACGCTTTAAACAAGCGGTTGAATCCAAATTATCCGCAAGCCTACCTCTGGAATTATTGTTTGAAAAGCATTCAATTTTCGAATTAGAAAACCAATTAGATCACCATCAAAACAAAACAAACATTAATTTAACGCCACAAATTGTCGAAGTAGATGACTCAATTATCGCAACAAACCAACAGTCTTTATGGTTGGCCCAAACCCTGCAACCCCATTCAGGAGTTTTCAATCTATCCATTCCTTTTAAACTCAATAATAGCGTTGATAAAAAGACCCTAAATAGCGCATGGCAAACGTGTTTGCAACGCCACCCTTTGTTAACAATGAGCATTAAAGATCATGATGGTGCGATCAAGTTGATTGCTGGTGAACAACAAAAAATCATATTTCACCCACAAGATACCCCCATAGATTCTGATGAATTAATCAAAAATATCAGGAATTTAGCCCAAACTCCGGTTGATTTAAATCAACCGCGGTTAAGCAGTGTTCATTGTTGGCAACAAGGCAGCTCGCAGGTACTTTGCTTTATTATTCACCATGTTTTGGTAGACATGTGGTCACTGTTGAATGTGTTGGATGAGTTTTTATTACTGATCAGCGGGCAATCTCCATCAAACATTCCCATTCCCTATTCAGAGTATGTGGCTCAATCAAACAAGAAGACCGAAAAAACGGAAAACGATTTAAATTATTGGAAGAAAAAATTTCAGAACAACAGCCCACAAGTGTTGCGCCTTCCAGGGAACCCATTACGACCAGAAAAACGTTTGGGCGATGCGGACAGCCTTTACTTAACCATTGACAAGAAACACACCGATGCACTGAAAAAAATAGCACAGCATCAAGCAACCACCCTTCACACCACGCTATTGGCTGTTTATGCTATGGTGTTGATGCGTTACAGTGGCCAATCAGAAATCAATATCGGCGGACCAACCTCTGGCCGCAATGACAGCCGATTCAATGATACGGTGGGCTTTTTTGTCAATACAGTTGTGTATCAAATAAAGAATGAACCCAATTCGACCTTTTTAGACTTTCTTGAGACAGTCATGCATGAAACAAGAAAAGTCATCCAACACCAACACACACAGTTTTCTGAAGTCGTCAAGATTGCAGATATACCACCTACTGTAGGCATTCATCCTCTGTATCAAACCAGCTTCACTCTTCAAAAAAGCCACCGTTTGACATGTGCCACACCCATGATTGTTAATGGCCCAACAAGCCAGCATTTTTCTGTCTATGATCTGGAGGTTTCAACTGTTCCCATGCCAGCACACAGTTGTCAAGTCGATATCGCCTTAACCATGGTAGAGTCAGAAGGGAGACTTGAAGGCAGACTGGACTTTGCAACAGATGTGTTAAACCGTCAACTTATAAAATCCTTGGTCGCCAGTTTAGAGCAAGTGATGTGCCAATTGCCCAATAACTTATCAAAGGAGACTGAAGGCATTGCCATTCAGAAAAAAACTTCTCCAATACATGATGTGACCTATGATTTTCAAACTTGTGATACCTTTTTATCTGTCAATCAGGTTTTGCAAAAAAACATCCTGGCATTTGCTGCCCAAACCGCAATCATCCACCACAATGAAAAACTCCAGTACCATCAATTGGCCACACGGACAGCACAAATGGTTGGCCACCTAAAAAGGCTCAATGTATCGCAAGGTCATGCCATAGTATTGGCTTGTTCTCGAAGTCCTTATTGGGTCTCAACCTTGTTGGCAATTTGGCAAATTGGGGCGATATATGTGCCCATTGATGACAACATTCCCAAAGACCGAGCCATCAATATTTTAGATCAAGTTTCACCCCAATTGGTGTTGGTTGAGGACGATAGGCTTGATTTTTACCCTGAAAGAGTTGACATCAAACAATTAGATGAAACGAATGACTCAATTGAAACAGTTGTCCCTGTCGCAATCTCCAGTAAAGACCCCGCTTATATCATCTTCACTTCAGGTACAACCGGCCTTCCCAAAGGAGTTATTGTTAATCATGGAAGTTTGAGCAACCGCTTGAATTGGATCACAAAAAACATCCCCCTGAAAAAAGGTGAGCGTGTTTTGCACAAAACACCAACCAGCTTTGATGTATCGTTGTGGGAATGTTTGTGGCCACTTTACAGTGGCGCCACTTCAGTCATTGCAGACGATATAACAAGAAAAAACCCAATTGAACTTGCTGAGATGATCCGCCTGCATCAAGTATCAACAACTCAATTCGTACCGTCGTTTTTGTCCGTTTTTCTGGATTCAGCACAAGATAACTGGCCCCAATCTCTGAGTCGAATCATTTGTGGTGGAGAAGAGTTGACATCGGATTTGGTCAAAAAACTGGATTTAAAATCTATGGCATTACACAATTTGTATGGACCGACTGAATCAGGATTTGTGACCCACCAAAAAATCAATGGCACCACAGATGTATTGACATTGGGACAAAGCATCAGCAACACCCAAGTGATGATACTTGACACCGACGACAGACCCACTCCACCAGGTGCCATTGGAGAAATGGTGGTATTCGGTCAAGCTGTTGGACTGGGTTATTTACAACCAACCGGTACTGAAGTTAAATTCGGTCAAACAAAAAATGGACACCGCTATTATCGCACTGGCGATATGGCAGAATATACCGAAGATGGCCAAATAAAATTTTTGGGCCGTAAGGACAGACAAATCAAACTGCGAGGATTTCGTATCGAACTGCAAGAAATAGAGTCAATACTGTTGAAACACCCCAAAGTGATTGCCTGTCACTGTTCTGTTGTTGGAGAAGACGCATTGGCACAATTGATTGCATGGGTGCATTCGACTCAGTCTGATTTGAGCAAAGACCTGCAATACTGGTGTAAAAAACTGCTTCCTGCGTACATGTCGCCCGATCAAATCTCTGTGCTTGAGCAATGGCCTTTAACAGCACATGGAAAATTAAACACAGCGTTATTGCCAAAGAACATCGACAACGCAATCAAAAACAATAATGAACGCCCAATAGGTCCATTTGAAGAGGCCCTAGCAGACATTTGGGCCAAATTATTGAATCAAAAACCCATTTACCGGGAAACACACTTTTTTTCATCGGGTGGACACTCACTATTGGCCGCCATCATGGCCAATAGGATCAAAGAAAAGTATGATGTCACTCCTGATGTACAACTCATTTTCCGTGAACCCATGATGAAAAATTATGCACAAGCATTGATCGATCTTTTTCCAGAAAAACTGACAATAAGCGATGAACACAACGATGAAGACAACGACAATGATGAAAAAGAGGAGTTTGTCATATGACTTTTATCAATTTTATTGAACAGCTTGAAAACTTAAATGTAAATCTGTCATTAGATGAAAATGACAACATCAAAGTCAGTGCCTCCAAAGGCACACTAAAACAAGAACACCTCGAAACATTAAAACGATTCAAACCCGAGTTGGTGAATCATCTTAAAAAAGTTCAAGCCAAAAAAACAAATGAGATTGAATCATTTTTTAACCAAGAGATGCGAGCCAAAGGTTACAAGGCCCCCTGTTCCGCCATGCAAAAAGGCATGTGGCTAACCGACCGCCTACAATCTGAGTCATCAATATATAACATGTCAGGCGCATTTGAAATCCTTGGACAACTGAACATTGCCCTACTGCAATCAGCGTTTCAACAGTTGATTACTGAACACGATGTACTGAGAACACGGTTCCTTGATGAACAGGATGAGCTTTGGCAATGTGTCGATGCCAAAGTAGAATTCACTATTAACATCATTAAAAGCAGCAATGAGAACTTAGCAGATAACATCCAAAAAGAAGCCACAAGTGGTTTTGATCTTGAGCAACCCTGTTTAATGCGCGTAACAATTTTTCAAGTAACAGATCAACACAATATTCTGGCACTGACATTGCATCACATCATTGCAGATGGTTGGTCTTTACAATTATTGATGAAACAACTCAATGGCATTTACACTGCCATGTTGAACCAATCGGCATCTATACCGACTCCACATCAGTTACAATTCAGCGATTTCACCCAATGGCAGGCGAACCAATTGGCCTTGGGCACTTATCAATCCCAATTGAATTACTGGATTGAAAAGCTCAAGGATCAAGCCCCTTTATTGGTCATACCGTCGGATCGACAACGCCCAGCAAAGCAAAATTTCAGCGGTAATTCTGTTGCCATTGTATTTTCAGAAGCCTTGATGAATAAGCTTGAATCGGTGTGTAAAGAACACAATGTCACCCTATTTATGTTGCTACTCGCGGGCTTTAAAGTGCTTTTAGCCAGATATTGTAATATCAACGATTTGAGTATCGGTACACCGATAGCCAATCGTTCTGCTCAAGAGTTAGAGAGCGTAGTGGGCGTATTGGTAAACACTGTGGTTCTGCGTTCAAAAATAGATGTTGATGTCAGCTTTTTAGAATATTTAAACGACATCAAGGAAACCGCGTTAAATGCTTTTGCTAACAGTCAAGTGCCTTTTGAGCAGGTGGTGTCTGAAATCAACCCAGAGCGCAGTGCATCATTTCACCCCTTGTGTCAGGTGTTTTTTGCCTACCAACATCAGGCCGAAACACAAATTCAACTCGGCGATCTGGATTGCAAGAGAGTGCCTCACCAGAGTCAAATATCAAAAGTTGACATGACATTGATTTTGAACGCATCAGAACAAGGAATGACCGGCCATTTTGAATACGCTACTGCCCTATTCGACCGATCTACCATTGAGCATTTGGCAGAAAGCTATATGACACTGCTGGGTGATATATCAGAAAACCCCGATAAAAAACCACATGAATTCTCTTTACTGAGCGAAAAACAACACAACTTACTGGCCAAGTGGCAAGGAAAAAAAACGCACTACCCCAAACGAATTGACCGACAAGTTTCTTCTTATGCAACAACACAACCCAATGCCATAGCAGCCAGTTGTGATGGTAAGCACATGACTTACAGGGCATTAGAAGATTTGGCCAATCAACTTGCAGAAAATTTAATCCATAAAGGCATCAAACAAGGGGATTCAATAGGTGTCTTTTTGCGCCCGTGCCTTGAGTTGCCCGCCATTTTACTCGGCATTTTAAAAGCGAGTTGTTCTTATGTTCCCTTAGACCCCAGGTATCCTGATACGCGATTAAATTTGATGATCAAAGACTCCGCAATCAATACCATCATTGGCCAAAATGAATTCAAACACAGAATCGACCCGCATATCGTATTTCATGATGTTAAAAAGTTGGATGTCAAAAGCAAACATTTAACCGTTTATCATCACAGCTCTGACTCAGATTTGTTGTGTATAAAATACACCTCTGGTTCTACTGGCAAACCAAAAGGTGTACGATTGACCCATCAAAATGTCTTGCGTCTTGTGGTAAATCCAGCCTTATTCGGCATGGACAATAAAACAGTTATGCTGCAATATTCGTCTTTATCATTTGATGCTTCTGCTTTTGAAATATGGGCACCACTGATCAATGGTGGACAAATATACATCACCGATCCAGATCATATTTCACCCGCTGATTTGTTTGACTATTTACGACAAAATCCAATCAACTCTGGAGCTTTCACCACATCATTATTTAATGAACTTTTTAATCATCATGTCGATGTGTTATCACAATTAAGAATGATCATTTGTGCAGGAGAAGCTTTTAACCCACAACATGCACAAAAAATCATCAAACTTTTACCGAACGTTCGTGTTTTCAACGGTTATGGGCCTACTGAAAACGGCATTCTCAGTTGTCATCATAGGCTCAATCCAGATGAAGATTATCGCCATACCGTGCCCATTGGTACATGTGTCAATAATTCAACAGCCTATGTATTAGACAACAATCTTGAATTATTACCTGTGGGTGCGGCTGGAGAATTATGGGTAGGAGGCGATGGTTTGGCGCAAGGTTATCATCAAAAACCTCAATTGACAGCCGAACGCTTCATATGGCATAAGCAGCTCAATCAACGGCTCTATCGAACAGGTGACTTTGCTCGCATGCGCCATGATGGTCAATTGATTTATCTCGGCAGAACAGACAACCAAATTAAACTGCGTGGTCATCGCATCGAGATTGAAGAAATTGAAGCACAATTGATGAATTTACCAGATGTCACACATGCAGCAGTGTTTTGTGAAGGCGAATCAGCTGAAAAATTTTTAATCGCTTATGTCCGTATTGAGTCTGACCTGACTGAGAGTGACATCCAATTTGCTTTGCAGAAGGTTTTGCCTGCTTATATGGTACCCACCTTATTCAGATTAATGGACGTTGTACCAATCACCACTAACGGAAAACTCGACCGTGATGCGTTGAGAAATCAGCCGTTTAATACGCAGACTGAAACACTAACAACAGCCAGTGAACTGCAAAAAAACATCATAAAAATTTGGCAAGACACATTAAACGTTAACCAAATTGATTTACACTCCAACTTTTTTCAAACAGGCGGCAATTCGCTGAGCACCATTCGCCTGTTGGCAAAGATTAAAGAGTGTTTCAACATCGCTGTTCCGGCGGCTGATTTTTTGATTAACCCAACACCTGCACACTTGTCTCGACTGATTGAGCAAAACAACCACACCGAAAAGTTCAAACCCATTACAGCAAAAGCAACAAGTAGCCTCCCCATATTGTCATTGAGTCAAAAACGATTGTGGCTGATGCAAGAAATTTCACAAGGAAATGCTCTCTATAACATCAGTGCTGGCATCCACTTTTGTGGCCAATTGAATGTCACTGCCCTGCAAACTGCTTTGTATGAAATACTGAATGCCCACCCCATTTTCAGGAGCCAAATAGTCAATAAAGCCGGTGTACCAAAATTGGTTTATCATGACAAGCCATGGCAAATGCAGGCACAACCCTGCTCGTTTGACCTTTCAGTGGAAAAAACCCAACAATTAACCGACTTGGTCAACATTGCGGCCTCAAAGGATTTTGATCTGAGCAAAGATTGGTTGATACGAGCCAAGCTTTACACATTTTCTGATCAAGAACACTTTCTGGTCTTATGTGTTCATCACATTATTTCTGATGGATGGTCAATAGGATTGATGCTATCGGAGTTAAGTCACCGATATTTTCAACATGAGGACACCAACAATGGTTCCCAAGGTACTGATACAACGGCAGAAACCTCAACAAATTTACACTATCATGACTTTGCCCATTGGCAACAAAATCTAATAAAAACGCCCCTTTATCATGATCAAATCGATTACTGGTGCCAAACACTCAAAGACATTCCCTCTGCCGTTTCCTTACCCTACAAGCTGACAGCAAAAGACCCACAACAATTTCAAAGCAAAGATTGTTTTCTTGATTTATCCAAGGATTTAACTGATTCAATCAAACAACTTGCGGCGGCAAACCGTGTGTCTGTATTTTCGGTGCTGTTGACTACCTTTCACGCATTGATTGCCCGATTAAGCAATCATGTCGATTTAACCATCGGCATGCCATCGGCTGGCAGGCACATACAAGGAACTGAAAAAATGCTTGGTTTCTTTGTCAATACCCTGGCGATTCGACATCGATGGGACTTAGAGACACCCTATCACAATGTGTTAGCACAAATGGCAACCCATATTAATGATGCTTTGAACAATCAAGATGTGCCTTACGACAATGTGGTTAAAGCGGTAAAACCGGCCCATGGGCGCGGTGAAGATGGCTTGTTTAAGCTGTTTTTCAACATGCTCAACTTACCTGAATCAACGTTTGAGCTGCCCAATTTAAGCCACCAAATCATCCATGCAGATGACAGCGCATCTAAATTTGACTTGACCATGTACGTAAAAGAAATCAATGGTGGCTTCTCAATTCGAGCCTTGTATGATGCTGTCAATTTTGAACACATGCACATAAAAGAACTGTTGACTCAATATCAGTCTGTTCTGCAACAGGCCATAGCTTCACCCGAAGCGTCGGTCAGTAGTTGGAGTCTTTTTACAGAAACAACACAGTCATTAATGCACTCAAACGCATCGGCATCGCCCAGCTACAGTGACAAAGGCGTTATAAAATACTTTGAACGTCAAGTAGCGGCCAACCCAGAAATGACAGCCCTTTCAAGTGATGGGATAAAATTGTCCTATGAGGAACTTTATCAACAAGTCAATAAGATGGCAGATTGGCTTTTAAATTCAGGCATTAAGCAAAGACAAATCATTGGCATTTATGCAGACCGAAGTCCTGAGCTGGTCATCGCTCTATTGGCTACATTAAAAATCAATGGTGTTTTTGTTGTGTTAGACAGCAGCTACCCAACAGAAACCATACAAACCAGAATTACCGCGGTGAACCCTGTATGTGTAATACAATGCAATACAGCTATACCCAAAACACTGGCAGATCACCTCAATAAGCATGAGATAAAGAACATCTGTTTCCGTGACTTAAATCATGAAGTGTCGATAATCGATAGACCCGAATGGGATATTAAACCAACAGATACTGCTTATTTGGCCTTCACTTCCGGAACCACCGGCCAATCACGCGTGGTAATAGGCACACATCGAGGATTGGAACGCGCTGTGCTCAATTGGACCCAATACGACACATTCAAGCACAAAGGGTTAAAATTCAGTTTACTCTCAGGACTCGGACATGACCCGTTGCACCGCGACATATTTCTGGCACTTGGTACAGGTGGACAGCTTTACATCCCTGATGCGGACGATATGGAACCATTGCGCCTCAGCCAATGGATGAAAAATAGTGGCATCCAAGTAGCCAATCTAACACCAGCCATGTTATCACTGTTATTGATTGACAAAAGTCAGAATTACAGTGAATTAAAATGGGTAATGAGTGTGGGCGAAGCTTTGCCTTGGTCGTTGGTTCGCGCCTTGAAAAGGGTATCCAACGCAGAGGTTTATAACCTGTATGGTACAACCGAAACACAACAATGTTTATCGCATTATCATTGTCCAGCTGATGCTGAAGATAATCAAGGAATTGTGCCGATTGGGTATGGTTTATCAGGCACACAAGTGATGACATTAAGACCAGATGGTCAACTTGCAGGCATTGGAGAAGTTGCTGAAATAGCGATCATCAGTGATGGCCTTGCTCAAGGTTACTTGAATGCGAATGATGAAGCCTTTTTTACCACAGAATCAGGAAATCGAGGCTATAAAACGGGTGATTTAGGTATATTGCTTGGCAATGGATCCATTCAAGTCATTGGCCGCAGTGATCGCCAAATGACCATCAGAGGCTTTAGAGTGGAACCCGCAGAAATTGAGCAGGAATTGATGAGACAACAAGACATTAACGCTGCTTATGTGTGTAAAAAACAAAACCTACAAGGACAGGAATTTTTGCTGGCTTATGTCAAAACAAAGATAAAAACAGACAACAATAATTCACTTGAGCGGCAGCAACAAAGCATCATGTCTGCTTTAAAACAGAAACTGCCTGCCTACATGCTGCCTACTTCCATTGTTCAATTGGCAGATTTTCCTCTCACACCCAATGGAAAAATAGATCAGACAGCCTTACCATTACCTGCTAACCAATCACGTTTACAAAATTTAGAAGATGATCGCATCACACAATTTGTTGCGCAGACTTGGGCAAAAGTCTTAGACATCAAGCACCCCACCCATGATGTAGACTTTTTTCAATTGGGCGGACACTCTCTGCTTGCAGCCAGAGTGATCGCTCACATACAGTCTGAACTGCAAGTGACGGTGAGTTTAAAAGAATTTTTTGCTGCAACGCAACTCAGTCAGTTAAGTCAACTCATACAAACCAAACACAATAAGTCAAAAACCAACCCACTTGTTGCTGTTGACCGCCGTGAATTGATTCCACTCTCTTTGCAACAAAACCGTCTTTGGGTGCTTAACGAACTTGATTTCAATAAAAGCCTATACAACATCTCTGCCGCTTATCGCTTACATGGCAATTTGAATACACAAGCATTTGAAACAACTTTTAAAAACATTATTGAGCGTCATGAAATACTGAGAACAAGCTTTCGCAAACATGATGGACAATCATTTCAGCACATTGAAAATAAAATGGAGTTTTCAATAACTGAACAATCCGTTTCAACACATGAAATCAACACAAGGATCAAACAAGAAGCCCAACTAACATTTGAAATTGACAAAGCCCCCCTGTTAAGAGTAAAACTGCTCAAATTATCTCATGATGAACGTATTTTATTGATCACATTCCATCATCTCATTTTTGATGGTGGTTCTTGGGCCATTCTCATGCAGGAAATCAGCCAAAACTATAATGCCATCTTAAACAATACCACAGCAGTTTTAAAAGGCTTACCCGTTCAATTTGCAGATTATGCCCATTGGCAAAAGACAAACGTTGATTCAGGCCTATTATCTCAACAATTGGACTATTGGGTGCAACATTTAAACGGGTTAACGCCATTATTGCACTTGCCAACAAAACAGCCCAGACCTGCCAGACAGCGTTTCGAAGGTGATTTGGTTCCAATAAACATCGATTCACATCGATTACAGCAACTCTCACAATTCAGCCAAGCACATGGCGTCACACTACACATGACATTGTTGACAATATTTCAGGTGTTACTTGCCAAACTCAGCGGTCAAGATGACATTGCTGTCGGTACACCTGTTGCCAATAGAAGTCATGTAGAACTTGAAAATTTGATCGGTTTTTTTGTGAATACTTTGGTGATTCGCAACAACATCAAAGCCACAGAAAATTTCTTAACCATTCTGCAAAACTTAAAAGAGACAAGCCTTGGTGCTTATGAGAATCAAGATGTTCCCTTTGAACAAATCGTAGAAGCACTACAACCTGAGAGGAGTTTATCAAACAGCCCGTTGTTTCAGGTGTTATTCTCTTTACAAAATGCTTCAGTCAATACGCAAAGCCTCAATGGCATTGAGATAGAAAGTGCACCGTATCAGTCACACAGCTCTCGTTTTGATTTGGTGTTGAACTTACATCAATCAGACAAGGGCTTACAAGGTTATCTTGAATATGACGTTGACCTTTTTGAAAAGACGACCATCGTCAGATGGCTCAATCACTTTGTCATGTTAATCGACAACATCATCAGTGATGCCAACCGCCCGATTCATGACCTATCGATGCTGTCCAAGCAAGACAAAACACAGTTGCAACGATTCAGCAGTGGTCCCATAAAGGCCATTCAAACCCATGCTGGTATTCACGGACTGATAAAAAAACACGATTTAAAATCCCCTGATGCAATAGCAATCACACAGGGCCAAGATTCAATCACTTATGCAGAACTCAATAAACAAGCAGAAATCATCGCCAGATGGTTGCAAAGCCAAGGATTGAGAACAGGCCAACGTGTTGGCATCAATATGGCCAGACAAGCCAATTTTTTCATTGTCATGTTGGCTGTTCTTAAAGCTGGGGGCAGTTATGTGCCTATTGATCCGACCTACCCTCACAAACGACAACAACTGATCGCTGAAGATGCCGATTTGTTTTTATTGATTTCTGCATCAAAAAAGACCTTTGAGGACATAAAATGCATCTCATGGCAGGAACTGTTACAACAATCAACTGATGATGCCATGTTGCCTGAATTGAATCAACTTGATGACTACAGTGACTTACCTGCCTATATAATTTATACATCTGGTTCCAGCGGACAACCCAAAGGCGTATCAATCAAACATGGCGGGCTATGCAATATGATTGTTGATCAAATTGAGTGTTTTGACATCTCTGTCAATGATAGAGTATTGCAATGTGCTTCGTTGAGTTTTGATGTCTCCATCAAAGAAACATTTCTGGCCTTGGCCAGTTGTGCCAGCTTGATTTTGCCCGAAGAACAGCACGGAAAAACACTGTTGGAATCCTTACAATCACAGATGTCTCAGCACAAGGTCACCGCGGCCATTTTACTGCCAACAGTATTGCCTCACCTCAATCCCAATGCATTGCCTGATTTGCGTTTGGTATATACCGGTGCTGAGGTGGTCCCTGCCCACATGGCAAATCTCTGGTCCAAAACAACACGTTTTGTTAATGCGTATGGGCCCACTGAAGCGACCGTCATGGCAACCGCCCATGAGTGTAGTACTGAGTTGACCGTCGATCCGCCCATAGGGCAACCCATTGCAAACAGCCATGTGCTGATCCTCAGTGAACACGATGAATGGTGTGGCATTGGCATTACTGGCGAAATTTGCATCATGGGTCCAGGTGTGGCCGATGGTTATTGGCGCCAAGATGAAAACAATAATTCGCGCTTTGTGGAGTTTTCATTCAATGGCAGCATACATCGGATGTACAGAACAGGTGACATGGGTCGATGGAACCAAGAAGGTCTCATAGAATTCATGGGCAGAAAAGACAACCAAATCAAAATTCGAGGATTTCGCATAGAAATCGACGAAATCGTGGCCACCTTGCAACAATGTGAAAACGTCAGTGAAGTGGTTGTCGTTGTTGATAAAGAAACAGAACATGCACGTTTGTTGGCTTATTTTGTAGGTAACACCACTGTTGAAGCCATTCGAGAACATGCGAAATCCACGCTTCCTGCGCATATGGTTCCATCGGCCACAGCAAAGCTTGATGCCATACCCTACACTGACAACCTCAAAGTTGATTATTCGCAATTGCCTCCGATAGAACAAGCGCTAGCCAATGACCAGATGGCCAAACCCCGCAATGAACTTGAAGACCTATTGTTGTCTTGTTGGTCTAAAGCATTGGGCACAGAACAATTGGGAATATTTGATAATTTTTTCGACATGGGTGGAGATTCAATACTGGCCCTTCAAGCCGTTTCTTTGTGTCAACAAGAAGGCATTGAGATCACTGCTAAACAGATTTTCGAATACCAAAACATTGCTGAAATAACTGCCGTTTGCAAAATACGTGCCGAAAAAACACAACACGATGAAACACAACACAATCAAACAATCATTGGACCCGTGATACTTACCCCGATTCAACAGTGGTTTTTTAAAGAAATTCAACAACACATTGCATGGTTCAACCAAGGCATTATCCTTAAACTCACACAGAAACTCAGTGTCAATGAGTTAAGCAGTGCTTTTAACATGATCATCCAACATCACGACATTTTGCGTGCTCAATACCTTTACAGCAATGGTCAGTGGCAACAATCAATACCTGAGCCCAGCAATGACAACATCACAATTATCGAAAAAGATTTAAGTCAGGCATTTCAACAAATCGGCCCAGAATCTATTGTCGAATTTTGTTCACAGTTACAATCTCAGTTCACTTTAGAACATGGAAAACTCATAACAGCGGCACTGATACATCTGGGTGCAGAAGAATCTCGTTTGGTGATTTTTGCCCACCATTTGATCATTGATGGTGTGTCATGGCGCATCATTCTTGAAGATTTACAATCATTGTGCCTTGGCAAGCCATTATTGCCAAGCACGGACAGTTACCAAGCATATGCCAACCATTGTCAAACATTACTCGCAGATTCCAATTGGACACAACAAAGAGATTATTGGCAAAAACAAGCACAAAGACCATATAAACTGCCTCTTGATAAGACCGGTGAAAACACTGTAGGATCCAGTCAAATTTTCAGTTGTGAATTGAGCCAAGAAGAGACAAATACATTGCTAAAAACAGCCTCCATGTCATTCAAAATGAACATCACCGATGTGCTGCTTGCTGCTTTATTAAAAACCTTACAGCAATGGTGTGATACCGACGCAATTTCCATCAATCTGGAAAGCCATGGCAGAAATGCATTTGCAGAGCAAGTGAATTTAACCCGTACTGTTGGCTGGTGTACCTCATTGTATCCCCTACTTTTTGACATCAATGATTTGACATCCGATCAACAGTTATTGCAATGTGTCAAAGACACCAGTGCTTCTGTACCCAATCAAGGGCTGGGTTTCGGCTTATTGCAATACTCCAGTGATTCGCCCATCACTGATGATAAAAGCAACTTGCCGGAAATCGGCTTCAATTATCTGGGTCAATTTGATCAAACATTTCAAGGAGCTGTATTAGAACCAGCCTCAGAAAGCACTGGAAATTTATCACACACAGAACAAATCAGAACCCAAAAATTAAGCATCAATGCGCTGGTTAAAAACAATCGCATGAAAATTAATTGGATATACAGTAAAAATCTCCATGAAGAAACAACAATAGAAAATCTTGCATCCCAATTTAGCTCGCACTTACAACGATTAATGCACGTTTGTGAATCTGCTGAGGCTGAATTAAGAGCAGAAGATTTTATCGATTCTGATTTGAATCAGAATGAATTGGATGATCTTTTTGACGACATCGATTTTTAAATTCAACACCTCAGTAAATAAAGGCACACTATGAACATTAAAAAAAACGTTGCGGAAATTTATCCGCTGACACCTTTGCAACAAGGCTTACTCTTTCATACAGAAGCCGACACTGATGGTGCATATGTGGTTCAGACGGCTTATGAGCTTCGTGGTCATTTAAACGAATCTCTGTTTAAAAAAGCATGGGAATTGACCATTGCCCGCCACCCGGTTTTACGTTGTCTTTTTGCTGGCCTGACAAGCAATAAACCCGTTCAAGTCATACTCAAAAAGGCTGAGTTATCGTGGTCAGTTTATGACTGGAAAAACCATTCGCCAGCGGTTTGTGCAAGACGATTCAAAGAACTCACAGAGGCAGAGCGCACAACAGGATTTGCAGTTGATCGCCCACCGTTAATGCGATTTTATTGGTTACAACTTGAGTCTGATGTCGTTCGTTTTATTTGGACCTATCACCATGCGTTACTCGATGGTTGGTCCGTGCCCCTCGTATTGCGTGATGTGATTCATATTTATGATGCATTAAATAAAGGTCTAAGCCCACAACTGCCACCACCTGCTATCTATCGCAATTACATCAGCTGGCTCAAGCAACAAAGTTCAAAACAAGCCATCCATTACTGGAAGAGCCTACTTAAAGACCATACAGAACCAACCCAATTAAACTTGAGTGCACCAACTGGAGAATCTGAGACAGCGATTCAGGAATTAGACGTTTCCTTTGATAAGAAAACCACATCTCATTTAAAAGCCTTTTGTCAACAACACCGTTTAACCCTCAATATTCTCTGTCAAGGGGCTTTGAGCCTTCTACTAGAGCGCTATAGCGATACCAATAACATTGTTTTTGGTACCACCGTATCTGGACGGCCCTCTGAAATTTCACAGATCAATGAATTGATTGGTGCGTTCATTAACAGCATACCCGTTCAATCACACATCAACCCAAATGACCATGTGATTGCTCTGTTGGAAAACCTCCGTACTCAGCAATTAGAACGAGACCAATACAGCTTTTTGCCATTAACAGAGATTCAAAAATGCAGTCAAGTGAACGATGGTTCACCATTGTTTAACACCCTTTTTGTGTTTGAAAATTTCCCAGTCGACCCGAGTATCAAACAAACACTGTCGGATCTTGAAATTTCACGTGTATTGTTAGAAGACAAAACCAGTTTCCCTTTAACCATTGCTGCAAAAGTTACTGACGTACTGTCATTCAACATACAGTTCAAAACCTCTGAATATCAACAAAAAGACATAGAATGTTTGATACAAAACTACCAATGCATCATTGAGCAGATGGTAAATAATCACCAGAGTCTGCTGAGTGAACTGGTAACATTACAGGAGACACAGCGGCAAAAGTTACTGAATATTGGACAAGGTCCTGGCTGTCAAAATGACATCGATTCAGTTTTGAGTCGATTTGATGCCTTTGCCAATCATCATGCTGAAAAAATTGCCATTATCGATGCGGGTCAAAAAATCACCTACACTGCACTCCAAGCACAAGCCAATCAACTGGCTCAATGGTTGATACAAAATGGCATTAGCAAAAATCAAAGCGTTGCCATTTGCTTGCCTTCAGGCATCAAATTCATTGTCAGCATGATCGCTATTTTAAGAGCGCAGGCATGTTATGTGCCCATAGAGATGACTCAACCCAAAGAGCGCATTGACGATTTGATGCATAAAGCCAAAGTGGCGATTGCAATAACTGATGGTTCTATCGACTGGCCACAAACATTCAACCCGTCAACAGTAGGCTTTTCACTATTTGACTGGTCAACACAGAACAATATACTTGCCGAACAACCCTTGATAGAACACAGTTTCACAGATCATGACAATGATTCCATCGCCTACATCATGTTCACTTCAGGCACCACCGGTGAGCCCAAGGCCATTTCAATCAAACAGGACAGTTTGGCAAATCACATAGATGACGCAATCAAACGGTATTCATTCAATACCGATGATCGGATTTTACAATTTTCATCAATGGGTTTTGATGTTTCAGCAGAGGAAATATGGCCCAGTTTATGCTCAGGTGCAACCTTGATCATTTACGACAGGAGTGATCTTGCTCTCAGTTCTTTTGAAAATTTAATTGCTGAACAAAGCATCACAGCATTGGATCTGCCTACCTCTTATTGGCATACATGGGTCGGTTCAAAGCTGAATGTGAACAAATTAACATCATTGAAAAAAGTGATTGTGGGTGGAGAAGCAGCCCGTCCACAAGCCCTTCGCTGTTGGCGAGAACAATTGCCAAAAGTTCAATGGTTTAACGCTTATGGCCCAACAGAAACCACCATCTCAGCGACAGTCTGGCAGGCGCCTGAAAACCTCTCAACTCTAGATTTATTGCCAATTGGAAGCCCCATTCAAAATGTCACATGTTTGGTGCTTGACCAGCAGCAAAGGTTAACACCATTGGGTGCTGTCGGTGAATTGTACATTGGTGGTGCTGGATTAACTCCTGGCTATTTTTGTCGTCCTGATCTGGACGCTCATGCCTTTGTTCATAAAACGCTTAATGACACTACTCATCGTTATTACCGCACAGGTGACCATGTGCATTGGGATCATGATGGGCAACTCATTTTTCATGGTCGTCGAGACAATCAGGTGAAGTTGCGCGGTTACCGTATAGAGCTGTCTGCCATAGAAAATGAGCTCACGCAATGCAATGGTGTGAGACAAGCCCATGCCGCCATTCAAAAACAAGGCAATCATCCGGTATTGGTCGCTTATTTGTCAGTTGATTTGACATCCAAAGTTACGGCTCAACACATTTTAAATGTCTTAAGACAACGCTTACCAGGTTATATGATCCCTTCAGCATTGGCGCTCTTGGATGCATTGCCACTGACTTCAAATGGAAAAATAGCCACGACAGAGTTACCAGCAATCACGCTGCACCATTCTGATGACCAGAAAAGCCCACCCACGACTGCTTTACAAAAACAATTAATATCCTATTGGGAGACAGTGCTTGGCAACACAATAAACTCGATTCACAGTAACTTTTTTGAACTGGGTGGAGATTCAATTCATGCCATAAAAATCGTCTCATTGGCAAAACAAGATGGACTTTCATTACAAATACCACAACTGTTTGAATTCCCCACTGTCTTTCAATTGGCTGAAGTTTTACAAAACACCACCCTAGCCAATCACAACAAAAAAACAACGATTGGCGAACAACCCCTTTCTATTTGGCAGCACTGGTTATTTAAGCAACAATTCATTAAGGCATCAGGTCCACAACTGCTGAGTGTTCAATCAGACAGGCCTCTCACAGAATCACAAGTCAAAGCTTCTTTGAAAATCATCATTGAACACCATGCCTGTTTACGTTCTGAATTTGTCTGTCAAGCCGATAAGGTCATTCAGCGGATAACTCCGTTCTCTGACATCGCAAGTTATAGAGAAATCAACACATCAACGCCTTTAAATCAGCAACAATTACTTCAACAACTTGAAACTTTAACAAGTCAATTGAATGGTCAATCAGGTACCCATGTATTGAATATTCAAGCGAACCAAAGATCAGAAACGTTATTGTTGCTGCTTGTTTTTGGGTGCCACCTAGATGAATACAGTCGAGCACGAATACAACAACACATCAGTTCCGTTATCAATTCAGTCGTCAATGAAGAGCAAATCGATGCCGTTTCATATGACAATGATGCTGAGGCCATGCACAAGCAATTGCGAAAATCTGCTAACAGCGTCAGTAAAGAACATTTTAAAGACGATATTGAATTTTGGCATAAAAAACAAAATGATACAGACATTTTCTACGCTGATACATTGAATGAACACACCCTACAATTAACAGTGGTTTTACAAAGAGCCTTACTTGAAAAAATTGCTCGATTCCATTATCTTTCAGAAGAAGAAGTGTTGGCTTACCTGATCACATCTGCACTATCTGAATGCTTAACACTGGATGTGGTTGCCAGTCATGTGTTGAGGTCCAATCGGGATGATGCATTCTGGAGTGGCAAAGTTACCGATTCAATTGGCGATTTTAGGACTTTATTTCCTTGCCCCATCGAATCTGTCATTCATGCCAACCAGCCATTGGATATTAAAAACTTCAAACAACAATTTAGAAAAGCAACCAGCAAATCATTAGGCTATCTGGTGGGCCAATACAGCAACGAACTTTCACCGCCAAGATCAGGTCAATCTTTGCTCATATGTCTTAGCGATTTAGCATTGGTTGATCAATCACCCATATTACAACAGCTGCCCAATGGCATTGGAGACCAACAATTTGGTGGCAAAATCAGGTTTGTAAAAACAACAGATGAAATACAATTGATCTGGCAAGTGCATAACAGTCAACTCAACGAAAATGACGTTAAGAAGTTAGCAGAATTAACCCAGAAAACAGCACAAACCATGAATGAGGTTACTGTAAATGATAAATACACACCCATCATTACAAGTGATTTTAAACACAGCCCTTTGAATCAAACATCTTTGCAAAAATTATGGAAAGAACTTGAACAGTACAGTCGAACCATTGGTATTGATGCCATTTATCCCGTCACGCCTTTACAGCGAGGGATGTTATTCCACAGCATAACTAACCAAAATGGAGCCTACTCTGTACAAGCTGCCTACCGTTTAAAAGGCAGCCTTGACAGCAATAAACTCCAACAAGCATGGCAAATGACCCTGAGTCGACACCCCATATTGCGCAGTTTTTTTTGGGGAATAGATTCAGAGACTCCAGTACAAATCATCCTCAAACACATGGATTTAAACTGGAATGATGAGAATTGGGCAAATGTCAATAAAACAGAGTTCAATCGACGCTTTAGCGCCTTGATCGAAGCAGAACGACATGCTGGTTTTGACAACAATCAAACGCCTTTGATGCGTATGTATTGCATACGCAGCGAACAAGACTGTCATCAATTCATCTGGACTTATCACCATGCCTTACTGGATGGATGGTCTGTTCCGTTGGTTCTGCGTGACGTATTAGCGCAATATAGCGCCTTGATCGAAAACAGAACGGCCGATCTGTCAACAATGACTGATTATCAATCCTATGCTCAATGGTTGAACAACAAACCTTACTCTGCGGCAATAGAATATTGGCAACAAGAATTAAAAGGTTTTCTAACACCAAACCACCTGAACTTGCCGCATGCCGAGAAAACTACCAAGAAAACGACTAAACCAACAAATGAAGTAAAAACAACAATAGAAGGCAGCAATTGGTTACAACTTAATCAATTTTGCCAAATACAACAGCAGACCTTAAACGTGGCCTGCCAAGCGGCATGGGCCTTGTTGATCCATCAATACAGTGGCGATCACGATGTGGTATTTGGCACAACAGTATCAGGTCGTTCTACTGAAATTACCGGGGTGAATGAATTGATTGGTGCCTTCATCAATACAGTGCCTGTGCGGGTTGATTTAACTGACAAACACATGGATCACCTGTTAAAAAACATTCAACAACAACAATTAGAACGAGAAGAATACTGTCACTTGCCCTTATGGGAGATTCAACGATTGGCTGAAATTGAAGCTGGCGAGACAATGTTTGACAGCCTATTGGTCTATGAAAATTATCCAGTTGATGCGAATTTAGCCCACCAAGCCGGCAACATTGTCATCGAACCCATTTCTGGTCATGGGGATTCAAACTATTCACTGACCATGGTTGTGATTCCTGGTGAAAAACTCGACATACGACTGCGCTACAGAAACATCAATGAAGGCGTTGCACAAAACCTGCTTGATGATTTCGCATCAATATTGAACCACATGACTCAATCGAATCAACAGAGCTTTGATTGGCAAATTGATAGACCTGATCAACCCACGACATATGCTCAACTGATCGGCACAACAAGAACAGTTTCACACAAAACAGTACCAGAAATTTTTCTTGACACCGTAGCAAATCACAGCGATGCACCTGCAATAATAGATGGAGAGATATGCCTCACCTATTTGCAATTGAACAAACGCGCCAATGCGTTAGCCAAGCTTTTACAAACATATGGTGTCACAGAAAAAGAGGTGGTATCGTTGAGATTACCGCGCGGTATAGACGCAATTGTCAGTATCATTGCCATTCAAAAACTGGGCGCGACATATTTACCACTGGATTTATCTGCCCCTGTTAACAGATTAGAACAGATGTTATCCATCAGTGCTTGCCGCTTTTTGATATCCAACTCACAACACGATCCCAAAATTGATTTTATTGAACAGTGTATATTGTTGGATGCCGATAAAATCAAACAAAGCCTGCTGACAGTGGACAGCAATTTTGAACAGGCCACCATTGGGCAAGAACACCCCATATACATCAATTTCACATCAGGAACTCAAGGCGAACCCAAAGGAGTCATGATTCCTCAACGGGCCATTGCAAGATTGGTGTGTGGACCTGAATACGTCACATTGAACAACAAAACGGTGATGTTGCATGCTTCAAACTTGGCATTCGATGCAGCAACCTTCGAAATTTGGGGTGCTTTGCTTAATGGCAGTTGTTTGATCGCTTACAGCGAAGAATACATGGACTTATCAAAGCTCAATCAACACATTCAACGATACCACATCAACACCATGTGGCTGACTGCGGGGTTATTTCAACAATGGGTAAACAGTCTTCAGACAACAACCATTCCAGAGCTTAACTATATACTCACAGGAGGAGACATTGTCTCTGCTCATGCCGTTAAGAAGCTTTATGACAAGTTTTCCAACACAGTTGTCATCAATGGTTATGGGCCAACTGAAACCACAACTTTCGCATGCTGTTACCCCATTCCCAGAGATCATGATTGGCAACAAAGCATTCCCATTGGTAAACCCATTGGTTCGACACAAATCAGAGTGGTGGATGATTCATTGAATACACTTGCACAAGGTGAAACCGGTGAATTGTTGATCAGTGGTCATGGAGTGGCACTTGGTTATATTGGGGCCAATTCATCAAATGAAGATAAATTTATTAAACTGGATGATCAAAACCATTTCAGAACGGGCGACAAAGTAAGACTGACGCACAATGGCCTTGAATTCATAGGCCGCATGGACAGACAAGTTAAAATTCGTGGATTTCGCATAGAACTCAATGAAATAGATTCTGTGATGAGGCAAATAGTGACCGATGAATGCATCGTTATCGCTCATGGTGACAACGCAGACGCTAAAAAGCTTTACGCTTATATCGAAGCCAAAGCAGAGGCCTATCAGGAATCACACATTATCGATCACATACAAAAACACTTACCCGATTATATGGTCCCTGCTCGACTGATTTTTATCGATCAGTTTCCATTGACTAAAAATGGTAAAATTGATCAAAAGCAATTATTGATAACAAACCACAATGATGATAAAAAATATTCATTTAAAAACAATGAATTAAAAAATGTTTTTAATGTAAATAGTAACCATAATAAATATGATAAAATAAAACAAATCTGGTCAGAACTTTTGGCATTGGACATCAGTGACCTCTCCGATGACAGTCACTTTTTTGAATCAGGAGGCGATTCAATCGTTGCCATACAACTGGTCGCCAAAGCTTTTGATGTGGGCTTTGCTTTAAGCGTTCAACAAATTTTCAAACAGCCAATCCTAAAAGATATGGCGGCCTGTGCCACACCAGCAAAAAGTACACAAGAATTGGACAATAAACACCATGGAGATATCAGACTTTCTCCTGTGCAGCATTGGTTTTTTGAACACTTTAGCGATTTCCCAAACCACTGGAATCAGTCTGTATTATTGACGGTACCAAAGGACCTTGACCTAAAAAAAATGCGCCAAGCCATTGCGTCACTGACCCAACATCATGATTTATTGCGAGCAAGATTCACACCACATAAAAACACATGGCGACAATTCATAAGACCATGGGACCCACTGTATGAAATCAAACAAGTCTCATTGGTGAATGATCAAGGCAATTGGCAAGAACATCTCGAATCCAATTGTGATTCAGAGCAAAAATCTTTAGACATCACCACAGGTAAACTATTGCAATTGGTGCATTACACCTTGCCCGAAGATCAAGCACAAGACCGTTTACACATCATTTGTCATCATTTGATTGTGGATGGGGTTTCTTGGCGCATATTATTGTCAGATTTAATGAAAGCTTATCACGGTAAAGCCCTGTCCAAAACGCATAGTTATCGACAATGGAGCCAATGTCTGTCTTCACAAATGTCCGAATTTAAAAAAGAAATGGATTTTTGGAAGCAACAATGCTTAGCAACCGATGCTGATCTTCACTGTGACCCCAACTCTCCCAATTTGATCATTGATGAGCAAAAGATAGCGCATCAACTTTCTCATGAGGCCACCAAAGCATTACTGTATGCTGCTCCTTTGGCCTATAACAACAGCGTAGAACAGACAATTCTAACGGCTTTACTGTTGGCCCTTAGCCAATGGTGTGACACTGACAATATACGGATTGACATGGAAGGCCATGGTCGAAATGGCCATGCCGATCAGCTGGATTTATCAAACACCCTTGGTTGGTTTACAGCCATCTACCCTTTGCGATTTACTTCACTTAAAAAACATGACCCCATTACAGCGCTTAAATCAATAAAAGAACAGCTGAAATCCGTTCCTCAAGGTGGTGTCGGTTTTAGCGCATTGAAGTATTTATCTCAAGATGCTGATGTCATCAATTCATTGACTTGTGAAGATAAGACTTTAATCAGTTTCAATTACATGGGCCAAATGCGTACTGAGCGTGACAGTGAGTTTGGTATGGCCTCTGAAGCCTCTGGTTCAGGCAATGACCCACGTCAAAAACGCAGTCATGTTTTAGCTTTTGGAGGCGCCATCGAAAAAGAACGCTTAAAATTGCACTGTTATTACAATGAAAACCTGCACTCCGGGCAACACATTCAAGAGCTGTTAAACAACACCATCAAAAACTTAAATGAATTGATCAGCCATTGTTCAGCACATCCTTATGCTGGTGCAACACCATCGGATTTTCCTGAGTACCCAGGTATTGCGCAACACCAATTGAATCAACTCTGGCAATTCGCCCAAAAGACACCTGAAAAGGGCAGGATTCAAGCCATAGGTCAATTAACTGGCCCACAGCAAGGCATGATATTCCATTCACAGATGAACACTCAAGAAGCTTACTATGTTGAACAGCTGAGTTATCGAATTTCAGGGCCGTTGGATGCCCAAAGACTCAAAGAGGCATGGCAGCATGTGATCAACACCCATGATATTTTTCGTGTCGAATTTTTGGGTCTTGACTCTGAAAGCTCCTTTCAAATTATTCGCCAACAAGCCCATTTAAACTGGTCTGAAAACAACTTATCTGACCTGGATACCACAACCCAAGAAAGCACACTTAAAAAACTGATCGAAAAAGACCGCATTGAACCCTTTGTTTTCGACCATGCGCCGCTGATGCGATTGCGCTTGTGTTTTGAATCACAATCATCTGCTATTTTAACTTGGACCTACCACCATGCATTGATGGATGGTTGGTCAATGCCACTGGTTTTCAAAAGTTTATTCATGGCTTATAAAGACGCACCCAATCCTTTAGAATCAACAAAAAGTGCGCCTTCATTTCGCCGCTATTTACAATGGCTAGGTGAACAGGACAAGACCGCTGCCAAATATTTTTGGAAGCAATACTTAAAAGGCTTTACCTCTCCCACTCCATTAACAGTAAAGAAAGACACGCCCGATACACGTTTAACAGGAGCCGATGAAATCGTCAGGGCCCTCTCATCAACGGTCTATGATCAACTTCAAAGGCTTTGTAAAAAACTGGGTATCACCCTTAATGCCATTTGCCAAACCGCATGGGCAGCTCTTTTGACAAGATACAGTGGTGAACAAGATGTGCTTTTTGCCATCACCTCATCTGGACGGCCCGGTGACATCAAAGGCATCAATGACATTGTCGGCCCATTCATCAATACATTGCCATCACGCATCGCCATCTCAACAGACAAGGAATTGGCTGAAATACTATCTGATGTGCACATGCAACAGGCCAATATAGACAAATTTGGTTACCTATCATTAACAGACATTCAATCTGAAAGCGAAGTACCCAATGGTATCCATTTATTCGAATCGATTTTTGCCTTTGAGAATTACCCAATAGATGATGTGATCAAAGAAAACCACCTGCCCATAACGTTTAAACCATTGGACTGGAAAAGCCAAACAAACTTCCCACTAACGGTAATTTGGGCTCCCGGAGAAACCCTCGATGTTAAAATTCAATTTATGAAGCAACACTTTGATGCAAACACCATCAAGAGGCTCGTCGATCATTACCTCCGGATCATTGAGGGCATGGCTAACGAACAGCATCCGCTTAAAGTGAACCTCTTAACAGTACATGAGCAACAACAAATGTTGAATTGGAACAACACCAATCAACCCTATAACACAGAACAATGCATTCACCAATTGTTCTCAGATCAAACGCATAAAACACCTGATGCGATTGCCCTTTACTTCGAGCAAAAGCAGATGACTTATCAAACACTTAATCAAAAATCAACCGCACTTGCTCATGAGTTGCACCGTCAAAATCTGGCTCATATTGACAGTTTAATCGCGGTTTGCTTGCCCCGCGGCTTTGATCAAGTGATCGCCTGTTTGGGCATCATGAAAGCTGGTGGTGCCTACTTGCCGCTCGATCCAAAATGGCCTGTTGAACGCCGTCAAAAAATACTCAAAAAAGGCCGAGCCTCAGCTATCATTGCTACCAACGCCATCACACAAGAATTGAGCACCCATTTAACGCCACTTGGTTTAACCGCAATTGACCCTAGCGATGTAACGCCTTTTTCTGCACATATGACACTTAATCAGGTGGTAAAACCAAACAACCTGGCTTATGTGATATTCACTTCTGGTTCAACAGGAGAACCCAAAGGCGTCATGATTGAACACCGATCTGCGGTCAATACATTCATTGACATCAATACTCGATTCAATGTTTCGCCTCAAGATCGTGTGTTGGCAGTATCGGCATTGACATTCGACCTTTCTGTTTACGATTTGTTTGGCGTATTGAGTTGTGGCGCTGCTGCTGTCTTGCCAAATGACGATCAGGCTACCAATGTTCGATCATGGGCTCGTCTTGTTGAACAACATAAAGTGAGCATTTGGGATACAGTTCCACAATTGATGAACATACTTCTGGAAGAAGCCGAATCTGATCAAACCCTAAACATAAAGAGTTTACGGACAATCATGATGAGTGGTGACTGGATTCCACTCGATTTGCCTCAACGCATCAGAAACCACTTACCCAATGCTTCGATCAACAGTTTGGGTGGCGCGACAGAAGGCTCAATCTGGTCAATAACCCACCCGATTGTCAACCATGATCCACTGTGGAAAAGTGTGCCATACGGAAAACCGATGGCCAATCAGCAATTCCATATACTGGATGATCAGGATCAACCTTGTCCAATCGGCGTATCTGGACACTTATACATCGGCGGTATTGGGGTTGCCAGAGGTTATTGGGCAGACTCAGACCGCACGGCTCGACAATTCAGAGCACACCCTGAAACAGGTGAAACCATATATTGGACTGGAGATTTAGCAAAGTATGGCGAAGATGGCACCATTGAATTTCTTGGTCGATCTGATTTTCAAGTAAAAATTAATGGTTTTAGAATTGAGTTGGGTGAAATTGAAACAGCATTAAACCAATCAGACAACATCATTCGCAGTGTTGTCATTGCTCACGGTTCTCAAACAAAAGAAAAGAGCCTTGTCGCCTATGTGATTACCGAGTCAACAGACTTTGATGAGCATCTTTGTTACCAGAAATTACAAGAAAATTTACCTAGGTACATGTTGCCTTCTGCCATCCTCAGATTGGATAAAATACCATTGAGCAGCAATGGTAAAGTTGATCGAAATGCCCTACCCAAACCCTCTGAGGATCAATTATTAAAAGAATACATTGCACCTCAATCGTCAACTGAAATCACCATATCAGAAACATGGCAATCATTATTGAAGTGTGAAAAAGTGGGCATCAATGATAACTTTTTTGATCTTGGTGGTCATTCATTGTTGGCCACTCAAATGGTTTCGCGTTTGGCAAGGATACTCAACATTGAAGTCCCCATGGAAATGGTTTTTCGTGTTCCAACAGTAAAATCACTGGCCCAAGAAATTGATGAATTATTGGCCAATACCAACCAAGATGACTTTGAGGAAGGTGAATTATGACCCCATTAAAACAAACCCAATTGCAAAAGGTTATTGAACAGATAAAACAAGCCAAGATTCATTTATGGTTGGATGGTGAAAAATTAAAGTTTCGTGCTGAAAAAGGTGCCATGACCGCCGAAATAAAAAAAGCCATTGGTGAGGTCAAACAGGAAATCATAGAACACTTAAAGAGTCTTCCTGACCACAGCCTGGGTGCTGAAAAACAACAAACGATCTACCCACACAGCACTGATGAACCTGCACCGCTGTCGTTTTCTCAACAACGGTTGTGGATCATTGATCAACTCGAAGATAACACGGCGTCTTATAACATTCCTTTTGCTTTGAACCTCAAAGGCAATCTTAACATCAAAGCCTTGCAACAAAGCCTCAATGGCCTGGTTGAGCGTCATGCTGCCTTACGCACCAGCATCATTATTGAAAAGGAAACGCCAAAACAAAAAATTCTCGACAGCATTGAATTGAATCTTGAAATTGAACCCATTGCACAAAGCCAATTGCAAGGTATTGCAGAGACAGAATTGCGTACACGTTTTGATTTGACACAAGACACATTAATGCGCATTCGACTGTTACAAATCGATCAAGAAAACCATGTTTTGTTGCTCACATTGCACCACATCATCAGTGATGGATGGTCAATGGGTATTTTGATCAACGAACTTGCCGCACTCTATGTTGCACACGATAACAATGTGCCTGTAAAGTTGCCAGAACTGTCCATACAATTCACCGATTATGCTTGGTGGCAAATCAAACAACACCAACAAGGTATCTATGATCAAAAAATCAACCACTGGCTAAGTGAACTTGATGGTGCCCCTGCTCTTCATGACTTTGCAACGGATTATCCGCGCCCACCAATACAGTCATTTAAAGGCGCCAATGTCAAAGTGGACATCACAAAGCAGCAAATGCAAGCCTTGCAACAGTTCAGCAAAACTCAAGGCGTCACCTTATTCATGACGCTGCTGGCAGCATTAAAAACCCTGTTTTGGAAATACAGCGGTCAAACGGATCAAGTCATTGCAGCGCCAGTGGCCAATCGAAAATATCCCGAGTTAGAAGGCATTGTTGGCTTCTTTGCCAACACCCTGGTTTTACGCAGTCAACTGGATCCAGAGCGTTCTTTTGAGCATTACTTACAACACATCAAGCAAAAATGTTTATCTGCTTATGCCAATCAAGATGTACCTTTTGAACAAATCGTCGAGCACTTGCAACCAGAACGCAGTTTGGCAAACAACCCTATTTTTCAATTCATGTTAGTTCTACAAAACCAGCCACGAGAAAACTTCAAAACCAAAGAATTGAGCTTTGCAGAAGTGCCTCAAGAAGGCAATATTTCAAGATTTGACATGACCTTCATGCTCTCAGAAACATCAAATGGTATCGTCGGCGAAATAGAATATGACACCGCATTATTCAAACACAGCACCATAAAGCGCTTCCTGAGCCGTTGGAAAATAGTACTTGAAACCATTTGCCAACAACCCAAACTTTTAATCAGCCAACTGAAAACCGAGCATTCAATTGACGAATCAGATCAAGTAATTGCCGGAAAAAACAGCCCTCGATCCAACCATGAGTTAATCCAAGACACCTTGTATCAACGATTGTCTGAAAATAGCAACGCTGTGGCCATATACCATTTGGATCAACAATACAGTTATGGCCAGCTCGAGATAACATCAAATCAATACGCGAACGCATTGATGCAATGTGGAGCAAGATCGGGTGGCATGGTGGCTTTACATCTCAAGAAATGCCCAGATTTGGTCTTTTTAACCATTGCCATCTGGAAAATAGGCGCTTGTTTTGTGCCTTTGGATCAAAAACACCCGGAACAACGTTTGCAGCAAATGTTGGATGATTGCCAAGCAAACCTATTGATAACAGATGAGGCGCAAGCACTTTTAATACACCCAAATAAAGTCTCATTGCAAGATTTCAAACAAAACGTCAATAACAGCCATCAACACAGACCAGTAAATAAAGCCAGTGCTGAACAAACTGCCGAACAAACGGCTTACTTGATGTATACTTCTGGTACAACTGGCAAGCCACAAGGCATACTGATCCCTCATCGCACCATTACACATTTGATGTCATGGGAAACACAACAAATGCCTGGCCCACATAAAGTTTTACAATTTGCTTCGATTGGATTCGATCTGAGCGTATTAGAGCTCCTGTTGGCTTTAAACAGTGGCGGAAGCTTTGTCATTGTCGATGATGACATTCGCACAGATACCCAAGCGATATGTGAATTAATCCAAAAAGAACACATCAATGTTGTGATCATTCCACCAACAGTGTTGCACCATTGGGCCAAACATGATGATGACAACTCACGTCATTATGAAACTTTGCAACACGTCATCACCGCAGGTGAGCAGCTTGAATTGACACCAGACATCACCGCGTTTTTTGATCGATACCCCCATTGCAAACTGCACAACCAATACGGCCCAGCAGAAACCCATGTTGTGACAGCGCACACTTTTCAAGCCCCTTCAATTCAATGGCCCAAGCGTGCCCCCATTGGCCTGCCGATTGATAATGTGCGACTGCAGATTTTAGATGCCATGGGACAAGCTCAGCAAAAACATACCCCTGGTGAATTGTACATCAGTGGCCCAGCTGTTGGGCTGGGATACCATGGACAAAACCCTGCTTCAAATAATCGTTTCATCCAGATCAATGGCACTCCTTACTACCGTACTGGAGACAAAGTCAAAGTAACAGAAAACGGTGACATAGAATTTTTAGGGCGACTTGACAGACAAGTGAAAATCCGAGGATTTCGCATTGAACTTGATGAGATTGAGCGGCAACTCAATGCCCAGACAGAAGTGGTTCGTTCAGTGGTGAGCATTGACAAAAATGATGCACAACTGCCACGATTGCTGGCTTGGGTCGTCACCTCAGATGCCCACACCAGCATTGATGAGATTCGATTGAAATTATCGAAACAATTACCCAGTTATATGGTACCAGCAAGCATCAGCCTCATCGACAAGGTTCCACTCAACCATAACGGTAAACCCGACATCAAAAAACTGCTTGAATCGGCCAATCCCGTTATTAAGAAGTCCCTTGTTGCACCGCAAAACCAGATCGAACACAGTTTACTTAAACTGTGGCAATCTATTTTTCCAGAAAAATCCATTTGTATCACTGATGACTTTTTTGCCTTGGGTGGCCATTCATTATTGGCCACTCAATTGATTGCTAGAATCAATACAGAACTGGGTGCGGGTTTAACGCTTAAACACTTATTTAAATACCCAAACATCCAATCTCTGGCCAAAAAGATCAATATGGGTGAAATCGACGGCGAAAATGTTGCTCAAATCGATGATTCACCCATTGCCGTTCAGCGCAATGAACACAACAATCATGGCCTGCCGCTTTCCTTTGCTCAACAACGCTTATGGACATTGCAGCAATTTGAAGGCATTGGCGGCACTTACAACATGCCTGCCAGCTTAGTTTTAGAGGGCCAACTCGATTACAATGCGCTCAACAAAAGTTTTAACCACATTATTGATAGGCATGAAATATTAAGAACCTGTTTTCATCATCACGGAGGCACACCCGTCCAGCACATCGATATCAATTATGATATATCAATAGAACCAGAAATGGTCACAGAAGATCAAATAGAATCAATCTACGCTCAAGAAGCAGCCCAACCTTTTGACCTTGAGCTGGATCGACTCATGAGGGTTCGTTTGTTGAAATTATCACAAAACAATCATGTCTTATTGGTCATCATGCACCACATCATATCCGATGGTTGGTCCACGGGTATTTTTGTTGAAGAATTAACCCACTGTTATTCGGCTTATATTGACAACAAGACACCAGTACTCAGTGTTTTGCCCATTCAATATGCGGATTATGCCATTTGGCAAAATCATTGGCTCAATGGTCAGGAACTAAAGAGGCAACTGGCTTATTGGCAAGAACAATTAGCAGATTCTCCGCCATTACTGGAGTTACCTACAGACCAACCAAGGCCAGCTGAACAGACATTTAATGGCCGTTCCATCGCTCTTGAAATATCAAATGATGTGTTGAAGCAAATACAAACCTTTTGCCAAGAACACAGTGTCACAACCTATATGTTTTTACTGGCCTCGATGCAGTTGATGTTGTGGCGATATTCAGGGCAAACTGATATTTCGATAGGGTCACCCATTGCCAATCGAACACGAAAAGAATTTGAAAAAATGCTGGGTTGTTTCGTCAATACCATTGTATTGCGTTCAAATGTCACTCCAGAGCACACATTTTTGCACCATTTACAAAGCGTAAAAGCAACCACTTTAAACGCCTACTCTCATCAGGACATACCTTTTGAACAAGTGATCGACTCGTTAAACCTGAGGCGCAATGTGGCACACAGTCCATTGTTTCAAGTCATGTTGGTGCTGCAGAACACACCCAAGAAAAGACTAAAACTTGGCGATGTCAATATTGCTTCCCTGCCCTTTGAATCATCAGTGTCTCGCTTTGACATGACCTTCAATTTTACTGAAGGCATGAATGGCTTATCAGGCACCATTGAATTCAACTCAGATTTATTTGACATGGCAACAATACAAGAGATGCTTGATTATTTTCAACATGTGAGTCACAGAATTTTATCTGAACCACAGGCAACCATTAGAAACATAAGTGGCCTCTCTGCAGCCCATGAACAGCAATTGATACAGGCGTTAAAAGGACCAGAAACAGATTATCGAAAATTCAGTTCAATCCCTGGGGAAATAGAAAAAATTGCCATGCTGCACCCTGATGCCATCGCTTTAAGGTTTAAAGATGAAATCATCAGTTATCAGGAATTGAACAACAAAGCCAATAGCGCTGCCCAAGTTCTGATCAATCATGGTGTTAACACAGGTGATAGTGTTGGCATTAACTTAAAACCCTCTGCGCAGAGGGTCATCATCATGTTGGCAGCAGCAAAACTCGGTGCTGCCTATCTTCCATTAGAACCGACATACCCGCAAAAACGTTTACAGTTTATGATAGAAGATTCTGGCTTATCATTTTTAATCAGTGATCAGCAAAAAAACTCAGCATCAACCGTCAAAGTCCTTGATACATCACTCTTTGAAGTTTCAATAAAAGACACTGAACTGGCAATACATCGTTCTAAAGCAACGGATACATTATATTTGATGTATACATCTGGTTCCACCGGACAACCAAAACCCGTGGTGATCACCCACCAGAATGTATTTCGGCTGGCAGATGGTTCAAGTTTTGGTGGTTTAAGTCCTGATACAATCATGTTGAACCACTCATCATTTTCTTTTGACGCTTCTGTATTAGAAATTTGGGGAACCTTAGTCAATGGGGGTGAACTGATCATCATTGATAATGAATATAAAGATCCTTTTAAAATCACTGAGACCCTTGAAAAACACAAGGTGAATTTCATCTTCTTATCGCCATTATTACTGAGTGAAATCATCAATGCTGGTGCACATCAATTGAGAAGTTTGCAACAAATTACTGTAGGTGGGGATGTATTTCCTCCAAGTACTGCTGAATTGTCTTTAGCGGCTTTACCAGAAGCCACATTTTATAACGTATATGGTCCCACTGAAAATTGCGTATTCAGCACTTATCATCAACTTATTCGTCACAAAGATTATAAAAACTCAATTCCAATCGGCCAGTCAATCGATAACAGCTATGCTTTGGTGCTTGATGAGCATAGGAATCTATTACCCAAAGGAGCTGTCGGAGAATTGTACTTAGGTGGAGATGGTTTATCACAAGGTTATGCGCATCGAACGGATTTAACAACCACCAAGTTTATTGAATCAAAAAAATGGGGCCGCATTTATAAAACTGGAGACATAGTAAGACTCAACCATCAATTTGAAATCATGTTCATCGGTCGAAATGACCAGCAAATTAAATTGCGAGGATTTCGCATTGAATTGGGAGAAGTTGAATCTATTTTATCAAATGTTGTTGGTGTGAAAAATGTTGTTGTTATCGTAAAAGGCAAAAATCAACAAGCACGATTGGTTGCTTATATCTCACCTGCTGATATCGACATCAAGGCACTGCGTGAACATGCTCATGAACATTTGATGGATTTTATGAGACCATCGGAATACATCACACTCAATGAATTTCCTTTGTCACCCAATGGCAAAATTGATCGCCAGCAATTGCGCCGAATACAAGCTGAAAACCCTACGGTATTTCAACAACCATCAAACCCCAAAGAGCAATTGATCTTAATGATTTGGCAATCCATCTTGGGGCGTCAAAATATCAGAGTAACCGACCATTTCTTCGAAGTGGGTGGTAACTCTTTATTGGCAATCCAGTTCATTACACGCGTCAATGCAGAACTCAATGCTGGACTTAAACTTAAGCACATTTTTAAACACCCAACCATTGAGGATCTGGCACAACAGTTCAGCATTGGCGCAGTCAAGTCACCTATTCCACCGATCGTAAGAGATCGAAACAAGGATCAAACAATACCCTTGTCATTTGCGCAACAACGATTGTGGACCTTACAACAATTTGATGGCATTGGCGGTACCTATAATATTCCAGCCAGTTTGGTACTGACTGGTGATCTTGACTGCATTGTTCTGAATCAATGTTTCAATTTTATCATCCAAAGACATGAAATTTTAAGAACGCGTTTCAAGAACAATGACGGCAGGCCCTATCAGCACATAGATGCAAATATTGATTTCAACATCACGCCTGAAACAGCCACAGAGGATCAGGTCATATCAATATACAAACAAGAAGCCTCTCAACCATTTAATCTTGAGCTGGACCAATTGATGAGGGTACGTTTGTTACAATTGTCAGCAAACAAACACGTCTTATTGATCACCAAGCATCACATCATATCCGATGGTTGGTCTACAGGCATTTTTGTTGAAGAATTATCACATTGTTATTCAGCCTATATTGAACAAAAAACACCATCGCTTAAGGCATTACCAGTGCAATATGCCGATTATGCCATATGGCAAAATAAATGGTTAAAAGGGACCGAACTAGATCAACAATTGACATTTTGGCAAGAGACTTTATCTGGTTCACCGCCGTTATTGGAGTTGGCTACAGATCGGCCAAGACCTGCAGTACAGTCCTTTAATGGCAGCTCTATTTCAGTTGAACTGCCCAGTGATGTTATGAAACAAATACAGACTTTTTGTCAAGAACATGGTGTGACAATGTATATGTTTTTACTGTCTTCGATACAATTGGTGTTATCGCGTTATTCTGGGCAATCTGATATTGTCATTGGCTCCCCCGTTGCCAATCGAATGCGAACCGAAATTGAACCCATGCTCGGCTGTTTCGTCAATACCATTGTATTGCGCTCCAAAATTAAACCAGAACAAGATTTTTTGACCCATTTACAAACGGTAAAAGACATCACTCTTAATGCCTATTCCAATCAGGATATCCCTTTTGAGCAAGTTGTTGAGCATTTGAATGTTCCACGCAACATAGCCCACAGTCCTTTATTTCAAGTGATGTTAATATTACAAAACACACCAAAAAAAGCGCTCGCACTTGGTGACATAGAAATTACTTCTTTACCCATTGAATCATCAGTGTCACGTTTTGACATGACCTTTAATTTGACTGAAGGCCGCAGCGGCCTATCTGGCAACATTGAATTCAATTCTGATTTGTTTGATGTTCAGACCATTCAACGCATGTTCGAGTATCTGCAACATGTGATTCAGGGTATTCTGTCTGAACCACAGAACACCATTGAAACCATCAGTTGCCTCTCTCCAGCGCAAGAAAAACAGTTATTACAAGAGTTAAAAGGACAAGAGACAGATTATCGAAAATTCAGTTCAATACCTCAGGAAATAGAAAAAATTGCCATGCTGCGCCCTGATGATATTGCTTTAAGAGACCAAAATGAGGTCATCAACTATCAAGAACTGAACAACAAAGCAACCAGCGCTGCTCACATCATGCATCACCATGGTGTTGGCGCAGGTGACATAGTTGGCATTCACTTAAATCCTTCAACGCAGAGAATTGTGATCATGTTGGCTGTGGCCAAACTCGGTGCAGCTTATCTTCCAATGGAGCCAACTCACCCACAAAAACGTCTGCAATTTATGATTGAAGATTCTGGGTTAAAGTTTATAGTCAGCGATCATCACAGAGATATGACCTCAAACATAACAATCCTCGATTTATCCGATTTATGTGTTTCAAATAACCACACGGATCCATCAATCAATGTATCCAAAGCTACCGATCCCTTCTATTTGATGTATACATCTGGCTCCACAGGGCAACCCAAACCAGTGGTGATTACTCACCAAAATGTGTTTAGGCTGGCAGACAGTTCGAGTTATGGTGATTCAAAAAGTGATGCAATCATGCTGAATCACTGTACCTTCTCATTTGATATTTCTGTCTATGAAATTTGGGTCACTTTGGTTCACGGAGGTGAACTCATCATTGTTGCTGATGAAGATAAAGAACCCTCAAAACTCTGCGCAATCATTGAAAAACATGGTGTTGACTCAGCCTATTTTTCTCCATTGTTACTCAATGAAATGATCAACACAGACACCCAACGATTGAGTCGTTTAAAACGCATTACGGTTGGTGCTGATGCATTTCCGCCCAGTACTGCTCAATTGGCTTTGGCGAGTTTACCAGAGACCACATTTTATAATGCCTATGGCCCTACAGAAGATTGTGTATTCAGTGCTTGTTATCAACTGTCTCGTGATCAAGATTACAAATACACTGTGCCGATCGGCAATTCGATTGATAACAGTTACGCTTTGATTCTTGATGAGCGCATGAATGTACTGCCCAAAGGTGCCATAGGAGAACTGTGGTTGGGTGGTGATGGTTTGTCACAAGGTTATGCACATCGTACTGATTTAACGGCAGCCAGATTTGTTGAGTCACAACGTTGGGGACGTATTTATAATACCGGCGACTTGGTGAAACTCAACCACCAATCTGAGATCATTTACATCGGTCGCAATGATCATCAAATAAAACTGCGCGGATTTCGCATTGAATTGGGTGAAATTGAATCTGTTTTATTGAATGTTGCGGGTGTAAACAACATGGCGGTAATCATGAAAGGTGAAAATGAACACGCTCGATTGGTTGCCTATGTCTCTCCTGCTGATATCGATATCAAAACACTGCGTCAACATGCACATGAACATCTGATGGATTATATGAGGCCCTCAGAGTACATCATGTTAGATGAATTTCCTTTAACCACAAGCGGTAAGAATGATCGCAATCAATTAAGGCGCATTGAAACTGTTGTCGAGCCGACCATTGAGCAACCGGCAAACCCAAAACAACAAATCATCTTGGAAGTTTGGCAATCGGTTTTACAACGTCAGGCAATCAAAGTGACCGATAATTTTTTTGATGCTGGAGGCAATTCACTCTTGCTCATCAGGTTGAGCAAAAAACTCAGTGAAACATTACAACTCGATGTTCCTGTGACAGCATTGTTTCAGTATACGACCATTCAAGCACAGTCGGATTACTTTAATTCTGAAAATAACAAAAAACCAACCACAGTAGACAAAGCAGACAACCCATCAAAAAAACACAACCGCAATGCCAACCGGCATCGCCGTCAAAAAATAAAGAGGCGTCAATCATGAAAGAATTAGACACAAGTGCCCAAATTGCCATCATAGGTATGGCAGGAAGATTTCCCCAAGCTGATGATGTCAAACAGCTCTGGGAAAATTTGTTGAACAGTCATGATTCATTGGAGTTACTGAGCACAGATGAATTATTAAAGCTTGGACTATCTCAGCAAAGTATTGACAGAAAAGGTTACGTTGCAGCAGCTCGGGTTTTAACGGACATTGAATATTTTGATTATGCATTTTTTGGCCTCAGTCGTCGTGAAGCCGAATTAATGGACCCGCAAATTCGTTTGTTGATTCAATGTGCTTACAACACCTTTGAAGATGCCCGGATTACCCTTCAACAACAAGACAGCAGTACGGGGGTCTATGTTGGTGTTGCAGGCAATAGATACCTCATTGACCACATATTGCCCAATAAAGCACTCGTCAATTCAGTTGGCGCTCAGATGATTCAAATCGTTAACGAAAAAGACTTTGCCGCAACACAAGTGGCCTATCGACTCAATTTAACAGGCCCTGCTGTGAACGTCAATACCGCTTGTTCAACGTCTTTGGTAGCAGTGCACAATGCTGTTCAGGCATTATTGGCCTATGAATGTGACATGGCCTTAGCCGGTGGTGCCAGCATTACTCCTATGCAACGCATTGGTTATCAATACCAACCCGGCAGCATTGCCTCGCCCGATGGTCGTTGTAGGCCTTTTGATGCTGAGGCACAAGGAACCAGCTACGGCAGCGGTGTTGCCACCGTTTTGCTGAAACGTTTTGATGAGGCTTTGGCTGATGGTGATAAAGTTTATGCGGTGATTCGGGCTTCAGCGATCAACAATGATGGCTCGGAAAAAATAGGTTTTACAGCACCCAGCATAAAAGGCCAAGCCCGTGTAATTTCAGAGGCCATTGAATTGGCTGAACTAGAAGCCCAAGACATCAGTTATATTGAAGCACACGGCACAGCCACGCATTTAGGGGACCCCATAGAATTTGAGGCCTTAAACCAAGTATTTGCTGGCGTAAACGCTCAATCCTGCGGTATCGGCTCCATCAAATCCAACATTGGCCACCTTGATACAGCAGCAGGGATTGCAGGGCTGATCAAAACATCATTGAGCATCTACCATGGTCAAATTCCTGCCACCCTGCACTTTAATAAAGCCAATCCGGAAATAGACATAGACAACAGCCCTTTTCATGTTGTTGATCAATTAAGATCTTGGCCTTCACCCAGAATTGCCGGAACCAGTTCTTTTGGTATGGGTGGCACCAATGCACATGTTATCGTTACAGAGCCATCTGTAGAATCATCTATAGAATCTTCCGTAGAATTAAGGACTAAAGGTGCTGTTGACGCATCATCAAAACAACACAATCAATGGCACTTATTACCGATTACTGCAAATGACTCAGAAGTGTTAGTACAACTACAAGCCTCCTACCAGACATATTTCAACAACACGGACGAAAGGCCAGATGACATATCCTGGAGTTTATTTCACACCAGAAAAGCCATGCCAGTCAGGAGTTTTATTGTTGCAGATTCAGTATCGAATGCCGCTGAATTATTGAAACAGACACAACCCTTTAAAGAAACCAATGACATTAAAAAGATTGCTTTTATGTTTCCCGGACAAGGCAGTCAACAATTGGCCATGGCAACACAATTGTCCGAACACTTTCCTGCCTATCAAACGGCCTTGGAACAAGCATTGAGCCAGTTAAAGGAACAAACACTGGTGCGCAATTATTTGTTTGAGCAAAATGAACAATGCGAAACCCGCTTGTTACAACCCGCACTGTTTTGTCACGAATATGCACTCACACAATTATGGCAAGCGTTGGGCGCACACCCAAGTCATCTCATAGGACACAGTTTAGGTGAATATGTTGCGGCCTGTGTTGCCGGTGTTTTCTCACTATCAGAGGCCATTAAGATTGTTGAAATGCGCGCCCACTTGATGAGTGAAATGCAAACTGGTGCGATGTTGGCCGTTCGAGCCAATCAGTCAGAGCTGGTCTGCTATCTTAATACACAAATCGAATTGGCAGCCGTTAATGGTCCCAAAAACTGTGTGTTGGCAGGTCCAATAGAGGCGATAACAAAACTCAAAGCACAACTGAAAAAAGACGAATTCAGTTTCCAACAATTGAAAACATCCCATGCCTTTCACAGCGCTGCTGTTGAACCTATCTTGGATAAGTTTCATGATGAAATGGCCTCATTTACACTAAACCCAGCCAAGATTCCTGTCGTTTCCAATGTCACTGGCACATGGTTAACAGCACAACAAGCCACCGATCCACAATACTGGTGTCAACACATTCGCCATGCAGTTTTGTTCAATGCTGGCATACAAACACTGGTTGATAACAATATCGACTGTTATATAGAAGTGGGTACAGGCAAAACATTGAGCCATTTTGCACTGGCTGCAGGACTCACAAGTGATAAAGTAATATCAGGACTGTCTGGCCAAGAAATGGCATCACATGACTTTTTAACCGCGGCAGGTCATTTCTGGACAATGGGCGGTACCATTAATACCGCAATGTTATGTGGAAAGAATGCCTCTCCAGTTGATTTACCATTGTACCCATTTAAAAAAAGCCGCGCCTGGTTATCACCCAACAAAACTCAGAACAGTGGTGTTCAAAGCAAAAATTTTGCATCGCCGCAAATTTATCAAACCCTTTGGCAAAGTCAGCGCATTGCTGAATCACATAATGAATCACATGATGAATTAAACAATAATCTACAAGACAATTGTTGGTTGTTTCTTGCTGATAATCCATCATTTGCCAAATCACTTGTGCAAAATTTATGCGCAAATGCTCAACATATAAGCATTATTTCATCTCAACAGCTTGCAAATAAAAACGGCCAGATCACAGCAGAATCTGTAGCAGCCAATTGGCATGAATCTATAGCTCCACTGTTTGAACAGAACAAACCTTGTCAGATCATCAATTGTTGGCCGCTGGATTATTCTAAGCACTCTGATTATTCTGAAAATGGCGACAGTCTTTTTAATGCGATCGGTCATTGTGCAAAGATATTGAGTGATCAACTCTATGCCACACCCATTACCATGACGACTCTGACTGACAGAGCATTAAATACCTCTGATGGAGTTTGCCAGCACCCAATACAATCATTGGCACATTCCATGCCAATCGTGATGCAACAAGAAATAAATGGATTGATTGGTCAGATTATTGACCTCGATTTTTCTACTGGTCATAAAATCGCCATGCAACAATTAAGCGCTGAATTTAACAGAAAAGAGCGCATACCCATCCGAGCACTCAGAGGACAGTTGTGCTGGCAACCACGGTTCGTTAAGTTGCTGAAAAACAACCAGCCTGAGCAAGATAATTGGATAAAGCCCACTGGACATTACCTGATTACTGGTGGATTGGGCCAATTGGGTTTAACACTCTCACATTGGCTGATTGAACAGCCCATTATGGCACTGACATTGGTCACACGTTCAAATATTCCTGACCAAAGCCAATGGCAAAAATTGGTCGAGGATGTCAGTACTGACGAATCTTTGAGCGTTAAATTAAAGCATTTAATAGAAATTGAAAGTAAAATTCAACAATTGACCATTTTAGATGCCGCTTGGCACTCAGAACAATCAGTGCGTGACGGCATCAATACCGCAGAGCTCATCAATGGTCCAATTACGGGCATTTTTCACAGTGCGGCCCATTTTGACCAGCATACATTTCAACCGTTAAATCACTTTGATGCACAAAATGCCATTCGACAATTCACCACAAAAGTCGATGTCACTCACGCAATACGGAATGTAATACAAGACAAAAATGTGGATTTTGTGGTATTGATGTCTAGCTTATCAGCCGTCTTTGCAGGACTGGGCCATGGCATATATTCTGCTGCCAACAAATACCTTGATGCACTGGCAAGCCAGTCCTCTAGCCACACACAATGGCTCTCCATCGCATGGGATGCATGGAATGTTTCAGCAGACTCAGGCAAAGGCAGTATCTCCAGAGATGAAGCACCTTTGTTGTTTGATTCGTTGTTTCGAAATCACGGTCATTGCACTCTTTCTGTCAGCTGCCAAGACATGGAAGCACGTTTTGATCAATGGGTCAGACAAGCCCATCACCACATTGCTCCCTCATCTGATGCAAAAAAGCACGTTACTGAGCAATCGGATATTGAACATATCTTAGAAACATGCTGGCAAGACATCATTGGAATAGAAAAATGTACGCCTGAAGCACACTTCTTTGCATTGGGGGGAGATTCTTTGGCTGCCGTTCGTTTATCAGGGCTCATACAACAAAGAATGAACATCAACATCACTGCCGCTGAGATATTTGCCAATGCAAGTTTTCAAGACATGCTGAAACAGTTGACGGCTCAAAACAACACAGCCTCTGATTCTTTATTGGTGCCATTGCGAGCAGGAAAAGGTGAACCCATATTGCTCATTCATCCAGGTGGCGGCGGCATAGATTTTTATAAGCCCATGCTTGATCAGCTAGATTTAGACAACCCTTTTTATGGGATTCGTGCCCGTGGTGTCGATGCGGGTTCACAGCCGCGCTTATACAAAGACATGAAAGAATTGGCATGCGATTATGCTTCTGAATTGATTACTTACTTTAAAGGCCCCTCAATCACACTGATAGGCTACTGTTTTGGTGGGTTGATCGCCAATGAGTTGTCTCATGCCTTTAAAAAACATGACATTTCTACCAGTCATCTTATCTTGATTGATTCAACTCACCCTGCAATCAGGCCGCCAACTGAGATTTCTCTGACATCCTACCTCAATGAGATGTTTGCAGATATGCCAGATGTCAATATTGAGGCACTGTCGTCAGTTGATCCTCAGGATCTGATTCAAGAGGTCGTAAAACAAGCGAAGAAAAGTGGTTATTTTCCACAAGAGGTTTCTGATCAACAAGCAGAAAACTATATCAGATTATCTGAAAATCATTTGGCCCTCGAATTGAGTTACAAACCAGAAACAGCAGAGGCTATGGTGCTTTTACGCGCCAAGGACGAACACAATAATGACGACCAAACCGGCACATTGGGCTGGGCTGATGTGCCAATTATCGATGTGCCTGGAGACCATAAAACCATGATAGCACTGCCTCATGTTGCTATTTTGGCACAAAAGATAATGGAGATCTTATGTAAAAAGACATGACATGTTTTTGCATCAAATTATGAGGTCAGATTAAAGGGCTTTGGCATTGTAGGTTTTGCATCAATAAACTGTCAGTGAATGTGGAAGGTGGTTTATGCGACCCGGCAAATAATAAGACTCGAATAAAAGCTTGCATCCATATAGGCGCTTTCTGGCCCGAACATTTCATCATAGTTTACCGTTTTGATGAAATGTTCAGGCTAGATGAGATGAAAATTTGTTTCATCTGCTTTTTTGTAACTCTTCAAGCTTATCCTTGGCATTGTTATTTTGAGGGTTTAATTCAAGTGATTTCGAGTAATTTAAAATGGCCAGATCAACTTCACCCATTTTCATACAGGCTTCGGCATAACTATCGTAGACTTTAAAATTATCAGGATAGAGCATCATATTCACCTTGAAGGTGTTTTGTGCTAATTTCATTCTATCATCATGGTAAAAATCATAGCCAATATTATTTATATACGCTTCTGTGACCGTTGCATGGACAGGATCATGCTGCTTTAAATGTTTATAGGCCTCAAGTGCTTTTTCAAAATCACCTTCAAGAAGGAATTCTACAGGATATTTTTTATTGTTATCCGTCTTGACAAAAGTGGCGGCAATGCTTTCATTACTTCTATAAAGTTGATGTAGATTGATCGTTTTATTTTCTGAGTTTGGTTTGAATTGGATAAGCCGGCTAGAATTTCTCATAACAAAATTGTTATCCGAAACTTTGACCAGCTCTTCAGCATGTTCGTCAAGTATGTTTTTATAGAACAATTGGCTGCCCTTTTGAAAAACTTCTACAATTGCGTCATCGGATAGGTATCTTCCGGTAATTTCATCGGCTAAAGCCTGTTCAATCTCTATTTTTTTGTGTACCGGAACATAATGATCCCAATGATATGCCTGGGCCACAGATCGCATCACTTCGGCATTAAAAACTGGAAACGTGGAATTGGTCATCACAACCACACCGTAGCCTTTGTCTCTGTGAGCCACGATTTCCGCATAGAACCCCCTATTCCACCCATGGTGTCTTAAGTAGATTTCATTGTTTTTATTTAACAGCTGAAACCCTAAACCCAAGGTAAATGACCAATCAGAATCACTCACCCCATAAGGTGTACCCATTAATTCTGTCAAATCTTTTGATAAGCCTTTAGTACTCTTACCTTTTAGGGTTTGCTGTACGTTGGTTATGAATTTTGCGTAATCCTCAGCAGTTGTCCATAATCCACTGGTTGCCATTGATGGGTTGATATATCTTCTGCCTTTGACCATAGAACCATCTTTCAAATAGCCTGTAGCGGCCTTACTTAATTGCTCTGATGTCAGCGATTGGTTGAACGTACTGTTGTTCATTTCTAAAGGTTGTAACACGAGCTCATGCATGATCTCTGGAAATGTTTTGCCTTCAACATCCAGCATCATTTGTTGAATGGGCACATAACTGGCATAGGCAAAACGAACACTTTCGCCAGGTTCTTTATTTACAGTAATTGGCTCATTTGTGGCCGGATAAGTTCCATTGAGTATCTCTACAAGTGTGGGGATTTTTTTATTTATACTGAATGATCCCGTTCCACGAGGATGTATTCCGGCAGAATGGTTTAAAAGATTTCTTGTGGTAACTTTGCTTTCTTGAGTGAATTCATTGTCTGTCAATTTCCAAGATTTCAAGTAATTATTAATGTTTTCATCTAAATCTATTTTATTTTGCTCAACCAGACGTAATGCACCGTAGGCTGTTACCGGCATACTCGTTGCCGCTGCCTGAAAAAGGGTTTGTTCTGTGACCGGCGCTTTACTATCTTTATCAACGACACCGTAACCCTTGGTCCATGCAATTTCACCATTGTGTATGACTGCAATACTGACACCAGGAATTCCATAGTGCTTCATACGTTCTTCTATAGACCATGTTGAATCACCTTCAATATATACTGGCGTTGTCAGGCCAGTTTCTACTTTTTTAATTAAGTCGTTTGTAGTATCAGTATTGAATTCCTCTACAGGGGTTTGAAGAGATTTTAGATCATCAATAATCTGCGCATCTACCCAAAATATATCGCCCTTTCCTGAGCTATCAGGACTATTATAGAAAAGGTATTTTCCATCTGGCGTTACATATCCTCCACGTTGTGAAGTACTTGTGTTTATCTTATCTCCCAAGTTGATGCCCTTCCCCCAAGAGCCGTCTTCCTGCCGAAAACTGATGTAGATATCACTGCCACCATAGCCACCATCTCTTTCACTGTCCCACAAAATATAAGACTCATCAGGTGCAATAAAGGGATGGACATTGTTTTTTCCAGTGTTAATCTCTTTACTAAATGACTTGGGTGCTTCACGTTCACCATTCAGCAGTCGAGCATATCGAATATTGCCCTTACCATCTCTTGGGAATTCATCAAAAACATAAGTGCCATGGAGTGAACTGGTAAGGCGCATGATTTCAATGTCTTCAAAAGCGGGGCCAAGACTTTTTAACTCTGACCATCCATCATTGGTTCGTTCTCTATATTGATTGAGATAAAACATAGTTTTACCGTCAGAAGAGAGATCTCCACTCACACCAGGTTCCTCATGCCATCGATTATTATCGTATTTAAAAAACATTCTCGACTCTTTTCCACTTGTGTTGTTTTTCCTAGCAAAGTAGAACCCTTTCATGTCGGGTGTGAAGAAACCACCCCACTCATGATGCTCTGTTGAAACAACTCCTGGAGCGAAAACTTTGGGGGTTAAACCTGGAGGCTTTTGACCAAGATAAGGGCCTTCGAGAGTTGGTGATTCGTCTTGGATAAATGCTGGCAAGATCATTTGCGCCGTAAGCTGCAAGCTTTTTGGGTGCCTTTCATGGCCTGTAAACACTACCAACAAATCAAGTTCCTCGATAAAAATGATAAACTGACCGCCACCACCTTGAGCAGATGTGCTGTAGTAACTTTTATCACCATACTTTAAATCAGCATTCCACCAGAAATAACCATAACCCTGATCAGAGACATTTGGACCACCGCCGAAAATATCATCATCACCGTTATAGAGGATTCTACTGGTTGCTTTGGTGATATAGGCTTCTGGAACCAATTGTTCGCCATTGTATTTGCCTTTGTTCATAGCCAGGGTGCCAAACTTCAACATAGCGCGTGATGTTATGGCCGATTTCCAGCCTGCTGCAGGCAGGCCGCCCAGCCCAACTTGCCAACCATAAGCCTTTATGCCCATTTTTCCGAGAAGTTCATTTTTAATGAAATCTTCGACGGTACCTGGTACGACGGCGTTAATCACTTGCATCACCAAGGTTGAACTGTAGTTTCCATATGAAAAAGAATGCTGCGACTCAGCGCTAATGGGTTCGCATTGTTCAAAAATGGCTTGCACCAAGCTTTGCCCTCTTATCTGGTTAGGGTATTTGTCGAATGATTCTCTTTGTTCTTTACTGATACGGATACCTGAACGCATAGTTAATGCTTGGTGCAGCGTGACCAATTCAGTTCCTTTTACAAATTTTGCAGGATTTATTTCTTTGAGAAAACTGACCAAAGGTTTGTCTAGATCGGCCATGCTCAGATAACCCAGTTGGATTGCACGGCCAAGCGCCATGCCCGTATAGGTTTTTGTCGCTGAGGCTTGCGGATGGGTCAGATTGACACGTCCCCCTAAAAAATAGGATTCAAATACAAGCTTGCCTTTATGAGCAATCAGCAGGCTGTCAATTTTTCCGTGCTGGCCATCGGCAATTTCCTCTGCCAATTTGACAATTATTTCTTTATCACCGTCATCAACGCTCAATGCGCCCATGACAAGACCATCTTTTCTGTCAATCGGGGCTGTATCGATGAAGGCGTAATCAAGATTAGGAATATCCCGAATTGAACCTTCATGACCGGACGGAACATCCTGCGCAACGTAATTCACATTGGGGTTTTTCCAGTACCCATGCTCAACTTGTTCAGATTTAGCCACAGATTTTACCATATTTTTTGCAAGTACATGATCAATTGATGCGTTCAAGCTGTTATACCCACTTAATAGTACAACTGCAATTAGACATTTGAATTTGAATTTGAATTTAATGCTCATAGTTACCCTTTGAATTGTTATGACTTAAAGTAAATGTTTTTTAGCTTGGTGATGATTTTTGTACTGACCCAGTAAATATTCGATAGACCAGGCTCTATGTCTCTTTCGCTTCTGCCAAAAAACAAATATTTGCCATCTGGGCTAATGCTTGGGCCTTTTTCATCTAAATCAGAATTTATTTCATTACCCAGGTTAATTGGTTTGCTCCATGTTCCGTCTTGCTTCTTAAAATAAACATAAATATCGTTGTCTTTTCTACTTTCATCTTCATTATTTCTAGCGGTCACCAGTAAATAATCATCAGAGGGAGCAATGAATGCGTGATGACCAAATTCAAGTTCAACTGCCTGAACTTCAGGGTACTTACCGCTTTTATTAGGCGCATGATAGGTTTTCATTTTTGATAAATTGAAATAATAAAGTCCGCTGTTTTTCGATTGATTTGGATAAAAAACCAAATCATCATTTAGAGGTGAATCAAGCTGTATTGCATCACTCCAGGCATTCTGTTGACGGTTTACGTACCAAATTTTCTCATCAGCAAAACTAGCGTCCAAAGCTGTAAAATAAATCCTTTTGCCATTAGGACTGACGAATGGATGCATTTCTTCTTTTTTATCACCATGGGTAAAATTTGCTTTTTTAATTGGCGTCCAATTATTTTCTTTGAGTTTTGAAAAATATATTGATGTTTCTTCGTTTTCATTATCGGCTCCAAAATACATTTCTTTTAAATCAGGGGAAAATGAAATAGCACCTTCAAATCTTCCATCAATTGAAACAATGCCTGGCGCAAAAACTTCCGGAATCAAACCTGGTGGTTTTTGTCCTAAATAGAGGTTTTCTACCACTGATAAATCATTGTCTTTTGAGCCCTGTTTGAGTCTGAGATGCTCTATAATCTGGGCATCCACCCAAAATATATCAACATTTTCTGGGGCTATCGCTCTATTGAAGAAAAGGTATTTTTCATCGGGTGTCACATATGCCCCACCTTCCCAAACACTGGTATTGATTTTATCTCCCAAATTAATGGCGGCTCCCCATGAACCATTCTGCTGTCGAAAACTGATATACAAGTCAGAATCCCCATATCCGCTGTCTCTTTCACCATCCCAGATTAAGTAAGATCCATCTGCGGCGATGAATGGATGCGCGTTGAATTTTCCTGTGTTTATTTGTTTTCCGAGCAGTTTTGGTTGTTGGCGAATACCATCTTTGAGCGTTGATATGCGTAACACATCGTTCCCTTTATAATCGTCAAAAACATAGGTACCGTTTGAGGATGCGGACAAACGCATAATTCCCCAGTCATCTCGATCAAACATGGGCCCCAGGCTTTTTACCTGTGACCAACCTGTCTCGGTGCGATTCATGTATTTTTTACCCAAATGCATGGTCTTTCCATCTGGTGAAATGATGGGCCGACCTACTCTTGGGCCCACCACAGATTCTCGCCACTGATTGTTCTCGGATTTAAAAACAACAAGCCTCCACTGCTCAGTTTTATTGTCCATCCTTGTAAAATAGAACGATTTCATATCAGGGCTGAAGAATCCACTGAGGTCCTTATGTTCTTTAGATACAAGACCGGGAGCAAAAACCTCAGGTGTTGAGCTGGGTGGCTTTTGTCCAAGATAGGGTCCACGAGGCAAAGTTAAATCATCCTGCCCATAACAATGACCGCTTGCTATCAACACACAAAGAAAGAAAGGTAAGATATATCTCATAATTAACGCCTTATTTAAGTTTCATGGATGCTGATTGCTTGAGCCTTAGCTTTTCAATGATTTGTGCATCAGCCCAATAAATATCCAGATTGCCGGGACTGATGTCCCTATAAAAAAACAAGTACTTCCCATCTGGGGTTATGCTGCCATAAGCATCATCATATGGTGAATTGATGTTTTCGCCCATATTGATTGCTGCTCCCCACGAACCATCTTTCTGGCGAAAACTGATATAAAGATCAGATTCACCGTATCCGTTTTTTCTTTGGCTGTCCCAAATCAAATAGCTTTCATCTGGTGCGATAAAGGGATGAGCTGTCCATTTACCTGAATTGATCACAGGTCCCATTTTTTGTGGTTCTTGACGTTTGCCGTTGATCAGTTTTGAAATGCGGATCACATCGCCACCATTGGCATCATCAAAAACATAGGTGCCTTGAGCGGATGCCGACAGGCGCATAATTCCCCAGTCTTTTCTGTCTATCATTGGCCCAAGGCTTTTGACTTCTGACCACTCTTCGCCAATACGCTCCATATATCTCCGGCCCAAATGCATAATCTTACCATCAGGGGAGAAAGTGGGTTCTCCCACTCTGGGACCAACTACCGACTTGTGCCATAGATTGTCTTTAAATTGATAAGAAATCAATCTGTGCTTTTTATCCTTGTTGTCATCACTGAGATAATAAAATGCTTTCATGTCAGGAGCAAAAACAGCACATGCCTCAAAGTGTTCTGTGGAAACAATTCCTGGTGCAAAAACTTCAGCCATTAATCCTGGTGGTTTTTGCCCCAAATAAGGACCTTGCAAAATTGGAAGTTGTTCTAAATGATTGCTACTCATTGCCAGAGTAGAAAACAGTAAAGTGCTTAAAATATAAATACGATTCATGATTTATCCTTGCTGGTTGTATTCAATAGTATTTTGTTCATTAATTTGGCCTTAAGGTTTCAATGATTTGCGCATCAATCCAGTAAATATCGGTATTGTCTGTTTCATCATCGATGCGTCTGTTAAAGAGCAGATATTTACCATCAGGGGTAACACTTGCATAAGTATCGCCTTTTTCTGAATTGACCTTGTTACCCATATTGATGGCTGGGCCCCAAGAACCATCCAATTGTTTAAAGCTGATGTAAAGATCAGAGGCTCCATAACCCCCCTGTCTTTCACTGTCCCAAATGAGGTAACTTTCATCTGCAGCGATAAAGGGATGAGCCGTCCATTGACCTGAATTAATTTCAGGTCCCATTATTTTGGGTACTTGTCGCTTACCCTCTTTGATTGTTGATATGCGAATTGAATTTTTGTTTTTATAGTCATCAAAAACATATGAGCCCTTAGCGGATGGCGATAAACGCATGATTCCCCAGTCTTTGCGATCAAACATGCTCCCAAGGCTTTTGCGTTCGGACCAACCATCACCTATACGGTTCTTATACCCTTCTGCCATATACATGCGTTGATCATCTGGCGAGAACGTCACTTCACCGTTGCGTTTAAATTCAAGGTACTTTTTCCATACATTGTTGTATTGGCGAAAACCAATCACTGTAATCGGAGTGCCTTTACCTTCGTCTGTGGTGTAATAAAACTCTGTCATACCTGGTGCAAACACACCTTCAAGTTCCCAACCCTGAGTGGATATGATGCCAGGCGCAAAAGGTTCGGCAACCATACCCGGCGGTTTTTGCCCCATGTAAGGGCCTTTCAAGGCTGGAAAATTATCTTGACTATGACTTTTGTGACTTATCGTCAGAATAGAAAATAGTAAAGCAATAAAAATAGGTTTCATCACTTATCTCTCTCTTTTATCAGATCCGATAACCAAGTGACACTGCGTACCCCTGTCATAGGGAAAGCGGTCTGATGGCTACCCTCGATGACTTCATGTTGTAAGGATAAACTTTCGTCCTCTCTATTTTTCAGTAAAGCAATAAATTCATCGACATGTTTACTCAACTTTTTCTCCAAAGAACCATAAGATATGAAAACATTGGCATTGAGGCCTTTACGTTTTAATGCGGCATTAGCTCCAAGCTTAGCAAGGTAGGGATTATCGCTCCAAATCGATGGGCTACCAAGAATGTAGTTTTGAAAGGTATCGGGCTGTCTCAAAAGTATGTAAGCACCAAATAAACCACTCAGTGAGTAGCCAAAATAAGTACGGCTATCAGGATCAGCTCGATAGTTACTTTCTATATATTGAATCACATCATTGCGAATAAATGCCAAATGATTAGCCGCTTGCCCATCAGGCTTGTTTGGTTTCTTTATTGAGTAATCTCGATATCTACTTACGTGTGCTCCTCGTTCTTTTTTTAAGTCTTCATCGATGTCCTTCTGCCAAGAGATTCCAACCAAAATCGCATCCTCTATCAGAAATTCAGTGGAAGCTGATAATATTTCGATATGCCACACAGCATCAGCAATATAAATGACAGGGTATGTTGATTTATTATTTTTAGAATATTTTTCAGGCAGTTTTATATAAAGCTCATATTGACCTTTTGAGTCAGAATCTTGGATAGGTATTATCTGTGTTCGCGGTAATTCATATGGTTTTTTTTCACCGGCTTCAACGTTTATAAAAGGCAGTGAAAATAAAAAAACAACAATTAAAACCTTCTTCATATTTATCAATTTCTTTCTCCGTATAACTTTACCTTTTATTTAAGGCTCATTTTTTATATCAATTAATAATTCATCTTAAATGGATCGAAATTAAAACACCTGAAGTTCCTCTGACTTCTGGCTGATTTCTAGCTGATGATTAAATAATCGATTAGTAATCAATTGTTTAAAAAAATAAATTTAGTTACAATGACCAATCACACTCAGATGATTTATCTCGTTTAGGCTCGCATTTGAGCATCAGCTTTAATCTTAAACAGGGTTTATATGACAAAACAGTATTGGGTCGGTGGGTTTTTCATCGATTTATCCAGAAATCAAATCACTCAAAACAAGCAATCCCAAACAATTGCTCCAAAAGCGTTGGCTGTTCTTACTTATCTTGCTGAAAATCAGGGAAAAGTGGTGAGTCATGATGATTTACTTGATAAAGTTTGGCCTGATACCGTTGTGTCACCCAACACATTACAAAGAAGCATTGCCCAATTAAGAAAAGCCTTGGGTGATGATGGCAAAGTACAATTCTACATCAAAACACATGCCAAACAAGGCTATAGTCTTGAGTGTGATGTGAGATGGGATGATAAGATCAATCCAACAAGCCCAAATAAAGTGGTAGAAATTGATCAATTCAGTGAAGCAGATATAGACCTTGATGATGATTTTACAGAAACACCACAACCCTCAAGGGCTGATTTTAGACTGGTATCAATTATCGCTGGAATCATCATATGCTGTTTTATTGGCTATCAATTATTGAAGCCTCAACAGCACTCACCATTGACATTTGATACATTGCGCTCACTAACCGCCACTGACGACAAAGAATTTGATGGCACTTACACGCCCGACGGCCAACACATCGTTTTTCATCGTTATTTGGATAAACTGTGCGTTAATAAAATATGGGCCAAAAACATCACTACACAAAAAGAAACACTCTTGACCAAAGAATGGGGGGCTTATGGTGGCCACAGTTTTTCTAAAGACGGCAAGAAATTGATATTTTTAGCAACGGAGGCATGCAATCAACCAGTCACTCAAAAAAATTGTTACGATTTGGTGAGCCTGGATTTTGAAAAAGCACTTGAGACTCCTCAGCAACCAGACATTATGCTGCAATGTCAAAACTCTACCGTAAAAAAACCCATTTGGCTAAACAACAACACCATTGCTTTACTACAAAGAAAATCGAACCGCTGGAAGATCATTAATTATTCAATAAGTAACAACAACAGCACAGATTTATACGAACCAACTGAAGGCAATTTAATCGACTATACCTATTCGGTCAAGGATGATCTTATTGCAGTCACCAGTATCCATGACGATAACCAATATTACCTCAAAATGATCAAGCCTGACGGCCGTGTTTTATCCAATCATCTGATCCAATACCCACAAGAAATAGCAAAATTTCGACCCATTTATCCAAGTTTTGACCCTTTAAATGAACAGCTTATTTTTAGTACGGGGCGACAACTTTTTACACTGTCTTATGTTGGTAAAGTCGCTAAACTCAACTCTCCTTTTTCTGACAGGATGTCACAACCTGTATTTCACCCAGGTGGTAAGAGATTGCTCTTTATAAAGGGACCTTATGATAATGATGTTGTTTTATTACCGATTGATCAACTTGATAAAACCAGCCTTTTCTCGCAAGTAGAACACACACGGACTTATCCAAGTTTCGAACGCTCAAACCTTGGTGAAGATCATGCCATTTTTCAGCCAGGAGGTGACTTGATCGCTTTCTGGTCTGAACGCTCAGGAGAACAACAACTGTGGTTAAGTCATGGAAATAACCCACAACAACTGACCCATTTCCCGATGGATACCTATATTAATGGATTCGATTGGGCCGCAGATGGCAAAAGCCTTATAGTCAATGCCAATGGTACTCTTAGTCAGGTATTTCTGGATTCAAATCTACAATCTTTTCCATTGGAGTATCCTGTCGTCAGACTTTTCCAGTGGGACAGTGAAAACCATAGCGCCTTAATGATTTTGCGTATTAATGGAATCTTTACCTTTGTTGAATTAGACTTAAATAATTTGACATTCAGAGTCATTTCAGAAAAACCGATTTTATGGGCACTTAAAAGCGAAGATGGTCGATTGATTTATAAAGATCACTTGGATCAATTTTGGCAACCAGGACCTGTTGAATCTCAACTTATTCAGCCATTATCCAATCAAGGCACAAAATCCAAAACATTCGTGATGACAGGCAATGTCATTTATGCCATCAATAAGGATAACCAATTATGGTCTTATGACCTAAATGATGAACGTTTTAAATTACTGGGAGAGGTAGACAAAGACATCGACTACCTCACTGATGTTAATGAATCACAACTTTTGATGACGATCCGGGTCGCTGCAAAAAAAGAAGTGGTAGAGCTTTCTTTAAGCGAATAAAAATTGCGTTAATATTGAATGAGATAACCATTATTTTAGGTCTCTATTCATAAGCTTTTTTGTTTCATTGGCTTATCGAAGATTTTTTCCATAAAAAAAACAATGCGGGAATGATGATCAAAGCCAGTGTCACAGCACTGATCATGCCACCAATCATTGGTGCCGCAATACGACTCATCACTTCAGAACCTGTACCAGTTCCATATAATATGGGCAATAACCCAATGATAATAGAGGCTGCTGTCATCATTACTGGTCGTATTCGCATCCCTGCACCATCTATGATCACCTGTTTTAATTGTTCTATGGTAACTTTGGTATCGATCAAACCATCAAGTAACCTATCATAGGCTTGATTCAAGTATACCAACATAATTACACCAATCTCAACCGCAACACCAGCCAAAGCAATAAAACCGACTCCAACCGCAACTGAAAAATTAAACCCCAGCACATACATCAGCCACATGCCTCCCAGCAATGCAAATGGCAAAGTACCCATAATAATAATGACTTCAGTAAAATTTCTGAAGCTTAAAAACAATAAAACAATGATAATGGCCAATGTTAATGGCACAACATACATTAGTCTTTGTTTCGCTCGTAACATGTATTCATACTGCCCAGACCAATTGATGGAATAGCCAGTTGGCAATGTGAGTTTTTCTGCTACGGTTTGTTGTGCTTCTCGAACATAACTGCCCACATCCACACCGTCAATATCGATATAGGACCAACCATTCAATCGAGCATTTTCACTTTTGATGCCAGGAGGGCCATCTTCAATGTAAATATCTGCCACATCACCCAGTGCTATACTCATTCCATCAGCTGTGACGATGGGCAGTAAAGCCAATTGTTCTGGTGAATCTCTGTAATCTTGAAAATAACGAATATTAATGGGGTATCTCTCTAAACCTTCCACAGTTTGTGACACGTTCATGCCACCTATTGCTGTAGCAATAACTTGTTGAATTTCGGCAATATTCAAATGATATCTGGCTGCTTTTTCTCTCAAGATATTGATTTTCAAATAACGACCACCTACAACCCTCTCAGAATATACAGAACTTGTTCCAGGCACATCTTGTAAAATTTGTTCGAGGTCTTTGCCAATTTTTTCTATTATTTTCAGGTCAGGACCAGCAATTTTGATGCCAACGGGTGTTTTTATTCCTGTCGTCAACATGTCGATTCTGGTTTTTATGGGCTCTACCCAGGCATTGGTTACCCCAGGAATTTTAAGCAAAGCATCTAGCTCTTGAATAATGTCCTTTTTGGTTAGCCCTGCCCTCCATTGATCTTGAGGTTTAAATTGAATGACCGTCTCGATCATTGTTAAAGGTGCTGGATCAGTAGCCGTGTCTGCTCGACCGACTTTACCAAATACAGATTTAACTTCTGGCAATGATTTGATCAATTTATCTGTTTGTTGTAGTAATTCTCTGGCTTTGCCTATGGAGATACCTGGATATGTGGTTGGCATATACATTAAGTCCCCCTCATCCAGCGGAGGAATAAACTCTGTTCCAATTTTATCTGCAGGCAGTATGCCGGTTAACAGAATCAGCGCACTTATTAGCAATGTCGTTTTCGGAAAATTCAGTACTTTCTTTAATATGGGTAAATAAATAAATGTCAGCAACTTGTTAACTGGGTTTTTATTTTCTGGCAAAATCTTACCTCTGATGCAATAGCCCATTAACACAGGTACCAATGTAATGGCCAGCAATACAGAAGCAGCCATGGCATATGTCTTGGTAAATGCCAAAGGCGAAAACATCTTACCCTCTTGGGCATCTAGCGTAAAAACGGGTAAAAAGCTCACTGTAATGATCAATAAACTAAAAAATAAGGCTGGCCCTACTTCTGTCGCTGAATCAATCACGATTTTCCAGCGATTTTTTTGAGTTAAGGGTGTCTTTTCCATATGCTTGTGCATGTTTTCAATCAGAACTATCGCACCATCTATCATGGCACCAATGGCAATAGCTATGCCACCCAATGACATAATATTGGCATTTAATCCCTGAAAATACATGATCGTCACAGCCACTAAAATGCCTATTGGCAGACTCAATATTATGACCAAAGCAGATCGCACATGAAATAAAAAAACCGCACACACAAGAATCACCAGACCAAACTCTTCAAAAAGTTTGTGCCATAAATTATCAACAGCCCTTTCAATCAGGCTACTGCGATCATAAACAGTAATCAACTCAACACCTTGGGGCAGGCCTTTTTGTAAGGTTTCAATCTTTGCTTTTATGTTTTTGATGGTTTTTTGTGCATTTTCACCATAGCGCATGATGACAATACCGCCGACAGTCTCTCCTTGACCATTGAATTCAGCTATGCCTCTGCGCATTTGAGGACCAAGACCTATGTCTGCAATATCTTTGAGTAACAATGGTGTGCCATTGTTACTGACACCCAGTGGTATATTTTCTAAATCTTGTTGGTTTTCTATATAGCCTGATGCACTCACCATATATTCTGCCTCAGACATTTCGATCACTGATGCGCCAATTTCTTGGTTGCCTTGCTTGATGGCCATTTGTATGTGCGCTAATGGTATGCCAAAAGCCCGTAATTTGACGGGGTCTACTTTGACTTGGTACTGTTTGACCATACCACCTATTGTGCTGACCTCAGAAACCCCTGTTACTGTTTGTAGTTCATATTTTAAAAACCAATCTTGCAGGCTTCTGAGTTCACTGATATCGTGCTTGCCTGTTGGATCCACTAAAGCGTACATATATATCCATCCCACGCCTGTGGCATCTGGACCCAGTTGTGATTTAGCGTTGGCTGGCAATATTGAAGTCACTTGGCTCAAATATTCTAAAACCCTTGATCTGGCCCAGTAAATATCTGTCGATTCATCAAAAATAACATAAACATATGAATCACCAAAAAAAGAATAACCACGAACGGTTACCGCCCCTGGAACTGACAACATAGCAGAAGTAATATGATAGGTAACTTGATCCTCGACCACTTGAGGTGCTTGTCCCGCATAAGATGTTTTGATGATGACTTGAACATCAGACATATCTGGAATCGCATCTACTGGGATATTTTTTAATGAATAAACACCTGCAACCACACACATCAATGTGGCAAAAATCACCAATATCCGGTTAGTAATTGACCATTTTATTATTGAAGTAATCATAAAAAACTCACCGATTAATTGCCATTAGGTAAAACAGGTTTAATATGACTGATAACAAATTTATTATCTACGACACTGAAGGTGAATTCAACTTCCATAGCTGCTCTGATGTCGTCAAACCTTCTGCCTTTTTGCATGATGAAATCCAATGTTGCTGCTGGGCGATTCCATTTTTTAATTGGCTCTCTGGAAATATTAAGCACACCTGTCTCTTTTATGATTGAATTGACCACACCTGTGGTGGTTGCGAAGTTATTATCATTTTGGTGATTCATGCGCTTAAAATCAGAAGTTTTACTCGATTCAGAATCAAGTAAAAATTGCGCTGATGTCACAACAACATCACCTTCATCTATACCTTTGATGATTTCCATGAAATGATTATCAGAAGCCCCTACTGTCACAGCAACTGATTTGAATTTCCCTTCAGTAAGCGCCAAAACAACCCTATCTTGATTTCCTGTTCTGATCACAGCTTCTCGAGGCACCAAAAGCCGTTGATTTGGGCTGCTTGGGTGGATGATGACATGGCTGAACATGTTTGGTTTAAGTAAATTGTCTTTATTCTCGAATAGCAATCGTACCTTTATGGTTCTTGTTTTCATATCAAGTGTTGGATGGATGTAATTCACCACGCCATGCCATGTTTTGCCCGCAAAAAAATCCGTATGCATACTGACTGGTGCTCCAACGCTCAATAATGCAGCCTGCCTTTCAAACACTTCTGCCGCGACCCAAACCACATCTAAGTTACCAATTGACATGATTAAAGTACCAGGTTTAACAAACATGCCCTGGCGTATCTTCAGTTGATTGACAACTCCTGATTGAGGAGAATAAAAAACAATGCTTTTTTGAATTTTTCTGCTTTTTATTACTGAATTTATGGCAGATTCAGGCATTTGTAAAGCCTTCAAACGTTGTTTTGAGGCGTTGATCAATTGTTGATTCTTTCTGTTCAAGGCCAACAGTAATTCTTCTTGAGCATTCACCAATGATGGCGAGTATATTTCATACAATGCCTGTCCTTTCTTGACCGGATCTCCTGTTGATTTTATATAAAGTTTTTCAATCCACCCTTCTACTCTTGGGTGAAGGTGTATCAATTGATCTTCATCAAATTGAATAAATCCGACTGTTTTTACTTCAAGATGCAATTGTCCCTTTTTAACAGAAGCAGTTTTTACTCCGATATTATTGACCACATCTGGTGAAACTCTTATGGTCCCAGTACTGTTGTCACTTTGATCATTGTTTTCATAAACAGGAATTAAATCCATCCCCATCGGCGACTTTCCTGGCTCATTACTTTTATAGTTTGGATCCATGGGTGCAACCCAATACAGCGGTGTTTTCTTATCATCACCCTCTTGATCTATCATATGAACGTCATAATTAAGCATTGTGGTGAAAACAACCGTTAACATAACGCCTATCATCAGTCCAATAAACATTGAGCTTTTATTATTCATTTCTTTTCACCATCAAATGTATTGATATCAAAGATATCTTGGTATCGTGTATTAAGAAAATAATTCAATTGAATGATTGTTTTAAGTATTTCTGTATTAATTTCTAATTCATCAATTTCTGCATTAAGTACGGCAATTCTTGACCTTACCACTTCAGAAAAATCACCATCATCATTTTTGTAAGCTGTCAATGAGGCTGTGGCCTGTTCTCGCATTTGCGGCAGCAATTGATTTTCATAAAGTTTTTGTCGTTTTTTTAATCCATTGAAGCGAATCTTGTTTTTTTCAAAATCTGCTTTCATGGCCCTCATCATCAATAATTTCTCAGTTTCAACCACCTCTGATGTCAAAACCTCAGATTTAAGTTGTTGATCTTGTTTATTTTTTGTAAACAAGGGCACATCAAATGTGACTCCAATAGAAAATAGATCTGCTCTGTTAACACCCAAGGGATTATCATTTCTAAAGCCATAACTTGAAGTGACACTAAATTCAGGCTTGTATTGCTGTTTAGCAAGTTCTATAGCGGTATGAGCGGCCGTTAATTTTTGATCCAAGCTTTTTATTCTGGGGTGGTTTAATAAATATTCAACAAATGGTTTTGAATCGGAATTAAATTGTGACGAATCCAAATCCAGTAACACATTTGGAAATACACTGGATAGCACCTGATCATTTTGCATTGATGAACTCAGAGTACTTAATGATTGTCGAGTAAAATCTTCACTGATCCATTGATTTAATTTTTTTAAAGACTCGTCTTTTTGTTGAGTAATCACCGTTAATCTATCATCCAAACGTATCAATTCAAGCTGAGATCTGATGATATCGTGTTGTCTGGTCTTACCTATAGATGAAGTATAATTAACTTCAACAACATCAACCAATTGTTCAAATAATTCTCTGTCTTTGTTGATAAGTGCAATACTTTCTTGTGCTTTATAAGCATCTAAATAGATATGACTGACCACAACTACCAACTGCATTAACCTGTCTTGCCTTTGGTAAGGAAAAATCGCCGCAATATCTTGGAGTTTTTGTTTCTTCAGCTGCCTTGATTTACCTCTTGGAAAAGCTTGAGACAAACCAATCCTTAACTGTGTCATGGGCTCTTGATTAAAATTAAAGTTTTCTGCAGAAACATTGGCTACTCCCAATGATATTTTTGGATCAGGAAATGATCCTGCTGCAATACTTTGTGCTTCAATTGAGCGTTGCTCATTGTGATTACTTTTTACCCAAAGATCTCTTTCAACGGCAAGTTCAATCGCAGATGATAAGGTCAATAGTGGTTGATCTGTTGCCAATATACCCATGCTGACCATCGACAACAGCATCATTGATAGCGCTTTTATTTTGTTTAGTTTCATATCAATTGCTCCATTTCGGTATTAACTGATTGATATTTCTTTGTCAAAATCACAGTTTAATCCGCGACATCAAATAAAATCACACTTCATGATTTTTATAGAATATTTGTGAATACTACAAAATACTTGATTGCTTTTAGTTGTTACGAGATCAACTGTTGTTAAGGTGAAAAATGAAAAATACTTTATTCAAAAAAATAGAAAAAAACATTGAGGTCAATCATTGTCAGGTTCTATCAGTCAAGAATATTGATTATTCAAGTTTTCTGAGACGAATTTATATTGTGTTAACTGAGAATTGGGGGACGAAATAAGGTGGTATTTTCAACAGAGGGGATGCGTTCATCGCTTATGTTCAATAATGTTTTAGATTGATAAGCATTCAAAATATTTGGCAAGTTGTCACACATAACACTTGATGAACAACTGCCCATAGAACATTCACAAGAATCAGTACAACAATTTCCATCATCGCTAAAAGATTTAGTATCAACATTACCCATTTGATGTTGTGAATGATCGATCATATCAGTTTTCATTCCTATTTCTGTTGCCCCAATATCACAGCCCGTCTTTGAATACCCCAATAAAGGCCACGTGATGAGTATTAAACTCATTAATACGATGATTATATTGTGCTTAAAAAACATAAATGAAATATTAACCAATAATTTACTTAATGATACCCCTTAGTTATTTGAAGATCAATATTTTTGTTAATAAGTTAAGATTGACGACGTTTAATCAATCCAGATTGTCGGTATTACCGAACGGACATGCTTTTACGTAATTTTCCAATCATTGATACGACCCATGATAATATTGTCATGGATCGTATCTAGCCCAAAAGCCATCAAAAAGTCAGGCGCACACCAGTAGAAAGACTTCTACCTGGTCTTGGAGCTATGTCTTTAATAAATGAAGCGTGATCTCTGATTTCTTCATCAAACAAGTTTTTTGCCCTGATGAAAACCAACGTATCAAATCGAGCGCCATAATGGACCCAATTTGCGCTCAGATTCAACAAATCATAACTTTCGGTTGGTAACTCAAATGCAGCAAGACTGTCTTGTTCATCAACAACTGTATAATTTATAGCAGCAGACCATGGACCAAACATCCAATTGACATTGGCACCCACTCTTCTGGCTGGTATACGTGGCACACGCTCGCCATTGTTTAATTCAGCACTGGTGCTGTCTGCAAACAAGCCCAAATCCCAGAAATGACCATTTTCTGTTTGAAATTCATACCCATAATCAATTTCAAAACCTTTGAATGTGGCATTGCGTTGCGTATATTGGAACACAGGTAACTCTTCAGCTTCTTGGCCTGTTGCACGCAAATAGATAAAATCATCAATTTTATTGTAGAATAATGCCACATTAAAACTGACACCATCATTTCTATACCTTATGCCTATGTCTAAATTATTGGCTGTTTCGTGATTTAAATTTGGATCACCAATTTCGACTGCTGAAGTGGCCAAATGAGGAACCAATTCTTCCCCACCAGTTTGGTTAGAAAACAATTCTTCAGCAACCGGTAACCTTTGTGCAGAAGTGAGGTTTACTGGCAAGGTCCAATGACTGTCCAAATTGAACGTGGCACCCAATGAGATACTTAAGGCAGAATCATCAACATCATTGAACAAAGTAGACTCTACAGTTTGGTCATCATATCTCAAACCAAATTCAGCATGCCATGTGTCAAAGTCACGTTCTTCAATAAAGAATATGCTGTTAATTTGCGTCTCTGTAGGTAATAGGTATGCCTCTTCTCCGACCGCAGAAAAATCTCTATTGGTTGACTGAAAACCCCAAACACCTTCAAAACCACCAATAGTGCCATGGGTCATTTCAAGACGGAGTTCATAGGCATCATTGTCGAAAACCGTACCAATTTCATCACCTTCCAACTCAATATGTTGATAGTCAGTTTGAGAAAAATGGCCTCTAACTTGGCGAATGAATCCGTCACCGGTAAATCTGTGTAAACCCTTTAGATTAAAGACAGACTTTTCTAAATCAATGCGGACAATTTCTTCCTCTTCCTCATCATGACCATCTTCTTCATCGTCGTCATGACCCTCTTCATCACCATGTTCTTCTTCATGTCCATGTCCAGGAATGCCATAGTTTCTATCAGAGTCAGAATAAGACAGGCCAAAATAACCATTGTCGGTCAAGAATGAAAAACCAACATTATAACCATTTGAGTCTACTGATGAGTTCTCTAGAATGCCTTCAGCACCTTCTTCCTCTTCGTCATGTTCTTCGCCTTCTGCTTCCATTAAAATTTCAGACTCTGCTTCTCCAGGAATTTCATAATCATCAATTTCACTGTTGTAGTAACTAAAATGTGTCACGAACCTGTCACTGATCCCAGCTTTCAAGGAAATTACAGTTGCCCTTTCACTCAAAGCACTGTCAGATAACCGCAATTCAACACCACCCTCAATACCATCAACGCTTTGTGTTGGAATTAAGTCATCAACAACATTCACCACACCACCTACTGCGCCACCACCATACAGTAATGTCGCTGGACCTTTTAATACTTCTATTTGTTTAGCCAAAAGCATTTCTGTTGATATCCAGTGATCAGGTGAAACACGTGAGGCATCTTGGTTACTGATACCATTGTTTAGTACCGAAACACGTGGCCCTTGTTGGCCACGAATGACAATTTGTCCTGAACCGACACCAAAACTACCCGAATTGACACCTGGGATGCCATTCAAAGCTTGATCGATAGATGACTCACGATTGATGATCAACTCATCTTCGCCCAAAATACTGCTTGGAGTGGTCATTTTTAACTGATTGTGCTCCAGCGGATTCGCCGAAACAACCAGATCATCTAATCTTAATCTGTCAATATTGATATTCACAATTTCACCATCGTGATCGATCGTGAAATTGTAGTGTTGACTGTTGGAGATCTCAACATCGATTTTGTATTCGTCTAGTGGTAAATCCTTAAAAACAAAGTACCCTTTTTCATCTGTTACTGTTTGTAAGTCCATCCCATGTAAGCGGACAGTCACATCACTTATTTGTTGTTGCTTTTGATTGGTAATTTGACCATTAAGGTCTTTATTGGCAGCATAAGCTATGGTATTCGATAACACCATAAGCATTATTATAATTTTCATTTGATAATCCTGTAAAAAATTTTATAAAAACGTAAAAAAACACATCAATATTTGACCATTGATGGTTATAAAGTCTATTTGATTTTTAACAGAAGTATGGAGGGCCCCGAATGGAATTCCCATCAACAATAGTTCGTTGATATACAGAATTTTCCCAGATTGTGACATTAGATGTCGACTCAACAACAGGTACCAATGAAAATGTGCCATTATTCAAGTCACCATCATCATTGGATTGAATGTGCAAACAAACATCACAGACATTGGTGTCATGTATGGTCAATTCATGAACCAAACTACTGGTCATGGATACCATTAAGACAACAATAAAGCAGATAATTGTTCTATTATTCATGATGTGTAATATAGGTTATATTTAGAAGTTAATCAATAGGTCATAAGTTATAATCAATAAAAACGATCATTATGATGATAATAATTGGTTTTATCATGAAAATGTATATTTCTTATAGAGACCTTGTATCTTATATTAAATTATCCGCAAGTTTTATTATTATATTCTTTAACATAACAAGGGTATTGTTTTTGTTGATGCTCAACTCGTTTGATATCTAAAGTAAATGACATGACAGGAGACTGTTCAGATGTTTCTGCTATAATGGTACCATCTGGAGCAAAGGCAAATCCCTTGCCTCCAAAAACAAACCCATCAGATGCTTGGCCCACTCGATTGGAGCTGACTACATAGCACCCTGAAACCACCGCAGCCATCGCTGCTGCGGCTTTCCATGCCACCATACTTTGCCCTGATGCTCTAGGTACAGCTATCAAATGTGCACCTTGTCTTCGATAGGCTCTGGCCCATTCATTAAACATCAACTCAGTACACAATAAAAATCCAATTTTTAATGTATTCGACTCAATGACATTAAACCCTTGATCACTGGTACCAAACCAAGTGGCTTCAAAAAAACTGGTTTCTTGAGGGAAATAATGTTTGTGATGGGCGCGTCGATAGCCTTTTTGGTCCAGTACAAAAGCCTCATTGACCAGTTTATCGCCAGTCAATAATGGTTGAGAGGATAAAACAGTATTGATATTAAGAGACCTTAATGCATCTAGTCCATCGTTATGCAAGGCCTCTGATTGTTTGGCTTTTACGGCATCAAATTTTTTTTCACAAGCCAACCATTGGCCAAATGGCATTTCATTGGTGACCAATACATTCGTTTTTTGTTGCTTTATTAGCTCAGCCAGCTCTTGCCATTGGTCATCATATGGGGTTAAACCTTCGGGAGATTGTAAGTATGTTATATTCATACCAGTGTACCTGTTTTTTATTACAGGTATTGACCTTAATCAGTGATTTTTTCTTTCATTTCAAACCATCAACATATTTACCCTATAAAGTTTGACAAGTACTATTCGAAAATGCCTGTTTGCTTAAAACCACTCTATGAAACAAAAGCCCTTTCAATAACATAATCACCCGGATAACCAATTCTTGGAGAAATTGTAAAATTGTGATCATTAAGGATCTGTGCTGTATCATTCAACATATGTGTGCTGCCGCAGACCATGATTCTGTCAGTATTGATATTGAGAGGTGGTAGATTTAAATCTTTACAGAGCTTCCCTGATTGAATTAAATCAGTAATTCTACCATTATTGATGTAAGATTCTCTGGTTACTGTTGGATAGTATATCAATTGATTCTTAATCATTTCACCTAAGTATTCATGATTAAGCAATTCCGATTCAATATATTGTTTGTAAGCCAAATCTTCTTTTTTTCTTACCCCATGAACCAATATTACTTTTTCAAATCTTTCATATACATCTGGATCTCTGATCAATGATAAAAATGGAGCCAAGCCGGTGCCTGTCGATAACATATATAGATGAGATCTATTATGTAAATCATGGAGTAAGATGGTTCCAGTAGGTTTTTTACTGATAAGTATTTCATCACCAACTTTAATATTCTGCAAATGAGAAGTCAGCTTGCCATCTGCAACTTTGATGGAAAAGAATTCTAAATGTTCTTCATAATTTGGACTGGCAATTGAATACGCCCGCAGTAGAGGCTTATCTTCAATCATAAGACCCATCATCACAAATTGCCCGTTTTCAAATCTCAAACCAGCATCGCGTGTGCATTTAAAGGAAAACAAACTGTTGTTCCAGTGTTTTACTTCAGTGACTTTTTCAGTATACAAATTTTTCATTTCATCATGCATAAATTTTCAAGCGATGCATTTTAATCAGTTTTCTCTAAAAAAACAATAATTTATAAATGTAAATAAGAATTATTATCACTAATATCACCAACTTTATTTGTAATACCGTTATTTTTCACGTTTTTTTCACATTTTTAATTGACAATAATTCTCATTTTCATATAAAATTTAAAAAACTTTTTTATGCAATATATTTCCATATATTTCTGGTTAATGTGTATTTCTATGTGTTAATATAAATTCAGTTTATAAAACATCAGGAAAAACCACATGAAAGGTAACAAAACCACCATTGAGTTGCTCAACAAAGCACTCTATAACGAACTGACCGCCATCAATCAATATTTCATGCATTCAAAAATCCTTAAAGACATGGGATTCTCCAAGCTTGCTGAAAAAGAATACGAAGAATCCATAGATGAAATGAAACACGCTGACATGCTTATGGAAAGAATTTTATTCCTTGAAGGCCTTCCCAACCTCCAACAACTGGGCAAATTAAGAATTGGAGAAGAACCAGAAGAAATGTTGAAATGTGATTTAGCTCTGGAGCACGATGCGATTCCTGACTTGAGAGACGGCGTTGAACACTGTGAAAAAATTCGTGATTATGTCACCAGAGATCTTTTTCAACACATATTAGACTCTGAGGAAGAACACGTAGATTGGTTAGAGACACAACTCAATCTGATCGATAAAGTTGGCAATAAGAATTATTTACAATCACAAATGTAATAACCCGAATATTTCATCAAAACGGTAAAAAAGTTAATTTTAGCCATGAAAAACATGGAGTTAAATGATATTTGTAAAAGTATACTTTGTACCTGAATGGTTTTATGATGAAATATTCAGGATAAGAGCTATTGAGGCTTCATTATTAAATAGAAAACCTGTAGAACAATCATGAACTACAGGTTTTTTCATTATTTAGCCCCAAATACATTTACTAGACCTCAGCATAAGTCATGAATCATGTAAAAAAGCTTAAAAAATTCAATTTCTGCTTTAGAAAACTCACCAATAGCCTGCTATTACTAGCCCAGATATTTCATCAAATCGGTAAAAAATCGATTTTATCTATGAAAAACATTGAGTTAGACGACTTTGTTAAAAAGACACTTTGTACCTGAATGGTTTTATGAAAAAAATGGCTGCATATATTGCTTAAATTCACACATGAATTTAATGATCATGTTAATCACCACAAAGCCATGAGACTTTATAAACTATTAATAAGGGCTTTGTGGCGATATTTATCCAATCTATTTTGCCATTTTTCCCCTAAATTCCATTCTATGATGAAATATCTGGGCTAGCGTTTTCTGCCTTGAACTTGAGCTTTTCAATTCTTTTTTCCAAAGACCCAGACTTATTCAAAGGTCTTTTACAATAATAGTGATTCATCAATGGCATAAAACCTCGTTGCTGAATCAATCAATGACTTTGCCGTTAATGGCTTGACAGCATACACATCTGACTTCACATCATAAGCATGATTGATTTTAGTTAACAACAGCGAAAAATCACCATCACCAGATAACAAAACCACTTTATCAATATTTGGCGCAATTTCCATCACATCTATGGTAATACCAACATCCCAATCACCTTTGGCAGAACCATCATGGCGTTGAATATAAGGCTTTAACTTAACAGTAAATCCAATGTGCTTTAAAGCTTCACGGAATTTATGCTGTTTATCATCAACTCGATGTATGGCATAAGCATTGGCTGAAACCACTTCTCCTTGTTTGTTAATTAACTCCCATAACCTTCTATAGTTGAATTGTCTTTGATAAATATCTCTGGTGGTATAATAAATATTCTGTACATCAACAAAAATTGCGATTTTCATTAATACCAGCCATTAACCTTGATTAAAATCATCCAAATAATCCTCAAGCAATTTACCAGCCACATTGATCAAATCATGATCAGTCACTATGCCCACCAACTTACCTTTATCAACCACAGGCAAACACCCCATCCTACTTTGACGCATGAGTCTGATTGCATCAACCGTCAGCATATCCGGAGCCGCTGTAATCGGATTGGGTTTCATGACATCTTTAACGGCAGACGGATCATCAACACTCAACCTGCCTTTTGCCACTTCCCGCAAAATTGCACGATGGGAAATCAATCCGACAATTTTCCCTTCATCATCTTCAACTGGTACATGCCTAACATGCTTCCAATCCATTATACTTGCAGCCAAGTCCAACAAATCATCGGGCCGCACAGTGAACAACTCTTCTGTCATAAACTGCCCAAGACGCATGAATGTTGCACGCCAATCGTGATTACTCGAACTTTCCGCCAGTTTCCACTCATGTACTGGTTGGTCAGTTTTTTGATTGGCAAGCATTGCTGATGTGATGGAACGCACTTTATCGTCAGGCAATATATCTCCATCCATTTCTGTTATCGATTTAATCGCCCATTTGGCACCAGTTTGCTTAGTCTCTGCTCGCTTTTCAATAACTTTGAGGTATCTGTTAATGTCTTGTTGATCAATGCCCTCATGTGCCAATCCTTCAGCTGCAATGGGTAATAATTCATCCAATATCAATCTTGATGCGGTAATGGTCTTATGCTCACGCCAATGAAATTCGGCTTCCATACCAATGCGCGTAGCATTAAGAAAATTATTTGCCACATCAGAAAACCTGAGCACCTTAGTAATATCATCGTATTTATTAGACATCCCAACCATCAAACCAACAAAGAACGCAGTATTGGCAACCTCGTCAATAACACTGGGCCCTGACGGCAATACTCGGTTTTCTATTCGTAAATGAGGGATATTATCAACCACTCCATAACAAGGCCGATTCCAACGATAAACAGTACCATTGTGTAACATTAACGCCTTAAGTTTTGGCACAACACCTCGTTTCAACATACCAACTGGATCCTCATCAAAGTCAGCTGTTAACACCACAGGAAAGCGAGAAATGTCCTCTTTGAAAATATCACATATAGAATTTACCCATTCTTTACCGAAATAAACTCTGGGCAACATACCTCTTTGTTGTAATGTATCTGATCTTGTATCCACCGAATTCTGAAAAACAGCAATTCGGGATTCATGCCACAAACGATTATGATGAATTAATCCTGAATTAACAGCTACAGCCATAAGTGGGCCAGTAATGACTTGAGCAACATTGTATTTGTGCACAAATTCTTCACCACTGACTTGTAAATGGACTTGGAAACTGGTGTTTAACGCTTCAAGCATAAACGTATCATGAGTCACTGATAATTCATCCATACCGCGGATATTCAATCTAAAGTTAGATCCCCTCAAACTCTTTAAGGTATCATTTAATTCATAATATCGGTCAATTGGAACCATATTTTCCAAAGTGAGATCCAACTGCCTCAACGTTGGCAAAATCCCTGCCAGTACAATTTGTACGCCGTGCTGGCCTGCAGTTTTTCTGGCGATTGATAAGGTCTCATTGATTTCCATCTCCAACCTTCTTAAACAGTTACCTTTCAGCTCCGAAGGCGTCAAATTGGCTTCAAGATTAAATTTGGCAATTTCAAAAGTGAATCGTGGGTCAGTAATTTCAGCCATGATTTCTGGTGACTTACAAGCTGGAGAACAATTTTGATCAACAAGAAACATCTCTTGTTCTGCACCAATCCTGGTGATTCCAGATTCTATTAAGCCATCATTAACCATTATTTCCAGAGCATTTAAATCATTCAAAACAGCCCTCATAAAGCGTCGGCGCTGTTTTTCTGAATACTCTCTTGAAATATTCATCTCTCCCATAATTATTCACCTTTATTATCGTTATTAAAGTCTTTTAATTTGTCTGGAACCTTCAACCCATTTATTAATTTTCAGTTCATGACAATTATTGTTCACATCAAATAAAATACCCTTTTGTTAATTGAGTTTATATACCCACGTCAAAATTATTGACAACATCAACCACATGATGATTACCAAGGGAATACCGACATTAACAAAATCAGAAAATTTATACCCTCCTGCATTCATTACCAATAGATTGGTTTGATAAGCCATTGGTGTAGCGTAACTCATGTTAGCGCCGAATAACACACCCAATACAAATGGCTCTACCGGCATCCCAAGAGTTTGAGCGATACTGACCGCAATTGGCGTTCCAATCACTGCTGCTGCATTATTTGATACCACATTGGTCATGACAGCCATCGAGATAATAAGTATTGACAATACTACCCCGGGGGAAAATCCATGGGTACTGGCAACAAATAAACTGGCCAAATAATCAGCACCTCCAGTCTGAATCAACGCCACTCCAAGCGCTAATGAAGCCACAATAATAAATATCACTTGAGCACTCAATGCATTAGTGGCATCTTGCCATCGTAAGCAACCAGTGATAATTAAGACCAAACACCCAATCACAGAACTCACCACAATTGGCAATACACCAAATGCGGCCAAACCAACAATAAGCCCCATCACCGTTAATGCTAAGGGGGCTTTTTTAGTATGTGGCAACTCTTCACCACCATCTAAAACCAACAAGGCACCAGAGGCTTTGACATCACGTATGGCATCTTGAGAACCTTGAACCAACAAAACATCCCCTGCTCTCAATAACAGTTCATTAACTCCTTTGGTTCTTGCTTGCGTTTCTTTACCTTGAGAGTGAACGGCCAATAATGTCAGTTGGTATTTAGAGTTCAATCGTGCATCTGCAATTCTGACACGATCCAAAGTCGAACCTGAGATCACAACCACCTCAGCAATTCTTTGATCACCAGCATTCAAAGGATGAGCTTCGTCAACTTCTTTGTTGCCGGTAAATAGTTGTCCGCCTAATTCTTGTCCATATTCACGCAAATTATCTGAGGTATCGGTGATAACCAAACGATCACCAGACCGAATAATAACATCTGGTAAAGTAGTCATTGATAAATTACCAGATCTGATGATGCGTTCAATATTGACATCACTGCCTGCTTTTTCACGGATATTTGCCAAGGTTTGACCATCAGCAAAACCACCTTCTTGAATTTCAATTTCTGCGGTGAACATCCGTGGTGAAGTATCTTGTAATGGTGGAGAACGTTCAGGTAATATCAAAGGAGCAATCAGCCACAGATATATGATCGCAACAATACTGGTAAGTGTTACAGGTAAAATGAAGTCAAACATGCCAAACTCAGGCACACCTAAATCTTCTGCCACTTTAACCACCAATAAGTTAGTAGACGTACCAATGGTCGTTGCCATACCACCCAATAAGGTAGCCATACCCATTGGTAACAGTGTTCCTGAGGGTGATTGACCTGTTCTCAAGGCGACATTGACCAATATCGGTAATAACAGTACTACAATTGGGGTGTTATTAACAAATGCACTTAACACAGCTCCTGTGATCAGTGTTAATAATAAACTGAACTTCGGACTAACACGCCATAATTTGGCCAACAATCGACCAATGGGCTCCATTGCGCCTGTTCTCACCAAAGCTTGACCGGCAACCATCAAGGCAGAAACGGCAATCAATGCTTGATTACCGAAACCAGCAAAAAATACTTTTGTATTGAAAATACTACCATCAGGCAACTGATAAGGAAACAACTCAAAACCAAGGATCAATGAACACAACACAAATAAACTCGATGTTTGCAGTGGGATTTTCTCTCTGGTGAATAAAACCAACGCTACTAACGTTAGTATTAAAACACCTATAGTATGTGGTTCTGGTGAACTCACAATAACAGTGGAATCAATCATTAATTTTTAAATTTTAGTCGTCATAGTTTTCAAAGTTTATCATGAGTTAGCCACGAATATAAAATTTTAATTTTCAAATGTCAGTATTTGTTTTAGAATAATACATCAATAATTAAATTTTAGGAGTAATATGTGTCAAGTTCAAAACCATGGTTGAAATCATACCCTCCTGGTGTTCCAGAGTTTATTTCTCGACTCTCATATAATTCTGTTGCAGAAATGATAGAAAGAGCCTGTAAAAAATACAGTAATCAAGTGGCTTACTCAAATTATGGTAAAACCATTACTTATGAACAACTAGATGAAATGAGCCGTGATTTAGCTGCTTATTTACAATCAAAACTTGATAAAGGCGACTCAGTTTCTATTATGTTGCCTAATTTACTACAATACCCAATCGCTGTTTTTGCAATACTTAGAGCTGGAATGGTTGTCACCAATACCAACCCACTCTATACAACTCGAGAATTAAAACACCAACTCAATGATGCTTCTGCTAAAGCCATCATTATTATTGAAAATTATGCTTCAACTTTAGCAGAAGTGCTGGAGGAAACTCCTATAGAGCACATTATCACAACACAAATTGGTGACTTATTAGGTCCCTTTAAGGGAACAATGATGAATTTTGTCATTAAAAAAATCAAAAAAATGGTGCCTCCCTTTTCTTTTAAAAACTCGATCAAATTTAATCATGCTCTAAATGAAGGTCTAAAACTTACTTTTAAACCGACAAAATCAACTTTAGATGACATCGCTTTCTTACAATATACAGGTGGAACAACTGGCGTTTCTAAAGGAGCGATGCTGACCAATGGCAACATGGTCTCAAATGTTGAACAGGTCAGAATGTGGAATCAAGGAAATTTAAAAGAAGCCGAAGAAGTCGTCATCACAGCTTTACCTTTGTATCACATTTTTGCTTTAAATGCCAACTGTTTACTTTTTACTGAATATGGCGCAAAAAATATTCTCATCACCAATCCTAGAGACATGCCCGCATTTGTCAAAGAGTTAAGTAATCACAAGTTTACGGCAATTTCAGGAGTCAACACATTATTCAACGGTTTACTCAACACACCAGGTTTCAGCGACCTGGATTTTAGCGAATTTCGATTCACACTTGGCGGCGGCATGGCTGTACAACAGGACACTGCAGCTCGTTGGAAAGAGGTTACCGGAGCAACTTTAGTTGAAGCTTATGGACTCACAGAAACATCACCTGCAGCCTGCATGAACCCCCCTGGGCTCAAAGATTATAATGGCATGATAGGCCTTCCAATATCATCAACAGAGTGCCAAATCAGGGATGAAAATGATCGCCCTGTGCCAGTTGGGGAACGTGGAGAATTATGCATCAGAGGCCCTCAAGTTATGAAAGGCTACCTGAACCGACCTGAAGCCACAGCTGAAACAATTGATGAAGATGGCTGGCTCAGAACTGGAGATATTGCAGTCATGAATGAAAAAGGCTTCTTTAAAATTGTTGACCGTAAAAAAGACATGATACTGGTCTCAGGATTCAATGTTTTCCCCAATGAGATAGAAGACGCAGCCTGTTTGCACCCCAATATTATTGAATGTGCAGCAATAGGTTTACCTGATGAAAAATCTGGTGAAGTGGTAAAGCTTTTTGTAGTATCTGATTGCGAGATGACAGAACAACAGGTTAAAGATCATTGTCGAGAAAATTTAACGGGTTATAAAATTCCAAAACACGTTGAGTTCAGAGATGATTTACCCAAATCAAATGTTGGTAAAATTCTCAGAAAAGACCTCAGACCAAGTTAACGCAAAGACAACAAAATAATAAATATGAAAGCACTTGTAAAAACACATGCTAAACAAGGCATTTGGATGAAAGATGTTGCCATGCCTGAGGTGGGTCACAATGATGTATTAATCAAAGTTGAGATGACAGCCATTTGTGGTACTGACTTACACATCTATAATTGGGACGAATGGTCACAAAAAACCATTAAAACACCGATGACAATTGGACATGAGTTTGTTGGAGAAATTGTTGAACTTGGCAGTGAGGTCCAAGGTTACGCTATTGGACAAAGAGTCAGTGCTGAAGGGCACATAACTTGTGGAGTTTGTAGAAATTGCCGTGCAGGAACTCAACATTTGTGCCCAAACACCATCGGCATTGGTGTCAACCGCAATGGCGCATTTGCTGAATACATTTCAGTACCAGCTCGCAATTTATGGCCAATACATGATGAAATCCCATCTGAATTAGCTGCCTTTTTCGATCCTTACGGCAATGCGACACATTGCGCATTGGCTTATGATGTTATTGGCGAAGATGTTTTAATTACCGGTGCAGGTCCCATTGGTATTATTGCGGCAGGTATATGTAAACATGTAGGCGCCAGAAATGTGGTTATTACAGACATCAATGATTACCGTTTAAAGCTTGCGAAAGACATTGGCGCTGATAGAACCATCAATGTCACTCAAGAAAGGCTCCCAGAAGTCATGAAACAAATGAAAATAACAGGGTTTGATGTGGCAATGGAAATGTCTGGTAACCCTCATGCGTTTAATGATTTATTGAAAAACATGTATCATGGTGGCAAAGTTGCACTACTTGGGATCTTACCACGATCAACTCAAATAGATTGGGATGATATTATTTTCAAAGGGCTCGAAATCAAAGGCATTTATGGCAGACGCATGTATGAAACCTGGTACAAAATGACACAAATGTTAAGAACTGGATTTGATTTATCTAAGGCCCATTCTCACACCATTGCCATTGATGATTTTCAACAAGGTTTTGACCTCATGCAATCTGGTCAATGTGGCAAGGTTGTTTGTAAATGGTAAAGTAATAAACAATTGATTTATATAACGATATGTGGTTTTTTCTTCAAGATAAAACCACATATTTATCATACTTAACCACATGAATTAAGAACCCTCAAAACAACTTTTGCAGTTACCTACGATAAAAAAAGCTTTATAGAATAATACACAAAGTACCTTCATCCGCAAATGGGCATACCTGTCTTGGATCAGCAATAAAGTTACATTCATAAACATACACAACGGTGCCGTCAGGTAATGTATACGAATCGACTTCATTGCATCTCTCAAATTTATAAGCTAAAGCGTTCGTCGCCATCAATACAGACACAAACATACAAATCATTAACATGGCTTTGTTTTTTAATTTTTTCATAATAGTTTTCCTAAAAGTTTTCATATCATCAAAAATAATGATGGGTTTAAGTTAACATTTATATAAAACCAGATTTTTTCCAATATATGCAGCCATTTTTTTCATAAAACCATTCAGGTACAAAGTGTCTTTTTTACAAAATCGTCTAACTCAATGTTTTTCATAGATAAAATCGATTTTTTTACCGATTTGATGAAATATTCGGGTTAGGGTTGATGTTGTGAAGATACTGATGAAAAACTCCCAAATATTCCCAGAAACCATCAAAAAAAGTTCATCATGAAAATTTTTGAATTGGTCTTTAATGTGAATACTTGATAAGATAATGGCATGTAGAACCATAAAATCGGATAAAAAATGATCAAATTCAGCAGATTTGTCGTGAAAATCTGATCAATAAACAATGATTAACTAATTATCATCATTTAACGTTTTTTCGCTTTATGACTATAAATAGGTAAAGTCTTTAAGTCATTTATGAGTTAACTACTGTGAATTGGTTCTTGCCAATAAGGTGACATCTTTTGTTGCATAACTTGCATTTGCAGGTGAGCTCAAATAACTTGTATTGAGTATTGTGAAATTTGCGTTGGATAACTCAGCTTTTATATATTCAAATGGGTGATCATAAACATACATTTGATCGCCCTGCTTTGCTCCTTGGAAACCCGATTTATCATAGTCACCTTCCATAAAACTGAAATAAATCACCCCATGAGAATTCAATAAAGCAGCTGTATCAATAATTAATTGTTGTACTGCTACTTTTGTAAGATACGGGAAACAAAATGCACACACTATACCGTCGAATTTTTGCTTAAATACATTAATATCCTTACAATCCATGACTTTAAATGTCGCAAAAGGATTATTGGCTTTTGCCAATTCAATCATTTTTTCCGAGAGATCAATCCCCAACAATTGAAAATCAGGCCTTTTTTTTAAAATATATTGACTGATATTGCCTGGACCACAGGCGATATCAAGAATCTGGGCATTATTACCAATGAGATTATTGCAAAACTCATCTAAACCGTCTTGATAAAGGCTTACATCCATATATTTATCTTGATATTTTTTCGCATATTTATCAAAAATATCAATATTATTTTTTGTAAAATCCATACCAGCTATGCAATTATTGAACTTGTCTTCTTAACCATGTAGATACTCTATAGCGGTCATCACCAAACCATTGATGCAAATTATCCAATGTATCAACGACATGCTCTATGCTTATTTTCTGAGCCCAATCCAGTAAACCAATTGGATAATTAACGCCCTTTTGCATCGCTAGATCAACATCCTTGGCAGAGCAAATTCCATTTTCAACTGCACCAGCAGCCTCATTAATCAACATCGCCACAGTTCGCATTACAATCAACCCAGGTTCATCTTCCGCTATCAGCACTTGATGACCTATGGATTGAAACAAACCAACAATGCTGTGACGAGTTTTATCTGGACAGTCATTATTAAAAGCCATATGTATGATTGGTGATTTATCATAGTCCAAGGCCAAATCAATTTGTGCCAAGTGAGGCGTCAGAACCTGTTTGACTCGCTGTTGACAGGTCAAACCATTACTTAAGAGCACTGCACAATCAGCTACTTGTAAAAAAGAGCCTTGTTTTTGCTCAGTGACATCACATTGTTTAATGTCAGTTATGCGTTTAATAAGCGTGTTAAAACAATCATTTTTTTGCGTCACCGTCACTCTTTCAGTGATTTTATGCTGCGGTTCAAACGACAGTTGAGCCTTTTCATCAGAACCATCATAATGGTAGAAGCCTTGCCCAGATTTCTTACCCAATAAATTTGCCGCAACCATTTCTTGTTGAATAAGTGAAGGTCGATATCTGGGATCATAAAACATTGCAGCAAATACCGTTTGACTGACGGCAAAATTCACATCGATGCCTATCAAGTCCATTAATTTAAAGGGCCCCATCCTGAACCCTGCTGCAGTCATCAGTGCATCAATACACTGCTCGCTGGCCAAGCCTTCTTGTAGCATTTTCAAGGCTTCCCCGTAAAATGGTCGAGCCACACGATTAACAATAAAACCCGGTGATGACTTAGCCAGTACAGGTGTTTTATTCCAAAAATGGCACAATGCCACGCCAGTTTCGACATGTTCGGGGCTGGACTTCAATCCTGCAATCACTTCAACAAGCTTCATCACTGGTGCTGGATTAAAAAAGTGCAAGCCAATCATGTTTTCCGGCTGTTTTAAAGCCGAGGCTATAGCTGTAACAGAAATTGAAGAAGTATTGGTTGCCAGCAAGGTATTGGTTTCACAGACTTCTTCTAATTTTTTGAACAGTTCCTGTTTAATCTCTAATTTTTCAACAATGGCTTCAATAACCAATTGGCAATCGACCAACCCATCTAAGCTTTCAACAATAACAATATTATCTTCAATGGACTTTTTGACCGCAGAAGAAATTTTTTGTCGTTCAACACGTGATGCCAAACGTTTTGACATTTTTTGTTTGGCTTGATGGGCAAATTCATTATTAACATCAAACAAAAATACAGATTGTCCAAAGCTTGCTGCCACTTCAGCAATGCCCATACCCATGGTACCTGCACCAATAACACCAATATTTTTAATGCGATTTAACATATAAGTCTCTACATAATTTGCCAATAAAATAGTTCATTGAGGTCTCTCATTATTATAAGGTTTAGATTAACAACCCTTGAACTCAGGTTTTCTTTTTTCTGTAAAGGCATCAACACCCTCTTTAAAATCATGGGTTAACCCCATCAATCTTTGCACATCTCTTTCCTGATCCAATTGTTGATCGTAATCTAACTGATAAGATTTTTCCATCAACTCTTTGATATTTGACAAGGCCAGTGTTGGGCGATTTGCGATGGTATTAACTAAGTTATCTACAGACTTTTCAAAATCATGATCTGCGTAATAATCATAGATCATTCCCCAGTCGCGGGCTTTGTGTGCAGATACTTTTTCTGCCAACATGGTGATGGCTTTTGCACGAGCCAAACCAATTAATTTCGGTAATATCCATGTACCATTGCAATCTGGTATCAGGCCCACCTGTGAAAATGATTGAATGAAACTGGCGGACTCTGTAGCCACGACTATGTCACAATTTAAGGCAATATTTGCTCCAGCTCCTGCTGCAACTCCATTAACAGCACAAACGATAGGCGCCCTTATCGTTTTAAGTATGCGTAAATTAGTATTGTATCCTTTTTCTAAAGTTTCACCTAAATCCAATGGTGTATCTGTTTTTCTCTCGCCCAAATCTTGACCCGCACAAAAGCCACGACCTGCTCCGGTGATCAAAACGCATCGCAAATCGGCATTGTTTGCCAATAATTTTAGTATCGCATAAAATTCTTCATGCATGGTTTTAGAAAAAGCGTTTAACTTATCTGGTCGATTAAGTTCAACACGAGCGATGTTATTTTTAATAGAAAAATTAAATGTCTGATAAGGTTGGTTCGGCATAATATTGCTGTATATGATCTAAAGCAACAGATTATAATGCTTAAAAGCAATAATTGATAGCCCAGATATTTCATCATAAAACCATTCAGGTACAAAGTGTCTTTTTAATAAACTCGTCTAACTCAATGTTTTCCATAGATAAAATCTATTTTTTTACCGTTTTGATGAAATATTCGGGATAGTAGATTATTTTTATAAAAATATCTTATAAAATCGACTCAGATTGATGCATTAACATTGCTTTTCAAAAAATCTCTGGCAATATATCTATACCTTTAATATCAAAATAAACTATGCAAAACATATATGAAATTGATGGTGTCAAGCCAGTGATCGATCCTTCCAGTTTTATTCACCCAAGCGCTGTAATCATTGGGTCAGTGCAGATTGGTAAAAACTGTTATATTGGCCCTAATGCAAGTATTCGAGGTGATTATGGAACCATAATTTTTGAAGATGGCGTTAATTTTCAAGACATGTGTGTTGCACACGGTTTTCCTGAGGGCACCACATTAATAAAAGAAAATGGTCATGTCTCTCATGGTGCTGTGATTCATGGTTGCACCATAGGTAAAAACACCATGGTTGGCATACAAAGTGTTATTATGGATAACGCTGATATTGGCGATGAATGCATGATCGCTGCGTTGAGCTATGTTAAACCAGGTTTTCATGCCCCTTCACGATCCATAATTGCCGGTATTCCCGCTGAGGTAAAAAGGACTGTCACCGATAAAGAAATCACATGGAAGACTCGAGGCACTGAGTTGTACCAAGAATTGGCTAAAAGATCATTATCAAGCATGAAAAATTGCCAACCATTAACCGATCCACAACTTCAAAAGCCTCTGAGGATTAGAACATTTAAGCCACTTAAATAAATTTAGGATAAATTATAAGATATGGATAATTTAAATAAGAAAATTGGATCACTGGTCAATGTTGGTCTGGGAATGACACTGGGAGCACACATCACACCAATAGCGCAAAATTTCATAAAAAAAGCCGATGTTGTCTTTGTTGGCGCTTCGGACAGCTTGGTGGAAGAATGGGTAAAAACCATGAATAATGATGTCAGGTCTTTACAAGGTTATTATCAAGAGGGCATTTCTCGCATGATGACCTATAAAAGGGTCATTAAAGCGATCATGCAAGAAGTGAGGCTCGGCAAAAATGTTTGTGGAGCATTTTATGGTCACCCAGGCGTTTTTTCGTGGGCGCCACATGCATTAATAAAACAAGCACGTACAGAAGGTTATAAAGCTCACATGGAACCAGGTATTTCAGCTGAGGATTGTTTATATGCAGATCTTGGCCTTGACCCTGGACAAACAGGTTGCTGTCATTATGAAGCAACTCAATTTATGACCACTTCAAGAAATATTGATCTTTGCTCCTATCTTATTCTTTGGCAAATAAGTATAGCTGGAGATATAACCATGAAGAAATTCAATTCTGAAATGGCTTATAAACAAGTTTTGGTTGATTTGTTATTGTCAGATTACCCTGAAAATCATAAAGTTATTATCTATGAATGTGCCGTTTTACCCGTTCATCAACCCAGGATAGAAACCATCACATTAGACAAGTTAGCCACAACCCATGTTACCCTAAAAAGCACCTTAATTATCCCCCCAATTAAAAACCGCAAAGCCAACGAGAAAACCCTAAAACAATTAGCAAATATTAAATCACTGTGATAGTATTATTGCGCTGTTTCAAATAGAGAAAGTGGGATAAATAATGTACAAAACGATACAAATGCTAGCGGAATTAGGACAAAACGCTTCTATAAAGCAATATCAAACAATTCAAGAAATGCTCTTAGAGCACAACATTTCAGAACAAGAAATCAACAATTTAATTGAATCTAACACCCCCTTGATTTGCGCCTGGATTCCTCAAGAAAATGAACCCGATGATGAACCCAATGATGAATGTGATGAGGATAAGGATCACAAAGAGGATAAGGATAAACCAGATGGTAGTAAACACTGAATAAATCGTCCTCGATTGACACAATAGATTGACATGGAAAATGTCACCACTGGATTACATTCATAAACATCATATGAAAAAAATAAGGTCAAATTATTTATTGCCTAAACTTGTATTTATCATATTTACCAGTATAAGCTGCATCGCAAACACCGCCAACATTGAACAAATGTCCAGTAAAAGCATAACGGCTTTACTTATGGAAAGTGAAAGAATTGGCACTCAGAATCCACAGCAATTTGATCAAAACCTTAATACACTAAGTAAACTTCAAAATAATTTCAGCCCTTACCAAAAAGATTATTTTGATTACCTGACTTTTTATCAACAAGGATATAACGGTGATTTTGCTGGTTCACTGGAAAATTTCACCAAATTATTTGATAGAAGCACATTTCAAGACATAAAATTCCGCACAAAATCAAAAATTGCCAATATACACATCATATCTGGCAATATTCCACAAGCCATAAACGCACTTGATTATGTACTCAATCACATTGACATTGTTCAACAAAAGCATCTCAAGCATGAAGCTTATAAAATCGCTTCGACAATCTATTTTTTATTAGATGAAAATGAAATCAGTGAAAATTTTTCAAATTTGACGTTGAAAAGCCAACCCACTCAGAGTGATTATTGTAAAGCAACGACCAATATTGCCAGAATAAAACTAAAAAAATATAAACGTATTGATGTCGAGGACAAACTCTATGTTGAAGACTCTATAAATGCTTGTGAGGAAATTGGTGAATACGTATTCAGTAATTTATTGAAGGTACAATGGCTTAAACATCAACTATACTCCTTACCTGATATAGAGAACTACAAATCCGTCCTTCAACAATTAAAAAATGCTGAGGAACAAATAGACAATACCAATTATAAAAATTTAATTAATATTAAAAATTCCTTATTTACACAGGCCTATTGGAAATTGAAAAACTTTGATAAAACATTAGAGTATGCCGAAAAAACTTTAAAACAAAGCGAATCTATTGGTGGAACATTACAGAAAATTGAAGTACTTGAAATTTTAACTGATTATTATAAAGCTAACAACAATGACAAATTGGCATTTCATTACCTGTCTCAAAAAAACCAAGCTGAAAAAAAGTACTATGATCAGGAACAAGCCAAAATAATGGCCTATCAGACAGCCAAACATAACAGCTTGGCTAAATCTCATGAAATAGCATTATTGAATCAAAGAAACCAACTGCTCTCACTGGAAAAAAACTTAAGCCAAAAAATTGCCATCAATCAAAAATTAGTAATTGTTTTTTTAGTCATTATTACCGGGTTTATCTTGTTATGGGGGTTTAGAAATAAGAAAAATCAAAAGCGCTATAAACAATTGTCTGAAACAGATGATTTAACTGGCATCTATAATCGCAAAGGACTTAAAGATTTTATGGAACGGCTTTTAGAAACGTCATCAAAAAATAAACAACCCGTTGCATATGCTATTTTTGATTTAGACAACTTTAAAGACATCAATGATCAATTCGGCCATATCACAGGTGATTGGGTGATTAAAACAGTGATAGAGACTTGTCAATTAATTGGTAATGAACAAGTCACCTTAGGCAGAGTTGGTGGAGAAGAGTTTGCCATGGCGATGGTCAATGCAGATTCCCAAAAATTAGCCGAACATGCTGAAAAATGTCGCAGAAAATTACTCACCATAGACACAAAAGAAACAGGGACACAATTCACAATTTCTGCAAGCTTTGGTATTACTGCTACGTCTCATTGTGGATATAATTATGACACCCTAATGAAAAATGCAGACCAAGCCATGTATACTGCAAAGATAGCAGGCAGAAACATGGTGGTTAATCATTGCGACAACCAATAAAAAAATAATTTGGATTCATCATTAGCCAAAGTCAAAAACTTCGATTTAAGTTTTTTATGTATAAGAGACTTTGTATCTTAGAAAATATTAATCATTGTATTTTCATTTTTTTTCAACCAAAACTCAGATTCAATAGACTATATAAGTATGATCGATAAAATTTATATAGAGTACTTATTGTTAAAAGTCCAAAATGATAATGACCGCAAATCATTATCTTCCATTATTTCAATCATCAGCCCCCAATTATTGAATTTTGCAACAACCATAATTGGAGAAAGATCAATAGCACAAGATGCTGTTCAAGAGGCCATGATTGGTATGGTTAAAAGTTTACATAAATTAAAAGACCATAGAAAATTTCATGCATGGATATACCAACTAACCAGAAACAAATGCCATGATTTAATTCGTAAAAACCACAAATACAAAAGCAATTGTCAATTAGATGAAGCTCAAGAGGTTCAAAGTCCAGATCAAAATTTAGATGATGTCATGGACATCATCGGCCTGATCAAACAATTACCATCTCAGCAACAATCTGTCATTCAACTTTTCTATTACAGTGGTTTTAGCATTCATGAAATCGCCAGTATTTTACAAAAACCAACCGGCACCATAAAATCAATACTTTTTGATGCCCGTCAAACAATAAAACACCATTTCGGAGAATAAAATGACTTCAATAGATGAAAAAATTAAACAAGCTTTAAGTGATGAATACAATGATATTATCGAAGCAAATGATAAAATCGATGCCAATCCATTTAGACAAATGAATGCTGGATTTCAAGGGAAAATGAAATGGATGTATTTATTGGTGATTGTTTTTACCACGTTTTTTGCCGTAATGATGCTCTATTCAATTTATAGCTTTTATATTGAAACGGAAACCAAAAGGTTGATAGGGTGGGCAGTTGCCATCATAATATTTGGTTTAGTAACGCAGGTCAGTAAAATGTGGTACTGGTCAGAACTTGGTAGAAATCGCGTGATCCGAGAAATTAAATTATTGGAATTACAAATCGCACAACTAAGTCAAGAAAGAAGAAAATAAACAATAAATCAGTATATCACCTCGAATACAAACCTTGTTATTCGAGGTGATGATTTTTCAACGCTGTTTCAGCATTAAATTTACTGATCAATGACTGTGACTGCTGCCATCTTGATGAGTATGATGTTTCTTATTCTTTGAAGTTACGCCAATATATGCTTGCTTAGTCATCCTTTCGGTATCAATAAAGCCCCATGACCACTTACCATATTTTTCTTCTAATGGATTAATTTTTAGAATTTGTTCTTCAGATTTCCCCTGATGAACCAGTGCTTGAATTATTTTTCTAACATCTTTTAACATCATAACAGATGCCAACAAATCAGATTTAGATGCCACTGGACCATGTCCAGGAATGATTTTTGTGCCCTCATCAATCAGTGTTAAGGCTTTTTCCTGGGATTGAATATAACCATCTAAACTACCTCCACTGGCATCATCTATATATGGAAATATTTTATTAAAAAAAACATCTCCCATATGTAAAACATTGGCTTGTTTGAAGTATACAGCGGTATCCCCATCAGTATGGGCCTTGGCCAGATGAAAAATATGGGCAGTATCACCATTCAGATGAAAATCTAAACTATCTGCATATGTAATGACTGGTAAAGCATCATGATCAGCTTTTATGATGCTTCCATCAGGGTTTTTACCAACGCCTTTGGTCAACATGTGATTTCTTAAATTTTTATGCGCTACTATATGAGCACCGGCTTTACCCAAAGTTTTATTATTACCTGCATGATCCCCATGTACATGAGTATTGAATAAAAAATCAATAGGCTTATCGGTAATCTTAGCGATCGCTTCTTGCATTATTTTCAAAGATGAAGGCATACCATCATCAATCAGAATGACCCCATCATCACCAATGGATAAGCCTAAGTTACCACCTGTAAAGCCACCAACACCTGATAACATATATAAACCATCTGCCAATTTAAGTGACTCCCACGAGAGTTTAGTTTGCTCTTGTGCAGTAGCCACTATTGAAGTTGATAATGCCGCAGCAAGTATCATATTTTTTATAATTTTCATAAATTAATCTCTTTTAAATGAATAATGATAAGCAATAGACCCTATAGAAATAGTAATCAATATAATTGAGACCATCACTGCTAACAATAGCCTCACTTCTCAGTCGCTGCTTAAAAAACAACTTAGCACCAATATTTCATCAAAACGGTAAAAAAGTTGATCTTATCCATAAAAAACATGGAGTTAAACGATTTTTGTAAAAGTACACTGTGTACCTGAATGGTTTTATGATGAAATATTCGGGTTAGGCTATCAGACCATTAATGGTTTGTAAATATTACAAAGGAATAATTTAATTGGTTTTTGGAAACACATAAAAAAAGCTCAAGTTAATATAAAATCAACTTAAGCTTTTATAATGCATCGTAACAACCCTTTGTCAGGTCATCAGATTTCTAGTATTTCAAATTACAAAACACCTAATTTTTTAATAGCACTCATGGTCAATTGTCCAGTAGCCATACCATTATCAGCTTGGAATGCACTTAAAGCTGATATGGTTGATGAACCCAATACGCCATCAATATCACCTGGGTTATAACCCGCTTTGTCTAATGCTCTTTGAATTTTGACAACAATATCTTTTGTTGTATTGGTTTCACAAAGAATTGGACGCCATTGCATTTCAGCTGAAGTTACTTGTTCTTGTTGAACAACAGTATCATAAACAGCTGGAATTTCGATAATATTTTCTCTAGGTGGAGTCACAACTTTTTTCACCTTAATCGTATCATATTCTGCAGGAATTGCTGTTCTGACAACTTGTGGCGACTTAACCATTACTTTCTTTTTGATGGTTTTATAAACAGCTGGGATTGTTTCAGTTTCTGTTCTGGCCTCTCTGACTACGACCCTTCTAGTTACTGTTTTGTATTCTGCAGGTACTTCTACCAAACACATGATTTCCCCAGTGCTATTGTCTAGTTTTTCAATTGGACCGCGTCCTTTCTTCCATGTTGAATAAGCTGGTTTAACCAGGACTTCTTCTGTTTCAGTACCATATTCAGCAGGAAAACTCTTAAGCATTTGAGATTCAGCAGATATTAAGACTTGCTCCTCTACCCAATCATACTCTGCTGGGATCGTTTGTATTTTTTCACCAGCCTCTTTAACGATGATTCTTTCTTCAACAGTCGTATAAGTAGCAGGAACAACTTCGATTTTAGATGAAGCGCGTCTGGTCAAAACATCTTTACTCATGGTTTTGTATGTTGCAGGAATTAAGACCCGTGAATAACATTCTCCAGCTTTAGCATTTGGAGGCAACATATCATCAGTATTGCTGATGTTACTATTAATATTTGCAGATGATTGCACCTGTCTTTCACTGTCTCGTAATAACCCTTTGACTCGAGACAACTCATTATTTTGTGTTTCTAACTTAGCTCTGAGTTTTTTCACTTCATTTGAGTTATCCGCTGATACCACTGTATCACGATTAACTGGTTTACATGCTGAAAGACCTAAAGAAAGGGCGATAGCGACAACTAAAACTTTTTGTTTTTTCATTTTTTTCTCTCCAATATTTTTTATAATTACAACTCGTAGTGCGCATTATAATTAAATTAGAAAATACTACAAATCGGAAAAAAATAAAAAACAGTGGTTTCATTTAGTAATCCACTTAGTAAAACTTATATACTATATTGATTTAAAAGGATTATATGGCTTTAAAAAAAACCAACTAAGACCATAAAAACAAATGTTAACAATCATCAACTCTCATTATTCCATCGTGCAATCGATCATTTCGTTCTAAAATCAACTTGTTTGAACCACACTGACCAATACAATTGCTAATTAATATTGGCATAATATTGTTCACAAAAATCTTGAAATTTATCTTGCTCAATAGCCTTACGAATGTGCTCCATTAAATCTTGATAAAAATACAAATTATGAATGGTATTCAAATGTGACCCCAATATCTCACGACATTTATCCAAATGACGTAAATAAGAGCGAGTATAATTTTTACAGGTATAACATCCGCATTGTTCATCTAGAGGCTTGGTATCAAATTCATACTGAGCGTTGCGAATTTTAATGACGCCATTCCAAGTAAATAAATGACCATTTCTGGCATTTCTTGTTGGCATCACACAATCAAACATATCAACACCCAATTTCACCGCCTCAATAATATCTTCAGGCTTTCCAACGCCCATTAAGTATCTGGGCTTATTTTCAGGCAATAATGGGGCCGTGGTTTTTAATACTTGTTCTCTTAAGTCTTTTGGTTCTCCTACAGACAAACCTCCAATAGCATAACCATGAAAACCAATTTCAACCAATGCTTGAGCCGATTCTTTGCGAAGCTCATCATGCATTCCACCTTGTACTATACCAAACAAAGCATTGGAATTATTGTTATCGTCAAAGGCCTGTCGGGAACGTTTAGCCCAACGTAGAGACAATCGCATGGAATCCGCAGCCACATCAAAATCAGCAGGATAAGGTGTGCATTCATCAAAAATCATAACGATATCTGAACCCAATTTAGTTTGAACCGCCATAGATTCTTCCGGTCCCATAAACACTTTTGAACCATTTACAGGAGAAGCAAAAGTGACGCCTTTTTCAGTTATTTTACGGCTTTTTGCCAACGAAAACACTTGAAAACCGCCAGAGTCAGTTAATATGGGTTTATCCCAGTGCATAAAATCATGTAGATCTCCATGCTTTTCTATGACTTCAGTGCCAGGTCGCAGCATCAAATGGAATGTGTTGCCTAAAATGATTTCTGCACCCGTGGATTTAACGTCTTCTGGTGTCATGCCTTTAACGGTTCCATAAGTGCCAACAGGCATAAAACATGGTGTTTGAACAGAGCCTCTTTCAAAGGTTAACTGCCCTCTTCTTGCTGCTGTGATTTTTTTATCTGTTTTATTCAGTGTAAATTTCATGGTTAGTAAATTCTGCTAATGAGTTAAGTCCAAAATTCTAAATGGATAAAATGCCTCATGACAATTAACATGAATTGGACGCGAACCGTAAATTTTAACGCATTTACCTTAAAATATGAAACCATTGTCCTAAAGGTGGCAATGTAAATGCACAATTTAATTAAAATAGCACCACGGTTAGAAATTATTCAATGCAACTGTTTAAAAATAGCTAACCCGAATATTTGATCATAGAATGGATTTTAGGGTGAAAATGGCAAAATAGATTGGATAAAAAATCGCTTCAAAGACAATTTTCATATCGATGATCTTTGCAAACATGATAAATACCACAATGGTAAAAGCTAACCCAAACCTTTGCCCTCATATATTTAGAACAATTTTCAATATGAACTGGCGGTAATTGGAAAGAATTTGAGAAGATCAATTGTATTGACAACAATCATAGAACTCAGGCTTACTCGTTTTTTATTTGACTTGCCACTGTATCAACTCACCTGCTCGATAAGGAATGATTTTATCGGTTCCAAAATTCAGGTATTCAGGCATCCGCCAAGATTTTTTTATTAAAGTTATGGATTTTTCATTTCGTGGCAAACCATAAAAATCTGCACCATAAAAGCTGGCAAATCCTTCTAGTTTATCTAATGATTGGGCTTCATCAAAAGTTTCTGCGTATAACTCAATGGCTGAATAGGCTGTATAACAACCCGCACAACCACATGCAGACTCTTTCATATGTTGCGCATGAGGAGCACTGTCTGTGCCAAGAAAAAATTGATGCGATCCAGATGTTGCAGCAGTAATGAGCGCTTGCTGATGCTGTTGACGTTTCAAAATTGGCAAGCAAAACAAATGTGGGTGAATGCCACCAACCAACATATCATTGCGATTATTCAGCAAGTGATGTGCTGTAATCGTCGCAGCTATATTGCTCTTACTGCTGTTGACAAAATCAACTGCATCACTGGTCGTGATGTGCTCTAACACAATTTTCAATGCTGGGAATGATTCGGTTAAGGGTTTTAATATTTGATCTATAAAGACTTTCTCACGATCAAAAATATCAATATTATTGTCAGTTACTTCACCATGTATTAATAATGGCATACCGTATTTTTCCATTGCTTCAAACACGGGATATGCATTTTTGATGTTTGTTAAACCAGATTCAGAGTTGGTGGTTGCCCCAGCGGGATAGAGTTTACAGGCTTTAACATAATCGGTTTTCATTGCAGCTTTGATATCACCTGTACTTGTGTGATCTGTCAAGTAAAGTGTCATCAATGGATTAAAATGGTAACCTGAAGGCACCCTGTCCACTATTTGTCTTCGATAAACATTTGCCATCTCAACTGTAGTAACTGGCGGCACTAAATTGGGCATGATGATGGCTCTGGCAAATTGGCGCGCTGCATCTCTTACTGTGTCTGCCAGCACTTGACCATTTCTTAAGTGAATGTGCCAATCATCTGGTTTGGTTATTGTCAGTTTTAGCATAGAAAATTAACTAATATTAAAATCATCAAAGATGATATCACAAATAACGGCCTTAAGTAACCAGGCAATTAAACCGAATATTTCATCATAGAATGGATTCTAGGGTTAAAATGGCAAAGTAGATTGGAAAAACATCCCTCCAATGTCAGTTATTCATGGCTTTGAAGCGATTTCATTCAAGATATGCGGTCATTTTTTTCATAAAACCATTCAGGTACAAAGTGTACTTCTATAAAATTCGTTTAACTCCATGTTTTTCATAGATAAAATCAACTTTTTTACCGTATTGATGAAATATTCGGGTTAATACTTATCTTTAATCATAATCCAGCATAAAAAAGGGTGACTCATATTTATGTTTATGAGTCACCTTTATAAGGTTTTTAAGTATGTGTTAACTAAAAAAACTTACACAATTCGCGAATTAAGTTGAAACATTCAAAAATTTATCTTTCATCGTTAAGGAATGGTATTTTCTCTTCAGCTCTAACAGATTAAATACCTGGATATGGCAAAAAACACCTTGAAATCTTATGATATTTTTAAACTATTTCTATGGCAATAGCAGTAGCTTCCCCACCACCAATACACAAAGAAGCGATGCCTCTTTTTAACCCTTTTTGTCTTAAAGCATAAATTAATGTCACTAAAATACGTGTTCCAGATGCCCCAATTGGATGACCCAAAGCACATGCACCACCATGAATATTGACTTTATCATGAGGAATATTGAGTTCTTGCATGGCTGCCATAGTCACTACAGCAAAGGCTTCATTAATTTCAAACAAATCAACATCTTCTACCGACCAATCTAAGTCATTCATCAGTTTTCCAATGGCAGAAACAGGCGCGGTAGTAAACCACTCCGGTTCATGAGCAAAAGTACTGTGCCCAATAATTTTAGCCAATGGCTTTAAACCCCTTTCTTCAACAATGGCTTCATTTGCAATAACCACAGCCGCGGCTCCATCAGATATTTTAGAAGCATTGGCCGCGGTAACTGTGCCATTGTCTTTTCTAAATGCAGGGCGCAGAGAAGGAATTTTATCCACATTACAACGCGGCGGTTCCTCGTCTTTATTGATAATGGTTTCTACTCTTCTATTAATCACAGTCACATCGGTAATTTCTTCATCAAATGCTCCTGATTCCATAGCCGCCATAGATCTTTTAACTGAATCTGCAGCATAAGCATCTTGTGCTTCACGGCTGAAAGTATATTTATCAGCACATGACTCTGCAAAAACGCCCATCATATTGTTATCATAAGGGTTTTGTAAACCATCATAAAACATGTGATCTAATGTTTGTGCATGCCCCATTCGATAACCCGAGCGTGCTTTAGTCAGTAAGTATGGTGCCATTGTCATGGACTCAAGACCACCAGCAACAACTGTTTGAGCTGACCCTGCTTTGATGATATCATGAGCCAACATAACAGTTTTCATACCTGAACCGCACACTTTATTAACAGTTGTACAGGTGACCGACTTATCTAATCCAGCGCCCAATACCGCTTGTCTGGCCGGTGCTTGGCCCAATCCTGCGGGCAAAACACAGCCTATAAAGGCTTCATCTATATCGGAAATCTGGGCTTGTTCAATACTTGCTTTGATCGCAGCAGCTCCCAATTGTGTCGAAGGTGTGTTGGAAAATTGCCCTTGAAAGGAACCTATGGCTGTGCGCTTTGCACCAACTATATATACATTACTCATAATTTTTTCTCTGATTAAACTTAAGCGTATTCTTTTGCTTCTTTATAAAGCTCTCTTCCGATTAACATCAATCGAATCTCATTGGTGCCAGCACCAATGTCATACAATTTGGCATCTCTTAATAATCGTCCAGTTGGGTATTCATTAATATAACCATTACCACCTAAAACTTGAATGCCTTCTAAGGCCACATCAACAGCATTGCGTGACGAAAATGACAAACAAGCGGCTGGATCCAATCGTGATTCAACTTTAGAATCATAATTTTTTGCTATGCCATAGGCAAAATATTTACTGGCCTGGAGTTTGGTATACATTTCGCCAATTTTTCCTTGCATCAAACCGAACTGTCCAAGGTCTTTACTGAACTGTTTACGTTGCGCAGTATAAGGAACCGCGATATCTATGACAGATTGCATAATACCAATCGGTCCACCTGATAAAACCAATCTTTCAGTGTTTAAGCCACTCATCAAAATACTGACACCGTTATTAACTTCACCGAGAATGTTTTCAGCAGGAATCACACAATTTTCAAAAACCAACTCACAAGTGTTTGAGCCGCGCATCCCTAACTTATCTAACTTTTGCGCTGTTGAAAACCCTTTCATGCCTTTTTCTATAATAAAAGCTGTCATGCATTTAGAACCAACCGATTTATCAGCAGTTCGCATATAAACGATCAATACATCTGCATCAGGACCATTGGTGATCCACATTTTATTGCCATTGGCAATCCAGTTTTTTCCATCAAATTCAGCTCGACAAGTCATTGAACCCACTACATCAGAGCCTGCTCCAGGTTCACTCATAGCGAGAGCACCAACAAATTCGCCAGTACATAGTTTTTCTATGTATTTTTGTCTTTGTTCTTCATTCGCGTGTTTGTATAAATTGTTCAAACAAAGATTAGAGTGGGCTCCATATGACAAACCCACAGATGCAGAAGCTCGAGAAATCTCTTCCATCACCACCAAATGAGCCAAGTAACCCATTTCTGTTCCACCATAAACAGCTGGAATAGTAATACCATGCAAGCCCAATGCCCCCATTTTTTTCCATAAATCATGTGGAAACACATTATCCTGATCAATTTTTTCAGCTCTGGGAGCAATTTCTTCATCAGCGAAACTCCTAACAGTATCGCGCAATAATTCAATTTCTTCACCTAAATATACATCTGTGTGCATGTTTTCTCTCTCTATTTATCGCCGTTATTATTTCTTACTCTACCTGAATATATCACTTTTTTCTGATTCATGTAAGGTTGTTTAATTTTACCAATCATTGCAATTCTTTCTGCACCCATACGATCAGCGGCTTGCCAAGTCGGAATGTTATCACGTTCAGCAATTTTAAAAATATTGGAAATATTATAATAAATATTACGCGTCATTCGTACAGCTCTTTCGCGATTATACCCTTCCAGTTCAATCGAAACATTCATCAAACCGCCTGCATTTACTGCATAATCTGGAGCGTAAATGATGCCGCGATTTTCTAACTCATCACCATGCCTATTTTCTAATAATTGGTTATTAGCACTGCCACAGACAATGCCAAATTTAAATTGATCAATGGTATCATCATTGACTGTACCACCCAATGCACATGGGCAATAAACATCGGCATCAACTGAATAAATTTCATTCAGCCCAACCACTTCACAGCCATACTGCTCTTTACAAATCGTCAGCACTTCCTGATTAACATCTGTTACAAACATTTTACCGCCTTCGGCATGAATCAACTTGACCAATTCTAATCCAACATGACCAACGCCCTGAATGGCATATGAGTAATCAACTATATTTTGATTGCCATACTTTTTCTCTAAACTGGCTTTGATACTTTGTAGTGTTCCATAAGCTGTAAAAGGAGATGGATCGCCTGATCCTCCATGCATCTGATGAACCCCAACGACATTTTCAGTTTCTTGATAAACATATTCCATGTCATTCACATCTATTCCTACATCTTCAGCGGTAATATAACGGCCACCTAAAGAGTCCATAAAACGACCAAAAGCTCTGAACAAAGCCTCTGATTTATCTTTTTTAGGGTCTCCTATGATGATTGATTTACCACCACCTAAATTTAAACCTGATACAGCAGCTTTATAGGTCATACCCCGTGAAAGCCTCAATACATCTGTGAGCGCTTGTTCTTCAGTTGCATATGGATACATTCTCAAACCACCCAACGCTGGTCCAAGAGTGGTGTTATGAATGGCGATGATGGCTTTTAATCCTGCATCTTTGTTGTGACAATAGATGATTTCTTCATGTTCAGTTTTATCTATGGTTTCAAAAAGGTTCATATAGTATTCTCGTAGTTTATTTTCGAAAAAAATCCGTATTAATAAGCGTCATGCATTCAGTCAGGTTTCATTCCATGATTTTTCGTGGTATTTTCGAGCACCAAAAAACATTATTATTGGCTTAAAGTCTAGCCATCAATGAATATTGCGGTGATCGCTTTAATCTAATTTATTGTGTATTGCTATAAATCAGCCAATGGGTGATTTTCATTCCATGGGGCCATAAAAAAGTTGTTAATAAATGACTCTTCTATCGACTCCACAGCATTATATGTCCATTGAGGACTTCCATCTTTATCAATCAATAATGCCCTGATGCCTTCTTGCAAATCACCATTCATTGCACATCTTGTAGACATGATTAACTCCATTTTAAAAACATCTTTCAGACTCATATGTTTGGCGCGCTTTATTTGTTCAAATACCAAACAATAGGTCGTAGGACAGCCTTTAATAAAGCCTTTTTTTGCATACTTCATCCATTGATTTTCAGGTTGAGCATTGAGCATTTTTGCAACCACTGCAGTCAAATTGTCTCCTCTTAAAAGGGCATTAATCTCATCGTAGTTGTTTCTTAAATTATTGACAGGCCTTTGTTCATTTCTTTCACTCGAAATCGATTGAATAATTCGATTAACATCTTCATGAGGCTTTTTCCACTCAAGTTGACTCAATGCCTTTAATAGATCACTTTTATCTTCGTTCAATAGGAAATCATCAGCCAATTTAGCAAATATGGCATCACTTGCATTGATTCTTGCACCAGTTAAACCCAAGAATAAACCGATATTATTTGGCATACGATTAAAGAACCAGGATGCACCAACATCTGGATACAACCCAATGGTAACTTCTGGCATGGCATACATGGATTTTTCTGTCACGATGCGATGCGAACAAGCCGCAGCAAGGCCAATGCCTCCTCCCATAACAATGCCATCACCCCATGAAATTATCGGTTTCTTGAATGTGTGCAATCTATAATCCAATTGATACTCTTGAGTAAAAAAATCTGCAGCGCCTTTTGGAATTTCTGCAGCTTCAGTAGCTTTCATCGAATGATAAAGACCAACCACATCACCACCGGCACAAAAAGCTTTTTCACCGCTTCCCTCAATAAAAACAACCTTTATTTGTGGATCATTTTCACAAGCATCCAAAGCTTTTTGGAACGCAATTATCATCTCAACATTTAAAGCATTCAATGCTTTTGGATTATTTAATGTAATGTGTCCAATATGACCGCTGTGCCCTTTTAATATTTCAAAAATCACTTGATCAGACATTACTGAATAACCTCAATAGCACCTTCTACTAAAACTTTTCGTGAGATAATCAAGCGCATAATTTCATTGGTTCCCTCTAATATCCTATGTACACGGGTATCTCTTACGTGACGTTCCAGAGGGTATTCTTTGATATAACCATAACCACCATGTATCTGTAACGCTTCATCACATATATTAAAGCACACGTCCGTTGCATAACGTTTGGCCATAGCGCAATAGGCGCTGGCATTGGGGTCTTTATTATCCAGTTTAAAAGCGGCCAATCTGACCATTTGTCGTGCTGCTATCAACTCAGTTGCCATGTCAGCAATTTTAAATTGCAATGATTGAAAAGCAGCCAATGGTTTTCCAAATTGTTTGCGTTCAAGCATATAGTGTTGCGCCTCTCTTAATGAGGCTTGTGCGGTTCCAAGAGAACAAGACGCAATATTGATGCGACCACCATTCAAACCTTTCATGGCAAAATTAAAACCTTTGCCTTCTTCTCCAATTAAGAAACGTGCTGGAATTCTTACATTTTCAAATGTAATTAAACGTGTTGGTTGAGAATTCCAACCCATCTTTTCTTCTTTTTTTCCATAAATAATACCAGCTAAATCTGCCGGCACCAAGAAACATGAGATCCCTTTAGGCCCAGCCTCTCCAGTTCTTGCCATCAATACCAAGACGTCAGTCGAACCAGCTCCAGAAATAAAGGTTTTACTGCCATTAATAACATAGTCATCACCGTCTAATTTAGCAGTGGTCTTCATTGAAGCTGCGTCTGAGCCAGAACCAGGTTCTGTTAAACAATAGGATGCCAATAGTTCTCCAGAAGTTAATCTAGGTCCCCATTCTGCGGCCAAATCATCATTCGCAAAACTGGTAACCATCCAGGTACACATGTTATGAATGGTCATGTAGGCTGTTGTAGAAGTACAATGTTGAGACATTTCTTCAAAAATGATTGAACTATCAAGACGGGATAAATTTAATCCACCATATGCTTCAGGTGAATATAACCCTAAAAAACCCAATTCTCCGGTACTTTTTATAACATCAATTGGAAAGATGGATTCACTGTCCCACTTGGCCGCATGTGGCGCCATGGCTTTTTCAGCGAATTCTTTTGCAGCTTGTTTAAATGCCACTTGATCTTCTGTTAAATTAAAATTCATGTTGTCCCCATGTTTCTTATTTGTTTAACTTTATTATGCAAAATGATGCATAATATTAATGATTTATCCATCTAGCATAAGATGAAATTTTATTTGATTATTAACGTTATATCTTAACGTTGCACCTCACGAAGAGGTACAACGTATTTTCTATCCTCTTTAATGATAAAATGTTACCAGTGACAATTTATTTAAGATTGATAGACAAGTTAGGTGCATGTCCATCAGGAATATCACTTTCAAACCAACGCGAGGTAACCGTTTTTGTTTCAGTGTAAAACCTTACCGCCTGCTTCCCATAGGCATGTTGATCACCATAGAAAGACTTTCTCCAACCTGTGAATGAAAAGAAAGGCAAAGGCACAGGAATTGGGATATTGATTCCAACCTGTCCAACTTTGATTTCATGTTGAAATTTCTTAGCTGCAGCACCTGAGTTGGTAAATATTGATGTACCATTACCATAAGGGTTGTCATTGATCAATTTAATCGCATCCTCTAGTGTATCAGCATACATTAAACATAGCACAGGTCCAAAAATTTCGTTACTGTAAATTGACATATCAACGGTCACATCTGTAAATAATGTAGGCCCAACAAAGTTACCGTTTTCATACCCTTCTACTTTATAATTTCTACCGTCCAATAATAATGTAGCGCCATCTTCGACACCTTGACTGATGAGTCCTTCTACCCTAACTTTGGCTTGAGGGTTGATCAATGGGCCATAAGCGGATTCTTCGTTTTTCCAATAATTTGGTTTGATTTTTTCCATTGCTGTCTTAATGTCATCTTGCCATTGCTTGGCTTCACCAACCAATACACAGACAGAAATTCCCATACATCTTTGACCAGCTGCACCACATGCCGCTCCAACAATGCCATTAACCACTTGATTTTTATTGGCATCTGGCATCACCACCAAATGATTTTTTGCACCAGTAAAAGCTTGTACACGTTTCAAGTTTTTAGTTCCAGTACGATAAATGTGTTCACCCACTGCAACCGAGCCAACAAAAGATATGGCTTGAACATCTTCATGCTCTAATAATTGGTTAACTTGATCTTTTCCACCATGAATCACTTGTAAAACGTCTTTTGGAAAACCTGCCTTATAAAACAATTCAGCCAAAATCATTGGTGTTTTTGGATCTTGTTCCGATGGTTTCAATACAAAAGTATTGCCACAAACAACTGCCAATGGAAACATCCACAATGGAATCATTGCTGGAAAATTAAAAGGTGTAATTCCGACGCAAACACCCAATGGTTGAATAACTGAGTAAGTATCAATACCATTGGCTACATTTTCAACGTATTCGCCCATCATCATTGATGCAACATTAGCCGCGTGTTCAGCAACCTCAATTCCACGCCATACATCTCCTTTGGCATCTTCGAAGGTTTTGCCAGTTTCTTCAGCCAATATTTCAGCAATTTCATCGTGGTGTTTTTTCAACAAATATTGATATTGCAAAACCATACGAGCTCTGGCAGGTACAGGCACATCTTTCCATGTCTCAAATGCTGCCTTAGCAGAAGCAATTGCTGACTCAACCTCTGACGAGGTAGCCATTGGCACTTGATACAAAACATCCTGAGTTGCTGGATTGGTTACATCTAACCATTGATCAGATTCACTGACAACAGGCTTTCCATCAATATACATATTGATTTTTTCTAACATTATGCGTCCCCTTGGTATGGATTTTATATTTAGTCTAAATAATGTGATTTCCTATCGAATGATAATAAATACGAAGAATTTTTCGCGCTACATTATAACATTTTTATTCACAACAATCTAAAACAAAAGACATGGTTTTTAGAATAATATTACAATTTAAATAAAAAAATAGGCCACATAAAATGGCCCATTTGATCTAATTAATAGTCATGTCTGAAAACAAGCGACTAAACACCTTTTGCTGTAGTATTTTCCGCACTCTTATCAGGTGATATATGTCCATCATCAGCCTCAGAAATTTCTTCCGAGTTTGAGTCGTCATTTTGATCACCTGAATGTTGAGTTGTTATGTCTTGCTCATTAAATTCTTGCTGTTCTTTAATGTTTTCATCATTCAATTCAGAGCCATTTTGATCCGATTCATTTTGACCTTCTTGAGCTTCAACTTCAGTTTCATTATCCTTCGTCTCTTCTTCTTCATTTAAAAATGCCAAAGTAACTTTGTTGCCTTTTCGCTTTTCTATTTGCAATTGAATTTGCTCATCGCTCATCAATTGCTTGGCGCTTTTACTCATATGGTCGAAGACTTTTTTGTAGCTTTGGGTTAAATCGTCAATCAAATCTGCGGTTTCCTCAAAGTGATTGGACACATCTTCTTGATAGGCATTTAACTTATTTTCAACTTCAGCAATGGCCGCCTTAGGGTCGTTGTCTTTGTTTTTGTTATTTGAGACAAAATACATAATGAGGGCACCGATCACGGTACCTAACAATACTGCGGATAATAAATAAAAAATTTGGTCTACCATTTAAATTTACCTGATTAAATAATGTTATTATACGATTTAAATCGTTAATAAAATGTTGGGATTGTGTTAACTTTTGTTTCTTAATAAATACTTAATAAACAAAAAAATAATAAGGAAACTAAGTATGGGCGAGAAATAAAATATCAAGCCTTAGAGTGATTTTATATTCAGTGATAGCTGAAAAAAGTCACTTATTTCAAGGTATTCAAAATTTCAGTCGATCAAACAATGAATATTCTAAAAACCAACAATAGCGGCCATTTCCTAAATAACCATAACTTTAAGTAATAGAGACCCCTGCATAAGTCGTGAATCATGTAAAAAAGTTTGAAAAGCTCATTTTTTTTCCAAAGACCCAGACTTATGCAGAGGTTTCAAATAATGATTAAATTCATTAGGCTTTTGTCTTCTCAATCATGAAAAGGTTGTGTTGCCGGATTATTACAAGAATAATCACTGACCGGCTTTAATTGACCTGCAAACTTTGCCTTGCTCAATAAATAACTCATCACCATGAATTCAGGTTTAAAAGTTAATGCATTGCTCAATTCATCAGTAAACCCACATGGTCTTGCCTGTGAATGGCAATCTCTACAACTGTAATTATAGGGTTGATCAGTAAATGGGTTAATCAATTGCGTATATGACTCCAACGCAGCATTGATGAGGCGATGAGTATTCGGTTGCGGGCATGTAGAAGGCTGCCAAATCATAGGTGCAGAAAAATCATCAGATAACTTTACTTGACACTCAGACTTTACGTGTTGCACATTGATCATTTGATAGTAACGCAATACAGATTTTTTATATTTACCTTGAAATTCACGATTCATGGCTCTTACAGCCGGGGGAATTTCTGTGGCTCTTGAAATATTATTGGGCTGCCTTAACTGCCTTGGCGACAATGTACTTTTAGCTGTAATTAATGATGGTAATGGGCCAGAAAAGCCTCGATTTCCATAGGGAGGCCAAATATTTTGTTGAGCCAAGTTACTGATACCTGGATTTAATGAGGGGTGAATATTATCAGGAGTCTCTGGATCAAGAATATTAACATTATCAACCTGCTCAAAAGTTGATGCTACATGGCTTAAACGCGTAATTCTATGTATGTGTAAAGCGACCAATCCAACACCAATTGGCGCTTTATTACAGGTTGTTTTATCAGAACTTAGAATATAAGCTGGTCGGGTATAGTATCGAGACGGATCATCCAATTGGGCATCAAGTATTCGCCAAGCCGCTTTAGTCTCAACCATACCTGGCGTTTTTTTATGATCTATGGGCAATGGCACAAACGCGCCTTCGGGTTTTTGTTTGAATCCCAAAAACTGCCCTTCTCTACTGACATTAACGGCTTCCTGCTGAACATTTGCATCATAATATTGGTTTTCTCTTACATAATCAAAATAACTACGATTCATCGTCACTTGGTATCTGACATACCGACCATGCTGATCTATTAATGGCGCCACAGCACCCATCCTAATATTAATATTTGGTTGATTGATATCATATAAGACAATGTCTTTTTTTTCAGAGAACCCACGACATAGTGCTTTAATTTTTTTAACAGTCATGCCTGCTGGTAAATCAGGAATATTTTCCCAGTCTGGATAATTTCCCCATTGGCTTGGCAATAAAAACACTTCTTGCGGTTGTGGATAGGTTTCCCATACAACAGGTGATTGACTCGCAGGTAATTGACTTGACTTGCTAGGTGCATCACGTTTTATTTCACTATTTGGCCAATTTAATGCCACAAAAGACTGCCACATGTACTTCAAATAAAATTCATCAGATTTATTGACATAAAAACCCTTATTATCTTTTTCGAAATTGGCTACCGGTAGCCTGTAATCAGGCCGTTGATAAGGTTCTTGTGCAGAAGCCGTGATAAATATTGAACTAAGAAGGCCTATATAAATTAGGAAATTGTTTGTGTTTATCATGAGCATCTCTTTTGAATGATTATTGATTTCATTTTGTAGATCTGCCTTTGACATCAGCAAAATTTCAAATGAATATTTTAGTGGCTTATGTGTCGTGATAGACAATACATAATAACACAGATCTGTGTGGATATTTATTCAATAGGACAATATTTGAAATCATATGAGTATCATTATACCCTCAATGGTAAGAATCTTTTATTTAACCAAATACAAACATTCCCGCTAAGGCAGGAATCGGTATAGCATGCGTTTAAGAAAGTTTAATCATAGGTACATGTCACTGTGGGTAAAAGTGAGTGTTGTTACAAGTTAAGGTTTATTCAACTTCAAATTTGATCAACTCTACGGGTAAAGGCGCTCCATCACAGGCCATATGTATGTCTTGACACTGCCCTAATATAGCAGTCGTAGCTCCAGCAACAGTGGTAGTTATTGTGCCACCAGCGTATTGAAAACATGAACCGACTCCTGCATTATTAACCCAAGAAAAGTAATCAAAAGAAGCACTCGCATTACAGGTTGTGTAAAAATTCCCAGCAACTGTTTCAGTACCATTACCGCCATCCCGGGTTGACCATTGCCAATCATCAGAAAAAGTTTTTCTACTGTGAACATTTCCAGAAATGCTAGAAGTTGATGTTTTATTTGATGATAATAAACCATTAGTTTTCAGAACATGGCTATGCATGAAACTCCTGTTTCATATTGTTTTTGCTGTTTTTATTCA